>NZ_CBVI010000037.1 GCF_000513195.1 Bacteroides timonensis | reverse complement strand
AGTACCCCAACGGGGGGAGGTGGTGGGTAAAATAATAAATACCTATTAATAAGAATATTAAGGAATTATTTCTCACCTACCACCCCGCCCGTTGGGCACCCCTCCTCCCGGGAGGAGGGGAATTGAGATAGTACATTTTATTCATAACCGAAAAGAAAGGAATGAAACAATCCCTCCATATTATTGGATATATGCAAAAGAACTGTTAAATTCGCAAATAGAACAATTGCACTTTTTCTTTTTGCGTTGTTTATAGCATAGAGACTCGAACTATTAATTAAGAAATAAGATTGATGCTGAAAAGACTTATCTTCTGCCTGTGGATATTGTTGCCCTTCTCTTTGTTTGCGCAAAACGAGGAGGAAAGTTCTACCGCACACGATAGCCTTAGTACCGAAAAGCATCAGGGGGCCTTCATGAAGGCTATAAAGAAGTTCCTCAACTTCAATGACTTCGACACAACTTATATAAGCCCCAACCGATACAACTATGCCTTGATGCTCGATCATTTCACAAACTACGAATATTACTCCGTAGGTACCGCCGTCCCCGAGCCCCAACGGCTCCGCTTCACCCCCAACCCTCGCAACAAGATAGGGGCTTACTTTGGTTGGCGCTGGATATTTTTAGGATGGTCAGTAGATACGGACGGGCTCCTTGGAAAGAAAAGTGGGAAAAACAGAGGGACAGAATTTGACCTCAGCCTTTACAGCTCAAAGTTAGGAGTGGATATTTTCTATCGTCGCACAGGTAACGATTACAAGATCCATAAAGTAACAGGTTTTTCCGACCGTGTTCCTTCTAATTATTCAGAAGACTTCAACGGTCTGAAAGTAAATATGAAAGGATTCAACTTATATTATATCTTCAATAACCGGCATTTCTCTTATCCGGCAGCTTTCAGCCAGTCCACAAACCAACGTCGGAATGCAGGTACACTCACAGCCGGCCTTTCCGTATCTACGCATAATTTGAAGTTTGATTATGCCAAGCTGCCCGAAATCATTCAGGAAACGATGAGTCCCGGAATGAAGGTCAGACACATAAAATATACCAATATCAGCCTCAATTTCGGATATGCCTATAACTGGGTATTTGCCCGTAACTGTCTGGCATGCCTGTCGCTAAGTCCAGCTGTTGCTTATAAGACGTCGCGCATAGAGAAAGATACAGAAGAGCCCAGCGACTGGTACAAGAACTTCAATATTGATTTTATATTACGGGCGGGCGTTGTATACAATAACAGCAAATATTTTGTAGGTACTTCCTTTCTGGGCAGGACATACGATTATTACCGGGATAACTTCTCCCTGAACAATGGATTCGGGACGTTGCAAATATATGCCGGATTCAACTTCTATCTGAAGAAAGAGCACCGGAAGAAAAAATAATCTATCTGCAGATTACCAGAACTTATTATGTTCTGCGCTATATTCAAATCCGGCTGACTGCAACAGTCCTACAATCATCTCTTTATTGACATTCATATCATCACAGAGTTCATCCAATGAAGAATAACAATCACGCAATTTCGTATTGATGAAGCTGAAAAGCATCATCGGGTCTTTAGGCAATTCCATCTTTCTACTAATACTTATTGATTCCGACTGCAAAATTACAATTATCCGGATTATCTTATTCCTCCTGATGATCTATTTTTTCTATCTTTAACGCTACTTTCTCTATAATTCTGCTGAGTTCTTCCTCCAGTGGAATAACGTTGAAGTCCTCCCAGAAATGTTCATCATACTTAAACTCTTCATCTGCAAGTACGGTACGGGGAGGCAATCTTTCAGCTCGGGAGAAGCGGGTTACATTCTCCGTATCCACCAGACAAGTCACCATCTCGAACCAAGTATGCAAAGTAGGGTTGCTAAAGAAAAAACGTTTCCGCTTCATCTTGAAGTACAGGTCACCACGGATATGATGGATATAATAAGTACCTTTCCACGGTTTATACGAAATAGTATATACCACCTTCTGTGTCGTCAGATTTATCTTTGGCGCCTGCCTGACAACAAAGATACGTGTAGCCTCCTTGATATACTTGGGATTTATCTCAATGCGGGCCTGCACCAAAGCGCTGTTCTCAGAGTCAATATACAACGCCCCACAATAAAGAGGCGACCTGACACTCCGCTTCTGCTCAAAATAAACCACATTGACGCAACGGTCATCTATGAATGTAATGTCACCGGAGGTATACATATACGGATTATCTTCCGCATCAACCGACAGAAAATCCGGCAGGTCTTTCATTATATCCAACTGCAAACAAGCCTGAATACCGGCCCTGATCTTAGCAACCAGACTGTCTGTACTCTCCCGGTTATCAATCTTACTCATCTTTAGCAGCTTCACCTGATCGGATACGTTAATCTCCGGCAAAGAAGATTTATAAACTTTGAAAACAGCTTCCGTCAAGCTCTGGAATTTATTTTTCAACTGTACCCCCTCCCGATAGAACGTAGTTAGATAAGCGGGATTCAATGAATAGTTTTCCCCGCGCTGATTTACCATTTCACGCAATAGTTTCTTGGGTTCCACCAACCGTATCAACACTTCTTGCAAAGGAACAATTTTAGGTTCCAAGCTCAACACATTGTCCCGGCCAATCAGCGTAGATGCTTCAATACTTTGTGCAACATATCCTAAATGGGAAAAAGAAAGCTTGCCATTTTTCAGGGAGTCAGGCAGGTTAAGCCTGAACTCCCCGTTCTTATTTGTAATATTACCTATTGAAGTTCCTTGAAGAATGACCGACGCACTCACAATGGGATCACCCGTTTCTTTATCCCGCAAAAGGCCGGTAATGGTGAAATAGGTTGGTAAAGGTACCTCTTCCGAGACTTTCCGCTTCCGTACTACCTTCTCCGCAGGAGGCAAAATCAAGATGTGATTTCCTATCACTTTCAGTTCTAATGTCCGGTCGCCCACAATTTCATAGATGGCCTGCCGGACCGTACAGTTTTTCTTTTTTGTCCTAACTTCAATGTCATTATTCACCACCTTACTGTCATATACAAAAAGATAGCCGGATTGTTCCGACACTTTGCTCAACAGGGAATATACCGTTCCTTTCATCCCGGGTAACCGGATAATACGTTCCAACACATCTCCTCCGTCCGCCCTCATACCACAGGTAATGAGAAGCAGGCTCAGAAAATTTATGAAGAAACGATGAAGTTTCATGATTTATATAGTTAAGTTATCATTCGGATAAAATCAGTTTATCACCTTCACGTGAACATTTCAAACTCAGCGCCCAGCAAATAAGTTCCGCTACTGTTTCGGGGGAATTATTCTCAAATTCAATGGTCAGCTTCCGTTTACTCAGAACCGGTGATGCAGTCCGTATCTGCAAAGCGGAAGCCTCGGCATTTACCACTCGCAGAATATCTTCCAGGCATTCGTCCTTGAAGCGTATATTCTTTGTATATTGTCTGAACTCATCAGAATCTCCTGTCTCACTCAGTTGCAACTGCCGTGCTTGCAAGGTAACGGTTTCCCCTGCATTTACCAGTATACTTTGTCCGCCTTGCTTTAGCGAGACCTTCACTCTGCCCCGCTGCACGGAGAGCCGGAAAGAGTCATCTCCATGACTACGGACATTGAAAGCTGTACCCAACACTTCTATCTGTACCTTTTCCGTTTCAATCAGAAAAGTTTGTTCATGTTTCTTTGCTACATCAAAGAAAGCTTCTCCCTGTAAGTTCACTTCCCGCTTGTCCGTAGCAAAATGTTCGGGATACTTCAGCGTGCTCTCCTGTGCCAGATATACTACAGAACCGTCTTCGAGCGTGGTAACCAACATGGATGCTTCACGATTTTCTTGCGTCACCAGATTGAGGCTTTCAATCTCTCCTCCCGGAACAAACCACAACGCAGATGCCAGATAGACAAAACCGGCAATTACGGCCGCCGCCAATGCTCCCCATTTCAAGAGAAGTTTGCGGTACACTGCCCCGCCCCGCCCTGCTCCGGCGAGCAGGTTATCTTCATCCAAACGGGCATACAACCGTTCCCATGCCTCATCCGTCTTCGTCCTATTTTTATTCACTTCAATCATTTCGTTAGAATATAATTATCAATTTCATTTCGTAAGGTTCGCAGCGCTTTCGTCATCTCAGCCTCTACCGTCTTGACGGACAGAGATAATGAAGAAGCTATCTCCGCATATTTCTTTCCTTCCATACGATGCATTTCAAATATCCGGAGCCTGCGTACAGGCAATTTATCGAGAGTATGACGGATCAGTCCCTGTAACTCTTCATACTCCAACTGCCGGTGAGGATCAGAATCCTGTTCCGCAGCATTTCCCGCCAGTACATATTCGCGATACCGTTCCTTGACTTCCTTATGCTCGCAAAACTGGAGTGCTGCATTTCGTACAGCTTTATATAAATAGCTTTTTACGGACTGGAATATCTGCAAATGTTCCCGGTCCTTCCAAAACGCATAGAACAATTCTTCCACAATTTCCTCAGCAGCTTCCATCTCTCCCGTAATACCTGCGGCATACCAGCAAAGAGGGGAATAGTAACGACGGAAGATTTCCTCAAACGCCTTTATATCGCCCTCTTTTATTTTAGTCAGTATGAACAGCTCATTCAGCATACTCCGGAATTATTGTTGGTCTCCAAATATAAGAAAACTATCTGAAATCTAACGGGATTGCTTTTTCAATTTATTCACAGCATGTTCCAAAGACTCTGTAGGCTCAATAATATTGTATGTCTTCCAGAAATCCTCATTCCAATATTCATCTACCAAATCATAGAACACTTGTTTTTCTTTGAAAGCTTTCTTGCTAGGAATGGCTGCAAAGTCGCTCTTTCTATCTGTTACCACCATTTCGGAAAATACGGTATAGCTGGAAGAGAATAAACGCTTTTTCCAGTCGCACTTGAAACGGATTTCATTCCGTATGTAATTCAGATAAGTTTTTCCATTCTGTTCCTTATACGTCACCAGATAGGAAACTTCCTGTGGCCTGAAACGTAATCCGAGAGGCTTCTTATGAAGAATAGCTTCCACCGCCTTCACCCTGTTTTGCATATCCAGAGAAAATTCCGCACGGGTGAATGCCAGTTTCTCAAAATCAATATAGAGTTTTCCGTAAAACAACGCATACATCAGACTGACTCTGGGGCGAAAACTGACTACATATTGCATACGATTATCCAGATTCACAGGTTCCTCAATATGAAAATCATAATAATTCAGATTTTCCATGCTCAACAATGCATCTCCGTTCTTCACAATATCCAGATAAATAGAAAGATTAGGTCCGCCCACCACTTTTACCGCCAGTGTATCACTAGTTTTCGGGCTCAGCAGGCGACGTCCTTTTTGTAGTTGCACTCTATCATTCGATGGTTCCCGGTCGCTGTACGCAGTTTTAGACACATCTATCACAGCCTCCGATACACTGATATAGCGTCGCCTTTTCTGTACTGTCTCCCGATAAAATGCAGTCAGCAAATTCTTGTCAGCCGAATAGTTCACCGGAATTTTTTTAATCGCCTCTTCCACAAGCCCTCGGGCATTATTGCCAAAGACAACAATCTCACTCAGTAGATTAGGAGCCGGCAGCATCCAGATAGTGAGATCAGATACATCTTCCTTATCCTTCAGAGAAACTTGAGAATTCAAATACCCAATATGTGAAACCTCCAATCCCAGAATAGTCTCCGTGTCCTTTATCTTCAGAGAGAACACACCATCCGCATTCGTAACGGTTCCGATGTTCGTACCGGGAACAGACACATTCACATTCTCCAGTTTTCTCTTATTATCCTTATTTTTCACTATTCCTGTAATAGTGAAATAGTTCCCGGCTTCTTCCTGTGCCCATAAAGGTGAAATACCCAACAGCAAAAATGCCATCAACCACCCAACTGCAATACTAGCTAACTTTTTCATCTTCGTATGATTTTAAAGGTGAACAATTCTCGTTTTCTACTACTAAGATCGCTCAGAAATGAAAAACCCTATCGGTTTTGGAAGAAAAAGTGAGGAAAATGTTTCCGGCTTAAAATATTTCGAACAGTTATTTTGTCGTCAGATTTATTATAAAAGAATACAAAAAGGGGAAAGAAGTAACTGTTAATATGAACCTTGATCTCTTTCTATTGTTCTCATGTGATTAATAAACAAACTATTCACCTTCAAAACGTTTAACAGCTATGAGAACTGTTCATCTGATAGTTATTCATTGCTCCGCAACAAAGGAGAATGAAACATTAACGGAAATTGAATTGGAAAAGTCGCACCGCCAGCGTGGACTAAATGGTATCGGTTATCATTATTACATTCGGAGAGACGGAAATATTAAGAGTACACGTTCTGTTCGAAAACCCGGAGCTCATGCCCAAGGGCATAATCTTGACAGCATCGCTATATGTTACGAAGGTGGTCTTAACCGGCACGGACTTCCCAAAGATACACGCACTCAATGGCAAAAGCACTCCATGATTGTTTTACTCAAAACGCTCCTTATTGATTATCCGAACTGTCATATTTGCGGGCATCGTGATTTACCTCAAATTATGGATAACCATTCATTAATAGAACCGGAAGCATGGCTGAAAGAATGTCCTTGCTTCGACGCAGCGACTGAATATCATTGCTTACGCTATAGCAATGGCTAGAAGAAACCTAAAGCAAAAAAGAGTCGTAAATCATTGATTTACGACTCTTTTTTTAATATGACAGTCTATTTACTTCACTTCCTCAAAATCTGCATGATATATCTGTCAACGACTTGCGTACACGTGTTGCAAATATAATGCAAACTCGAAAATAAGCATTTATAAGCAACAACAATCCTTGCCCACAAAAGTACGATTTTTATTCATAAACAACGGGATGTAAGCGCATAAGAATCAAAAGAAAGCGACGACTTTAACAGATTCTTCGGTTTTATCCTTACCTTTGTAAATGATATTGGGGTGATATACCCGAACAACAATAAGAAAACGATGCAGATACATAACAATACATTGATAGCTGAATGCTCAGCTTACGATTTCAAGGAAATGTTGGAGCGCAAAAAAGTGAAGTCATGGCTCAAATCCGTGTCGGCTTTTGCCAATACGGATGGTGGTAGTTTATTCTATGGAGTAAACGATGACGGAATAATTGTAGGTTTGGAAAACCTGCAAGCCGATGCCGACTTTATCAGCGAAACAATCAAGGCGAGGCTTGATCCTGTACCGGAAATACAGCTTATCCCGATAGAATATGAAGGACGTACCATGCTTGAAGTAAAAGTGAAAACTGGAACGCTGACGCCTTATTACTACTATCAAGACGGAACACGTACCGCATATGTACGAGTCGGCAATGAAAGTGTAGAATGTAATTCGCAACAACTCCTTTCGTTAGTATTGAAAGGAACACACATGACATGGGATTCACTTCCTACTCAAGTGGATGCCAGCAAGCATTCTTTCGTTATCCTTGCCAATACTTTCCGTGAGCAAACCCATCAGGAATGGAACGACAAATATTTGGAATCATTCGGCTTGGTCACATCAGACGGTAAACTTACCAATGCCGGATTGCTATTTGTAGATAATTGCACCGTATTCCAATCACGTATCTTCTGTACCCGTTGGACTGGACTACATAAGGATGATGCTATCAGTTCCGTAGAACATCGGGCCAACCTTGTATTACTCTTAAAATATGGGATGGACTTTATCAAGAATTACACCATGAGCGGATGGGTAAAAATGCCAAACTATCGCCTTAACCTACCCGATTATTCCGACCGTGCTATCTTTGAAGGATTGGTAAACCATCTTATTCATAGAGATTACACAATAATGGGCGGTGAGGTACATATCGGCATTTATGACGACCGAGTAGAATTAGTGTCACCCGGTGCGATGCTTGACGGTACGCAAATTCAGGACAGAGACATATACAGCGTTCCTTCTTTACGCCGCAATCCGGTCATTGCCGATATGTTTACCCAGCTTGACTATATGGAAAAACGCGGTTCTGGTCTACGTAAGATGCGTGAACTAACAGAGAAACTACCGAACTTTCTGTTTGGCAAAGAGCCACATTACAAAACAGAAGCATCTTCTTTCTTCACGACTTTTTATAATCTGAATTGGAGCAAGAATGGTAAAATCCCTGTGGAAGAAGTAGCCAACAGAGTAAATAGTACTCTCGAAAAGTATCCTATAAATGAAGAAAAGTTCGGTGAAAAACAAGAAAGTTCGGTGAAAACCTTCGGTGTAAACGACAATAGTTCGGAGAAGAGGTTCGGAGAGGTCTCTAAAAGTTCGGAGAGAAGGTTCGGAGAGGCTTCGGATAAACCTAAGAACATAAATAAAACTGCACAGAAAATTATCGATTTCGTCATTTCTGACCCTTCTATATCAGCCGAAACTATGGCTTATAAAATAGGCATAAGCTCTCGTGCCGTAGAAAAGCAAATCGCAAAGTTGCGTTCTATGGGTATATTGTCTCGTGAAGGTGCGGATTTTGGTGGATATTGGCGCATTGTTATTAATCCTCAAACTAAAAAATAAGCATATGAGAATACCTTTCGAACCACTCTGTGCCATAATAGCCGTCCCGCTTTCACAGAACATGACTTAGTACTTCTGCCCTCAATAAGAATTCAGCCCCAAGATACATGCAGCCAGCAAGAACTTATGTACTTTGTTTGCTCTGCTTTTTTCAATATAGGCAAGAAACGCAATGATATTGTGAGCTTCTCATATCAAGTTTTTCCTCTCTATTTTCCTGCAGGAGAAAGTGCATTAGCAGAAACGGTGCCAGGATTAGAAAAGGTAAGGGATAGAAGGGAAAAAATAACAATTCCAAGTAAGCTTATTGGGATTCGTATTAAAATATAATTCAATATAAAGTTGTTTTTTGATATATATTTTAGAAAAATATCAATTTAGAAATCTGAGATTTACTCTTGAAGTGTTAAAACAAAAAACAAAGACAATGCTGATGAAATTAGGAATATACGAGCAAATTATCAATCAATTGTTTGAAAAGAAAATTTCTTCAATTGACCAAACTCGTTTCTATATAGGGGAACGAACTATTGAAAAGAATGAAGTAGCAAAAATGCTCTCTATGCACCTAAGTGGCATCTTCGAACAAATGCTAATGGATGTGGTTGAGACAGTTACTGACATAGAGGAAAATGAAGAAGCTGCAAAAACACACGCCTTAAAAAAAAGCATTGATTTGACCAATGCCATTATTGGTAAACTGGTAAAAGATTTTCATTTAGAATCAGGAAATTTTGTGTCGGCGCAAGCCAAGATTCTAACAGCAGTTATCGACAAGACGCAGTCTGATTATCCCAATTTAGCTAAACGGTTAAAAGAGATAATGCCTATTAAGGGGCTCGTAAATGGAGAACTATTTACTGGCAAAGGCGTCAAATTGTATACAGAACTACAGAAGGAAATATGTTCCGCTAACGAAATCCGCCTGATGGTATCGTTCATCAAAAAACGTGGTCTTGCATTACTACTACCACAACTGAAGGAATTTACCTACAGAGGAGGTTTGCTAAAGGTAATAACTACTACTTACATGAAGGCTACTGATTTTGAAGCAGTAAAGCAGTTAGCAGCCCTAAAGAATACTGAAATCAAAATAACTTACGACGAAACATCAGAGCGCCTACATGCAAAAGCTTATGTTTTTCTGCGTGAAACTGGTTTCAATACAGCCTATATAGGCTCGTCAAATATGTCTGAGCAGGCTCTTGATACAGGTGCAGAGTGGAACGTTAAAGTAACTCAAATGGAACAACCTCGTATGATGAAAACCATCATGGGAGCTTTTGATGCTTCATGGTGGGCTGAAGGTTATGATACTTTTGTAAATGGTGAAGATGATATACGACTAAAAGCTGCCCTTGACGAAAATTCGGATAACGAAATTGACTTTAATGTACTTCAATTGATACGTCCGTTTGACTACCAACAAGAAATATTGGAAAACTTACAGATGGAGCGCGAAGTGAGAGGGCACTGGCGGAATCTTGTAATAGCTGCAACAGGTACAGGTAAGACAGTGATAGCGGCAAGCGATTATAAGATATTTGCTAATAGCCACGAACGTGCACGTTTGTTGTTTGTGGCCCATCGTGAAGAAATCCTCAGACAAAGTATACGGACATTCCAACAAGTGCTTTGTGATTACAACTTTGGTGAGAAATGGTATGGAGGCAAAGAACCAACCAATTATGAACATGTGTTTGCTTCCAAGGATACGTTAAACAATCGCTTGGATGATTTGTATCTACCAGAAGACTATTATGACTATATTGTCATTGACGAAGTACACCACGTAGCTGCAGGCTCTTATCGAAAAATTATAGATTATTTCAAACCAAAGATACTCTTAGGATTGACTGCAACACCAGAGCGAATGGATGGTTATGATATTACACAGGAGTTTGATGGAACTATATCTGCGGAAATTCGCCTTGACGATGCATTGAATAAGGGACTATTAGCCCCGTTCCATTATTACGGAATAACGGATTCAGTGGACTATTCAGAAGTGACATGGAACAGGGGGCAATATGTTGCATCAGAGCTCTCGCGTATATATACATATAATGATGCTCGTACTGGTGTTATATTGAAATCTCTAGAAACATACCTAACTATATCCAATATCAGTAATGTTAGAGCATTATGCTTCTGTGTTGACCAGGAACATGCCAAATATATGGCAGCAAAATTTACGCTATGTGGATTGAAAGCAGATGTACTGACTAGCGAAAATGCTCAGATGCGTGCAATACTATACAAGAGATTAAAGAACAAGAAGATCAATTACTTGTTTGTAGTAGATATGTTCAATGAGGGAGTAGATATTCCTGAAGTAGATACCATTTTATTCCTTCGTCCAACAGAGAGTCTCACTGTGTTTATTCAACAGTTCGGGCGCGGTCTGCGTAAGGCAGAAGGAAAGACTCATGTGGATATTTTTGATTATATTGGAAACTGTCGTTCCGAGTTCAATTACACAAACCGCATGCGTGCGATAATCGGGCGAACATCAATGAGTGTTGAGGAAGAAATGGAACGCAACTGTCCCCATTTACCCTTAGGATGTAAAATTTCACTTGAGCCAAAGGCCAAGGAATATATTATAAGAAACATCAAGGGGGCAATAAAACGATTTACTACACAACATATCATTGCATTAGTACAAAATTTTGAGAGACATCATTCTGTACCGCTTACACTTACCAATTTTATCAGGATATATCAGATTCCCTTAAATAAATTATATCGTGACAGGACATGGAATCAACTTTTATGTGAGACTGGAATAGAGCATCAACAATCCCGATTCAATGCTGAACTACGCCGTGCCGTACTTCGTAAATGGTTAGCTACAGATTCGTATAGCTATCTAAGTTTTATTAAGAATCTGGTGCAGAAAGATTTTAAGGTAAAGGTGGATATGCTAACTCCTGTCGACCAAAAACGTCTGTTAATGTTCTATTATGATTTGTTTGAAAATGCAGGATATTTTAACAATCTTCAGAAAATGGTGGATGAACTTGCAACCGACCATTACCTCTGTATAGAACTTAAAGAAATAATAACACTGCTACTTCAAAGAAACAAAGCATATGAAAAAACGGATAATTCAATGTTGCCTAATTTCCCATTGAAATTACATGGAGTATATACAAAAGCTCAAATTCAAGTAGCCATAGGAACATCTACACTTGAAAGAAAATCTCCATCTCGCGAAGGAGTAGAACGCAACAAAAAATTGAAATTGGAAGCGATGTTTGTCGATATTATTAAAAATCGCGAAGAAGGATCTACAACAGATTATGACGACAAAGCACTTTCTCCCTACTTGTTTCAATGGGATACACAGAATCGTGTGAAACCAGAATCCAATGAAGGAAAAGCATATATCAACCAAACGCGAACAATGCTTTTGTTCATTCGCGAACAGAAAAACTTTGCGGAAGACAAATCACGCACAATGGGATATGTCTATTTGGGACGTGTTACACTGAATAAATGGGAGTACAAAAACTTAGGTACTCGAAAGCAGATGCAAATAGTGTGGAATATGATTGAACCAATTCCTGGTAGTGTAATGCTTTTTGCAAGAATGAAGGAAATTGCATAATATTATGAAGAAAATAGAAGTTGTTGCTGCCATCATCTCTAAGGGAGACAAGATTCTTGCCACGCAAAGAGGATATGGAGAATGGAAAGATTGGTGGGAATTTCCTGGCGGAAAAATAGAGGCTACAGAAACTCCCGAGACTGCATTGATACGTGAAATTCGTGAAGAGCTATCAGCAGATATAAGCGTGAATAATTTTCTATATACTGTGGAATATGACTATCCCTCATTCCACCTTACAATGCACTGCTATTTTTGCTCTCTATTAACAGATGTTTGGAGTCTAAACGAGCATAAAGCTGCATGTTGGCTTTCAAAAGAAGAATTAGATAATGTAAAATGGCTGCCTGCTGATTTACAAATTCTTCCAATATTAAAATAGATAGAGTAAGTTTATAGTTAACAATCTTGTAATTGTACAGCAAAGCAATTTGAAATAAGAGATAAAAAAGCCCATAGAAAACACATAGCAACCATGAACCCCATAAACGCAAAAAGCGTGCAACTCATTGAGCTGCACGCTTTTGCTTATTGTTTATTATCTGTATCCTTATCGGAATCACTTCACTTCTTCAAAATCTGCATCCTGCACATTATCACCATGCTTACCGCTATCCTGAGCACCGCCAGCTTGTCCGGCATTCATATCAGGACCAGCCTGTGCACCACCTTGAGCACCACTTTGTGCATACATTTCAGCACTTGCAGCCTGGAATGCAGTATTCAATTCTGCCATAGCAGTATCAACAGCAGCCAAATCCTGTGCTTTATGAGCATCTTTCAGTTTCTGCAAAGCAGCTTCAATCGGAGCTTTCTTATCAGCCGGCAACTTGTCGCCCAATTCCTTCAACTGATTTTCAGTAGTGAAGATCATTGAGTCAGCCTGATTCAGCTTGTCAATCTTTTCACGCTCTTTCTTATCAGCTTCTGCATTAGCTTCAGCCTCAGCTTTCATCTTATCGATTTCTTCTTTGCTCAAACCGCTGGAAGCCTCGATACGAATGGCTTGTTCCTTACCGGTAGCCTTATCCTTGGCAGACACCTTCAAGATACCATTAGCATCAATATCGAACGTTACCTCAATCTGAGGAACACCACGACGAGCCGGAGCAATACCTGACAGGTTAAACTGACCGATCGACTTATTCTGAGCAGCCATCGGACGCTCGCCTTGCAATACGTGGATCGTTACTTCGCTCTGGTTATCAGCAGCAGTAGAGAATGTTTCGCTCTTCTTGCACGGAATAGTAGTGTTAGCATCAATCAGCTTAGTCATTACACCACCCAGAGTTTCGATACCCATAGACAGCGGAGTAACATCCAGCAATACCACACCCTTGATTTCATCCGTCAATACAGCACCTTGTACAGCAGCACCTACAGCTACTACTTCATCCGGATTTACACCCTTAGAAGGAGCTTTACCGAAGAAATCTTCAACCAGTTTCTGTACGGCCGGTATACGTGAAGAACCACCTACAAGGATTACTTCATTAATATCCGAGTTGCTCAAACCAGCATCAGACATAGCCTTCTTACACGGTTCCAGACAAGCCTGAATCAAAGTGTGAGCCAGAGCTTCGAACTTAGCACGAGTCAAAGTCTTCACCAAGTGCTTAGGCACACCACCTACCGGCATAATGTACGGCAAATTGATTTCAGTACTTGTAGAAGAAGACAATTCAATCTTAGCTTTTTCAGCAGCTTCCTTCAGACGTTGCATAGCCATCGGATCCTGAGTCAGGTCAGCGCCTTCGTCATTCTTGAATTCATCTACCAACCAAGTGATGATTACCTGGTCGAAGTCATCACCACCAAGGTGAGTATCACCGTTTGTTGACAATACTTCGAATACACCGCCACCGAATTCCAGGATAGAGATATCGAATGTACCACCACCAAGGTCGAATACGGCAACCTTCATATCTTTGTTCGCTTTATCGATACCGTAAGCCAAAGCAGCAGCTGTCGGTTCGTTTACGATACGCTTCACTTCCAGACCGGCAATCTGACCGGCTTCTTTTGTAGCCTGACGTTGAGAATCGGAGAAGTAAGCCGGAACAGTAATAACTGCTTCCGTAATTTCTTGTCCCAAATAGTCCTCAGCGGTCTTCTTCATTTTCTGAAGAATCATAGCTGAAATTTCCTGCGGAGTATACAGACGTCCGTCGATATCTACACGCGGCATGTTGTTATCACCCTTTACAACCTTATATGGCATACGGGCAACTTCTTTCTGTACCTGATCCCAAGTTTCACCCATGAAACGTTTGATTGAAGATACGGTTCTTGTCGGGTTCGTGATAGCCTGACGTTTTGCAGGGTCACCCACTTTACGCTCACCACCGTCAACGAATGCTACGATAGACGGAGTAGTACGTTTTCCTTCACTGTTTGCAATTACTACAGGTTCGTTACCTTCAAATACGGCAACGCAAGAGTTTGTAGTTCCTAAGTCAATACCAATAATTTTTCCCATGATCTTTAATATTTTATTTGTTATTATTCAAGTTTCGGTCGCCTGCATCAGCAGCAGACGCCAATAAAAAGACAAACGTCGTGCCAAAATGTTCAGGGAGGTTGTAATTTTATAGGTTGGCAGAAAGGCTGTCAGTTTGGCAGAAATCTTCTTTGTTTTTCTGTCGAAAATTACCATTTGTTAATCGCCCTCCCACATAAAAGCAGTAATTTTGCCAACGAAAAAGCAGAGAGTACAAGCTATGAGTGCCTTTCGGCATCATAGCGCAGCCACTCGTAACTCGTAGCTTGTAGCTCGTAACTAAATATAATTATGGAAAGAGATAGCATTGATTTTAAAAACACAGACATTGCGGCATTGTTCCGCAAATTATTACTCCCTACTGTACTGGGAATGATATTTTCCGCATTATTTGTCATTACGGATGGAATATTCGTAGGAAAAGGTATTGGCAGTGATGCACTTGCAGCAGTAAATATAGTGGCGCCATTATGGTTATTCTCTACGGGCATCGGACTGATGTTTGGTGTAGGAGCATCTGTTGTAGCCTCCATCCACTTGTCACATGGAAAAGTAAAAGCTGCCCGCATCAATATTACTCAGTCTATAGTTGTATCTTCATTGTTGTTGATAGGTACCTCCACGCTATTCTGTTCGTTCGCCCCACAGGTAGTACATCTTTTGGGCGGTTCCGAGCGTTTGACTCCACTGGCTGTAGAATATATGGTATGGTTTGTCCCGTTCTCGGTGTTTACCGCCCTGCTTAACTCAGGAATGTTCTTCCTGCGTCTGGACGGATCACCCAACTTTGCCATGATGTGCAACGTAGTAGCTGCCATCTTGAATATCATTCTCGATTACCTGTTCATCTTTCCTTTCGGTTGGGGCATGTTCGGTGCAGCTATTGCCAGCGCCATCGGTACTACGGTGGGGGCATTGATGATAATCATCTACCTCTCCCGCCGCAAATGCGCTCTACGCTTTTACCCCGTAAAATTCACTCGCAAAAGTATGCGACTGACTCGTCGTAATATAGGTTATATGTGCCGGCTAGGGTCTTCTGCTTTTCTGTGTGAAGTAGCAATTGCCTGCATGATGTTTGTCGGAAACATTGTGTTTATACACTATTTGCAAGAAGAAGGTGTAGCTGCATTCAGCATTGCATGTTACTTCTTCCCTATCATATTTATGGTGTACAACGCCATTGCACAATCCGCTCAACCCATTATCAGCTACAATCACGGACTTCATGAAGAAACCCGTGTACGTCGTGCCTATTTATTGGCGCTGAAAACAGCCATCGGCTGTGGTACTGTCTTCGCTCTGGTCACCATCTTCTTCAGTTCGGAGATTGTTTCCATGTTCATCGACCGCAGTTATCCGGCCTATGAAATAGCCAGCAAAGGACTTCCTCTATATGCTACCGGCTTTATTTTCTTCGCTGTCAATATCGTTTCCATCGGATATTTTCAAAGTGTGGAACGGGCTCGTTATGCCACTATCATTACCCTGTTGCGTGGTTTCGTCCTGCTGACAGCGTGCTTCTTCGGACTCCCCCTACTCTTTGGTAATCCGGGTATCTGGTTGGCAACCCCTCTGGCTGAGCTACTGACCACCCTTTTCATACTTACTATTTATATAAAAGCAAAAAGAAAGCACAAAAAAAATATAGTATCTTTGCAGCATGGAAATGATGATAAAGAAATTCTGCCAAAGATACAGACTCCCGGAAAAAAGCCTGCATGAACTTTTGTCACACATGACAGAATATCATTTCGGTAAAGGGGAATCCATTGTGAAAGAAGGAGAACGTAACAGTAACTTCTACATCTTGAAAAAGGGTATTTGGCGTGCTTATTATATGATAGACGGTACTGAAAGTTCCCTTTGGTTTGCCGGAACAGGAGAAATAGCTTTTTCCTCCTGGGGTTATGCCAATAATGAAGTCTCACAAGTGAATATTGAATCTGTGAATGAAAGTATTGCCTATGGTATTGCCAAACCGGATTTAGAAGAACTCTTCAATAGTTCTATAGAGTTATCCAACTTTGGTCGAAAAATCTTTGAACAGGAAATTTTATTCATTGATAGCTACACATTGGCATACGGTACTCCAAGTGCCAAAGAGCGTTATCTGACCCTAATGGAAGAGAATCCGGAACTGTTGCAATATGTTCCGTTAAAACATTTAGCATCGTATTTATATATTA
Source organism: Bacteroides timonensis (assembly GCF_000513195.1). GTDB lineage: Bacteria > Bacteroidota > Bacteroidia > Bacteroidales > Bacteroidaceae > Bacteroides > Bacteroides timonensis. The sequence goes on along the minus strand of NZ_CBVI010000037.1, from coordinate 10,056 downwards.
CACCACAGTCTTTGAGCAGAATACGGGCAGGGCTGAAGAGAAGGAAATAAATCATCCCAAGACATCCATTTCCTTATTCGGAATCTGCAACTTCGCAATCTGTCATCTCCATATCTGCTCCGTATCTGCTCCGTACCACCTCCGTACCAAGCCTATACCTATGACTATGGAGATGGTACGGAGCAGATACGGAGGTGATACGAAGATAGCATGGAGATGATACGGAGACAGTACGGAGATAACACCGTGCAAATGCCATAAATAAAGATACATAATACAATACTCAATATGGATTTAGATCAGATTATCGATAATATAGGCAAGCTGCCGGAGCCGTCAAGGAATGCACTGAAGGAGATCATCTCTGAAGTCACTCACCCCAAAGGGCATATCCTATTCAGGGCGGACAAGGTAGAGACCAAAGTATACTTCATCAAGAAAGGCATTGTACGTGCCTATACTGAGTTAGCCGACAATGAAATAACATTCTGGTTCGGACGCGAAGGCGATACGGTGGTATCCATGAAAAGCTATGTATCCAACCAAAGAGGCTATGAGAATATAGAACTTTTGGAAGAATGTGAACTATATGAAGTAAGGAAACAAGCCTTACATGAATTATTCAGCAAGGATATACACATCGCCAACTGGGGAAGAGAATTTGCAGAAAAGGAATTGCTCAAAACAGAAGAAAGGTTTATCGGCCGACAGTTCAAGACATCCCTGGAACGTTATAGAGACCTGATGAATCATACTCCGGATCTTTTGCAAAGAGTACAATTAGGCTATATTGCTTCCTATCTTGGTATTACACAAGTCAGCTTAAGCCGTATTCGGGCTAAATTCAGATAAATCACTTTTTATCATTTGTTAAATAAGAAGTCAAACCAATTCATGAACTTTGCACACATAAAATAAAAGTTATGAGTTGGATATATTTGATTGTGGCCGGATTGTTCGAAGTAGCGTTTACATCGTGCATGGGCAAGGTTAAAGAAACAACCGGTAGTGAAATGTACTGGTGGTTCACCGGTTTCATTATTTCTATGAGTATCAGCATGTTTTTGCTGATAAAGGCAACGCAAGCCCTGCCTATTGGTACGGCTTATGCTGTATGGTCAGGAATAGGTGCGGTAGGAACCGTATTGGCGGGTATACTGATCTTCAAGGAACCTGCTACTATATGGAGGTTATTTTTTATTGTAACGCTGATAGGTTCAATTATCGGTTTGAAAGTAGTATCTCATTAAAGCAAAAAACAGGATACCAATTGATATTGGCATCCTGTTTTTCTATATTCTGGATTATTCGGATTACTTCTTTACCAGTACCATCACCAGTGTATTATCCGCATCATAAAGTCCGATGCCACCACCGGCCAGTTTACCGAAAGACTTCACTTCATTCAGTGCTTTCATCACACGGCCTTCTACTTCCATATCCGGACAAGCCATCATAGTGCTAATGAGTTGCGGGAAAGAAATTGCAGAGCTGTTCTCGTTGTCTGCAACAAATCCGCCATTAATAAGATTACAACCGGCATTGCCGTGTATTCTCTTTTCAGAAAGATTGAACTCAATAAACGGTTGTTTCTCCATACCTTCGGGAATGGACTGACCACCGGCTTCGGAAATAATCCACTTACCACTCAAATCTGATAGTTTCACTGTAGGAGCTTTCTTTTGTAATACAATAATAGGACGATTGGATGAACCGCACAAAGCGATGTTCTCCTTGCCTAACTTTTTATACTTCTTCACTTGTCCCAAAGCAGACAACACGTTTTGTTCCAGCGTCATATCCGGACAAGCCATACGCGTACTTGCCATAGCTCCGAGATCAATTGTACCGGGTTTAGCGTTCACATCAAACGAACCCATCATACGGTTACAACCGCTGTTACCAAATACTTTTCCGGTATTCGTATCAAAACCTATAAAAGGGAATTCCTGATTGGGAGCAGGCACTACGGCAGCACCGTTTATTTCAATAATATTCCATTCACCATTGATGGAAGACAATGTCGCAGCATCTTTGGAAGAGCGACAAGATGACAGAGCTATCAAAGCTCCTGCCATACAAAGAGAAACGATTACTTTCTTCATTGTTATTCGTTGTTTAAGTTAATTTTCGCGGGGCAAATATATACAAAATAACCCAAATACAAGCGGTTTGTTTAGAAATAGAAGCTTTTTATAAAAAGTATTTAGTAGGATTTTAATGTTTATCTGCGAATTAAATCCTATATTTGCTCACCAATAAAAAAGAAGGATAGTTTATAATTTGTAACTCGTAATTTGTTATTAAAAGAAATGGGTAAAGTTCTTATTATCGGTGCAGGCGGTGTAGGTACCGTCGTTGCGCACAAGGTGGCTCAAAATCCGGATGTATTCACTGAGATCATGATTGCCAGCCGCACAAAGTCCAAATGCGACGCTATCGTAAAAGCAATCGGTAACCCCAACATCCAAACCGCACAGGTAGATGCCGACAATGTGGATGAACTGGTTGCTCTCTTTAATAGCTTCAAACCCGAAATCGTCATAAACGTAGCACTTCCCTATCAGGATCTTACCATTATGGAAGCTTGTCTTAAAAGCGGAGTCAACTATCTGGACACTGCCAACTATGAGCCGAAAGATGTGGCTCACTTTGAATACAGCTGGCAATGGGCATATAAGAAACGTTTTGAGGATGCCGGACTGACCGCCATCCTTGGTTGCGGTTTCGATCCGGGGGTAAGTGGTATTTATACTGCATATGCTGCCAAACATTATTTCGATGAAATGCAATATCTGGATATCGTAGATTGCAACGCAGGTAATCATCATAAGGCATTTGCAACGAACTTCAATCCGGAAATCAATATTCGTGAAATCACACAGAACGGACGTTACTATGAGAATGGCCAATGGGTAACTACCCAACCGTTGGAAATCCATAAGGACCTGACTTATCCGAATATCGGACCACGTGATTCCTATCTGTTATATCACGAAGAATTGGAATCTTTGGTGAAAAACTTCCCTACCATCAAGCGTGCACGTTTCTGGATGACTTTCGGTCAGGAATACCTGACTCACCTGCGAGTAATCCAGAACATCGGTATGGCTCGTATCGATGAAGTAGATTACAACGGGGTAAAAATCGTTCCGCTGCAATTCCTGAAAGCCGTATTGCCTAACCCGCAGGATCTGGGTGAAAATTATGAAGGAGAAACTTCCATTGGCTGCCGTATCCGGGGATTGAAAGACGGTAAAGAACGCACCTACTACGTTTACAATAATTGTAGCCACCAGGAAGCCTATAAGGAAACAGGTATGCAGGGTGTAAGCTATACAACAGGAGTTCCCGCCATGATAGGTGCCATGATGTTCCTCAAAGGATTGTGGAAGAAACCGGGAGTATGGAATGTGGAAGAGTTTAATCCGGACCCGTTCATGGAACAGTTGAACAAACAGGGATTGCCTTGGCATGAAGTGTTTGATAAAGATTTGGAAGTATAAACTAAATGAAGAACTAAAAATGAAGAATGAAGAATTTAGCTGCGCGGTGAAAGCATACCGAAAGGAAATTCTTCATTCTTAATTCTTCATTTTTAATTTAATTATAGATTATGCAAGTTGGAGATAAAGCGCCCGAAGTATTGGGCATCAATGAAAAAGGCGAAGAAATCCGCCTCAGCGATTATAAAGGAAAGAAGATAGTTCTTTATTTCTATCCCAAAGATATGACTTCAGGATGTACGGCACAAGCCTGCAACCTGCGCGATAATTATTCAGAATTACGCAAGGCCGGCTACGAAGTAATTGGCGTAAGTGTAGATAATGAAAAGTCGCACCAAAAATTTATTGAGAAAAACAACTTACCTTTCCCGCTAATTGCAGATACGGATAAGAAACTCGTGGAGCAATTCGGTGTTTGGGGAGAAAAAAGTATGTACGGACGTAAATATATGGGAACCTTCCGCACCACTTTCATTATCAATGAAGAAGGAGTGATAGAGAGAATCATCACTCCCAAGGAGGTGAAAACCAAAGACCACGCCGCACAAATATTATAAGTACACAAGGAAATTAGTTAACGAGTTGACAAGGAGATAGCAAGGTCATTCCTTGTCAACTAATGCCTGGTCAACTCGTCAACTTTAATAACAGTAAGCAATATGGCAAAGAAAGACGAACTTAATTTTGATAACGAAAATGGCGGCAAGATGGCATCCAGCGAAAAGTTGAAAGCCCTGCAAGCCGCTATGGACAAGATAGAAAAGAGCTTCGGCAAAGGTTCTATCATGAAAATGGGCGACGGCATCGTCGAACAAGTAGAAGTAATCCCCACTGGCTCTATCGGACTGAACGTAGCGCTTGGCGTCGGCGGTTATCCGCGTGGACGTATCATCGAAATTTACGGTCCGGAATCATCCGGTAAAACAACTCTGGCCATCCACGCCATTGCCGAAGCACAAAAGGCCGGTGGCATTGCGGCATTCATTGATGCTGAGCATGCATTCGATCGTTTCTATGCTGCCAAACTGGGTGTAGATGTAGATAATCTCTTCATTTCCCAACCGGACAACGGTGAACAAGCATTGGAAATTGCAGAACAGCTGATTCGCTCCTCAGCTATCGACATCATTGTTATCGACTCTGTGGCCGCCTTAACTCCAAAAGCCGAAATAGAAGGTGATATGGGCGAAAACAAGGTGGGTCTGCAAGCCCGTCTAATGTCGCAAGCATTGCGTAAACTGACCGGTACCGTCAGCAAAACGCGTACCACCTGCATCTTCATCAACCAGTTGCGCGAGAAGATCGGTGTCATGTTCGGCAATCCCGAAACAACGACCGGTGGTAATGCACTGAAATTCTATGCATCCGTACGTATCGACATCCGCGGAAGCCAGGCCATCAAAAATGGTGAAGAAGTGCTGGGCAAGCAGACCAAAGTAAAGGTTGTAAAGAATAAAGTAGCTCCTCCCTTCCGCCGCGCGGAATTCGACATCATGTTCGGTGAAGGAATCTCCCGTGCCGGTGAAATCATCGACTTGGGTGCCGACTTAGGTATCATCAAGAAAAGCGGCTCCTGGTTCAGCTACAACGACACAAAAATTGCCCAGGGACGTGATGCAGCCAAACAGGTCATCCTTGATAATCCGGAACTGGCCGAGGAACTGGAAGGACTGATTTTCGAAGCATTAAAGAAAGACAAGTAAGCAAACTTTCTTTCATAATAAAGGGGAACCGAAATCGGTTCCCCTTTTCAACAAACTATTTACACCTATCAGCAGGATACCCTATTCCAGGTTTTCCAAACGCTCTTCCAGCATCTCCATGCTTTTCTCAAAACGTTTCCAGGTATCGGCATCCATCTGTTCCTTCAGATATTCGCTATCTTTTAGTTTACTTAAGTCTTTCAAACTTTTCAATCCTTTTAAACTTTCCAGGCTCTTCAAGCTTTCCAGACTTTTCAATCCTTCCAACCCTCGCAAGCCCTCCAGTCTTTTTAAATCCTCCCAATTGCTAGCATTCGCCAGGTCAATATTGCCGTCAATGCGGTAAACATTCCCTCCCGCATTCATACTGGTATTTTGATACATCATGATATTCTGAATATCTTTCAAAGTCATTTCTCCTTCCAGATAAACGAACTTCAAGTTAGCAGCACCGTCTATAATCATAATCAGTTCCTTCACCTTATCCCCTTTCCTATTAATATAGAATTCGGAACTGGAGACATTCCCCTTCTGCTTCATCAACAGCTCGTATTTGGACGACTGTACCAGTGTACGCAAATCTTTCCGCAAATCCTTCTTGATATTATTATCCATTGTAGAAACAATCTGTACGCTTTCCAGCTTACCGGACACTTTCCCAATATAGATATCCTTCGTGAAAAGATTGGGATTCATTTCAATCATCGCTTTTGAGATATAAACAGAGGAAACCCCTTTCATATCATTATACGTATTGAATATATTTTTCTGCGCCTGGCAGAGCAGGGGGAGCATCAGCAGCACACCTGCCAATAAAATCTTGTTGAGTTTCATAATCGTTTATCTTTGCATTTCTTTTTTTACTTCCTGATTCACTTTTTTCATATCCATTTGCGTTTCCTTCACCTGGGCAATGCCTTGATTCAGATTGGTGGAAACTTCAATCAAAGTGGCTTGCAAAACCTGATAAGCTTCTTCCGGATCAGAGAATGTATCCTGCGGTGTGGGCGGACACACATCTTTTCCCAGATTTTCCACACCATATCCGATGCCTATAATTACCAGTATGGTTGCTGCAACACTCCCAATCCAGCGCCAGTTACGTCTGGATTTGTTAGGTCGGAAGAAACGTTGTTCTTCTTCAGCCTTTTCATCAATCAGCCGGCTCAGTTTATCCCCCAAGCCCGCAGGAACTTCCACATCTCTATCTGCACCCTGGTTAAGGCTAAGAAAAATTTCTTTATCCTTTTGCAGATGTTCGGGCACTTCCGTTGTTCTGAAATAATCTCTCAACGCCTCTTCCTGGCTCTCGGTAGTGTTCCCCTCATAAAACTCGGCGAGCAGCCTTTCAATTTCCTCGACTTTCATAGTTATTCCATTTATTAAATTCCTCACGTATTCTTTTCCTCGCCCGGGACAGCAGTACACGGATATTTGTAGAGTTCAACCCGGTCACTTGTTCTATCTCTTCGTAAGAACAGCCTTTGACATCACGCAGGTTCACAATCCGCTGCTGCTGTTCGGGCAAGTGGGCAATGATATCTTTTACTTGCCTTACTTCGTCACGTACCTCCAGATTATCAGCTTGAGAAATATCCTGTACAGCAGTCAATTCCACAGTTTGCCTGGATAAGACATACTTCCCTGAACGAAGCAAATCAAAGCACATATTCTTTACCAAAGTGACACTGAAGGCTTCCGGGTTGCTGATAACCATCAATCCTTCCCGCTTATCCCATAGCTTCAGATAGGCTTCCTGAACCAAGTCCTCCGCATCTGCCGCATTCTCAAGCAGCCGATAGGCTACACTGTACAGCTTGCGGTGGTAGGGCAGAAACTCATTTTTAAAACTTTCAGCATCCATGGGCTTTTTCTGTATCTCAATCCTGTTTATTGGTTGTATCTATTGATTAGACGTAAAGGGACAGAAGTTTGTTACAAAGAAAATGAATTTTATACAAAAATGCGGCAAAAGAAATTTTCTTCTGCCGCATACCTTATATTAATAAGTGCTTTCTTTAGAACCAATAAATATACGCCAGCGTGCTTACGCTAATTGTAACCCACAACAACACACCTTGAATAAGTGGTTTGATACCCACTGCCTTCAATACATCACGCGAAAGGGAAGCACCGATAAAGAACAAAGTGATAGTCAGTGTCTTTCTGGCCAGACTGTTAATTCCCTCTCCTATCATAATACCGGTTTCCGATGAATTTAATACATATGTATTGAATACCATAGCCAGAATAAAGAAGAAAATAAACCAGGGGATACTTATCTTCTGTCCTTTACTCTTGAATACAAAAGAAGTAATCAAAGCCAAAGGAATAATCCACAAGGCACGTGTCAATTTAATGGTCGTAGCAATTTGCAAAGCTTCTTCACCATAAGCCGCACCGGCACCCACTACCGAACTGGTATCGTGTATAGCAATTGCCGCCCATGTTCCGAATTCTTGCTGACTCATATCTAAAGCATGGCCAATTACCGGAAAGATAAACAGTGCAATAGCATTCAGAATAAAAATAGTACCCAGTGCTACAGACATTTCCGTATCTTTTGCCCGCAACACAGGACCTACCGCCGCAATAGCACTACCACCACAGATAGCTGTACCGGAACTAATGAGGTAAGAAGTATCACGGTCTACCTTCAGGAATTTACGACCGATGAACCAACCGATAAGCATAGTGCCCACTACTGAAATAACAGTGAACTCCATTCCTTCTTTACCCGAGGCTAAAGATGCCTGAAGATTCATACCGAATCCCAATCCCACCACTGAATACTGCAAAAGATATTTGGATACTTTCTTATTAAACTTCGGATGTGCCTGCCCGCTTGACAAAGCAAAAATCAATCCCAGGAACAAAGCGACAGGAGGTGTCACCCAAGTAGAATAGCCGGGGATATAATCCAATAATAAGAAGATTGATAAAAGCACCACTAAAGACACATAAGTAATTTTGTTCTTCCGTTGAAGATACGCCAGAGTGTTTACACTCGCAGTTTGAATTGAAGCCATAATTTTTTTTGTATATCAATATTTATATTATTTCTGATTTCCGGGTGCAAAGGTAGGCTTCTTTACCTATATACACCAATTGTATCTGTTTATACGCTATAACTTGTGGTTATGATGTGCAGCAAATTGCATAAAGACCTGGGAAAGCCCGCTCTCCTGTCCCTGAGGTTGGGCAAAACTAAAATCACGAAGCATAACCATGTCTTTTATCTCAACGACACGCAGTTGTCCGGCATAGAGTTCACGGGTGATAGAGCGAATGGAAACGATTCCCATGCAGTCAGTATGTTCCAGGAAAAGTTTGATACTTTCCGTACTACCCAAATACATTAATACCTGAAGAGACGATAACTTTATATTATGCTGTTGCAATGCTTTCTCAAAGACATCCAAGGTGCCCGATCCTCTTTCACGAAGCACTAAAGGAATACGAAGCAACTCTTCGGGAGTAATTTCTTCACCTACCTGTAGTTTACTTCCCGTACGTGTCACAGCCACCAGTTCATCCTCCAAAAAAGTAGTATATTTCAGATTTGGTAAACGGAAAACACCTTCCACTAACCCAAGATCTATGCGGTGTTCCTGCAAAGCCGCTTCTATCTCACGTGAATTGCCGTTCATCAATGAAAGATTTACTTGCGGAAACTTTTTGATGAAGCTGGCAAGCAATGGAGGTAAAACATATTGGGCAATGGTAGTACTGGCGCCCAGACGCAATTCTCCGGTATATTCATTATGCAGCAAATGCATCTCATATTCCAATCGCTTATAATCTTCCAGAATGCGGCCACAATGTTCCAAAAGTAACTTTCCCGCTTCAGTCAAACTAATCTTGCTACCTTGCCTGTCAAACAAACGTGCCTGATAAGTGCTTTCCAACTCTTGTATATGCTTTGTTATGGCAGGCTGACTGACAAACAACTCTTGCGAAGCTTTCGTGAAACTCAGGTTCTTCGCTACAGACTGAAATACTTTTAAACGAAAATCAGACACGGGAGCTAGTGATTAATTAAAGGTTAGTGATTAGTGATAAGTAACAGACATTATTCCAGTTCTTCGGCCTTGATGCCCAATGCACGCATCATGGAGTAACCCAGTAAATCCCATTTGCAACCAAGGGGATGCGCAGGTTCATCCATATTGAAAAGGAACAATCCTTTTGAGTTTTCAATATCAGCATTTCTTAAATGCTCATCCAAAACTTCCATTAATTTAGCACCGTAATCATCAATAAACGGAACCAGCATAAGCCGCTTAACATCGGCAGAGTTAAGTGCTATATTCAGCAGATCAAGATAGAGATTTGCCCGTGGAACCAATCCTTCAGAAGATACAGAAGTAAATGTAAACTCACCTAACTGATTTGTATAGCCTACCCCGTTCAAATCTTTATTCAAATCAGACGGATCGCAGTGAAGCAACTTATTGCTCTGGCTGTCATGTACAAAAAGTACTTCTATGTTATTGTCCTTATCACGAACACCGGAGTCGAGTGCCAGATAAGAAGCCCACTCTTCTACATAAATATTCTGCAACGGACGTCCCAACTGCAACTCAAAATATCTTTTCAGATCTTTAACTACGTCATTAAAGTATGCTACGTCCACCAGTATCACATTCTCTGCGAGCTTTACATTTTCTGCCATAATCTATTCTATTCTATTTTTGAGGGATAAAGATACAATATTCCTTTCAGCCCTGCACTAGTTTTACTCAAAATTTACACATTAGTATATTTTAGTAATGCTTAGAAAATAAGATTCTCTGGGATTTCGTCACTGCTCTTTCATAAAAAGATAATCGCTGAAAAGAGCTGAA
>NZ_CBVI010000036.1 GCF_000513195.1 Bacteroides timonensis | reverse complement strand
GGAGAAACTCATATTGTCGAGTTTATATCAATATTTCCTACATCCTACACCCGCTATTGTTTTTATCTGGTTATCAAATAGATAGATGGTGTAGGAAGTAGCGTAGGAAGGTGTAGGAAAGTTGCATCCTACACCGAAAAACAGAAAAAAAGAGCGTTTTTATGTTTGTAATTCACTAATTCACAAGTCCTTAATATGCATTATGCAAACTTTGTCCGAATTGATGCAAATACCTCCTTTTTTAGCCTGAATTATTCATCGCAGGTGTTAAAGGAGTATCACTTCGTTAGGAATTAAGGAGTTATACTCCATTATCTCGTTATTATAGAAAGCAGAATTATAGAGGAGAAACTTGATATGATCCTTCCTTTTCCCCTTAAAGCCTTAAAGTTAATGTCATTATGCTATAAGCAAAACCTTGTCTTCCGGTTGAGGGCTGTCCGGCCCTCAATTGCGGGCTACACAACCCCCATATGGAAAACGTATAGCCCGCAACTGTGGGACAAAGTTTTGCTACGGGCAAAAGAACGAAAACAATAAGGCAAAGCGTGGTTTTCATACGACTTTCTTCCCATTCTACTTATTGTTCCTAAGGATTCTATTGTGGAATCTATACGCCTGATGCGTCAGATATATCAATAGCATGGCACAATAAAGACATTTTGGCATTATCTTTCATCTTTTAACTGTAAAATTGTCAGGTACAGGCTATTGGCAAATCTTTTGCGCCCATTCAAGTGTTATTGAAAATGAAAAATAGAAAGGAGATATAAGATATGAACTTTAACAACTTTACCATTAAATCGCAAGAGGCGGTGCAAGAAGCGCTGAACCTGGCCAAGAGCCGTGGACAGCAGGCTATCGAGCCGGTTCATGTTATGCAGGGGGTGATGAAGGTGGGTGAAAACGTCACTAACTTCATTTTCCAGAAACTGGGCATGAACGGACAGCAGATCGCACTCGTCCTTGACAAACAAACTGATTCCTTACCCAAAGTTTCGGGTGGAGAGCCTTACCTGAGTCGTGAAACGAACGAAGTATTCCAGAAGGCTACCCAGTATTCCAAAGAGATGGGTGACGAATTTGTTTCACTGGAACATTTGCTGTTGGCATTGCTGACTGTAAAAAGCACAGTTGCCACCATCCTGAAAGATGCGGGAATGACGGAGCACGAGCTCCGAGGAGCCATCACAGAACTGCGCAAAGGAGAAAAAGTTACTTCACAATCCAGCGAGGATACTTATCAGTCACTGGAAAAGTATGCCATCAACCTGAATGAAGCCGCCCGAAGCGGAAAGCTCGACCCGGTTATCGGCCGTGATGAAGAAATCCGTCGTGTATTGCAAATCCTGAGTCGCCGTACCAAAAACAATCCTATATTAATAGGTGAACCGGGTACCGGTAAGACTGCCATTGTGGAAGGACTTGCCCATCGTATCCTGCGCGGTGACGTGCCTGAGAATCTGAAGAACAAGCAAGTTTACTCATTGGATATGGGTGCACTGGTTGCCGGAGCAAAGTATAAAGGTGAATTTGAAGAACGTCTGAAAGCCGTTATCAATGAGGTGAAGAAATCAGAAGGGGATATCATTCTCTTCATTGATGAAATTCACACGCTGGTTGGTGCCGGAAAGGGTGAAGGTGCCATGGATGCTGCCAATATTCTGAAACCTGCATTAGCGCGCGGTGAGTTAAGAAGCATCGGTGCAACAACTCTTGACGAGTATCAAAAATACTTCGAAAAAGATAAGGCACTGGAGCGTCGTTTCCAAATTGTATACGTGAATGAACCGGATACATTGAGCACCATCTCCATCTTGCGTGGATTGAAGGAGCGTTACGAAAATCATCATCATGTACGGATTAAAGATGACGCCATCATAGCTGCCGTAGAGCTGAGCAACCGCTATATTACAGATCGTTTCTTGCCGGATAAGGCTATCGACCTGATGGATGAAGCCGCTGCCAAGTTACGTATGGAAGTAGACTCCGTACCGGAGGAACTGGATGAAATTTCACGTAAGATCAAACAACTGGAAATTGAGCGCGAAGCCATCAAACGCGAAAACGATAAACCGAAGTTGGAACAAATCGGTAAGGAACTTGCCGAACTGAAAGAACAGGAAAAATCGTACAAAGCCAAATGGCAAAGTGAAAAGACATTGGTCAACAGAATCCAGCAGAACAAGGTTGAAATAGAAAACCTTAAATTCGAAGCTGACAAAGCTGAACGTGAGGGAGATTACGGTAAAGTTGCCGAAATCCGTTACGGTAAGTTGCAGGCTTTGAATCAGGAAATTGAGGATACTCAAAAGGAGCTCCATGCCATGCAGGGCGACAAAGCCATGATTAAGGAAGAAGTAGATGCTGAAGACATTGCAGATGTAGTATCCCGTTGGACAGGCATCCCCGTCAGCAAGATGCTGCAAAGCGAAAAGGATAAACTGTTGCATCTGGAAGATGAGCTTCACCAGCGTGTCATCGGACAAGATGAAGCCATTGAAGCTGTTGCCGATGCCGTACGTCGTAGTCGTGCAGGTCTGCAAGATCCGAAACGTCCGATTGGTTCGTTTATCTTCCTCGGTACCACCGGTGTGGGTAAAACGGAACTTGCCAAAGCACTCGCTGAATTCCTATTTGATGATGAAAGCATGATGACGCGTATCGACATGAGTGAATATCAGGAAAAGCATAGTGTGTCACGCCTGGTTGGAGCGCCTCCGGGATATGTAGGCTATGATGAAGGTGGACAATTGACTGAAGCTATTCGCCGAAAACCATACTCAGTCGTATTATTCGACGAAATAGAAAAGGCGCACCCGGATGTATTCAACATCTTGCTGCAAGTATTGGATGACGGACGATTGACAGACAATAAGGGACGTGTGGTAAACTTCAAGAACACCATCATCATTATGACGTCCAACATGGGAAGCGCTTACATTCAGAGTCAGATGGAAAAGCTGAATGGTACTAACAAGGAACAAGTGATTGAAGAAACGAAGAAGGAAGTGATGAATATGTTGAAAAAGACAATTCGCCCGGAATTCCTAAACCGTATCGATGAGACAATCATGTTCCTGCCCTTGAATGAAAGCGAAATCAAGCAGATTGTAGTACTCCAGATAAAAGGTGTACAAAAGATGCTAGCCCAGAATGGTGTGGAACTGATATTGACGGATGGAGCTATAGAGTTCTTAACAAAGGTTGGATATGATCCGGAATTTGGTGCCCGTCCGGTGAAACGAGCCATCCAACATTACTTACTGAATGACTTGTCGAAAAAGCTGCTCGCTCAGGAAGTAGACCGCAGTAAACCAATTATAGTAGACGCCGGTGGTGAAGGACTGGTATTCAAAAACTAAACTAAAATATCCGCAAATAAAAAAAGCTGTCTTGCCGCTGAAAGCAAGGCAGCTTTTTTATTATTCTATAACGAGCTGCTTAACAACTGGTACGGACAACGCATGCGTTACAACCAACACATACTCTCCAGAACATGGCAAATCAAACGAAGCGTTCTCTTCCCTCGCCTGTTTTACCTCAATCACCTTCCCCCGGATATGATATAAACAAAGCGTAGCGTTCGGCAACACTCCATCCACATATATCTTACCAGCGGCTTTATCCACCTGTACTGTTACGCTCTTATGCTCTTCCATCTTAATTAATGCCAGCCTCAAGTCCCCCTTAAAGGCAATAAATTCATATAAAAAAAGCGTGGGAACTGCTGTTATTACTGTACCTGGGGCTCTGGACTGCCACTATTCAAATAATATACAACAGCCCACGCTCCGTACTATACATTTGAATATGCATATACAACAGAGCATGAGCGTTTGTTGTCTATCATCCTTGAATAGCATGAAATTGTCCAGATCTCAAGTACAAGATAATATTAAACGCTTTTATCCATAATTATCCTTCAATCTTTGTGAGAGAGGCCACCGCCCACTCCGCATCTCAGGATGGCAACAAAGGTATAAAAAAAGTAATCAAAATTAAAGATACCGCATAAAAAAAAGCGGATTATCCGGGATGACCCTGATAATCCGCCTTTTCTGTTAAAAGAACAGTTTATTTTAAATTTATTCTTCCGTCTTTTCTTCTTCTGTAACTTCTGCTTCCGCAGTATTTTCAAAATCAGTTATTCCACAAGCAACTAACAGATTGTACCAGGAAATAAGCTTTTTGATATCAGCCAGATATACACGATCGCGATCAAAAGTCGGCAAAACTTCACCCAGATAAGCACGAAGTTCATCAGCGGTAGCTTTCTTTAAATCCATTACTACAGCAGCACCGTTTTCTTTCTCTTTCATAGCAGTCAACACATCCTTCAAAGGTACGTCGTCCGTATCCGTATACATGGCAATATCACCCAAAGAGATTATTTTCTCGTTACCATAAGCGGGGAAGCGTTTCTTGTCCGTGAGAGACTCTACGATCAACATATTTCTACCTTGTGAAATGAGTTTATACAATCCCGGTTTACCGGAAATAGACAAAATAGTCTTCAACATAGTATGTTCTATTTTTTATTAGTAATATTTTATTTTTTCGGTGGGCAAAGATAGTGCAAACCGAGAGTAAAAGCAAATTTATTTGTTTTTACCGAGGTGCAGCCTATTTTCGCTTAAGCAAAGGTAAGCAATATTTTTAGATAGAGAAGTTATTACCTCTAAAACCTGCGGAATTAACGGAGTTTCACCGTCGTTTACAATTACAAAATCAGCCTGAGTACGCTTCTCTTCATCACTCATCTGGCTACGAACACGGCGTTCTATCAATTCGCGAGGAACGGCGTCACGCTGCATGGCACGCATGATGCGAACTTCTTCGGGCGCATAAACCAGAACCACAGCATCTACTTCGCCTGCAAATCCTGCTTCAATCAGAATTGCAGACTCCATGCCTACTACCGGATAGGTAGTATGATGCTCTACCCACTGACGGAAATCGTCCCGTACCCGCGGATGGATAATACTGTTTACTGTACGGATATGCTCAGGATCTCCAAAAATATAGGAAGCAAGCAAAGGTTTGTTTAGTTCATCACCGGCATACACCTCTTCACCCAGCAAAGCAATCAATTCACGACGGATCAAAGCATCCGAATTCGTCAACCGCTTCGACTCAATATCTGAGATATAAACAGGAATCCCCATTACTTCCAGCAAACGGGAAACAAGGCTTTTCCCACTGCCAATACCACCTGTTATTCCTATTTTAATCGCCATATTCGAAGGATATTTGCTCGATAAGAAAGTCGACCTGTTCCGGATTGATACGTATCTGATTAACTCCTTTGGGCACTGACTTCAGTTTTACTGTGTACTTCTTATCCGAACCCAGTTTCAAGAGTTCTTCATAAGAAACATTGATATGGAAATCACTTTCCGTTATCTTATTGAAACGGCTTAAACCAACCTGAAAGGTGACACTGACTTTCGAAGGGAACGCACGCAGCACTTTTCCTGCCGGAAAGTTAACTCCCCGCAAGGGAACCTCCACCGTTTTCTCAGTATAAATATCTACCGGAAAAACCATTTCTACCGAAGCGGGCACAAACTTAATTCCTCTTGGAGCCAACAGAGGAACCTGTTGCCTCAATGTATCGGAAATATCCTCGAATTTCACTTTTTGCGTATAAGCAACGGTTATGGTATCCAATGCTCCCTCCGGCGCATAAGCCAACACAGAATCAGGCTTGCAAACAGTATCGGATATATAATATTGCCGCCCTGCACTCACCGTGCCCTGAAGCTTTACCGGAACCAGTTTGGAAGCACCTGTAGAATAAATATACTCCAAAGTATCAGGTTTTACAGAAAGCAGTTTTGTAGATACATTCAACTGATTAAGCAACCTCTTCTCAAACTGTGAAGAGTAGATACGTACATGATTATCAGTCCCTTTATAATCAGAAAAATCCAGAGTAATAGGAAAAAAACTCTTTCCAAGCATGTAGTTGAGCAGCACCGTGCCCTTGTCTTTCACCCGGATATGCAGTTCAGAAGGTGGTTCGGAAGTTATAACCACATTATTGGGCACTCCCTTCAAACGTACCGGAATGGAGAATTCCGTTTCATAATCGTTGTTCAGCGTCTGAAGTAGCCAGAAACCACTAGCTATAAAAAAGAAGAATAAAAAAATTAAGAACTCTCTGCTCTTATCACTGAGCAGAAAGTCCTTAACTTTTCTCGCTGTTTTTAAATATATGCGTTTTATGTTCCTACGATCAATCATAGGCTCACTTATTCAAAATTATTTAGCAGCCTGATTGCTGTTAGCATCAGCAGCAGCCGCAAATATAGAATTTTTATCTATTCTAATCTTAACGTTAGAAGCGATTTCAAGTACTATATCATTGTCATTAATTTCTTTAATCACACCATGAATACCGCCGGCAGTAATCACCTTTTGGTTTACTTGAAGTGATTTACGGAAGTTTGCAATTTCTTTCTGTTTTTTGTTTTGCGGGCGAATCATGAAAAAATACATGATAGCAAACATAGCAATCAGAAGAATCCACATCATGCTACCACCACCAGGGGCTGCGGCAGGAGCTTGCAAGAATACGGTCATTAAATTCATAAAATATTCGTTTTTAGTTTTTAATACTCAACAAAGGTATCAGTTTTTCGCTAACTTACCTTCTTTTTTTAATTGATTAACTATTCCGTCCAATGTACCGTTTACGAAACTTCCGCTCTTTATCGTACTATAGACTTTAGCGATCTCAACATACTCATTTAACGAAACACTTACCGGAATGTTCGGAAAACTTAGAATTTCCGCCAATGCGCATTGCATTATTATCACATCCATAAAGGCTACACGATCCAAATCCCAGTTGCGTGTATTTTCACTGATCAGATGACGGTAATAGTCACAGTTCAGTATAGCGCGACGGAACAAGCGACGGGCAAACTCCTGGTCTTCCTCATCCTTAAATTCCGGCAACAAAGTCTGGTTAGCACCATTTTTTGCCTCAAAACGTTTAATCGTCTTCAGCACGAAAGTGTCTACTATTTCTTTGTCATCATTCCAATAAAGGCTCTGATCTTCCAGCAAAACATCCAACTCTTCGTTATTGAAAACAAATGCCTTATAGAGCTTTCTCCATAGTTCACGGTCAACTTCATAAGATTTATCAGACGAAGCCATATATTCCTTATATATATCAGAAACTATAATCTTGTCATACAAACCCTTGATAAAGTCTTCGTCATTTGCCCACGAACGTTTCTGGTTGGCAGCAAACTCCATTAACTGCTTATTCACTTCCAGTTGTGAAACGAACTTGTTTTCTACGAATTTCATGTTGGGATACAACTCCTCCGCGGTCGGAGCTAACTTGGACTTTGCCGCATCAATGCGTTTTTGTGCGTAAGTCGTCAGAGCTACCATCAGCATCAGCAAATAATTATAAAGGTCATACGCTTTTGAAAGACTAAAGAATAATTCTTTCTCCGCTGAGTCTAAATTTTTACTGCCATTCTGATAATAAGCATATACAATCTGTATAATCTTAAGACGAATAAGAACTCTGTTAATCATAAATCTATTAATCAATACTGTTGTTAACGAGATGCAAAAGTAGACATTTTTAATGAGTTTACGCAAATAAATCACATTTTTTAATGCAGATATTCATTATCCGGGCTTTTTCTTTTGACAGTTTAAAAAAAATCGTCATTTTTGAAGCCAATTACAACAAGAAACCTAAAATATGGAAGACTTAAAGAAGAAAAACGGTGCGGACATGAACGATAAGGAGATTGTATTCTCCAAATCCATTAAAGCAGGTAAACGAATCTACTATCTGGATGTAAAGAAGAACAGAAAAGATGAAATGTTCCTGGCCATTACTGAAAGTAAGAAGGTAGTGACCGGTGAAGGCGAAGATTTGCAGGTAAGTTTTGAAAAACATAAGATTTTCTTATATAGAGAAGATTTTGAGAAATTCATGAACGGCCTGAACGAAGCTATTGATTTCATTAACCAGAAAGAAATGTTGGAAGTTATAAGCGATATGAATGCAGAAGCGGATGAAAATGCAGAAGCAGAGTTGGATGCTATAGCTGAAATGAATACCAAAGGAATGGAATTGGACGGAGAAATCAAGATTGATATTGATTTTGAAGAGCCAACTCTTTGATAATTCAAAAAGAAGCTGTACTTTTGCACCGCTTTTTTGCAACATTGTGTGGCTAACCCCACATCGTGCGATGGTGAATTAAGCAACAAAACAACTTAATTTAGAGTAACACAAAAAATTAAAAAAATGAAATCAATTGAAGTAAAAGGTACTGCAAGAACTATTGCAGAACGTTCTTCGGAACAAGCAAGAGCTTTGAAAGCTATTCGTAAAGACAACGGTGTACCTTGCGTACTCTACGGAGGAAGTGAAAACATTCACTTCACTGTATCTGCTGATGGTCTGCGTAACTTGGTTTATACTCCGCACATCTATGTAGTTGACCTGGTTATCGACGGAAAAAAAATCAACGCTATCATGAAAGATATCCAATTTCACCCGGTAAAAGATACAATCCTGCACGTTGACTTCTATCAGATTGACGAATCTAAACCCATCGTAATGGAAGTTCCTGTACAGATGGAAGGTTTGGCAGAAGGTGTGAAAGCCGGTGGTAAGCTGGTATTGCAGACACGCAAACTGAAAGTGAAAGCTTTATATAACATTATTCCGGAAAAACTGACAGTAAACGTTGCTCACTTGGGTCTGGGCAAGACTGTTAAAGTTGGCGAGTTGAGCTTCGAAGGTCTGGAATTGATGAACGCAAAAGAAGCTGTTGTATGCGCAGTTAAGCTGACTCGTGCCGCGAGAGGTGCTGCCGCTACTGCTGGCAACTAATCTTTTCTTTCATTCAGTAAAGATAACATATTCCGGAACGCGGATTAACGCAGAAGACGCAGATTTCATTAATCCGCGAAGGCTGTGATAATCCGCGTTCCTTGTTTTTATAATTGTTCACCACAAGAAGAAAAAACTTCATGAAACTCAGTGTAACTCCGTGGTGAAAAGATACAATTTCTCAGAGAAATGAAATACTTAATTGTTGGATTAGGAAATATCGGTCCTGACTATCACGAAACCCGCCATAATATAGGATTCATGGTAGTGGATGCATTGGCAAAAGAAGCAGGGGTCACTTTCAATGATGGCCGCTACGGCTTTACCACTACCCTATCCGTGAAAGGACGCCAGCTTTTACTGCTGAAACCTTCTACATTCATGAACCTCAGCGGAAATGCCGTGCGATACTGGATGCAGAAAGAGAACATTCCATTGGAAAACGTGTTAGTAATAGTAGATGATCTTGCTCTGCCATTTGGTACTTTGCGCCTGAAAGGAAAAGGTAGCGACGCCGGGCACAATGGACTAAAACACATTGCAGCCATCCTGGGTACACAGAACTATGCCCGGCTCCGTTTCGGTATAGGCAACGAGTTCCCACGAGGTGGTCAGATAGATTATGTACTGGGCCACTTCACTGACGAAGACTGGAAGACCATGGACGAACGCTTAAAGACTGCAGGAGACATTATCAAAAGCTTCTGCCTGGCAGGAATTGATATTACAATGAACCAATTTAATAAGAAGTAGATAGTAGTTAATACTTCCTACTAACTACTAAAAAACAATATGAGTGAAGCAAGAATAGATAAATGGATGTGGGCTGTACGTATTTTCAAGACACGTACCATTGCCGCCGAAGCATGTAAGAAAGGACGCATCAGTATCAATGGAGGATTAGCAAAAGCTGCCCATACAGTGAAACCAGGCGACGTAATACAAGTGCGCAAACCACCTGTGACCTACTCTTTCAAAGTATTGCAAGCTATCGAGAAACGTATTGGTGCAAAGCTCGTTACAGAAATGATGGAGAACGTTACGACTCCCGATCAGTATGAACTGCTGGAGATGAGCCGTATCAGTGGTTTCATTGACCGTGCCAAAGGTGCAGGTCGTCCCACAAAAAAGGATCGCCGAACTTTGGAAGAGTTTACAACTCCCGAATTCATGGACGATTTTGATTTTGAATTCGATTTTGAGGAAGAATAAAAAAGAGTGATAATCACATTACATCATTATGAGCGAAAAGAAGATTAAATGGGGATTCATTGGTTGCGGAGAAGTGACCAAATATAAAAGTGGTCCCGCCTTCCAAAAGGTGGAAGGTTCGGAAGTGATTGCTGTCATGAGTCGCGATGGCGCCAAAGCCAAAGCTTATGCTAAGGAAAGAGGTATTCCAAAGTGGTATGATGATGCCCAGGAATTGATTGACGATGAAGATGTGAACGCTATCTACATTGCTACCCCTCCCTCTTCACACGCCACTTATGCTATCATGGCAATGAAAGCCGGCAAACCCGTATATATAGAAAAGCCTATGGCCGTAACCTACGAAGAGTGCTGCCGCATCAACCGTATTTCCAATGAAACCGGGGTTCCTTGCTTTGTGGCTTATTACCGTCGCTATCTGCCCTACTTCCTCAAAGTAAAAGAATTGATAGAGGATGGAAGCATAGGCAACGTCATCAACGTTCAAATTCGTTTTGCCCAGCCCCCCCGTGATTTAGATTACAACAAGGAGAATCTCCCATGGCGTGTACAACCAGACATTGCCGGCGGTGGCTATTTCTATGATTTAGCCCCACATCAGATTGACTTATTGCAAAACATGTTCGGTTGTATCCTCGAAGCCAGTGGATATAAAAGTAACCGCGGCGGGCTTTATCCTGCTGAAGATACTCTGAGTGCATGCTTCCAGTTTGATAACGGATTGGTAGGTAGCGGTTCCTGGTGTTTCGTAGCGCACGACTCCGCACGCGAAGACCGCATTGAAGTGATAGGAGACAAAGGAATGATTTGTTTCTCTGTATTTACTTACGACCCTATCGCCCTTCATACAGAAAAAGGAAGAGAAGAAATCCCGGTAGCTAATCCGGAACATGTACAGCAACCGCTTATCCAAGCCGTTGTCGACCACCTTTTAGGCAAATCCATCTGCACTTGCGACGGAGCAAGCGCAACGCTCACTAATTGGGCAATGGACAAAATACTGAATAAACTTTAATTAGCGACTAGGGGTGAGTGATCACTCACCCCTAATCACTATCAAAGCTCTTTCTTCACAGCCTCAATCAATTCTTTGTATTCAGCATCCGTTAAGTATACTTTTCCCGGGTTCATCTGGAAAGTACCACCGTAATCGGGACCATCTACATATTTGGGAGCAAGATGAAAGTGCAGATGTGACAACTTATCGGAATATGCACCATAATTAATCTTTTCGGGATTAAACGCTTTCTGCATGGCACGAGTTACACGCGCCACATCCTCCATAAAAGCATTACGATCTTCATCGCTCAATTCATTCAAATCATTGACGTGGTCTTTGTAAGACACAAGGCAACGCCCCCTGTATGTTTGTTCCTTAAACAAAAACACACGGGATACACTCAGTTCGGCAAACTCAATCATCAGATTGTGCAGCGTCTCGTTATTCTGACAATACAGACATTCTTTCGGATCACTTTTCATGATATTCTTGGTTTATTATTTATGTTTACGGAACAAAGATAAACTTTCCATCTTTATTCCATGTCGATATTTTCATTCTTTTGGCCGACTAATTTATACACATCGGCTTTTTCTCCCACTACCCATACCACATCATCCTCCATAAACGGCTCATGCGAATCGGGAGCATGCAAGGCTTCTTCTCCTCTCTCCACCCCTACTATAAGGCAATGATACTTCTCACGAATACCGGATTCACGCATCGTCTTGCCCAGAAATTCTGATTGCGCATCCACGCGGAACTGACGCAGGATAGTTTCACTCTTTTCAACTACATTCATATCTAGAGCAGAAGCTTTCTCCATTTCGGTACCAAACTGGTTCAGTTCTTCATCTGTACCTATGACCTGAATCTTATCTTCCGGGAAAAGCCTTACGGAAGCTCCCGGTATATTGATCCGCTTCCTTCCGCGAAGAATAGAGACGACATGTACACCAAATTGTTTTCCCAAATTAAGCTCCAGCAACGTCTTTCCCGCCCATGCCGATTCACCGGGGATTTCGAAATCCGCCAGATGCAAGTCACGGGACAACAAACGTCCTGCATATTCCGGTTTCTTCTCTCCCATATACTCGGCCCGCATATCGCGATAACGCAGATTCTGGAAGAATTTCCGCTCTATCATGATAGACTGTTTCTTCAGTTGCCGGGACAATATCATCATCGTAACCAATAAAACAGCCACACCCAACAATAAACCAACAGAGACTTCAAACAAGCCTGCTATCACAAACATCACAAAAGATACGGCTATCAGAATACGTATAACGATTGTAGCTACCAACGGTGCACGATTTCCCCGACTATCCTTCCATAAAGTTACAAATTCAGCCGAATGATTCTTTTTTATCATAATAGCCCGCAAGAATGGAGCAATAAACAGAATAGTCAGGAAAGCAGCAAGCAGCTTCCCCCAGATTCCGGGTATATGCTCCAAAAGCAACGGAACAAGAAAGCGGAAAGCTAACGCAACAACCGCAATGCTCACTATGGAATAGACAATAGTGATTCGCGTCAAAGCCAAAATAAACTTCTTCCACAGGCTCTCATGATTCATAGTCTGTGAACCGGATGAGTAATGCAACAGAAAGTTTTTCCACTTTGCCGGCAAATGAGTATCAACGAAATTTGAAGCCGGCTCGGCAAAGCGAATCATATAGGGAGTAAGAAAGGTGGTAATAACCGAAACTGCCACCACAATAGGATACAGAAAATCACTCGTCACATGGAGCGACACCCCCAACGATGCGATAATAAAAGCAAACTCACCAATCTGAGTTAAACTGAAACCGCATTGCATAGCCGTCTTCAAAGGCTGCCCAGCCAACAGCACACCCAACGTACCGAACAAGGACTGTCCCAGAATAACAGCCAGTGTTATTACAATGATAGGAAGTGCATATTCCACAATCATTGCAGGATCCACCATCATACCTACCGACACGAAGAATACGGCACCAAAAAGATCTTTCACTGGTTTCACTAACCGTTCTATACTCTCAGCCTCAACCGTTTCAGCAAGAATGGAACCCATTATAAAAGCTCCGAATGCTGCAGAGAAACCCGTATGAGCAGCCATAACCACCATACCGAAACAAAGTCCAAGGGAGACAATAAGCAGTGTTTCTTCACTCATCAACTTGCGACATCGCTTCAGCAATTCGGGTATCAGGTAGATACCGACCACAAACCAAAGTATCAGAAAGAAGAGCAGTTTTCCGATACTTTCCAGCATTTCCGAACCTTCAAAATTATGCCTTACCGCCATGGTAGACAGCATCACCATCAAGACAATAGCAAGAATATCTTCCAATATCAGCACGCTAAGCACCAATCCGGTGAATTGCTTCTTACGCATTCCCAAATCATCGAATGCTTTATAAATAATGGTAGTGGAAGACATGGCAATCATACCTCCCAGGAAAATACTGTCCATACGCTGCCAGCCAAAACCTGTACCGACGGTTATTCCTAAAAGAATCATACAGAATATGATGGTACAGGCAGCAATGATAGCCGCTCCACCAACTTTTACAATTTTCTTGAAACTAAATTCCAGTCCCAGTGCGAACAGAAGAAATATTACACCGATATCCGCCCAAGTCTGTATATTAGTCGTATCCATCACCGAGGGGGTATATGGCATATGCGGACTGGCCAGAAAGCCTGCCACTACATACCCCAGCACCAACGGCTGTTTCAGTTTCTTGAACAATAGCGTCATGATTCCTGCACAAATCAGTATCAACGCCAAATCGTTTATTAAAGTAGCCAAGTGTGACATATTATTTGTCCTTTCGTGTTTTTGCTTACAAAAGTAGCAATTTTTATAGCATTAATAATTGTAATGATAGAAACTTTTTTTCTTCCGGTATTGTTCAAAGTATAATCAATCATTTTAAAACATACCATTATGGAAGAGAAAAAAGAAGCCCGTGAAGAACGGAACAGGGAAAAGTTAGCCAATGGCGACTGGGTTATGGCAGAATTTTACGCAAGCTGGTGCCCGCATTGCAAACGCATGCAGCCTATTGTTGAAGAATTTAAAAAGGCAATGGAAGGAACCCTCGAAGTAGTGCAAGTGGATATCGACCAGGAAAGTGCCCTTGCTGATTTCTACACCATTGAAATGTATCCCACATTTATATTAATGAGGAAAGGTGAACAGCTTTGGAGACAATCAGGAGAATTGCCTTTGGAAAGACTAGAAAAGGCAGTGAAAGAGTACGAATTAAAAGCATAAAAATAGCAACTGAGTGAGGGATAGTACAGCCCTCCATAGGTGGTAATTAGTTTCACGGTGTGAAACAAACAGTTTCATCGCTTGAAACCA
>NZ_CBVI010000035.1 GCF_000513195.1 Bacteroides timonensis | reverse complement strand
ACACCGAGAAACTGTTTGTTTCATGCCTTGAAACTAATGGTTCCTCCATAGGAAACTTTTTCCTACTCATATAATACCCCAAAGTACACCCTCTCCCGTAAGTTCAAACTTAAGGAAAAAGCTTGAAGCAGAAGATTACCCTACAGTTTGTTACTTAAATAATCCGTCAAACTATCCTCACGTTCCAAACCAAACTTTTTGCGCAACCGGTAGCGGATAGTTTCAACACCACGAACAGAGATATTCAGCAAAGGAGCAATCTCTTTAGTGGAAAGATTCATTTTCAGATAGGCACACATCATACGCTCATTATCTGAGAGATCGGGATGACGGGCATGAAGGCGTTTCATAAAGTTGTTATGAATCAAATCAAACTGATCTTCAATGCGTTTCAGAACTTCATCACTTTGGATGTTAGAGTCAATTTTACCATTTATAATCAAAAGGAGTTGCTTGCCTTCACGGGCGCCCTCCCCTTTCAGAGAGGAAGCCACTTTGAAAATTTCCGATTTGATCTCCGTCAACATCTCGTTTTTACGGACAAAGTTTATCATCAGGTTAGCCATCTCCTGGCTTTTATGCTGCAAGTCGTACTCCAGCTTTTCTTTCTCCAATTGCATTATCTGTTTCTCTCGCCGGGATTTTTCAGCCTCAAACTCCTTCTCCATTTCATGCAATTCTTTATCTTTCTCCACAACTGCCTGTTGCTTCTTCCGTTTCACACGTACATCATCCCAGCGGTAAATATACCAGACCCCCAACAACATAAGGACGAAATAGAAGACGTAGGCGGGCACACTGCGATACCAAGGCGGAAAAATACGGAAAGAAAGTTCATCCAATGAAGTAGTACCGTCCGGATAAATGGCTTTTACTTCAAAAGTATAATCACCTTCGGACAGATTACTATATTCCTTGGTATGCACAGTGGTATAGTCCGACCATGCTCCTTCATTCAAACGATACTGAAAACGAATATCATCTCCTCCAAAAGCCAAGAAAGAAAGACTATAATCGAACCTAACCGAATTGGATGTATAGTTAATGGCGAGGGATGGCTTCTTTCCAAGAAAATTAGCTGTATATATCAAAGAATCTTTAGGATAGGTAATATACATATTCCGGATATATACGGAATGGGCAAGATCTTGCCGGTGCTTCACCGCCGGAATCGTGAACAGGGCAAATCCCTCTTCATTCGGAATCACCATAAGCGAATCCGATAAAGGAACAATTGCATACGTCGGCACCAACTCAAGCAAAGACTGGGGAATGGAATTGATACTGGTATTGGCTCCCCTCTTATAAGTCCCCAGGTTAGCTATACAGATTTCATAAGGGCTCAGACTGATGAGCCGGTCATGATATTCCAATAGACGCGTATAGGGAGCAGTGCCATTCAACAAATTATTCATTTCGTTGCAAGGCTCCATCATATCTTTGTGAATATTATATTTATAGATGCCGTGGGAAGTAGCAAAATAAACACGGCCTTCTATTTTAGCTACATAAATATCACGCTCAACCGGAAAGCCTTCTGCCACACCATAGGATTTTACACTGATCTGACGGGTTAAATCCTCACTCAACTCCACACGAGTGATAATGCCGGAATTATGAACCCATAGAATCCTAGCAGACTCCTGCTCAAACAAACGGCTTGAATCAACAAATCCTTCGATTTTACAAAGCATATGCCACTCTCCCGCTTTCTTCTCCAAAAGATAAATGCCATTATACACCCCTACAAACATACGATCGGGGCGCCCCATAACCTCTTGACAACACCAGGCACCCGTAATATCCGTGATTCTATGTATACTTGTACCTTTAATCTGGAAGATACCCCGA
Organism: Bacteroides timonensis; assembly: GCF_000513195.1. GTDB lineage: Bacteria > Bacteroidota > Bacteroidia > Bacteroidales > Bacteroidaceae > Bacteroides > Bacteroides timonensis. The sequence continues at coordinate 15,136 of NZ_CBVI010000035.1, read as the reverse complement.
TCATGAAGACAAAACAGATCATCACCAATTTTACAAAGGTTCCACACCTGACCACTGGATTGAGGAACGGGATGAATATCCGGTAAACTACCGTTCAGCTTCACCGGATAAGAAGTATAATAAAGTCCCCGATTGGTACCCAGATACAGATAGCCATTCTCAACAGCAGCCGCATAGCCCGTACCGTAAGAATAAGGATATGAATACAAATTGGTAAAAGGAGAGCTCAGACAAACATGGTCGATACCACTATCCAATCCAGCCCACAAGTTTCCCTGACTGTCGAAGGCAACGGAAAGCACCGTATTATTACGCAGCCCGTTATTCTCGTTGAAGTATTTCACATCCATGTTAGCGCAATCTATCAGTAATAAGCCTTTATGAATAGTTCCCAAAGCTATCTTATCATCTTGAGCAGCCACACAAAAAACTTCGTTCTCACGCATAAAGTCCTCTGCACCGGTAATAAAAGGAGCAATGGTACGACCATTATAATAAAACAAACCGTCATACGCCGTCACGATGATGATTCCCCCACCCTTATGTGGAATGATTCCACGGATACGATTGGAAGCCAGGGAATCTGCACCCTGCAATGGAAAGAAAGTATTTCCGACCAGTACCCACACACCACGGTCGGTGCCTATATATAGGATGCCGTTCACCATATTGGAACAGTCAATCTTGGCATTCATTTCAATGGCTGTATATTTTCCATTCAGATTTTTCACCACACGGTCGTCACCTTGTATATAAAGAATATTATCCGCCTCATGGATTCCCCACACATTACCAAGCATACGAACAGAGTTGTCAAGCGTATCAGACATGCAGTGGTAAATCAATTCGCCGTCTTCTGCCGGTTCGTAATAGCCAAATTCATTAATACCACCGGCATAGATTCTTTTCTGAATAGTGGATGCCAATACGGAACGCACATCCGAGAAGTTATTTAACGGAAATACTTTCCACACATTACCATCAAATTGCACCATGCCGTTTTTATTGGCAAAATACACCCAATGGTCATCATAAGGAGCTATTTGCCAAGTCTGGGGACCTTTCCCATAAAGGCTTTTATCAAAGTTTACAATGAAGTTATTCCACCCGGCAAACGCTTTACCAAAAGGGATCAGAAAGAGAAAAACGAAGAGTACATAGAAGGTATAAGGTTGTTTTCGTATCATAATATTAGGTTTTACAGAACAAAGCTATTACTTTTTTCGTAAAAAACAAATAAAAAAGAGATACATTCTTGTTAGAACATATCTCCTTATTCTTTGAGCCTCTTGTCGGATTCGAACCAACGACCCCGAGATTACAAATCACGTGCTCTGGCCAGCTGAGCTAAAGAGGCGGGTGGGTAAGCTTACTATATCGCGCCGCTACAACCAACTACCTTTGCTGCGATCAAGCCCTGGAGGATTCGAAGGGAGCTGGCCGTATAGGACTTACCCGTATTTTTGTTTGCGGGTGCAAAGGTATGCATTTTTATTAAACCTGCAATACTTTGCCCAAACTTTTTTCAACTTTAACAAGAATACGGGGGTTACAAACAATATTATTTATACCTTTGCGCCATTATTCCTAATGAAAGATGACAGAGAACAAAGGTTACTTACAACGATATGCCATGTTATTCGGCACTTACCTGGGAGGATTTTGGATTTTGAAGTTCATTTTATTTCCTTTAGGGTTAACTACACCGTTCCTATTTTTCCTCTTTGCAGGACTAACTCTATGCGTGCCTTTTATGGCGTATTATTATGTACGAATGTACCGTAACCAAGTTTGTGGTGGTGCCATCAGTTTTCTTCATGCATGGATTTTCACTGTATTTATGTATATGTTTGCCGCATTGCTTACGGCGGTAGCTCATTATGTATATTTCCGTTTTATTGATCAAGGGTTTGTGTTAAACACATACGAAAGCTTACTGAACAGCCTGACCAGCCATACCATACCAGGGATGGATGCCTATGTAGAGCAGTTTAAAGAAATTATAAGTGCGATGCGCTCGCTATCTCCAACAGATATCACCATGCAACTGATGTCTCAGAATGTATTCTACGGATCATTACTTGCTATCCCCACCGCCTTGTTTGTCATGAAGCGCCCACCGGCAGAGCATATAGGCGGAAGATAAAGATGGATAATTAAAATGAGTGATAAAGTAAAAAAGCAGATGTGATTTCAACCCTAATTCATAATTCTAAATCATAAATCACAAGATGGATATTTCAGTTGTCGTTCCTTTATATAATGAAGAAGAATCACTTCCGGAACTGTACGCATGGATTGAACGGGTAATGAAAGCCAATGGTTTTTCATACGAAGTAATTTTCGTAAATGACGGAAGTACCGACCGTTCCTGGCAAATTATCGAAGAACTGAGCCGAAAATCGGATATCGTACATGGCATCAAGTTCCGCCGTAACTATGGCAAATCGCCGGCATTGTACTGTGGCTTTGAGAAGGCACAGGGAGATGTAGTCATCACCATGGATGCAGATTTGCAGGATAGCCCGGACGAAATACCCGAACTGTACCGCATGATTACGGAAGACGGCTATGATCTGGTATCCGGATGGAAAAAGAAACGCTACGACCCACTTTCAAAAACCATTCCTACAAAAATATTCAATGCAACAGCTCGTAAAGTGTCGGGCATCAAGAACCTGCACGACTTTAACTGTGGATTGAAAGCCTACAAACAGGATGTGGTGAAGAACATCGAAGTGTACGGTGAAATGCACCGCTATATCCCCTACCTCGCCAAAAATGCCGGTTTCAAAAAAATCGGAGAAAAAGTAGTTCAGCACCAGGCACGTAAATTCGGAAAGACAAAGTTCGGCGGTTTAAACCGTTTCTTCAATGGATATCTGGATTTGATTTCACTCTGGTTCTTGTCAGCCTTCGGAGTAAAACCCATGCATTTTTTCGGGTTGCTCGGTTCACTGATGTTCATCTTCGGTTTTATTTCGGTGATTATTGTAGGAATCACGAAACTATATAATATGTATAACGGAATGCCTTACCGCCTGGTTACAGACTCTCCCTACTTCTACTTGTCACTGACCGCCATGATCATCGGAACTCAACTGTTCCTTGCAGGCTTCCTTGGCGAACTGATTTCTCGTAATGCTCCTGAACGAAATAAATATCAAATAGAAAAAACAATATAGACTATGAAAAAATTAGTTAAACTGATATTGCTTTGTCTGATTGGTTATCCCATCATCAGTATCGTTTCTTCTTGTTCGGAAGAAGAAGATTGCTCCATGAACGCACGTCCGATGATGGAATGCTATCTCTATACAGTGGACAGGGAAAGTAAAAGAGTGCTCAACGATACACTCGACTCACTGACTATTACAGCTTTCGATACGGACTCCGTCATTCTTAACAATCAGAAAAGAGTACATTCGCTATCATTGCCTCTGCGCTATACGGCAGATTCTACCGTACTGATATTTCACTATAGCAAAGACCCCAAGATCAAAAAGGATACGATTATTATATACCAAAAGAATACGCCTTATTTCCTGTCAATGGATTGCGGCTATCAGATGAAACAAAGTATCACAGGCAGAGCATACAGTCGCTATCTACTTGACTCCATATATATTCAAGCAAACGAAGTAAGCATTTATGGAACGGAAAATCTTAAGCTCTTTTATCCTCAGCCTTAGTCTGGCATTTTTCTTGCTGACAGGACTCCCGGTACAGGCACAGAACAGCAACCGGCCTCCCGCTTCCAATCCGCCCAAGAAGGAGGAAAAGAAAGAAGCGGATGAGAACGTCTTCCCGCTATACAATGGCGTGACTGTCAGTGTGGACCTGTGGGGAATCGGAAGCAAAGTTCTGGGAGGTGATTTCTTAAGCTCGGAAGTAGCTGTTGACGTCAACCTTAAAAACCGTTTTTTCCCAATTGTGGAACTTGGATATGGCAGCACCGACGCATGGAATGATAACGGAACGAATTACAAAAGTAATGCACCTTATTTCCGTATCGGTATGAACTATAACGCTCTTTATAAGAAGAAGTTCGATAATTTCCTGTTTGTTGGCTTACGCTATGCAATGAGTAGCTTCAAATATGATATAACAGCTCTCCCTGTGACCGACCCCATTTTTGACGGAAGTATCGGAAACCCCAATCAAATGGATGGTATCTGGGGAGGAAGCGTACCATTCAACCATAAAGGAATGAAAGGTTCAATGCAATGGTTTGAATTCTGCGTTGGCATACGCGCACATATCTGGAAACAGTTCTACATGGGCTGGGGATTGCGCTTCAAATTCCGTACAAGTTCATCAACCGGAGAATACGGTGATCCGTGGTATGTACCCGGATTCGGCAAATATGGCTCTAACACCATGGGCGTAACCTATACAATCACATATAAACTACCCTATTAAACTATGAACGGATTAGAGATTTGGCTTCTTGCCGTGGGACTTGCGATGGATTGTTTCGCTATTTCCATAGCCAGTGGTATTCTTCTGAAACGTACGCTATGGCGGCCCATGCTGACCATGGCTTTTTTCTTTGGATTATTCCAAGCTATCATGCCATTCCTCGGGTGGATAGGTGCCAGCACGTTCAGCCACCTAATAGAAAGTCTGGATCATTGGATTGCGTTCATCATCCTTGCTTTCCTGGGCGGACGCATGGTCAGAGAGTCTTTCAAAGACGAGGATTGCAAAAAAGAGTATGACCCGAAAAGTATGAAAGTAGTGCTCGCATTAGCCATCGCAACTAGCATAGATGCACTGGCCATTGGTGTCTCATTTGCATTTCTGGGGATGCGGGATTTCTCGGAAATACTGGCACCTATTTCTGTTATCGGTTTCGTATCTTTCGTTATGTCCCTCATAGGATTACTGTTCGGTATCCGTTTTGGTTGCGGCATTGCACGAAAGTTGCGGGCAGAACTCTGGGGAGGTATTATCCTGATTATCATTGGAACAAAAATATTAATAGAACACTTGTTCTTCAGTTAAAATTCGCTTATGGAAAAGAAAGTACAGAGAAATTTCTTATGGATTGCCCTGCTTGTATTGGGAACAATCTGGATACTTGCACGTCATAACCGTACGCAACCTTATTATACAGTCAACGGACTGATATTCGGCACAGTTTATAATATAACTTATCAATATGACGGTGATCTGAAAGCTGAAATCGATGAAGAATTGAAAAGATTTGACGGTTCGCTATCTCCCTTCAATGATACGGCCACAATTACACGAATCAACCGTAATGAAGATATTGTACCGGATACCTTCTTTACAAATGTATTCCGTCGTAGTATGGAAATATCCAAAGAAACGAATGGTGCATTCGATATTACGGTTGCTCCACTGGCCAATGCCTGGGGGTTTGGTTTCAAGAAAGGCGCATTTCCTGACTCCGCTATGGTAGACAGCCTGCTGGAAATTACAGGATATACGAAAGTGGTTCTGTCAGAAGAAGGCAGAGTGGTGAAACAGGATGAGCGCATGATGCTCTCATGTAGTGCAGTAGCCAAGGGATATGCAGTGGATGTAATAGCACAGTTTCTTGCGAAGAAAGGCATCAAGAATTTCATGGTAGATATAGGCGGAGAGATCGTAGCACGGGGAGAAAATCCCAAGAAAGACCTATGGCGTATTGGAATCAATAAGCCGGTTGATGATTCACTGTCCATTAATCAGGAGCTACAAACAGTACTGAATGTAACGGATGTGGGCATTGCAACCTCAGGCAATTATCGCAACTTCTATTATAGAGACGGAAAGAAATATGCACATACTATAGACCCAAGAACAGGATATCCCGTACAACACAATATCTTATCTGCCACTGTAGTAGCCAAAGACTGTATGAGTGCTGATGCTTATGCCACCGCATTCATGGTGATGGGATTGGAAGAAGCGGAACGTTTTGCCAATGCTCATCCGGATATTGATGCGTGCTTCATTTATACGGATGAGAATGGAGAACTTCAAACGTACTATACGAAAGGGATGGAACGGTTTATAACAAAGAAATGATAATTTATCGCGCTTTGCGCGATAAGTAACGAGCTACAAACTACAAGTGACAAGTGCCTTTCGGCGTGATAGCCGGGCAAATTATTATTCGCCCACGAGTACAGCGCAGCAACTCGTTACTGGTAGCTCGTAGCTCGTAACTTAATTTAGCGGCGAAGCCGATAAATTATCATTTATAGAATACAAAATACACTGCCAATACCAGGCAAATGAATGCCGCAAAATGATTCCAGTGCAGGCTTTCACCTTTAAAAAGGACAGTAGTAAATACAATGAAAACAATAAGAGTAATCACCTCCTGAATTATCTTCAACTGTATCAATGAAAAAGGACCGCCATTACCTATAAACCCAATACGGTTGGCCGGAACCAGACAGAAATACTCACTTAACTAAATAGACTTGCCCAAGTGAAATTTTATACCTATATTTGCTTCATAATCAATACATTACATTATGATAAAAATTATAGGATACGCACGAGTTTCTACTACAAAACAAGACTTATCTCGACAAAAGCTAAAGATTAAGGAGTTCTGTGAGAACAACAATTATGAGTTAATTGAAATTATTGAGGACTTTGGAATATCTGGTGTGGTTGCAGACAGAAAAGGTTATATCGAATTACAAAGTAAAACCTACAAAGATGCAGACATGATAGTAATTTCTGAGTTATCACGTTTGAGCAGGCAAGAAGATGTAACAGAGACAGTTTACAACATTCAACAGATTATTAATAAAGGATTATCTGTAATACTCTTAGATAGTCCCAGTAAAATTTATGAAGCTAATAAACTTTTAGACATTACAGAAATACTTATCCTCACTATCAAAGCATGGGCAGCAGCACAAGAAAGATTGGATATTAAAAAGAAGAACCAAGATGGGAAGCAAGCTCTCTTCCAAGCTTATCCTTATGCAGTTGTAGACCAAAAAATACCTTATGGATATAAAGCAGTTCCTAACCCCAATGGGAAACGTCCTAAATATATTTTAGAAGAAGTACCAGAAGAAGTAGAGAATATAAAAAGACTCTTCGCTTTAGTAAACTCTGGTAAGACACTGGGAGCAGTAGCCAGATATTTCAATGAAAGGAATATTACTTTTAGAGGATATTACAGCACTGTTGCCATTCTAAGCAACTATATCCATAGTGATATTTATAGAGGAATCAGAAGAAGAACACAGAGATTAGGTAGAGAAGAACCTTATACCATCGAGGTTAGAATAAAACCTATTATCAGTGAAGAGGATTTTATGAAAGCACAAGAGCTGATTAAAAACAACTATAAAAATACTCCAACTGGAAAAGTCAATCATAATCCATTAAAAGGAATCATCAGATGTAGATGTGGGAGAGCCATGACTGTAAAAGACAAAAAGCCAGCAGCAGGAATTTCAAAACTAACATATAGATGTAGCTGTGTTGATAGGAAATCTCATCCAGACTTCTGTAAATATAATATTGATGAAGTTTCTTACGACCTTACGAATGAAATATTATATAGTCTTTTCAAATCTATGCACACAGCAGAATATATCAACTTCTTTAGGAACCAAACAGACAATAGAGTTACAGAGCTACAAGAGGAAATAGCTGGAATTGAGAAACGTTTATCTACCCTATATCTTGATAAAGAGAACTTATCTAATGAAAGCCAAGAAAATGACAACAAGTTTCTACTCACCACCAATCCTACCCTTTTAAACATTATCCAAGAGAAACAGAACCAGTTAGATGAGAAGATAAAATCTATTGATAAAGAAATTATAAGATATAAAAAATCACAGAGTAAAAAGATAGCAGACATCGAAAGGATTAAAGATAATAATGGTAAAGAGAAGCTTCAAAACCTCAGCATCGAAGAACAAGGAGAACTATATCATAAATATTTGGAGAGAGTGAATTATATTCCTGTCACTACCATGCAGGGATATTATATTGTACAGTTCCTTAATGGAATTAAATTCTATATAGCTATTACGAAAGTCAGAAGCATTGCAATGGCTTCTCTCCTATTAGACAACTGGACGATTGATGAAAAAGGAATTATAACAGCTAACTATGATACTTTAAAGTCCAGTGATATGAAGAACTTTAGCATAGAAATGATTAGGAAAACAAAGACTATGACTTTACAAGAATATCTTAAATCAGACCTTGCAAAAGAAAGAGCCTTGCATCTTGACCTTAGTTATAGAGAAAGATATTTAAAAGAACTACATAAAGCAGGGTTGGATGGTAGGCTCAGACCATTAAAAAAGGAATAACTTCATCATTTTTAATTATCTTTGCTTCCAACCATATAAGCAAAGATATGAGACCAATTGAAAGACTTGAAGAAACTTATTTCCCTAAAGGCATAGAGTTACTTGAATACATGGAGGAGGTAGCAGTACTTTATGTACCAGATTATGACATAGACCATGAAACAGGAGAACAATATATTTATGGTACAACCGCCTTGCCCTTATTTATAAGAAGATACAATCAGAATAAACTATATGGTAACTTCACATACGAAGATTATATAGCCAATGAGGACATACAAAATACGCTGAAAGGCTTGGGTGTTGATATAGATAAGTTTTGGTTTCTGCTTCTGTTCATCTTTGACTATACTTGTGGAACGTGCTTGGATGGAATGAAAGCAACAGGCATTGGAATAGAACAGCTTACCAAATTTGCCAAAGCCATAGCTGACAACCATAAGAAGATTAACCAATTTGGAGTAAGTTTTAAGAAGCCTATCACAGTCTCTGTAAAGGTTGAAGGCAAGCATCAGATAGTAATTGACAATGCCAATGCCATAGGCTACTTGGCTACTACCATCATCAATAACCTAAAGGAGATAGAGGAACATCCTTGGATGCAGAGCCAACAAGTCAGCATAAGCACCCATGCAGAAGAAAAGGAATCCGTTCAGATATGGCTGTTCTATAAGATGTTCAATGACTTCTTCAATTTATCCCCATACAATAAGCAGTTTAATGTCAGACAAAAGAAAGGAAGCACCATATCACTCAGTAAGACATTGCTCATATCAAGGCTTATCTACTTCACCAAGCTATCTAAACATAGTAAATTCTCAGATGATGAAGATGTCCTAAAAGGCTACATCAAGCAATATAAAGACAAGAGAATTGATACTGTGAATAGCATATACTTCTAATAACGCACTGATAACCAATCAAGTCCTGCTCCATACCATTAAGAGGGTACATAAAAGCAGGACTTTTTTTCTCTCTTTTAATCCTACCATTATATCCCATCTTTGTACCGTCAAAACGATAGCGGACGAGCAAGCAATTAAGAGGGGAAGTAAAACCACTCATTAATTTCTCTCTTTTAATCAGCCCAGAAGCCAGTAGCTTTGCAATATCAAAAATTAACAAAAGCTGGAGCGCACCAGTCTAAAAACTGCAAAGAAGATATGATGACTATTTATTTTTATGGCAGCAATCGTGAAATCGTAGCAGAGAATGTAAAGAAGTGCTATTCAATGATTGAGAAATATGGCTTTAATGCTGCAATGGGTAAGATTAAGTTAGTTGGCAGCGAGGATTTAACAGGAGAGAAATTATTAAAGGTTTCCATTGTTCCCAAGTCCAATGCCAAACCTCTTTCAATAGACAACTGGATGCTGAATACAGAAGAGGTTACAGATGCCACTGAAAGAGCAGCAGCTAAAGCTCCTGTGGATGGACAACACAGGATGATAGCCATGTTCATACTGGAGGTGGAAGGCTATATTGATTTTAATGAAGAAGAAATGACTGAAACCATTAAGAAACCAGAGAATATGAGTTTGGCATTATTTACAGCCTCTATCAATAACGGCAGACCTTGGAATTACAAAGACTTTAGCAAATCAAAGTTCCAAACAGGAGACGAGAGAATTGATTATATTGAAGCACAAATTCAAGAAACAGGATTGAAGTCTGACGTAATCTATAGCTTTTATACATTAGGGCAACCAGAGGTTAAAGCTAATGTTGCCAAAGACCTTAAATTGGGCATAAACAGACTACCCAAATCTTTAAAGTTAAATGCAACCACCCAAGAGTTAGGCGATAAAGTTCTAAAGGCTTTTAAAAGCAGTAAAATCTCTGAATCTACATATGATAATGGAAGATTAGCAAAAGGATTTAAGCTGTTCTACAATGAATACAAACCAGAGATTAGCCAACTCCAGCAGTTAATCGCCATGATTAGCAAAGATGTGTGGTTTGGTAGTCAGAAGCCAGACGGTAGTGCAGAAGCCAAACAATATTACAAGAATTTTGAAAAATGGTTCCAATATATGAATGAGAGTAACAACAAGTCTGTAGAAACTGCATAACCAACTAACAATAAAGCCCATGTGACAGGTGGGCTTAATTCTTAACCAACTAAATAATAAAACAATGAACCCATATATCATACAATCCAGTTTATATTTAAGCACTATCTACGAAGCAATAATTGCTAAGCAAGAAATACTAAGAGCTAAAATGCAGCAATACAATGATGTCAAGCTCTACCTGTTCAGTTTCATTCTCCCAGAATATAGTTCTAATGAATATATTGCAAATAGCCTCAAACTTTATAATGAAAATGAACTGTTCCCCATTATTATAACTTCCATTACATATAAGGAAGTTAATAATCCAAGAATAGCTTTCAAGAATGAGAATGGAATTATACACTTAGTCCTATGTTTTGAACATAACAAGGAGGATTGACAAGGAGCAGGGAAATGTGAGAGGTTTCCCTGCCTACTTAATACTTCTGAATTGTGGTCTTATCATTAGTTCCCCACTTGTGGAATTACTACTTTTACAGTAGCACAGACAGATAATCCCACCACACAGATTGACGGACTACAAACTATTCAGAATATCAAAATGGAAGAATTTACCTATGAGCAGATAAGGGCTAAGGCTCTTAAACAGGGAATAAAAGATAATAAGGTTCATATTGGATTATGGGCTAATTTTAATAACTATCTAAAGACAAGGAGAAAGAAGAATGGAAAGGTTACTACCTATTATATCTCATTGCAAAAATTGGCTTATTGACAAGATAAAAATTGAAGCAGAGAGATTCATATTGTTAAATCTTTGGGGTGTGCTTATTCACTTTTTACTGCGTGTCTAAACACCCCCTCTCTACACTCCTACGCTACATTCCAATAAGACCCATGCAATGTCCTTACGGACACCGCACAGGTAATCTGTAAGCTGGGAGTGACTAAAATCAATGATATGTGGATTTATAACAATCATTTCTATAACAAGCTGAGCGAACTTAGAAAATCCAACAGGTTAAGTTCCTCTAAAGTGAGATTCTTATTAAAGACCAACCAAATCATTTTAATTAAACATATTGAGCGATTGCCTTATGAGTTACGAGAAATTACCATTCAAGGAATATACAGTAATGAGCAACAATCTGATTCAGAAGTTAGGTTGTGCTGATGTTTACAGGACATATGTGTTACTATTGACAGCAGACAAATATACATTGACCACTGACACTACAATAGACCAACTTGCATCATTCGTTGGTGATAAACCTGCCAACTATAAAGGTGGTAAGAGTTCCAAATCATTCAATGACAAGTTAAGAGCCACAGGAGAAGTCAGCATACAGGATAAGGACAGTGGTAAGAAAGATAGGACTTGGACTGATTATATATTCTTTCCTGTCAGCTTTGGACATTACAGAAGAATCAACAGGGAGTTTTACGATTCATACAACAATACTCTGGATTTAAAGCTCAGAGGATTTATACTTAAACTGTTCAGTGCAGCAGAGCCATACAGTCATACTATTACCTTATCTGTAAGAATACTGAAAGAACTAATCCACATGGGACATGGCACTATCTCCAGCTACATAGACCAACTAAGGGAGATGGACTTATTGGATGAAGTTGGAGATTCAATCATTTTAAAGGCTAAAGGTTTGCTTATAGACCTACCCAAAGATAAATATGTGGAGGAAGTGAAAGCAGACTTTGAACACATGATAGCATTTAATGAGAGCAGAGGAAACCCCATTTCAAGGGAGTGCATGATTTACAAGAAGTACAAGGAGAATAATTTTGAGGAAGTAAAGGATATGCACGCTCTTATGAAATCATTATCAAGTGGGTTGGTAGGCAGAAAGCAGGAGGTAAAAGACAAGGAAGAACTGCCAGATTTAACCTTATAAAGATATGGCAATAAAAGCTCCAGACTACTAAAAAGATTTAGAGTTCTTTCTTTTAAAGGCATATTAGTTATATATTTGCAATATAACCTTATACATCAATTCAATGGCACAAATTTATCCTGACTTCTATACAATCCAGCATCTCCGCCAACCAGCAACAGAAGGAGAACTAATCCTATTAGACTTTTTACAAAAGAATCTAAATATGGAGTTTGAGATATATTACCATCCTTTCATAAATGGTGACAGACCCAATATTGTTATTCTTAAAAAGGGATGTGGAGCTATAATCATATCTGTAAATGATTGGGATTTAACTGACTATGCAATTAATGATGATTTGGATTGGTGGAATAATTCAACTTCAACAAAGGTTCAATCACCTTTCTCTCAAATAAATTACTATAAAGAGAATCTTGTCTCATTACACATAAGTACTTTCTTAGAGAAGAAAATGAATAAGTGGTACTATTCAAATATTATATATACACTTGTTTACTTCCATAAGATGTCCCAAGATAATATTGAGAAGTTTATACATGAGAATATATCCAAGGAAGATAATAAGACCAAATTTTTAAAAGACATAAAATATATACAATATTGGGGATATGATTCTCTTACACTGCAAAACTTAGAAGAATATTTCAGCAAGATAAGAATAGAACAACCTTCTTTCTTATTTGATGAAGATATTTACAATAATTTCAAACGCTACCTCAAGCCACCTTTTCATCAATTAGAAGAAGGGATTGATATTAAGTACACTAAAGCACAAGCAGAACTTATTAGAAGTGAAAGCAGACCCAGACGTAAAATAAAAGGGATTGCAGGAAGTGGTAAAACTCTTGTCCTTGCAAAGAGAGCTGTCAATGCATATCTAAGAACTAATAGTGAAATATTAATTCTAACATTTAATCTATCCCTTAAGAATTACATTCGCGACAAAATCAATGACGTAAGAGAGAGTTATCCTTGGGAGAAATTCTATATCACCAACTATCATCAGTTTATTAAATCAGAAGCAAACAACTATAACCTACCCATAAAAGGATTAAAATCTTATACAGATATTAATTTCTTTGAGCCTGTAAAGAACCACATTAAGAAGTACAAGGCTATATTCATAGATGAGGTACAAGACTACCAAACTGAATGGCTGGAAATAATTACAAAATATTTCTTATACGAGGATAGTGAATTTGTTGTGTTTGGAGATGAGAAGCAAAATATTTACAGAAGACCGTTAGATGAGAACAAAGAACCAATAATTAAAACAATCGCAGGAAACTGGAACAAGTCTCTCAACGCTTCCAAAAGATTCACAAGTGAAATAGGGAAGTTAGCGATGAAGTTCCAGCACCATTTCTTAGAGAATAAATACACCATTGACAATATGGTTGTGTTAGATAACCCTATGCTTGATTTTGAACAAAGGAATATTAAATATGCCAATATTGGAGCGAAAGCCAGCACAGAAAGGATATTCAATATCTATAAAGGGACTTGTAAGAAATATTGCCTTACCCCAGCAGACATTACTATTCTATCTGGTACTGCTGATATTTTAAGAGAAATAGAATACTCTATAAGGACTCAATTAAAAGAGAATACAACCACTACATTTGAAACTAAAGAAGAATATGATAAAAGCGAATTAGAGACCAAATCTAAAAACAACTTTGAAGAGAGGATAAATACAATCAGACGATACAGAAGAAATCACTTCTCAATAAAAACAGGAACTGTAAAGCTATCTTCTATACACAGCTTTAAGGGCTGGGAATCACACACAGTCTTTTTAATCATTGAGCCACATAAAAGTGATTCTATACAAGATTTTGAATCTGTTGAGCTTATATATACTGCGATAACAAGGGCACAAGTCAATCTGTTCATTCTCAATATGGGTAATGAAAAGTACGATTCATTCTTTAATGATAATATCCAAAATTAATCTAACAGAACCACAAGCGAGACACCCCTACCCACATAAACACCCCCTTATAGCTCTTAAATAAAAAAGAATGCTTTAACAATGCAGTCTGACTGCTGACAGAAATAAGCATTCTTTTTAATCTGAGAGGGGACACGATGTACTATTGCCACAGCCTACCAATAATTTACTAATGCTCCTCATTCCCTTTGAAAGAATCTTTAGGGAAAAACATAGGACAGCCTAAGATGCAAGCGAAGAAATTCATTTGTGTTTTAGGTTTGTTCTTGTTAAATCCATTCAATCAATAACCATTTAATTCAATTTCATTATGAGAGATTTAGTAATTATGCCAGCTATGGCACAGCGTAGAGAATCATTAAACATGGGTGAGTTTGCAGAAGATGCACAGATTGTAGAAGAAGTTGCAGCACCCAAGAGAGTAAACCATTTCATTGAAGCCAACACGCAGGAAGTAACCTTGCAGCACCTGCAACAAGACTGCATCATTCCAAGTTTCGCATCAATGGAGGAAACCATAAGCCACCAATCCTTTATAGGTGCAGTAGTTGATGCAGCTAAGGATTACTTTCATGGAGAACAGTTTGATGCACCAGAGATTAGAATCTCACACCCTATCAATGGCAGAATCCCAAGTGCGTTAGGTAAGAAAGCATCTGAACTGACAGATGAAGAGAAAACTTTGTTCTATCAGAGAATGTGCTTCTGCTTTGAAATCCCATCCATTGTACATGATGAATATGGTAATCGCTTAGCATTATCCATAGGTGGAGTGAGAGCATATAACGAGATTAACCTGTACAGTAAGAAATCTGTTGAGAGGTTTAAAATCTTTATAGGCTTTAGGAATCGTGTGTGCTCCAATCTAATGCTAACGACTGACGGCTTACAGGATAAGATAGAAGTCCTAAGCGTACAGGAATTATATGCAGCAGCATTGAT
>NZ_CBVI010000034.1 GCF_000513195.1 Bacteroides timonensis | reverse complement strand
TTGAATCTGTTCCATGCTTACAACCCATCCAAAGACCTGCACCTGTTAAGAACACTTGGGCAGATGTCAATCTCCACAAGCGAGTTTTGTCAGATAATAGGCAGAATGAGATTATATCAAGCTCTTACACCCAACCAACAGAAACGCTTACCTCGTCTATTGTTGGGGGACAGTCAGATTAATGCGGCTTGCAGGGCATTCGTTTCTGATACAAACTTTAAGAGTACAGGGGACAGCATTACAGGCTGGCAGCTCTTAAACCTGCTCAATGGTTCTGTAAAGTCAAGTTACATTGATAACTTCTTGGAAAGGAATCTTAACTGCACAGAGTTCGTACAGGGCATCCAACGTGCCAAATTAGGAGATAGTGAATACGCTTGGTTCTTGGGCTGAGTGGATTGTTGATTGAGAGAGGAAAGGGCAGCTATTCAGTTAGTTGTCCTTTCTTTATTTTATTTAATCATCAAATATTACAATCATGGATAAATCTAAAATTGAAAATGCCATCAATCATATCACCTCTTTACAAGAAAGACTGTGCTACTGTGAGAACAATCTACAATACATCAAACGCTTGCAAGCACTTAAATATTGGCTGCACAAGTTTGATTCATTTTTGGATAGGAACAGCAGACAGCATGGAGAATATGCAGCAGTTTATGAGAGCTACTTCCACACTTGCTGTGGGTTCTCATTCTATGACAGAGTCTGTAACTATTCTCGTTTATGAATATGGAGATAGACCATTTTAATACTTGACATCATGAATATAGATTATACTGTGGGTGAAGTGGAACTATCCTACAAGCCCAAATTCAAGAAGCTACATAAGGTAGTCAGTTCAGAGGATGCTTATAAATACTTGCTTCCAACATATAAAGAGGGAACTATCTGTTACAAGGAATATTTCAAAGTCTTGTTCCTAAACCAAGCCAGCCAAGTTTTAGGTTACACTCTTATATCAGAGGGTGGGATAACAGACACAACCGTTGATGTAAGAGTAATTCTACAAGCCGCATTGCTCACCAATTCAGTAGCTATCATTCTTGCACATAACCATCCAAGCGGTAATCTGAAACCAAGTAGGCAGGATATGGAAATTACTAAGCAGGTCAAGGATGCTGCAAGACTTATGAGAATTACAGTAATAGACCACCTCATATTAACAGATGCAGGATATTACAGCTTCGCTGACGAAGGAGAATTATAATAAGGTAAAGGGCACTCAATTTCCAAGTTGGGTGTCCTTATCATATTCACTTTCACTATTAGTGAATGTTCCTTTAGTAATCAATGAGTTAGTAAATCCAACTCAGAATTAATATTCACTTCTATTCATTAACTTATAAAACAGAACATTATGTCACTTAAATATTCAAGCACAACAGCAGACTATCTTATATGGTCTGATGCAATGAACCTCATAAGGAAGTTAGCCAAAGACGAGAATTATAAAATCTCACTTCTTATAGCTTTAGGATGCTTCACAGGATTAAGAATATCTGATATTCTATCTTTAAGGTGGAAGCAGATATTAGGAACTGACGAATTTACAGTAATTGAGAAGAAGACAGGTAAGGTAAGAACTATCAGACTGAACCCACAATTACAACAGCACATTAAAGAGTGCTACGAGCATATAAATCCTGTTGGAATCAATGCACCAATTCTTATAAGTCAGAAAGGCACTATCTTCACAGTTCAGAGAATTAATATCATTCTTAAAGAGGTGAAGAAGAAGTACAGGTTAAAGATTAAGAACTTTAGCTGCCATTCGCTTAGAAAGACTTTTGGTAGGCAGGTCTATAACATGAACAGTGATAATGCTGAACTTGCCTTAGTAAAGCTGATGGAACTATTCAACCATAGTTCTGTTGCCATTACTAAAAGATACTTGGGGTTAAGACAGGAGGAAATATTGCAGACTTATGACTGTTTGAGCTTCTGATGATTGGGACAGGATTATTAAGATTCACCTTATATGGTGGTCTGAATGGTTCTGTCCCCAATCCATGAAATATTGAGCTTAGATACATCTAAAGTCCAATCTTGGTAGTTTGGCATTTCAGCCTTATAGAAGTAAGTCAATTCCATTAATTTACAGAGTTTAGAACGATTTCAACTCTTATTAGTTAAGCCACAGGTAGCACTTCTTGAATATCCAACAATATGCTGACTTAAAGATAGTAATTCAAGGCAGGTTAGAATATTCAGAATTTAGTCTTTATATGGGGAGAAGTGAATTTGATACCCACATGGATTTACAGAGTTCAGATGCAACTCTGCTTAAATACCCTATTAATTCCCTGTTTAGTAACACAATAATTACTATTAATCTTCACTCCATGCTGATTGATTTAAAACCTTTTGTTATCTTTGCACCAATTCCAATGAACTAATGAGATAGGGAGTTGGAAGGACATATTTAACGAAAGGTGTTATTGAAATTATCTTCTACTGACAAATTCTCGCAAAATTTGAAATGGAGTGAAGATGGTAGCAATAGCACCCACATCATTTGTTATATACCTACCTTTTATAAGGTTTCTATATCTCAAACTGGTGTGGGGCTATTGTTTTATCCACTCCAAAGGCAATGCGAGAAGCCAGTCAGTAGGGTAAAACATATATAGTTCCCACACCTTTTTTATTTTAAATAGCTTATCCATAGGGAACAGGTAGGCATAATATCATTATTATGGAATTAGTTAATAGTTTAAGTGCCAAAAGTCCTCTATGCTATGATACAGGGTGTAGATTATATATGCCTTCATCATTCTTAGAGAAATCCTTTAAGTTACCATATATCGAATACACTACTAAAGGCAGAATAAGTAAGAAAGAACGAGAAGAAAAATATATTCTAAAAGAATGGGATAAACTTAGATTCTTATATAACTGCATGAGTCAATGTACAGACTTTTGCATATCTCAAGATGAAGTAGATTACTTATTATCTGATTCCTTCAAGACTTTATGTAACATATTTCAAAAAGCATACCCACCTGTTATTGATGAAGATGGATGCTTAATCATTAAATCTTTTGATGAGCCACCTAGAACTTATGTCCCTATAGCTAATCATGTGGGAGAATATTGTAGATATAAAATAGAATATCTTCCAGAAGAGGGTACATTATATGTTCAAACCACTAAGAAAGGAGATACTAAGAGTGAAATTAGAAATCTTAAAGTTGAATGCTCATTCGAGTTTTATAAATATCTACAAATATATTGGGGCATAGCATATATTGAATACCTGTCTGAAGGGGGTGAATATAATTGTTGCCCTAAATATGAAACACGCAGAATTTATGACGCTATAGATAGAGGCATGATTAGAACAATGAAATCAATATAATAACAATGAAATCAATTAGATTATTGGCAACCTCACTATTGGTTGCATTAAGCATGGGAGTTAGTTCCTGTGGGGACGATGAATTGGAGGTAAATCCACCTTTAACCAATGTAGAACAAATGTGCTTGGAATATGGAATTACAGACTATAAGAATATCGAATTGCTAAGTCTGTTTGAACATGGAAATAATACTATTATCAATTTAGGTCAAGCAAACTTCTCTGGACTAAAGGATGATAAGCTATGGCTTGCATCATTCAACGTAGAGAACAAATCACCTATTATTAATTGGACTGACGAGTTGCCATTTAACAGGAATCGCAGAATTTACAAAGGCTATGGAGAATATGAAGATGTTACGATTCAACAGATAACTCTGTTACAAGTAATGCCATTCAATCAAGACTTTGTCGCATCATTAAGTTACAGCTTTGGAAAAGACTATAGCTACTATGCCTTACTTTTCAAACAGAGTTCACAAACTAAAGAAGTTCAAATTAAAGAGGGTGGTTTCGGCATAGGCTTATGGTACGAAAACTCTATCATAAACAACAGATGTTGCTACTCGCTGTCTGGAGATACTATCTATGTAGCAGAGAAAGGTTTTGGATTTTCCAATAATGTAGGAACTCTCTATACTTCTGAACTTTTATCTTATGAAGAAGCAATCTACAGTCATAGAGATAATAAAGGCTTCTTCGTGGGTAAAAGAAGTTTTAAATTGGGAGAGGATTTATGGCATATCCAAGTACCACAGCTTAACGATGAACCTGCTGATGCCAAGATTGAGGTCAGTGTAGAAGATAAATCTACGCCAGTTTGGAAGTTCAATGTCAATATTACACATTATGATGGGACTAAGAAGAATGTAACATTTGAAGTAGATACTGATAATGGTACAATCAAAGGACAGGATGATTATGCTTCCCTCATTATAGGCAAATGGAAGATGACAAGTGGTAATGCTGTTGCCACCCATGTAACTTATAAGAATGATGGTACATTTGAATACACAAGTACAGAAGATGGCTCTTATAACGAAGTGGGCAAGTACAAGATAGACGGTAAGAAACTCTATGAAATGTACAGTGATGAAGATGAATGGATTATCAATGATATCCTGTTACTTAATTCAATGACCTTATCAGTGCAGGAATTGGAAGCTGATGGAGTTACCCCCACAGGTCAGAAGTACTCTTATCAGAGAGTGGAATAAAGGACTTATTCATACTAAAAGTGAGCAGCATTTGAGAAAACTCTTATGCTGCTCTCTTCTATAACTATTTCATAAATACAAAATAGACAGCCAATATTAAGCAAACAAAGGCAGCTACATGATTCCAGTGCAAAGCTTCACCTTTAAAGAATACAGTTGTAAAAACTGTGAATATAATAAGAGTTATTACTTCTTGAAGAACCTTCAACTGCATCAAGGAAAATGGTCCTCCATTACCAATATATCCAATGCGATTCGCTGGAATTTGACAAGAATACTCAAGAAAAGCAATTGACCAACTAAAGGCTATTACCCCTATCAATGGAAGAGCAGCAAACCAAGAATATTCCTGTTTCATCTTTAAATGACCATACCAAGCAAAAGTCATGAAGACATTCGATACTATAAGCAATAAAATTGTGTAGAGAGCTTTCATATTATTCTAATTCTACTATACATTATTATATATCAACGTAAAGTGTTAAATACCCAGTTGGGTTTTTCTATTTTATTATACTCCGCAAGAGCGATGCTCCATGAAAATAAGATGATGGCATAAAGCGGCCAGTTTGTAATAATTTTCATGTCTTGCAACTTCAGATGACCATACCAAGCAAAAGTCATAAAAACATTGGAGACAATTAAAAGCAGAATCGTATAAAGACCTTTCATTTCAGTTATGAATATTTAAGCGATAATTAATTAATCTAAATTACTAACTTTTTTAGGAAGAAGCTCTTCTTGAACATTTGCCATACTTCCCCAAAGACTATAACGAGCTTCCGGATTCATTTCTTCCAGTTGATGCAGAATGTCTTTCATATTGCTTCGATGGGATTGCGCTTCATAAGGGCAATTCTTCACCTGTTTCCGATATCCCCTTATCTGTGCCAGTTCCAGCAAATCAGACTCATGTACCAAACACATCGGACGGATAATCGTCATATCGAACTTCTTCATTACCAAGCGAGGAGGCATGGAACTAAACGCGCCCTGAAAAGTGATATTCATCAATAATGTTTCCAGAATATCATCCATGTGATGCCCCAATGCTATTTTATTACAACCTTGTTCCTTGGCAACAGTAAACAACGCCTTACGCCGATTCCATGAACAAAGAAAACAAGGTGACTTACGCGTATCCGTACTTGCATCGAACTCCGTCTCATACAGTACGAAAGGGATATTCCACGACTCAACATACTCACGCAGATATGCTAAATCACTCTGATAAGGTATATTCTTCATAACCACATGAACGGCAACCACGGAGAATCTGTGCTTAAAGACACGGGCACGCTTCGCCAACAATTCTACCAACGCCAAAGAGTCTTTGCCACCGGAAAGCCCGATGAGGATTTTATCCCCATCCTCTATCAGCCCATATTCTACCAGTCCCTTCCTAAACCGCTTTTCTATGCGGCGGATGGTCTTCTCTTCTTCAGTAAATTGCGCCATAATAATTCAAAGCTACGAGTTACAAGCTACAAGTCCCATGCGGACGTTGCGCAACTACTTGTAGCTCGTAGCTCATGTAGCTTGTAGCTCTTTTACTCTTTATCCTGCAAAAGTAAGAGAAAAGAATGATTTAAAGAAGAATTAACATAATAGAATAACGGAAATCAGCATTATTCCCGATTAATTTGTATTTTTGAACATTCGAATTTGTAAGTTGGATAACTAGCATGAAAAAGAGATATATTTTACTCCTTCTATTTTGTCTCGTATTAGTCGGTGCATCGGCACAGACGTTGGAACAAGCTAAAGCTTTTTACAACAAGGGGCAGTACGAGAAAGCCAAACCCGTTTTCAAAAAATTCGTCAGGACACAACCGGCAAACGGAAATTATAATTTATGGTACGGTGTATGCTGCCTGGAAACAGGAGAACCTGACGTAGCCCTGAAATACTTGGAAACAGCCGTTAAGAAACGTATCCCCAGCGGACAACTGTATCTGGCACGAAATTATAACGACCTGTATCGTTTTGAAGATGCCATCAAGTGTTACGAAGAGTATATCAGTGATCTTTCCAAACGAAAAAGACCTACCGCAGAAGCTGAAAAACTTCTGGAAAAGAGCAAGACTAATCTCCGCATGCTGAAAGGCATTGAAGAAGTGTGCATTATCGATAGTATCGTAGTGGATAAAGACCGCTTTTTGGAAGCTTATAAAATCAGCCCGGAATCCGGTAAATTATTCATGTACAACGATTTCTTCCAGAATAAAGAAGAAATAGAAGCTACTGTATACAAAACTGAACTCGGTAATAAGATTTATTACGGTGAACGCCAGCCTGATGGCAAACTCAGCATCCTTGCCCGCAACAAGATGCAAGGCGAATGGAGTAAAGGCAGCCTGTTGCCCGGTAGCATCAACGACT
Organism: Bacteroides timonensis; assembly: GCF_000513195.1. Classification (GTDB taxonomy): domain Bacteria; phylum Bacteroidota; class Bacteroidia; order Bacteroidales; family Bacteroidaceae; genus Bacteroides; species Bacteroides timonensis. The sequence continues at coordinate 9,881 of NZ_CBVI010000034.1, read as the reverse complement.
CCATCAACGCCAATTATCCGTACGTATTGACGGATGGTGCAACTATCTACTATGCCGCTGACGGTGAGAATTCAATAGGTGGATACGACATATTCGTTACCCGCTACAATACGAATACCAACACTTATCTGACTCCGGAGAATGTGGGCATGCCATTCAATTCTCCCTATAACGACTATATGTTTGCCATCGATGAGTTCAACAACCTCGGATGGTTTGCTTCCGATCGCTACCAGCCGGAAGGGAAAGTATGTATTTACGTATTTATTCCCAACTCTTCCAAACGGGTGTATAACTACGAAGCTATGGACAAGAAAAAAGTTGTCCGACTTGCTCAAATTCACTCCCTGAAAGATACATGGATAGATCAAAATACAGTATCTGACGCCAAACGCCGTCTGCAAGCCGCTATCAGTGAAAAGCCACAAGCTGAACGGAGCTATGACTTTGAATTTGTAATTGATGACCACACTACGTATTATCAATGGAGTGATTTCAAATCCCCCCAGGCCAAAAGCTTATTCAGCAAATACCGCCAGTTGGAGAAAAGCTTCAGACAGCAGCAAAACAAATTGGAAGAGCAACGCTCCTTGTACTCCCGTGCCAAGGAAAACGATAAAGCCAAACTGGCTCCCGCCATACTTGACCTGGAAAAGCAGATAAAACAATTATCAGGTGAATTGGAGAAGGCCGCCATTGAAGTGCGTAATACAGAAAAACAATCCTTTAAATAGAAAACTATGGACATACTTATCATCATTGTACTCATTGTTGCGGCGGTTATCCTATTCTTGGTAGAACTGTTCGTCATCCCGGGCATCAGTATAGCCGGAATCCTAGCCGGAGCTTGCATGATCTATGCCAACTACTATGCCTTTGCCTATCTGGGTACAACGGCTGGTTTCATCACGCTCGGTGTATCGGCAATAGCCTGCATAGGCTCATTGATACTCTTCATGCGCTCCAAGACCTTGGATAAAGTGGCGTTGAAGAAGAATATCACATCGAAGGTAGACCGCACGGCCGCGGATCAAGTAAAAGTAGGCGATACGGGTGTGGCCATTACACGCCTGGCACTGATCGGCAATGCCGAAATAGACGGCAACATCGTGGAAGTGAAATCCATGGACGGATTCCTGAATGAAAAAACCCCTATCATTGTAAATCGTATTACGGACGGCGTTATCATGGTAGAAAAGAAAAAAGACTAATATTCACACTTAATATCTTATAAATCATGAACGTAGACACTATGTACCTAACTGCCTTTCTTGTGATAGGAGGCATTATCTTCATCGTACTGTTCTTCCACTATGTTCCTTTCTTCCTATGGTTGTCCGCCAAAGTTTCGGGAGTCAGGATTTCATTGGTGCAATTGTTTTTAATGCGTATCCGTAACGTACCTCCCTACATCATTGTACCAGGTATGATTGAAGCACACAAAGCCGGATTGAGCAACATTACCCGCGACGAGCTGGAAGCTCACTATCTGGCCGGTGGACACGTAGAAAGAGTGGTGCACGCCTTGGTATCCGCCTCTAAAGCTAATATTGAATTATCTTTCCAGATGGCTACCGCAATCGACCTTGCCGGACGTGATGTGTTCGAAGCCGTTCAGATGTCGGTAAACCCGAAGGTGATCGATACTCCTCCGGTGACCGCCGTAGCTAAAGATGGTATCCAGTTGATAGCCAAAGCCCGTGTAACGGTACGCGCCAATATCCGCCAGTTGGTGGGTGGTGCCGGTGAAGACACTATCCTAGCCCGTGTAGGCGAAGGTATCGTATCTTCCATCGGTTCGTCCGAAAACCACAAGTCAGTATTGGAAAACCCGGATTCGATCTCTAAACTTGTGCTCCGCAAAGGTCTGGATGCCGGTACGGCTTTCGAAATCCTATCTATTGATATTGCTGATATCGATATAGGTAAGAACATCGGTGCGGCTTTGCAGATAGACCAGGCAAATGCCGATAAGAATATCGCCCAGGCCAAAGCTGAGGAACGCCGTGCAATGGCCGTGGCCAGCGAACAGGAAATGAAGGCGAAAGCTCAGGAAGCACGCGCCAAGGTAATCGAGGCGGAAGCCGAAGTACCTAAGGCCATGGCAGAAGCATTCCGTAACGGCAACTTGGGCATCATGGATTATTATCGGATGAAGAACATCGAAGCTGATACTTCCATGCGCGAAACCATAGCCAAACCATCGGGAAACAACTCAAACCAGCCGTTGAGTAAATAACCGGTAGAATTATTGCCCCAGAAAAACGTCGGAACCGGTGAACAGTAATCCCGTTCCGGCGTTTTCTATTCATAAACGTATCAACCAAAAAATCCAGAATATGAAAAAGTATTTTGCATCTTCCGAACTTATTATCAATGATGACGGTTCAGTTTTTCATCTGCACGTAAAGCCTGAGTGGCTGGCAGACAAAGTAATCCTGGTGGGTGACCCGGGCAGAGTGGCACTAGTAGGCTCACACCTTGAGAATAAAGAATGTGAAGTGGAAAGCCGCGAGTTCAAGACTATTACAGGTACCTACAAGGGCAAACGCATCACGGTGGTTTCTACAGGAATTGGTTGCGACAACATCGATATTGTGATGAACGAACTGGACGCCTTGGCCAACATCGACTTCAACACACGCGAAGAAAAGCCCCAACTTCGCCAGTTAGAACTGGTACGCATCGGTACTTGTGGCGGTTTGCAACCGAATACGCCCGTAGGTACATTTATCTGCTCGCAAAAGTCCATTGGTTTCGATGGCCTGCTGAACTTCTATTCAGGGCGCAATGAAGTGTGCGACCTGCCATTTGAACGTGCATTCCTGAACCACATGGGATGGTCGGGAAATATGTGCGCACCTGCTCCGTACGTGATTGAAGCCAATGCCGAACTGATAGAGCGCATTGCCGGAGACGATATGGTACGCGGTGTAACGATTGCCGCCGGTGGTTTCTTTGGCCCGCAAGGACGAGAACTACGTATTCCGTTGGCCGACCCGAAGCAAAATGAAAAGATCGAGAACTTTGAATACAATGGCTATCGCATTACGAACTTCGAGATGGAAAGCTCCGCACTGGCCGGTTTGAGCCGCCTGATGGGACATAAGGCGACCACGGTATGCATGGTCATAGCCAACCGGTTGATTAAAGAAGCCAATACGGGCTACAAGAATACGATTGACACATTGATAAAAACCGTACTGGACAGAATTTAAGAAACACCCACTCAAATATACTTGATGATTGTTTCCTTCAATCTTTCGTAAGTATATGGTTTGGCAATAATATCATTGCATCCGGCGGCTAATGCTTGTTGTTGTTCTATCAGGAAAGCATTGGCCGTCACCGCAACGATAGGCAGATCGATGTCGATGGTACGTATCTTTTCCGTAGCCTGAATACCGTTCATCACCGGCATGCGGATGTCCATCAATATCAGGTCGGGACGCTCGCGCAAGAAACTATTTACGGCCTCTTCGCCATTGGTAACCCACGAAATGGTGTAGTCCTTCTTCAGCAAAATGTTTATCTGCATAAAGTTAGACTCCGTATCTTCGGCTATCAGAATTTTCTTTCTACCGTCTGATCTTCGCTCTACGTGGGCATTGATTTCAACAGGTTCACCATCCGCTCCCAACACAAACTGGCGGTAAGGAAGGGTCATCACGAAAGTGCTTCCCACTCCTACTTCGGACTCTACGGAAATCTTTCCTCCCAATCTCTCCACGATGCTCTGGCAGATGGGAAGCCCCAGACCCGTACCCTGAACAAAATCGTTCAGCTTTTCGAAACGGTTGAAAATCAAGGGCAATTTCTCCTTTGCAATGCCGCAACCGGTATCCGTTACATAAACCTTCAACCATTCTCCGCAGACCTCCAACCCCAGGGTAATGGCCCCTTCATGGGTATTCTTAATGGCATTGGAGAGGAAGTTGAACAGCACTTGCGTAATCCTGTTCCGGTCCACCATAATCCAGATTTCTTCATCGGGACGTATCACATTCAGTCGGATGCCCGTTTTCATTTTCAAGCGATGCACTTTCTCCACTTCGTCAATCAGTCCGGTCATTTCGACCAACTGGAAGTTCATTTCCGATTTTCCCGACTCGATGCGGGAAAGGTCCAGAATGTCATTTATGAGTTGCAACAACAGGTTGCTATTCTTTTGAATGATGTTCAGGTATTCGGCTTTCTCCACTTCATCTTCCGTCAAAGCTATGATTTCAGAGAATCCCACGATAGCATTCAAAGGAGTGCGGATCTCGTGGCTCATATTGGCCAGAAACACCGATTTCATGCGGTCGGCCTCTTCTGCCCGTTGCTTCGCCTCGATGAGTTCATTGGAGCGTTGCACCCTGTCACCGATATCGTGTATCAATGCCATCACTTTATTATCTTCGAACGGAGCGATGCGTGCCTGGAAATAATGCCTTTCGCAATCATCCACATCCAGGGGATACTCTATTTCCTTCAACTCCCCGTCTTCGAGGCATTGACGTATGTTCCGTAGAAACAGGTCGCTGACTTCGGGAGAATAGATGGTGCGCCCGTCCGCTCCCCGTAGTTGTTCAACGGGATGGAGCAAAATGGTGTCAGAAGACATTAACACGTCGGTGATGAAGAAATCCTGATCCAAAATAAATATAAATTCAGGCAATGCCTGTATTATCTTCCGGTTTCGCTCTTCCACGCGCGATATGTGTGCTTCGCGTTCGCACTGCCCGGTGACGTTCACGGTATAGCATAAGAGCCTTTCCAGATTTCCACTTTTATCTTTCTCTACAGATAAGAGGTGGTCCTCCAACCAGACTATTTCGCCATGCGCGCCTACGCAACGCACCCGTAAGACATTGGACTCATCAAAGCCATCCAATTTCTTTTGAAAGCCATCCAACGACACCAAATGCTTATCATCGGGATGCACAAAGCTACAGAACTCTTCCAAATTCTGATAACGGATGCCGACTTTATCCAAGCCTAAACTTTCGAAATATTCCTGAGTGAAAGTGCACTCAAAGGTATTGATATTTATCTCCCAGAGAGCAATTTGATGGGCAGCCAGAACGGAGTTGACCTTCAATAATTTCTCTTTCAGTAGTTCCGTGTTCTCGTCTTTCTCGGTAGTATGAGAAGCGGAATCATGCATTTTTATTTTGTCTTGCGCCATAGTAACAAAGTGTATCATGTAAAGGCTACGAAAATTGAGCAAATGTAATAAAAAAGAGTAAGTAATATACAATCGCGTTCTTTTTTTTACCCCAAAAGGCTATCTTTGCAACTCAAATAACAATTTTTATGATGAATCAGGATACCATCTGTGCCATTGCCACGGCCCAAGGAGGAGCAATCGGAAGCATTCGCGTCTCAGGAACGGACGCCATTCGTATCACCAGCCGCATTTTCACCCCGGCAAAATCCGGTAAAACGCTGGCGGATTGCAAACCTTATACACTGACTTTCGGGAAGATACACGATGGAGAGGAAATCATCGACGAGGTTCTTGTCAGCCTGTTTCGCGCCCCGCACTCTTACACGGGCGAAGATAGTACGGAGATCACCTGCCACGGTTCGAGCTATATCTTGCAACAGGTTTTGCAATTGCTCATCAAGCACGGTTGCCGCCTGGCGGGACCGGGGGAATACACGCAACGCGCCTTTCTCAATGGCAAGATGGATTTGAGCCAGGCCGAAGCCGTGGCGGACCTGATTGCTTCTTCGTCTGCCGCCACCCACCGCCTTGCCATGAGCCAGATGCGTGGCGGATTCAGCAAGGAGCTTACGGAGCTACGCAACCAGTTGCTATACTTCACTTCACTGATTGAGCTGGAACTGGATTTCAGCGACCATGAAGAGTTGGAGTTTGCGGACAGAACGGAGCTTTGCCGATTGGCGGATCATATCAAGGGGGTCATTTCCCGACTGGTACATTCGTTCAGCGTAGGAAATGCGATCAAAAACGGCGTACCGGTAGCCATCATCGGCGAAACGAATGCCGGGAAATCAACGCTCCTCAATGTATTGCTGAACGAGGACAAGGCTATCGTGAGCGACATTCACGGCACTACGCGCGATGTGATTGAAGATACGACCAATATCGGCGGTATTACTTTCCGTTTCATTGACACGGCAGGTATCCGCGAAACCAATGATACGATTGAGAGTCTGGGCATAGAGCGCACGTTCCAAAAACTGGAACAAGCGGAGATTGTGCTTTGGATAATTGATGCAACGGACGCAACGTCGCAAATGAATCAGCTATCGGGGCAGATACTTCCGCGCCTGGAAAGAAAGCATTTGATATTGGTATTCAACAAAGCGGATTTGTTGGGCACGGCTCATTCTGATGAGGTGCTGTCTGCGGCCTCTTCCATCATTCCTGACGCCGAATGTATTTTTATTTCCGCCAAGAAAAGGCAAAATACAGATGTGCTTCAGAAGAAACTTATAGCCGCCGCCAATCTGCCTACGATAACCCAGAACGACGTGATAGTGACCAATGCCCGCCATTACGAAGCCCTTACGCATGCTTTAGAAGCCATCGGACGCGTACAACAGGGATTGGCAAACAATCTTTCTGGGGACTTTGTGGCACAGGACATCAGAGAGTGCATCTTCCATTTGAGCGACATTGCGGGGGAGGTGACGAATGATATGGTGCTACAAAATATATTTCAACACTTCTGCATCGGAAAGTGAAGCGGGTTTCATGATATGTAATTCGGATATAAAACAGATACAAATTATGCGCAATAACTACCAATAAAACAGTATATTAAGAATCCAATCAATCACCTTGTAATTTTTCATAGATTATATTGGATTTGTCGTTTTTTTGTTGCTACTTTGTTGCTCAAACTTAAAACAGCAACAATAGCAACAAAATGAGTAACTCGAAAGAACCTATCAAATTACGAAAGAGGAAAATGCCAACAGGCAACATCACTCTCTACCTTGACATCTACTTGAACGGCGAACGTTCGTATGAGTACTTGAAATTATATCTTATTCCCGAAAAGACGAAAGCGGACAAAGAGAAGAACCGGCAAACCTTGCAGCTTGCCGAAGCGATAAGGTCAAAACGAATTGTCGAACTTCAAAACGGGGAATATGGATTTAACGCCGCCTACAAGCTCGACACTAATTTTCTTGACTATTACCGGATGATGTGCGAGAAACGGCACGGCAACCCGGAAAGCCGGGGCAATTGGGGGAATTGGTACAGTTGTCTGAAACATCTTGAACGATACTGTAAGCCTAAAATGACTTTCAAGGATGTAACGCCTGCATGGATAGAGGGATTTAAGGAGTATCTCGATAAGACAGCTCGCTGCCGAGACAAACGGAAGATAATCACAACGGAAGAAGTAACAAAGCCGCTTTCACAAAACAGCAAGGTCAGTTACTTTAATAAACTCCGTGCCTGTATCAATCAGGCGTTTGAAGACAGGATAATGCCGCATAACCCACTCCGGGGCATTGAGGGCTTCAAGCAAGGCGAAACAGAACGGAGTTATCTCACGCTTGAAGAGGTGCGGGCTATGGCGGCAGCGCATTGTAAATACCCGGCTTTAAAAAACGCCTTTTTGTTCTCTTGCCTGACAGGGCTTCGGAAAAGCGACATCGAAAAAATGCGCTGGCGGGAAGTCCAACAACAGGGAGAGTTTACGCGAATAGTATTCAAGCAAAAGAAAACAGGCGGGCAGGAATATCTCGACATAAATCCGCAGGCAGTTCAATACATGGGAGAACGTCGTGAAGCCGACGAGCATGTTTTTGTAGGATTCAGATATAGTTCCTATATGATAACCGAACTAAGAATGTGGGCTGTTAGAGCCGGGATAACAAAAGACATCACTTTCCATTCCGGACGGCATACATTTGCCGTCCTTATGCTTGACCTTGGAGCTGACATTTATACGGTTCAAAAACTGCTCGGGCATAAAGAAATTACAACAACCCAAATCTATGCTAAAATTCTTGATAAGAAAAAGCAAGCGGCAGTATCAATGATACCTAACATCGCATTGGAATAGATTATTTGTCTTTTGGGGCGGTGCGGGCAAACATTTCCCCCTCTCCTGTTAACAACCACCGTCCCGATATTCCATAATCTCGAACGAGATATGTCAGCCAATCCAATTGTACACTGTTTTGTGTGGACTGTCCTTTCTCAAGGGCATTCAAGTTCCACCGATTAATACCGTAACGATTGGTAAAGGTTTGCTTGCCACGAATTATACCGCGATTTTTCAACTCGTACAAAGCCTCGAAAAATCGCTTTTTTATTTTTTCGCTTTCTTCTGTTTGCATATCATATCCGATTTGTTGTTTGCAACGGTGAATTTCGCTTCCAATTCATTTTCTCGTTCACTTAGTTGTCCTTGCCATTTCAACAGCGTCTCGGGGCTGTAAACAGGTTTGCGCCCCGCTTTGACAGCTTCCTCAAATTTGTGTATTTCTTCAGAATTCATATAAGGAATATACTTTTCCAAATCAAGAAGCTTCTGAATATGCGATAATGCCTCACGCTGGAGGTCAAACAGTTTACCAATTTCAAGCATCTCCCCATTCCCAAAAAGAAACCACCGGGCATTTATTTCGGGGAACGCTTCTAAAATGGACAAAACCGGTAACAGCCCGAAATTCTCACCTTTCAGCAATTTAGCAAGGTATTGAGGCGTCCAGCCTAACAAGTTGGCAAAAGCGGTTTGCCGCCCTCCTGTTTTATATTTGATTATTTCTTGTAATCTGTTATGCATGACTTATCAGTATTTAGGGATTTTCCTTTGCAATGCACCGAACCCAATCACTCTGCAGCGGCAGAGATTACACGTTCTCCCATTTGGGCAGCTACTTTTTTATACTCCTGTATTTGATCTTTAAGCATACCTATCAACTCGTCCACCTGCCGGTCACGAGCAGAAAGGCTCTCCGCTTGCTGCTGTATAACTCCCCAAACGCTCGTTGGAATTGATACCCCATTTTCACTATTCAGGTTATTTTTAAACATCGTACCTGCTCCCTCCGAAACCCAAACTTCGTTTATATTTTCATCAAGCGCACATAGCTTTTTGACAAACTTCTCTGATAATGGAACTTTCCCGTTCACTATTTGAGAGAAAGAAGATTTGGTATATCCCAACTTATCAGCCAAATCTCTCTCATTATCGGCTATTTCTTGAAAAATAAGCCAATTAACGACTTTCTTAATACGCTGTGTAGCATTCATTTGAATAATAAATTTTGTTAAAAGAGCAACTTTATTTCGATTTCTTTTTATGAAAACGAAACTTTGTTTATATTTGCATCATGTTACGGTTGAATAACCGCACAAAGTTATGAAATAAGTTCCGAAATCGAAAATAAACCAATAAGTAAATTAAAAGATATGGAAGCAATTATTTTCAAGACACCTTGCCAAACCGAACGAGAAGAAAGGGACTTGGCAATTTACAACGAGTATAACGAGCTGATGGCTGTTGAAGGACAAAGCAAAACGCTCGTGACCGAACACCTTATGAAGAAATACGGCATCCACAGTATGGGAACAATCTATGTTATCCGTCGCCGGGTTGAAGAACGCTTAAAAAGGGAGGATGGCAACTATGGCAAGCAAAGCAGCTAACAAAGCGAAGTATCAGTACAACAAAAAGTACATGGAAGCCTATTGGGAAAGGCGAGCAAAAGGGCAAACCACCACAGAGACCTCAAAGAAAAGCGTAAGGCAAACGACCGTCACCTTTTTTGATGATGAATTGACACCTGATATTACAGATGTTGACATAACGGTCAGCAGACAAGGGAAATCAGATGAACGATATATCAAGGCTCTTGAATTAGCGAACAAAACCCTTAGCTCCGAGAACAAGAGGCTCGTT
>NZ_CBVI010000033.1 GCF_000513195.1 Bacteroides timonensis | reverse complement strand
AGAAATCATCGATACCAGTCAAAAAATCGAAAGATGACAATCTCCTTACGGGTCGTTTTTCTTCCGCCGCTGCAATTTGTTCACGGCGCAGCAACAAAGTTCGTCCCCAACGATCCGGCAAGGCATCAGAAAAACATCCAAATATGTCTTTCTCAGGTTGTGTGTATTGCTGACCGGGATAATTATTTAGGTCTTCACTCAAAAACAGATCTCCGTGCTGCACCAGCCATTCCTTGCTAAAAGTAAAACTATAGCTGTCCGCACCACGAAGTGACTCATAGCCCAATTCACCTATGAGTTCCACTTCTTTGAGCCAATCGAAATCGGCATATACATACAACTTTCTCATCGCTTATTCCTTTTTAGAAGCACGTTCTCTTGTTTTCAAACTCAAATCTTGTAAAGACTTTCCCAATTTATCTTCTTTGGCCAGCCAGAGAATATCATCATCCAGTTGCAAAGCATACAGCACACGCATATAAATTCCTATAGCAACAGTTGGAATACCTTTTTCAATTCGAGACACAGTAAGCGGTGAACAGGTAGCCCGTTCTGCCACCTGAGCCACACTCAGATTCCGACGCAAGCGAGCCAACTTAATCTGCTCACCTACAATTTGCATCTTCTGCTCCAATTTTCGGGGAAGTTTGGTTCCCATTGTATTCTTTGACATATTTTGTTATCTATTTTAAGGTGCAAAACGACTATGTCGATGACTTTTTCATAATCAACCTATTATATAATATGCAAAAGTAATACTTTTTATTTATTTAATGATGTGTTGTACATAGAAAATGCACATCATTGAATAATTAACTATGCACATAACCCTTTTTGAGCAGAAACTCCAAAGACTAAATGTCATAATTTTGTTTGTAAGTGCCATATACACCTATCTGCAAACAATATATTATTCGTAATATAGATGCAAATTATTACTCATACACTCATCGTATCAAAGAACTATTTTGCTTGCCAAAAGAAAAAGATATGACTCCACACTTAACTTGACTTTAATGACCGTTATAATATACACGGGCAATAAAGTTAAGTCAAGCAAAGGGAAGAAAAGGGAAAAGGCTTCAACTAAATTTTTCTCTTTTAGTCAGCAAACAATATCCGTGAAAATATCTTGCATTTAGCTGACATTCTTGGCGAAAACATCACGGAATTTTGTACCTTTGTAGTCGGATAGAAGATAAGTGAACTTCATTGAGGATACAATATTTCCTCATAGTTCTGATTCATTGGGAAAAGAGTGTAAAACAGCCTCAAAAACAACTTTTCTACCGATTAAATTGCAACCATCTATCATTCAAGTAGCTATGTATGCTGCATCGAGTAAGTAACCTGTAATAAATTACCAATTTAAAAAAACAAGAATTTTCAACATTACGCACTGAATAACAAAATACCATTTCACGCTTATAGAAAGAGCAAGGAATGGTATTTTAATCTATTGGCTCATTCTTTGATAATGCACCAAGTTTCTCTTTTAGACTCCTTACGATCATACTCTTCCTCTCTACAAATCCAACAGCCACATAGAATTTCTTCCTTAGAAATATTTATCCGCAAGTAACTCTTATACATCCGATGATTATCTATATCGAAATAAAAAAACAATAGTGTTTAATCCGTAATCCTAAGTTGCCAGAACGCCACGGCCGCCGCCGCCGCCACATTGAGCGAATCGACCCCATGCGCCATCGGGATACGGACTACATAGTCCGCCGCCGCAATCGTATCGAGTGGAAGTCCCTCTCCCTCCGTCCCCATCACGATGGCCAATCGGGGTTCGGACGTCAAAACAGGATCGGCAATGGAGATAGAATCGTCCGTGAGTGCCATGGCGGCGGTGCGAAAGCCGTGGCGTGCCAGATCACTGAGAGTGCCGTCCAGCCACGTCCAAGGGACCAAAAAGACCGAACCCATAGACACTCTGACCGCACGGCGGTTCAACGGATCGCAAGAATTACGCGTCAGCAACACAGCATCCATCCCGAGGGCGGCCGCCGAACGAAAAATGGCACCAATGTTCGTAGTGTCCACCACACCATCGATGACGACGATGCGCCGGGCATCCCGGCACGTGTCTTCCACCGTGCGGGGCACGGGGCGACGCATGGCACACAACACTCCGCGCGTCAGAATATAGCCCGTCAGCGTGGCGAGCAACTCCCGCCCGCCCGTATAGACGGGCACGTCGCCGCAACGACTGATGATGTCAGCGGCATCACCGGTGATATGTTTTTGCTCGCACAAGAGGGCCAGAGGTTCATATCCGGCATCCAATGCTACACGGATCACCTTCGGGCTTTCGGCTATGAACAGGCCTTTATTGGGCTCAATGCGGTTGCGCAACTGGGCCTCGGTGAGGGTGGAGAACACCTCGATTCCGGGGTATGACAAGGAGGATACTTCAATAATGGGCATAAGGCTGTATTCTTTTTAATATGGTTATGAGGTAAAGTGATAATTTATTTTCATCCGCAGATTACACGGATGAAAAATAAGATGCCGAATGGTGCTAATCACTTATCACTAAACCCTAATCACTTTTATTCTTTTCTTTTCCGTTCCAAATTCTTACTCTTCCCTTTCGGACACCGCAACTTTCATCACCCTGTCCAGCTTATTTTCAAAAATCCGGTAAGCCTCCTCAATCTCATTCAACGGGAAGCGGTGTGTGATAAGCGGCGTGGTGTCTATCTTGCCTTCTTCGATCAGGCGAAGTATCTCGGCGCAATCGCACCCGTCCACGCCACCGGTCTTGAAGGTCAGGTTTTTTCCGTACATATCGGGCAAGGGAAGAACCTGGGGGTGGTCGTAGAGGGCTACCACGGTGACGATGGCATTGGGGCGTGCACACTCCCACGCCAGACGGAAGGTGTCGTCGATTCCTGCTACTTCGAGCACGACATCGGCTCCGCCATGATCGCTACTCCGCAACACAATCTCCCGGCAATCCTCCGGCTTCACCACTTGTACGTCCGGATAGTGCTTCCGTACAAAACGGATTCTTTCGGGCGCCGTCTCGCAAACAATGATGCGACGAGGGCGCTTGAGCATCACGCAAAGCAGGGTGCAGATTCCGGTAGGGCCGGCGCCGATGATGAGCACCGTATCCTTTTCGGTAATCTCCGATATGCGGGCCGCCCAAAAGCCCGTGGCAAGCACGTCGCCCACAAAGAGCGCTTGTTCGTCGCTCACCGCATCCGGAATGCGGTTCAGTCCCTGGTCGGCATAAGGCACGCGGACGTACTCGGCCTGACCTCCGTCGATGCGGCAGCCCAGTGCCCAACCGCCATTGGCATCGGTGCAATTGTTCACATATCCGTGTCGGCAAAAGAAGCATTTGCCACAAAAGGTTTCTACGTTCACCGTAACCCTGTCACCGGGCCTGACGGAAGTAACGTCCGCACCCACTTGCTCCACGATGCCTACCATTTCGTGCCCCACCGTGGTTCCGGGCAAGGCGCGCGGCACGCTACAGTGCTTGATGTGCAAATCGCTGGTACAGATGCTACCGAGCGTCACGCGGACAATGGCGTCGCAGGGGTCTTTCAACCCGGGTTTCGGTTTTTCTATAAGTTCAAATTTTCCGTGTTCAATATAAGTATATGCAAGCATTGTTTTTCTCTTTTTTTAATACTTCTCTTTCCGTTCAAACTCTCCCTCCTCCGTATAGTACTTCCATGTGCCCTTAGATATGTTATTTCCGTATTTCCCGCGGAGTTTCAGTTTGCCGTTCTCATAATATTCGCGATAGCGTCCGTGGCGTTTTCCCTCTTTCACTTCCGCTTCACTCTTCAACGCTCCTTCGGGATAAAACTCCCGCAAGACGTTGCCCTCAAATTTCTCAACATAGAAGCGTTGCAACTCACTCATTTGCTCCTTCTCCGTTTCGGCATCTTCGTTCATTACTTCGTCGGCTTCATCGTCGACTACAATCGCTACGGCCGCTTCTTCCGGTTGATAGGGCTTATAGTCCATCACGCATTGCAACGAGGCGGATTGGCCGTCTCCCGTAATCTGCATGGTCCAATAAGGAAATGAGTAGACAATCTCCTTATCCGATTGTATCTCTCCCCACGTAACGGCATTCATCATAGGCTTCAACTGATAATAAAACTTATGTACATCCGTATATAAAAAAACGGTAGAGCTCGAATTCAGGTACGAGAAGGTATTTTTAAAGCCCGGATTATCCTTCAACAGGTTCTTCTGATCGTAATCTTCTACAAATGAGAGCAAAGACGAGGCTTTGTTGCTAAACACCACATAATCGTCCACGTACGTGTAATAGGGTTTTTCGAACTTGTCGAACAGCCCTCCGAAGAACAAACGGAAGAAGCCTTTCATTTCCACATAGTTGATTTCAAAGCCCTTATAATCAACCGTCTTTATCCGGAGCGGGGTGCACCGCCTGATCTTCTTTTCTATAAACTCCATATTCTTACGGGCGTCCTTGATGCTTTTGGTGCCGATGGCGAGAATCTGTTCCGGATCGTGCCCCAACAGCCCCGGCTCGGATTGGATGATGGCAAATTCTCCCGACATCCAGCTCAGAAAATTTTCTTCCAGAGAGATGTCGAACAGGCTTTCAATCTTCTTCCGGGAACTCCTATAAGATTCGCACCATTGCGGGTCGTGGACTGCGAGTGCATTCTCCAGTTCCTTTATAAAAGTCACCGGATTGCTGAAACCGATGTTGGTATAGAGTGCCGTCCGGCCAGACAGGATTTCGTGGGCTTTCATCCGGTGCTTACCCGAGTTCAGCAAGGCCATGATATACGGATCGGCGGTGTCTTTCCGCAAGGTATATCCTTTCACCTCCATCCGTTTGTGGTCGGTATTGAAATAGAGTCCGGCAAAATCCATGGAATTGCTGAACATATCGATGTACTCGTTTCCGGTTCCCAGATAAATATTCAGGAATTGGGGCAGGCGTGCATAATTGATAAAAACGCGGACAAGTCCTTTGCCGGACACCAGTTTTTCGGCTTCAATAAAAGAATGATCGAGTCCGATTTGGGGCTTGTTGCGTGAGTCGATGGCCGATTCTACAAGTTTGGAGGTATAGGAACCTACAAAATGGTTGTCCACGAAGGCGCAATAAAAAATATCGCGCGTATCCGGATCGCGCATTTCGAGGATATTAATCCCGTTGTGCATCCGGTTGGTTACGGAACTGCCCGCCATGGTGAGCACCGTTTCAAGCTGATCCTTCAACAAATCCATCTTGGAGGCCTTTTGCATGTCCAGCACAATCAGGAAATCCCAATCGCGGGCACGGACTTTATGGATCGAAATGAGCATATCCCGTTTACCCACAAGCGATAATAACATTTTATTGCTTCGAACCACGGTGTCAAGCGTTTCCACATTCCGGGTGACGTCCTCGAAGGCTTTCGCCCGCTTCAGGCATTGCCATGTTGCGCTTCCGCTGAACTTTGCCCAATCGTCGATGGGTGCCGAGGACTGGATGATAAATGCCGCGTCTTCGGGCACCAGATAGATTTGCTGAATGTTGCGGTCGGGCGAAACAAACAGGTGAACGATGGAGTACAAAAAATATACGACCAAGGCTAAACCGGCAATCACAAGTGTTCTTTTTACGAGGGTCCGGGTATTGTTCTTCTTAGCGGATTCAACGAGTGGTTCTTGTGGCCCATTGTCCAATTCATTTTCGATCATCCCTTTTTCAGTATGCTATTGACTACACGTACCGAAGACACCAGCTTGGCCGTGGAAGTAAACACATCCACATTCCACACATGCGAGGAGCGGCCTTTATGCACGATGGTTGCCACCGCCCTTACCGTATCCCCCTCATGGGCGGAGGAGATATGGTTTCCGCTGACTTGCATGCCGACCACTATTTCGTCCGGCTTGCAAAGTATCATGGAACCCAGTCCGGCCACGGTTTCGGCCAATGCCAAGCTGGCACCTCCGTGTAGAATGCCAAAAGGTTGGCGGGTACGTTCGTCCACGGGCATGGTGGCCTCTACCCTGTCTTCGGAGGCGTAAGTGTATTGTATGCCCAGATTTCCCATCAATGCGTGGCGGGCACGCTGGTTGAGTTGATCCAAGGGCACGTCGGCGGGGCGGATTTCCGCAAGTATCGCCTTCTCCACGGCTTCGGCCACGCCGTCTTCATCGTTGGAGGCGGTGATGCGGTCGGCACAGACCTTCACCGAGTCTTGGGCATTTCCCATTGCGATGCCCAGTCCGGCGGATTGTATCATGGAGACATCGCAAACTCCGTCGCCAATGGCGATGACTTCTTCGGAGTTGATGCCCAACTTCTCAAGCAAGGCGCCCAGCGTATTGGATTTATCAATGGAGCAGGGCACCACTTCCAAAAAATAGGGTTCCGAACGAAATACATCCAGCGCTCCGTTCAACCTCCGGCGCCAGTGGTCTTCCAGTCCCACGAGGGCTTCTTCGTCATCGCTTACCAACATGCACTTGCAAGGGGCAAAGTCCACCGCTATCGAAAATTCGGTTTCGGCAATTATCTTCAAGCCATTCAGCTCGGCTTCGCGGCGTATGTGCTCGTTTTCGGGCGAGTCGGTGATGATGGTATCTTCGTGATACGTAAAAATGGCGAACCCGTTCTTACGGGATTTCTTTTCAAGATAGGGTAGCATTTCGGGGTTTATCCTACGCTCAAAGAGTAGTTCTCCACTTTGCGCATTGATAATTTGCCCGCCATTGTAGGAGAGGATGAAACCTCCGTAATTGCCCAGTTCCAAAGCCTTGGCAATGGGCATAAGGCCATAGGTGGGCCTGCCGGAAGCTAATACGATGCGTACGCCCATCTGTTGCACTTTCAACAAGGCAGCCAGTGTGCGCTTGCTGATTTTCTTCTCACTATCGAGCAGAGTTCCGTCTACATCAAGAACTAAGAGTTTGTATTTCATGACTTACCGGTTTTTTAGGTTTATGAAACAAAGGTAAAGTTATTCAGGCGAAAACACAATTAAGTAACGAGTTTTTTCTTACGTATTTTCATTCGTTATTTACACATAGTTCTTTTGCTCACCAGTGCAACAAGTACGGTACTGGCTCCACAGAATAGCTTTTTTACGATCTTTACTTTACGGAATGGTTCATAAAAATATAGGGAAGTGCCTGAATTCCGACACTCCCCTATCTATTATTTAACTCGGATCTTATATCTCCTCGTCATCACTACATTGCATTGTTCCCCAGTGCTCCCAGCGTAGCCGAAACAATAGCCATCACTATTTTCAGTATTCATTTCAAAACAGACTTCTTCATAAATACAATCGCTTAATTTTTAATTCTTCATTTTTTAATTTCTAAAACCCTCAGCTTTAAACTTTATCCAAGCGGTTTTTCCACTATTCCTCCGTCAGGTGACGACGGGCCACCACCTTCTGTAGGAAGTTCGTCATTGATGCGATCCACGTCTTTGAGGCTAAGTCCTTCGGAACGGGTGCTTCCGTTAGCCGTAATACAAATTTCCTTATTGGCACGGAAACAAACACGCAAGCCAGTGATAATACCCATTTTACTTATTTCTATTAGCAAGTATCTATGCACTATCAATAGTGCAAAATAACGTATTTTGCGCACTGTTTACAATTCAAATTCGTTTTTTGCCGAAAACATATACAATATGGAAAAACTAGATAGAAATGCCCTTTCAAAGTTATACATCTAACCTGAAAAGGCATTCTAAAATAATAATTTTTATATAATCTTCTGTACAAATAATCGTTTTTCAATTAAAACTCATAATGAAACCCGAATGACAGGTCCTCACTCGTGAAAGCGAATCCATAACCATTAGTAGCGCTGCTTCCATTATAGTCATCTCTATATCCCAGAAATCCACATTTAGCAACCAGATTAAAGTTCTTATTCAATTTAATAGAAATGCCCGGCTTGAATCCAATTTCAAAACCACTAACTGAATCAGAACCATCAACTTTATAAGTAGAAAAGCCCAGACCACCATCAACAAACAAGCGAATTAACTTATTCTCATAATAAGAATAGCGTGCATAAGGAGCAAGAGCGAAAGCATTTCCTTTCAAACTTAAATCATCTTTAGAAACTTTGCTATGTGCAAACTCCAAAACAGCTCCTACCGCCCATTTTTCACTTAAATTATAACCGACTTCAGGTGCTAATGTAAAAGTCGTCGCATCTGCATCATCATTGTGCCAGAAGCCAACCGTTCCACCTACATACACCTGTGCTTTTACTGATAAAGCAACCATTACCACAAATAAAAACATTACAATCTTCTTCATCTTTTTTACCTTTTTAATTATATAGTTCGTGTTAATTATCCATGCAGAAAACCTCCTGCATTTATCGGGGCGCAAAAGTATATCGGATATTTGATTTATACAAATTTTTAGTTAGTTTTTTATAAAATAAAGAAGCGGTATATTATACAATACCTTATCAGTGAAATAATTAAGATAGTATTTCAACAAACGAGAAATTATCCCTACCTTTACGGTGCTTAATGCAGATACACTCAAAACTGAATGCAGATATGAAGAAACGAATTACTACGTATTTCATAGGAATATTAGCATTAGCCATGCTATGTAGCGGATGTAGCACTAATCGTATGGTGGCAGGTGACCCGGGCGCGGTGTTGGCCGGAGCATCCATCGGAGGAAATGTGGGAGGCGCCATCGGAGGTCTCATTGGCGAAAGTAACAGGGGATGGAGAGGTGGCTACCGGGGTTCCGCCATTGGTACCATCGTCGGAACCATCGCCGGAGCAGCCATCGCAAATGCCGCTACCGCCCCCAAGCAGATAGAAGAATATAGCTACCGGGTAGAAAGAACTCAACCTTCCAGACCCCAACCCCAATATTCATCAGCTATCGAGAATCTGAGGATACATAATATACGTTTCATTGACGCCAATCGCGACCATACAATCAACTCAGGCGAAAATTGTAAAGTGATCTTCGAAATCATAAACGAAGGAAACAGAACAGCTTTCAACGTAGCACCGGTAGTGGCCGAAATCACGGGCATGAAGCGTATCTATATTTCACCCTCGGTCATGATAGAGCAAATTAAGCCTCATGAAGGTGTGAAATATACCGCCAGCATCAATGCCGGAGAACGGATAAAGACGGGAGAAGTCATCATACGCGTTGCCGTAGCCGATGAAAACGGACAGGAGTACGACTGGCAAGAGTTCTCATTGCCTACCCAACGATAAACATCTTTATTTTAAACGATTACATCATGGCCGACAATTATTTAGAAAAGCAATACGAAGCATACCAAGCCCGGAAAGCCGCTTGGGAAAAAGAACGTAAATACGGAAAGAAGCCCTCGCCTATGAAGCGTCCGAAAACTTTGGAAAAATCAAAAGAGGGTGAAGAAACACCCCCTGTTAGTACCAATTTGGAAAATACTATTTGAATGCCGGAGCCGGCAAATGCATGCCTGCCATCGTCAAACCATTGTCTTTGGCATATTGAAGGAAATACTTACGTGATTTCACCGCTTTCTCCTTATCCATATCATACGTAGCGCAGATTTCAGGATGCTCCAACTGAAGGGCGGCTCCATGGATAAGATCGGCAATCACCAACAATTTGTTCGCCTGGAACACGGTATGCCCGGGAGTATGTCCCTCAGCATTCATCGCAACGACATTGCCCGGCAATGTTTCTCCGAACTCAAACAGATGCAAACGGTCTTTATAAGCATTCATCGTTTTCACCACTTGGGTATTCCTGTCGGCAGGCATCTTGAGCCAGGCATCATATTCCACTTTCGATGCATACACTTCAGCATCAGGAAACACAACACTATCCCCTTTCATCATTCCACCGATGTGATCGCCATGGAAATGGGTAAGATACAAATATTTAATATCGGAAGGGGTAACTCCCAAAGAAGCCAAGCCCGATAGCAGACGGCTATCCGGTGCTCCCATGCCCGTATCGAACAGGATTCGGATTCCACCCGTTTCTACCAGAAAAACACTCATGGACGAAGGTATTCCGCCTTGTAGTTTCAAACTCTCTATCAGACTATCGTCAGCATCCGCAAAAAGCGTTCTTTCCATCAGGCGCTCTTTCGCATTATCCTGTATCCAGGTAACTTTCACTTCATCCAGTTGCAATGTCTTCAGGCCATCGCACACCCCATTTACACTATCCATACTTACATCCTCATTTACTTGCTTTTTTGTGCCTCCGCCACAAGCTGATAACACGAATATTGCAGATGTAACAACCAGATACTTCCACGTTTTGTTTCTCATTAGCTTATAAATTTAGTTTAGAAATAATAGACTACTCCATAATCAGGCCGATTCCGCGCAAGGATGCGTAAACCAGAAACGACTCCCGACTCCTACTTCCGATTCGGCGCCAATCGTGCCACCAAGGTGCTCCACTATACTCCGGCAGATGGACAACCCTAAGCCGGTGCCTTTGGAGAATGTGTTCAGTTTCACAAATCGGTCGAAAACCTGACCCACCGCATCCGGTGCGATGCCGATACCCGTATCCGTAACCGAGAACTCTATTTCATTGGTCCCCTCTTTAAAATGGTACTCCAGAGTGATCTGCCCCTTACTGGTGAATTTCAGAGCATTATTTATAAAGTTGGTGATGACCTGCATCAGACGTTTCTTATCCGTATAGATACGATAATCGGGCAGACCAGAAGCCAGCACAACCGGTACAGGTTTATCTTCCTTGATTTCATAACCACGCAATATATCTTCACAGAAGTCCCTGATATTCAAATATCCCATGTTGAAATCGAGCGTTCCCGCCTCTATCTTGGATAAATCCAGAATGTCGGATATCAATTGTAAGAGCAATTCCGTGTTCTCTTGCATGATTTCAATATAGCCCTGACGCTCTTCTTTATCCTCCTCCTCAACAAGCATACTTGCGAAACCGACTATGGAATTCAACGGGGTACGAATCTCATGACTCATGTTAGCCAGAAAGGCGGACTTCAAACGATCCAGATTTTCGGCCTTATCCTTGGCTATCCTTAATTCCTCTTCTATCTTTTTCTGATGGTCGATATCAACGCTGGTAATGACATGTGCCATCTGGCCGTCTATCCAGGGAAATGCCGCACTGAATACACGAAACCAACATTGATCGAACGGGCGTTGGTAATCCCAGGAGTAAACTTTAGTAGGTAGACCGTTTTCGTCAATCAGATGTCTTTTAGGACAAAACTCACATTCGCCCGTTTTATCGGTATAAAGGGCCTGCCAGCACTTCTTTCCTTCAAAATGCTTAATGCCACCATACGGAGCCGCCATAGACGCATTGGCATACAACATATCATGAGAATCAAAAGAGTTCACATAAATGTCGACTCCCATATTGTTCATGATGCTACCCAGCGTGTTGCTTGCCCGCACTTCCCGTTCTTTATACTCACGGACGGCCACTTCTTTAGAAAGCGAACCCAGCAATAGATGAATGGTTTGCAACTCTTCATCCGTGAAAGGAGTTGTATCCTCCCTATCCGCAAATCCAACAAACCCGATAATCTTTCCTTCACTATCTTCAAATTGACGGACCAGCAAGGAGTCCGTTTTATGAAAATCCAGAATGTCAATATCGACTAAGGAATTGTCATCGTTTCTACTGGCATAAAAAGGACGGTTCTTGACCTTCATACGATTGGTATGTATTTTGGTCATTTCACTCATCTCAAAGCGAGGCTTCAGAGAATGGTCTTCATTTCCAATCGTTTCTTTCAGGAAGAAATAGCGAAAACCATCGGTCTGATAGACAAATCCTTTTCTAAACTTATAGAAAGTACAAATATCCGTCAATGATTCCGTGATTTTCTTTTCAATGGATTCACATCCATTTAAACGCTCTAAGAAATGAAGGAGAAATACACTTAAACTCTTGTTCTTTTCGATCATATTACTTTTTACACCTTAGGGTTAGAGACACTTAAAACAAAAATAAAATACATTTTCGAGTATCTTCAAGGCGCTAATATACAAACTTTTAAAAGAATAAAAAAGATTTTCTATGTACTTAACTATCACCTTTTTTCTTCTTTTCGAACAAAACAAGAAGCATAAAAGCCAATTTATTTTACAAGTTCATTTATTAAGAAATACAACTTTAAGTATTTAGATAAACTAGAGTCAATCATTCATAATTTTCATAACGCGAACGCAACTTTGCCGAACGACTGGATGCTTGCTCCGTTTTATCCGCCGATTGCTTTTGTCGCGATTCGCGGACTAATATCGGTTTCGCCGGACGATTATGACGTTTGGGCTTTTCGGCAACAACCGTTGCTTGCTGAGTATTCTTCAAGGGTTCGGCAGGCTTTCTGCTCTCCCGCCTCTTATTGTTCTGCTTGCCTTGTTGCTTATCTGCCGGTGCTTTCGCCTGTACCTTTCGTGCAACATTGGCAACCGGAGCTGTTTTCGTCTCCTCCAAAGGCGGTAAATCATGTTTCCGTTGCTCCAGTTTGATACCTGTAAGTTTCTCTATCTCACGCAACATCGGCACTTCTTCACCCGAACAAAAGGCAATGGCACGTCCCTCGCAACCTGCACGTCCCGTACGTCCGATACGATGGACATAAGTTTCCGGCACATCGGGCAAATCGTAGTTGAGAACCAAATCCAAACCTTTGATATCAATACCGCGTGCCGCAATATCCGTAGCGATAATTACATTGGAACGACCTTCCTTGAAATTACTCAATGCACGCTGACGGGAATTTTGTGACTTATCTCCATGGATACTTTCACAAGTGATGCCACGACGTGATAAATAGCGCGCTATATTATCTGCCCCATGTTTGGTACGGGAAAATACAAGTACCTGATGTCCGGCCTCTCCGAGTAATAGTTGTGCCAACAATTCCTTCTTCTGAGGCTTTTCTACACGATAGACGGACTGGCTGATTATTTCCACTACGCTGGATGCCGGAGTGACTTCCACCCTCGCCGGATTGCGCAATAAACTTTTAGCCAGGCGGTCAATACTATCAGGCATGGTAGCCGAAAAGAACAAGGTTTGCTTCTTGGGCGGGAGCTTAGGCAACAAGCGCTTCACATCATGGATGAATCCCATATCGAGCATACGATCAGCTTCGTCAAGCACGAAGTGCCGCACATGGTCGAGGCGGATAAATCCTTGTGACATCAAATCGAGCAAACGACCGGGAGTGGCCGTCAGGATATCCGTTCCGGCACGCAATTCATCGGTTTGCGACTTCTGCTTTACCCCACCGAAAATAACGGTATGGCGCAACGTGGTATATCGTGTATAGTCTGCCAGCGATTCATCAATCTGGATTGCCAACTCACGCGTTGGAGTAAGGATAAGAGCACGAATCTTACGTGGAGCACCTTTCTGCTGAGATGTGGGGTCAGCAAGCAATTGTTCTATGATAGGTATGGCGAATGCCGCCGTTTTACCGGTTCCGGTTTGAGCCAGTCCTAATAGATCACGCCCTGTCAGGGCTTCCGGTATGGCTTGTTCTTGTATAAGAGTAGGAGTAGAATAGTTTTTTTCAAGGAGCGCACGGCACACCGGCTCCGAAATATTCATCTGTTTAAATGTCATCATTTCTTTTAATTAGGGCGCAAAGGTAGGCTTTTATGAGGAATAATCATTATATTTGCATGAAAAGTAGTTTTTAATTAACTACAAAGAACAGATATTCAAACTATTATATCGCATGAAAATACATCATATCGCCATCTGGACTTTTCGCCTGGAAGAATTGAGAGAGTTTTATATCCGCTACTTTAACGGAACAAGCAATGAAAAATACATCAATCCGAAAAAGGGTTTCGAGTCCTATTTCATTTATTTTGATGATGGCGCGGCATTAGAATTAATGAGCCGTACAGATGTGCAAAACACTCTGATAGAAGAGAACAAATTGGGACTCACGCACTTTGCTCTCTCTTTCCAAAGCAAAGAAGACGTTTTCCGCACTACTGAACAACTCCGTAGCGATGGGTATACCATAGCCGGCGAACCGCGGACTTCGGGCGATGGATATTTCGAAAGCGTCATACTCGATCCGGATGGCAATCGAGTGGAATGTGTATACAGGAAGGAAGAAACCGGTAACGAACCGGATGCTCTGATTGAAACGGAACGGCTACTATTACGCCCTTTCGGGGAAAGTGATGCGGAAGCCTTCTTTAAATGTTGCCAGAATCCGAATATAGGACACAATGCCGGCTGGAAACCTCACGGTTCCTTAGAAGAATCACAAGAAATCCTTCGTTCCGTATTTATATCCCAGTCCGGAATATGGGCTATCATCCTAAAAGAAGACGGACGTTTGATCGGTTCAGTCGGTATCATCCCAGATCCCAAGCGTGAAAACCCGCAAGCACGCATGCTGGGATACTGGCTCGATGAATCCCATTGGGGAAAGGGCTACATGACGGAAGCGGTGCAATCTGTTCTCGATTACGGATTCAACACCCTCCAACTAAGCCTCATCACCGCAAATTGCTATCCCCATAACGAGCGCTCGCAACAGGTTTTGAAACGCCACGGTTTTATTTATGAAGGCACTCTCCATCAGGCCGAGTTAACCTACGATGGACATTTATACGACCACCAATGTTACTATCTGGCCAAGCCGTGAATTGCGAAAAATCAGTATATAAAATAAAAAAAATAAGATTTACATTAAAATAGCCTTTTTTTAAGACGAAAAGAATCTGCTATTCGGGCATAAAACAAGTTAATTCTCACATTTTTATTTATTTGTGCAAGAATTAAAAATATTCATGTACATTTGCAAAATGAGTTATTCTTCAGAATTCTCATTGTTAATAAGATATAGGTACATGCTTTTATGACAAATAATATAACTCCAAAATCTGACTCTATGAAAAAACGCTATCAGCTACTGAAAAGAGTTTCGGTTATTCTGATCTTCTTTGTCCTATTTACAAAGATGCATGCGGTAGCCCCCAGTACGCTGAACCCCAAGATATTCAGAAAACAGAAACCAACGTTGAAGTTGAAGAACATCCACAAGATTATATTGTAATCAAGATACCTTTCCAAGCCAAGTACAAGCCTCTTTTTATTTGTATCATTATTCTGGCTCTCTCTTCCATTTGTTTTTTCATCATCTATCCGCTACTTCTCTATGTCAGAGAGTCTAAAAGAAAGCGCACCGCCCAAAGGGAACTAACCAGGGAAAAGGAATTATTATCGCTATCACTCGAAAAGAGCAACATTTATGCCTGGAAATACATAGAGAAAACAAATGCTTTCATCTGTGATAAAGAATTCTTTGAGCATCTGGATATGCCTTTCCGTGCTTTCACCCTACAAGAAATGGCCGAAGCGATACATCCGGAAGACAGAGTGGATGTGTTGAACACGTTTTATCATGTGAAAAACCAACCGGATTCCAAAACGCACACCCAATGCCGGTGCAACTTTAATGGTAAAGGGTATATCTGGTATGAACTCCGTTATGTCAATCCCACGGAGGCAATGGCGGAAACGGCCTCCATTATAGGCTTAATCACCAATGTGCAACACTTCAAGGACAAAGAAGAGGAACTCATGAGAGCAAAAGACCTGGCGATAGAGGCAGAACTGAAGCAATCTTTCCTCGCAAATATGAGCCATGAAATACGTACTCCACTTAATGCAATTGTGGGGTTCTCCAACTTACTTGTCAGCGAAGACGACCTCCCCGATGAAGAGAAAGCTGATTTCATCAATACGATCAATACGAATTGCGAATTGCTTCTGAAACTCATCAATGATATACTGGAACTCTCCCGTATCGAATCGGGCAACATGACTTTCTCCTATTCAACGTGTAATCTGAATAATTGGGTGGATAGTATGTATTTGACACATTCCTTATTAATACCCAAGGAAATAGAGTTCATCAAAGAAGTGCCCGATGCCGCATTCTTCATCAATACGGACGTGAACCGCCTCAGTCAGATTATGACTAACTTCCTGAATAATGCCACTAAGTTTACCAAATCAGGATACATCAAACTGGGCTATGAAATTGATTTTTCAACATACGAAGTCTCCATTTACGTAGAAGATACCGGCAAAGGTATTCCGAAAGAAGAACAACGAATGATATTCGAACGCTTCTACAAACAAGATGAATTTGTTCAAGGCACGGGGCTGGGACTTTCCATCAGCATGGTAATTGCGGAAAAACTCGGTGGGAAGATTAGTGTGGCTTCAGAGATTGGAAAAGGAAGCCGATTCACTTTCCGCCTACCCTACCATAATGAAAGCGAGGAATTCTTTTCTGCCGGATAACTTCACAGATACCCAAAGAATGTAGTATCTTTGCACCATTATGTTGCACCGTTTTACTACTTCAATCAGCGATATTCCACTTCCGGAAAGGTTTACTTATCCTTTCTGTTATACTCCTCATCCATTGTGTGTAATGGCGGCGGAAGAGGTACAAAACTACCTCAGCAAGCAAAGCGACTGGCAAGAGGAATTAAGCCAGGGGAAGATGTTCGGAGTGCTGATAGTGCAAACCGAAGATGGAAGCATAGGTTATTTAACCGCCTTTTCGGGCATGTTAGCCGGAAAGAATATACATCCGTATTTTGTACCTCCCGTGTACGATTTATTGCAACCTCAAGGCTTCTTCAAAATAGAAGAAGAAAACATATCCGCTATCAACCGTCGTATCCGTCGGTTGGAAGAGGATAAGAAATATATTGACCTGTTATCAGATCTTACCCAGACCACCCAATCTGCACAAGATGCATTGTCAATTGCCAAGATACAATTGAAAGAAGCAAAAGATAAAAGAGAATTGCTCAGAAAAACAGGTCAGCTTGATGCAAAGGAAGAAGCTGACCTGATACGAGAGAGCCAGTTCCAGAAGGCAGAATATAAGCGATTGGAACGCTCCTGGAAAGATAAGATAGCCTCCTTGCAGGTAGAAGTAGGTAATTGGGAAAAACAAATACAGGAGCTGAAAGGAGAACGTAAAGTCCGCTCTGCCGCCTTGCAACAACAACTATTCGAACAATTCAGAATGTTGAACTATCAGGGAGAAGTGATAACTTTACGCGACATATTCGAGCAAACCATACATAAGACTCCTCCCGCCGGTGCGGGTGAATGTGCCGCTCCTAAATTGCTACAACAAGCTTATCTGCATCATTGGAAACCGATAGCTATGGCCGAATTCTGGTGGGGTAATTCTCCCAGAAACGAAGTGCGGCATCACGGTTATTACTATCCAGCCTGTAAGGGCAAATGCGAACCAATTCTCCGGCACATGTTGCAGGGATTGGAGGTAGAAGCGAATCCTATGCAACAGGAGGCGGAACGAGGCAATGAAAAATTGAATATAGTTTATGAAGACCAATGGCTATTGATTATTAATAAGCCTGCCGGAATGCTTTCAGTACCCGGAAAAGAGAGACAGACGTCTATATACGACCTGGCAAGAAAGGCTTATCCGGAAGCAGATGGTCCCATGATCGTACATCGGCTGGATATGGCTACATCAGGACTTTTAATCATTGCCAAAGATAAGAAAACGCACCAACACTTACAGGCACAATTCAAGAATCGTAGTATCCGGAAGAAGTACATAGCCTTGCTCGATGGTATCGTCCCGGAAGATGAGGGCACTATTGAACTACCGCTTTGCCCCAATCCATTGGACCGCCCCCGGCAAATGGTAGACACACAATATGGCAAGCCTGCCATCACTTATTATCAGGTTCTCGAACGTACGGACAAATATACGCGTATAGCCTTTTATCCCCATACGGGACGTACTCACCAACTTCGCGTACATGCGGCACATCCGTCAGGACTGCATTGCCCCATCATAGGCGACGAGCTTTATGGAAAGAAAGGCAAAAGGCTCTATCTGCACGCTGAATCCATAGAGTTCATTCATCCCGCCAACGGGCAGTCCATGTGCATTACGGAAAAAGAATAAGAGTTTGTCTTTTTTGTTATCGATGCGAATCTGTAGTTGAATCAACGTCTTTCTTTCGGGTTATGAGCTAAATTGATACGCGGACGACGCGGACAAGGAGGACGAACGCGGATTTTTATTTTTCATCCGCAGATGACGCAGATAACGCTGATGCCTTTTTATCTTCCGTTAAACATAGCGCAGCTTTAAAAGATCGGCGTTATCTGCGTTATCTGCGGATGAAAAGTTACTTACACACCGAAGGGAAATCTTACTCCGCGTTCGTCCGCCTTGTCCGCGTACCCATTCTCCCCCTAAATTATCATTTAGCTCATTACTTCCGGTTTTGAGGTAAATCTTTATTTAGTGAGTCGCATCCAAGTCCGCATCGGGGTATGATCCCATAATAACAGAGGTACATTCCCATAACGACTGAACCTATTTCCCATAACGACTGAAAGCA
This sequence comes from Bacteroides timonensis, assembly GCF_000513195.1. Taxonomy (GTDB): domain Bacteria; phylum Bacteroidota; class Bacteroidia; order Bacteroidales; family Bacteroidaceae; genus Bacteroides; species Bacteroides timonensis. The sequence goes on along the minus strand of NZ_CBVI010000033.1, from coordinate 57,623 downwards.
TTTCCCACTACGACTGAATGAGTGTTTCACTACGACTGAGCAAGGTGGAACACCAATCATTCATCCAGTCAGCAACTTACGTATTCCTTCATGAGGATGACTTAGCTCTGGTTTTACGCATTTCTGTAGGGTTATGAATTAATTCACCACAGAGTAGCACAGAGTATCACAGAGTTTAATCAATTTAAAATCAAAAGAATAGGACTCCGTGACACTCTGTGTTACTCTGTGGTGAAAAACTCATTTCCGGACGAGAAAGAATCAAAAAGCCTATATAAACCAACAAATAACTTAGGAAATGGACTTATCCGCATGAGCAGCATGTAGATTTTAATCCCTATTTTTGCAAACGGATAAGTCTATCCGATCAGACACTATTAACTCAATTAATGATAAAGACCATGAAATTCGTAACTTTAGTATGTAGTTTGCTTTTCTGCCTGCCATCTTTTGCACAAGAGAAATTTCCCGATGGTACCCTTATTCCCGACTGGTTCAGACAGAACGAAATTGTAAATATCGAAACCCTTGGCGGTAAATATAAGATTACTGATCATGGTGTGGTGAATGACAGCACCTTACTTCAAACAGAGAAAATTCAGGCGGTTATCGACCAGGCATCATCCAAAGATGGCGGTGTGATCATCATCCCGAAAGGTACTTATCTGAGCGGTGCACTCTTTTTCAAGCCTAAAACGCACCTTTACCTGGAAGAAGGAGCTGTTTTGAAAGGTAGCGATGATATCAGCAACTTCCCTATAATCAATACCCGCATAGAGGGGCAATCACTTAAATACTTTGCCGCACTGGTTAATGCCGACAAAGTAGATGGTTTCACCATTTCCGGTAAGGGAACCATCAATGGCAACGGACTACGCTATTGGAAATCTTTCTGGTTGCGCCGCACCGTTATTCCGAAATGCACGAATATGGATGAGTTGCGTCCGCGTCTAGTACACATTTCCAATAGCAATGATGTACAGCTTTCCGGTGTACGCCTCATCAACTCTCCTTTCTGGACGACACACATTTACAAATGTAACAATGTGAAGCTATTAGGCCTATATATTTTCTCTCCGGCTGCTCCTGTTAAGGCACCCAGCACGGATGCCATAGATATTGATGTATGTAATAATGTGTTGGTTAAGAACTGCTATCTCTCTGTAAACGATGATGCTATTGCTCTTAAAGGTGGAAAAGGCCCCTGGGCTGATAAGGATTCTAACAACGGAAGTAACACTAACATTATTATAGAAGATTGTACGTACGGTTTCTGCCATAGTGCACTGACTTGTGGTAGCGAATCTATTCATAACCGCAATATTATTCTCCGTCGTTGTACCATCAATCAGGCAAGCCGTCTGTTGTGGTTGAAGATGCGTGCCGATACTCCCCAAAATTATGAATATATCCTTGTGGAGGATATTAAAGGAAATACCAAAAGCTTCCTATACATCAAACCGTGGACTCAGTTCTTTGATCTGAAAGACCGTAAAGATATTCCGATGTCTTACTCGGATCATGTAACAATGCGTAATATAGACTTTGAATGTGATGTGTTTTTCAACGTAAGTGCATCCGAGCAGTACAAACTGACGAATTTCAAATTTGAAAATCTGAATATTAAAGCGAAAGATGGTGAGTATGACAAGTCGATTATCCCGTCATCTGAATGGAATAATGTGAAGGTAAATCAATAAGGATACGCGGACTAAACGGACGAACACGGACTTCTTATTTATAATTAAGAAAATCCGTGTTCGTCCGTTTAGTCCGCGTATCTATTCTTCAAAGCTACGCAACAACTTTATCTCGTCTGCCCATAAACTCTCATCCGGCGTTTCAAGAATAACAGGCATATCATTAAACCGTTCATCTTTCATAAAACGCTTAAAAAAGTCTATACCTAACAAACCTTTCCCTATGCTGTCATGGCGGTCTACATGACTACCCAGCTCTTTCTTAGTATCATTCAGGTGGATACCCCGCAAATAGTTAAAACCAACTACCTCATCAAACTCCTGAAACACTTTATCATATTCTTTTACGATATCATATCCTGCCGAGTAAGTATGACAAGTATCCAAGCATACACCTACACGGGATTTGTCATCCACACGATCAATAATATGCTTTAGTTGCCAAAACTCATTACCAACATTACTTCCTTGTCCGGCTGTATTCTCAATAACAGCAGTCACTCCTTTCGTTTTACTCAATGTGATATTGATAGATTCTGCCACCTTATCCAGACATTCCTCTATTGAAATCTTATTCAGATGACTACCCGGATGGAAATTCAGAAGCTTCAAACCTAATTGCTCACAACGTTGCATTTCATCCAGAAATGCGGCACTTTTCTCCAGGCCTTCTTCTTCAGGATGTCCCAGATTGATTAAATAGCTATCATGAGGCAGGATATAGCGGGCATCAAAAGAGTATTTCTCACAATTGTCTTTAAATCCGAGAATACTTTCTTCGGTCAGAGGTTTGGCCACCCATTGCCGTTGGTTCTTTGTAAACAAAGCAAATGCATTCGCACCTATCTCATGCGCATTAACAGGAGCTATCTCAACTCCCCCACTCGCACTTACGTGCGCTCCTATATATTTCTTCATATTCTGTTTTTTCTTTAGTGAGTGATTAAAAACGGAAGCAAGATAGAGAAAAATCCGAAAATGGCAAAATCAAGATATGATGACCTTGAGTTTCTATAATGCACAAGTCCCCTCCCCCGCATAATCCTTACCCGTCTTTCCATTATATTCAGGATGCCTTTCCAGCCACTTCACGGCATAGGAACAAGTTGCCACAGGCACCAGTTCATTAGCCAATGCATAATCATAGGCTGCCTTTACTAAAGCAGAGGCAATTCCCCTACCACCTATTTCACCGGGTACAATCGTGTGGCGCACATCCAAAGCACCGTCAGCTACATGATACATCAGGCGGGCAGTCTCTCCATCGACTACGGTCTGAAAAACTTTTTTCTCCGGAAAATGTTCTATATTCATAATCTGTTTCATTTATTGGGTTAATATACTATTTTAATAATAAGCCTCTCTTATATTTAATAACAGATTTCAGTAACTTTGTATCGAACAATTCTAAAAAAAATCTTATGGACAATCATCTTCTCTCACATGCCATCTCTATTGCCACCGAAGCTCACAAAGGACAAAAAGACAAATACGGACAGGAATATCTGCATCATCCCATCCGCGTAATGAATATGGGACGGAATCTGAAAGAAAGGATTGTCGGTATTCTACACGACGTTGTAGAAGATACGGAATGGACGTTCGAAGACCTGGAAAAGGAAGGATTCTCTACCGAAATCATTGAAGCCGTGCGGTGTGTCACAAAGACCTCCGATGAGGAAGATTATGAAGAATACGTCGAAAGATGTGCCTCCAATCCCATAGCCGTTGCCGTAAAGATTCATGACCTGACGGATAATATGGATGTGCGCCGCATGCCCTGCATTGGAGAAAAAGAAGTCACCAGACTCAGGAAATATCTGAAAGCCTACCATCGCCTGATGCCCCTGTATATGAATCATTGATCATTATGCATGTTTCTTTTTCATGAAATTACTACCTTTGCGGCATGAAATTGGAACTAAAAGAAAATCAAGGAGTACCCTCGTCCCTGCTTTGGACGCTGGCCATCATCTCAGGCGTAACGGTAGCCAATATATACTACAACCAACCACTACTGAACCGTATCAGCCGTGACCTGAACATCAGTGAGTTCACCGCCAATCTAATAGCCATGTGCTCGCAGATAGGATATGCCATCGGACTATTGTTCATCATTCCACTGGGCGATTTATACCGCAGAAGAAATATTATCCTCGTAAATATTTCCATTCTGGTAGTCTCATTGCTCACCATTGCTTTAGCTCCCAATATCCACCTGATACTGTTCGCTTCTCTGCTGACGGGTGCCTGTTCGGTTATACCCCAGATATTCATGCCCCTTGCAGCACAATATTCCACTCCCGAAACTAAAGGAAAAAATGTAGGTATTATCCTTTCGGGACTACTGACGGGTATTCTTGCTTCGCGCGTAGTGAGCGGCATTGTAGGCGAATACATGGGTTGGCGGTTTATCTACTTTATTGCCGCAGGATTGATGGTCGTTTGTTTGCTTATTATAATAAGGATACTCCCGGACCTTCCTTCCAATTATCAGGGAAGTTATGCCGGACTGATGAAATCCTTGTTTTCCATCGTCAAGAAGTATCCCCAGCTCCGCATAGCTTCGTTGCGTGCAGGTTTCTCGTTCGGGTCGTTCCTTGCCATGTGGAGCTGTCTGGCTTTCAAGATGGAACAGGCGCCTTTCTTTGCGGGAAACAATATCATAGGAATGTTGGGACTTTGTGGCATAGCCGGGGCACTGACCGCTTCTTCTATCGGAAGATTCATCAATACGGTCGGGGTGAAACGGCTTACTTATATAGGATGTTCGCTGATAATCAGCGCATGGATAGTGCTCTATGCGGGACAATATAGTTATGCAGGTATCATAGCCGGTATTCTGTTGATAGATATAGGTATGCAATGCATCCAGCTCAGCAATCAGACAAGTGCGTTTGCCCTTTGTCCGCAAGCATCCAATCGCATCAATACTATTTTCATGACTACCTATTTCATTGGCGGTTCCACCGGAACTTTTCTTGCCGGAACCTTCTGGCAATGGTTCGGCTGGACGGGAGTGGTGGGAACAGGTATCTTGCTGACAAGCTGCTCGCTGCTCATCAATATATTCGCTAAGAAATAACCTCCTTCAGTATTTCCCAACCGGATGCCTTGATATCTACGCATCCGTTCTTCTTAAATACAGTACCCTCTTTTTCCAGCAACTTCCGTTGTTCGGGCCAGAAAGGAGCCAGTCGTCCCTGACTATTCACTACCCGGTGGCAAGGCAGATTTTGTTCCTCAGGTGCGTTATGCATGGCCTGCCCCACCATACGTGAACACTGGGGCTTACCTATAAGATAAGCAATCTGTCCATACGTCAACACACGTCCCGGAGGGATAGAGGCGACAACGCTATATACTTCTTCTCCAAAGGATGTTTTATCCATAACCTATATTACTTTGCAATACAATACTTATCAGTCGGAAATAGGATGCTTATAATGAAGATTTTCTCAACATAAAAAGAAAGTATTCTCAATATAGCGAGAATAACTGAGAATCATAATCTACTGATATTGAGTACATAATCTTCTTACATAGGTTGACTACTTTTAATCTTATCCCCCAAATGAATTGACTTAGAAAACTTGCTCTCGCTAAAAAGCATAGACCATTATCGGGCAACCATAAATTCCTGTACGAAAGAACAGAAATTAATTATAAGTAGCAAATTTCGGAATAATGTTTTTCAACTTGGTAGCAGAATTTGTCTTTCTCATACCAATTGCCTACCTTTGAGGTGATTCAAGAACAACTAAATCTATACGAATGGTAAACATCGTCCCTATTTTAAAGAACAAAAAGGAGTTCCTCGAACTACTGCTACTTGCCGACGAACAAGAGTCCATGATAGATCTCTATCTGGAACGGGGAGAAATGTATGCTCTCTACGACGGCGACTTAAAGACGGCGTGTGTGGTAACAGATGAAGGAAACGGAGTCTATGAAATCAAGAACATCGCCACTTATCCCCACTACCAACGAAAAGGATATGGAAAACGGCTGATAGAATTTCTATTGGAACACTACAAAGATCGTTATCATACACTATTGGTAGGTACAGGAGAAGATACGTACACAGTGGATTTCTACAAACAATGCGGATTTACCTACTCGCACCGCATACCCAACTTTTTTACTGACAACTACGATCACCCCATATATGAAGATGGAAAGCTTCTGAAAGATATGGTTTATCTCAAAATTAGCAAGAATGGATAACTCTTCTTCCGCTGATTTCGCCTACCTTTGCGCCAAAACCTGACAGATGAAGGAAGAAACGACATACGGACATCAGGAATTAATCAACCAGGCTATTGATTATATTCATAACCATTTGCACCAGACATTATCTTCGGAAATGCTGGCAATGGAGATGAACATGTCTGTATATCACTTTCACCGGCTTTTCAAGTCATATCTATCCCTACCATGCATGTGGCGTATTATCGGTCCGCATGGAGAGGAGTCGGGATCCATCGGTAGTTTAACGATAGAGAATGGACCGTATGTAGTTTATACCTATCGGGGAAGTTATAAAGGATTGCTTCGAACTTACACTCATATTTATTCAAAAGAGAAAGAAAGATTGCGAAATGCGCTTTCTTTTGAAGAGTACGTTACGTGGTCGAAAGATCCATCGGAACAAATCACCAAAATCTATATACCCATTCGTCTAAATCAATAAAAGTATGGCATTCATCACACTAACCCCTGAGAACGTAATGAGCGAGCACCTATGTTGCGCCATTGCAGACAAAAAACACCAGACCGGCGTAAACGATAAACGCAACTGGCTGGCAGAGCGTATCAAAGAAGGACACGTCTTCCGCAAACTGGATGCGCAGGGAAAGGTGTTCATCGAGTATGCCCCGTTGGAAAAAGCCTGGGTTCCCGTAACTGGTGATAATTATTTCTATATTTATTGCCTGTGGGTATCCGGCAGTTACAAAGGAAAGGGATACGGAAAGGAATTGTTACAATCGTGCATCGACGACGCAAAAGCGCAAGGAAAATCCGGCATCTGCCTCCTTTCTTCCAAAAAGAAGAAACCTTTCTTATCAGAAAAGAAGTTCATGTTGAAATATGGCTTCAAAGCAGTGGATACCATCAATGACGAATATGAATTATTAGCTCTTTCCTTTGACGGCACCCAACCGCAATTCACATCAAACGTGCGGAAACAGAGTATTGAGGGCAAAGAACTGACCATCTATTACGGTGTGCAATGTCCCTATATCCCCAATTGTATCGAACAGATATACAATTACTGCGAGAACAACCAAATACCTCTCCGGTTGGTAGAGATAGATACTTTGGAGAAAGCTAAACAACTGCCTTGTATCTTTAATAATTGGGCTGTATTCTATAACGGAAAGTTCGAAACAGTGCACCTGTTGAATGAAGGTTTACTGAAAAAATTGCTGCAATTAAAATAAGAATGTATATTTGTACAAACTCTAATTCAAGAAGATTATGGAAATGAAATTTTGCCAAAGTTGCGGAATGCCGCTCACATCTGATGAAGTATGCGGAACAAATGCTGACGGTAGCCTCAGCGTAGATTATTGCACTTACTGCTATCAGCAAGGTAAATTCGCACAAGACTGCACCATGGATGAAATGATAGAACATTGTGCCCAGTTTGTAGAAGAATTCAATAAAGACTCGGAACAGAAGGTAACTAAAGAAGAAGCCATTGCGATGATGAAGCAAGAGTTTCCAAAGCTGAAACGTTGGCAAAAAAACTGATATAACCATCTTTCGCTATACAGATATTATCCGTTATGAAAGAACTAATAAACATGTCCAATGAGGAGTTATGGGAACTCTTCCCCATCATCCTGACCGAACATCAGAAAGATTGGGAAAAATTATACAAACTGGAAGAACAGCAACTCCGTACCATTGTCGGAAAAGACATTGTCCGCATCCGGCATATAGGAAGCACGGCAGTTAAAGATTTGATAGCTAAACCCACAATAGACATTTTATTAGAGATCGACGGAAAAACTAACATCGAAGGATTAATCGTAAAGATTCAAAGTACAGGTTATATCTATACACATCAACCGGAGAACCCTGTACCTCACATGATGTTCATGAAAGGATATACCCCTCAGGGATTCAAGGGGCAAGCCTATCATCTACATGTACGCTATACAGGTGACTGGGATGAGCCGATCTTTTGCCACTATCTTCAATCTCATCCGGCTCTTGCCCATGAGTATGGAGAGTTAAAACTGAAATTAAAACAGGTTTATGAGCATGACAGAGATGCTTATACAAAAGGAAAAACTGAGTTTATCAGACAGGTTGTCCGACTAGCCCGAGAAAAATAATATGTCCCGCATCGAACAGGAAAAACAAACCGTGGAACAAATGATCCGCCTCTACTGCCGGAAGAAAGAGGGGAACGAAACTTTGTGCCCGCAATGCAGGGAAGTGTTGGAATATGCACATGCACGGTTGTCACGTTGTCCATTCGGAGAAAAGAAAGGTACTTGCCGACTCTGTACCATACATTGTTACAAACCGGAGATGCGGGAACGGATGAGAGAAATCATGAGATGGGCAGGACCAAGAATGTTGTTGTATCATCCGATAGCGGCTATCCGGCATTTGTGGCAGGAGTATATTAAGAAGCAATAAAGAATACACCACAGATTACACGGATATTCACAGATTTAATAATGAAGCTTTAGTAAAACTCTTCTTCTTAATCTGTGAATATCCGTGTAATCTATGATGAAAGAATTTTAATTGAAATAATACAAGAACACCGCAATACCGTCAAGCGCCTTCTTCGGTTGGTCTTTTATCTCAATCGTAAATTTAATCTCAGCCTTTGCCACACCGCGCAAGTTTGTCAATGAGTGTAGTTTCGCAACCAAACGAATACTTTGTCCTGACAATACCGCCTGACCGAACTTCATCTGATCCATACCATAATTAACCATCATCTTCAGGTTGTTCACCTCAATAATTTGGTTCCACAAATACGGCAACATAGACAAAGTAAGATAACCATGCGCAATAGTAGTCTTGAAATGGCTCTCTGTTTTAGCACGTTCCGTATCTACATGTATCCACTGATGATCCAACGTAGCATCAGCAAACAGATTGATACGTTCCTGCGAAAGTTCCACATAATCGGAAACCCCAATTTGCTGGCCTACCAGCTTTTCAAAATCCTCATACGAGTTGATAATTACTTTTTCCATTATTCTCTTTTTATATTTAATAGTTTCTACGGTTGATAATCCCAACCATAATCATTATGATAAATCATTAGTTTACTCATGCCTCCGTCAATCGTGATGTTCTCCCCGTTGATAAAGGAGTTCCGTTCGTCACAAAGGAAAAGAACTGCACGGGCTATATCAGCCGGTTCTCCTACCCTTTGCGAGGGATGCTGCATGATATCTCCTTCCGTATATGCCGGCACATAATCCTCTTCATGATAGCTTCCCGTATCAATCCAACCGGGAGCAATAGAATTCACACGGGCAATTCCCGAAAGACTGACCGCAAGCGCATGAGTCAGAGCCGTTATTCCACCTTTGGCTGCCGTATAACTTTCCGTATTGGCCTGCGACTGGAAAACACGGGTAGAAGAAATATTCACAATAGCACCTGCACCACTGAAGTAGTCTTTAAAAGACAGAGCCAGGAAATAAGGAGCCACTACTCCCACACGTTGCACATACAGGAAGTCTTCATACGAACAGTTGCTCAATATACCTCCATTTGTCAGGCAAGCATTATTTATCAGACAGTCGATCTGATCTTCTATGGATAAGACAAAGTCTACAAAATCCCGCAGCGTCTGTTCCTCGGCAATATCTCCGACAAAGCCTGTAACCGAAAGCCCTCTTTCCGACATCTTTCCTTCCGCCAGTTCCACCGCCTCGGGTATCTTATCAATGAAATACACCGTATATCCCGATTCCGCAAACATCTCGACAATGCAACGACCGATACCAGCGGCTCCACCTGTTACTACACATACTTTATTCATACGCTCTTTATTTTTAGGAGAATTACAGCTTTACACATTCTATCCAAAGGTCTGCCATACGCTTATGCCCGGCGGGGGTGGGATGAATTCCATCCCAGATCCAGTATGTATCCTTTGAGGTCGGAATTGTTTTCAAGATTTCATCGAACATCTTGTTGAAAGGAAGATAAACAGCTTCATAATCCTTCGCTACGCGTTTCGCGATCTCCGCACAACGATGTACCAAACTATCACGTTCTGCAAAATCAGCACTCTTACGCATATTTCCGGTATTCACCACAAAAGGGGCGCCCAATACGATCTTTAAATCATGATTAGCTTGCAAAGAGCGATCCAACAACGAACGGTAACGTTTTTCCCAAGCCGCAAAATCGAAAGGTTTTTTCTTGTCACTCTGCAAATAGAAATGTATATCGTTCGTTCCGACCAGAACGGACAGGACATCCGGTTTCATATCAATCACATCCGCCTCCCAACGCTTTTCCAAGTCTTCCAATGTGTTTCCACTGATGCCACGATTGAAAAATTCATATTCTTTTTCCGGATAATTTCCCTGATAATAAGTAGCACACAAATACATATACCCACTGCCGTAGATATGGTTCATGTCCCAAAGAGTACGTTCGGAAGAAGGCTTGGCGGTTCCGCAACTGTTTCCCCAGTTGCCATCCGTTATAGAGTCTCCGATGAACAGTACACGTCGACCACCGGCAGCAGCAGACAGGGCTATGAACAAAATCCCGATGGCAAAGGTTATTATTCGATTCATGGTTGTTTACTTTTAAATCGTGAAAACAGGTAACAAATATACTCCATATTCCAGCAAGTTACAAAAAGTCAAGTACCCTTTTTCTCATTCGGAAAGGTTTTCTTACTTTTGTAACAAACATTGTGACACATGAAACTGAAAGATAAATTCACAGAACTGATGCATAATCAGGCTTTGAAGCGAAAACTATATGTCATCATATTCGAAGCTGACACACCTGCCGGGAAGCTATTCGATGTTACCCTGATCTGGTGCATATTGCTTAGCGTAGGGCTTGTTATCCTGGAAAGCCTGCAAGGATTACCGGTATGGCTGAAAACTCCATTCATTGTTATGGAGTATTTACTGACCGCTTTCTTTACTTTCGAATATATTACCCGATTGTATTGTTCGCCTAAACCTTCCAAATATGCTTTCAGTGCTTTCGGAATCATCGACTTGCTGGCTACACTACCGCTTTATCTAGCTTTCCTATTTCCTGGGGCACGCTATCTGCTTATTATACGGGCATTCCGCCTGATACGGATATTCCGCGTCTTCAAGTTATTCAATTTCTGGATGGAAGGGCAAATGCTGCTGACAGCACTACGAGACAGTAGCAAGAAAATCGCAGTTTTCTTTATGTTTGTGGTTATTCTGGTGATATCTATCGGAACACTGATGTACATGATTGAAGGAGGAAAACCCAATACACAGTTCAGCAATATTCCCAACAGTATTTATTGGGCCTGCGTCACCCTTACCACCGTAGGTTACGGAGATATAACTCCTGTCACCGCCCTGGGGAAATTCCTTTCGGGTTGTGTCATGCTGATAGGTTACACTATTATTGCAGTACCCACCGGCATAGTTTCCGTATCATTGATGAAAAGACATGAAAAGAATGTAGCAAGAGAGTGCCCCAACTGTCACAGGCGAGGACACGAAGAAAGTGCACAGTTCTGTAAGTATTGCGGATCATCACTTGATAAAGCCCCTAAAGAATAGAAAGACTTTCAGACTAAATCATATCGGCAAATAATAACGCATAGAAATATATAAAATGGAACAAAGTTTTGTTACTCAAAAAGAATTTACCCTACGTCCCCGTACACGTGGTTTTCACCTGATAACGGATGAAATAATACGTAACCTGCCGCGTCTGCCGCAAGCCGGAATCTTACATCTGTTCATCAAGCATACCAGCGCCGGGCTTAGCATCAATGAAAATGCTGATCCGGATGTCCAGACTGACATGGAAGCCATCTTCAACCACCTGGTGAAAGAACGGGAACCTTACTACATGCATACTTGCGAAGGAGATGATGACATGCCCGCCCATGCCAAATCGACCCTGACAGGTAATAGTCTCAGCATACCTATCACTGACGGTAGACTGAATATGGGTATCTGGCAAGGTATATACCTCTGTGAATTCCGCAATCGTGGCGGTGGAAGAAAAATAGTAGCAACCGTCATCGGGCAATAGAATATATGAAAACAAACAATCTTCCTACAAATATCTTCGTCGCCACGGAGAAAGATTATCCCGAACTCTCTGAGCTTTGGGAAGCATCCGTACACAGTACGCATCACTTTCTGAGTGAAGAAGATATTCAATATTACAAACCTCTGGTACAGGACGTTTATTTCCCCGCAGTGCAACTCTATATTACAAAGAATAAAGACAACCGCATCAGTGGCTTTCTGGGACTAAGCGACGATTTAATAGAAATGCTGTTTATCCATCCCAACGAACAGGGAAAAGGGTACGGCAAGACATTATTAGAGTTTGCCGTAAACGAACGAGGTTTCCACAAAGTGGATGTCAATGAACAAAATGAACAGGCTTTCCGCTTCTACCGTAACAGGGGCTTTGAAATAATAAGCCGGGATGAAACAGATGCGCAAGGTAAGCCCTTTCCCATCCTGCACATGCAATTAACAAACTACTAATACAGCAATTATGAAACGAGCCATTATTATAGGAGCCACCTCCGGCATAGGAGAAGAAGTTGCCAAACTGCTAATTCAGCAAGGTTGGCACATCGGTATTGCCGGAAGACGGGAAGAAGCATTGGAGAAACTGCAAGCCACCGCCCCCGGACAAATCGAAATTCAACGTCTGGACGTAACAGGTTCGGATGCTCCCACCCTACTGGAGACACTCATCCGGAAGTTAGGTGGCATGGATTTGTTCTTTCTCAGCTCCGGCATAGGTAGCCAGAACCCGGACCTGAAGCCGGAAATAGAACTAAATACCGCCCGTACCAACGTAGAAGGATTCACCCGCATGGTGACCGCCGCCTTCAATCACTTCAAAACCCAAGGAGGTGGGCACATCGCTGTCATCAGTTCCATCGCAGGCACCAAAGGACTGGGCATCGCTCCGGCCTATTCTGCAACGAAATGTTTCCAGAATACTTACATCGAAGCCTTGGCACAACTCTCCCGGATGCAACACTTGAATATCCATTTCACAGACATACGCCCGGGCTTCGTCGCCACGGACTTACTGAAAAGTGGCAAGTTTCCTATGCTGATGCAAGCCAATCAGGTAGCGAAAAGTATCATCCGTGCCCTGAACCGGAAAAAACGGGTCATTGTGATCGACGGCAGATACCGTGTAGTTGTCTTTTTCTGGCGAATGATCCCCCGGTGGTTATGGGAAAGATTGCCTATAAAGAACTAAGATTCGTTGTAAAGACACCATAGTTCTTGCCTCATTCCCGTAAATATTGTATATTCGACCTCGAACCAAACCAACTTTTGAAAATGAAAAAAAACTCAATACATATCCTAATAGTTACCTCAGTTGCTCTATGCGCCGGTGCCGCACTTCCATTTCTGTTTGGGCACAGCACGATAGACCCTGAACAGCAATCCGTTAAATCCGAAGTTCCCTATTGTGTCACCTCCCCTTCCGTACCGGATAAAATCACCTTTGCCGGACAGGAAATTGACCTGACACGCTACGATCATCGTGAACGCATGGACCGCGAACAAATGTCGTTCACCTATATGCACTCCACCACCATGCTTACCATCAAGCGTGCGAACCGCTTCTTTCCCATCATAGAACCCATATTGAAGGAAAACGGTGTACCCGATGATTTCAAATACCTCGCCGTAATAGAGAGTAACCTCAACACCCTTGCCCGCAGTCCGGCAGGAGCAGCCGGAATGTGGCAGTTCATGCAAACTACCGGACGCGAATTCGGTCTTGAAGTAAACCCCAATATCGACGAACGTTATCACGTGGAAAAAGCCACCCGTGCCGCATGCCAGTATCTGAAAGATGCCTACCAAAGATATGGTAACTGGCTCTGCGTAGCCGCTGCCTACAATGGTGGACAAGGCCGCATCTCCTCTGAACTGAAAAAACAGCTCGTAGATCAAGCCGTAGATCTTTGGCTTGTAGAAGAAACTTCCCGTTACATGTTCCGTCTGCTTGCTGCCAAAGCCATCATCAGTAATCCACAGCGCTATGGCTTTTTATTGAAACGGGAACATCTTTACCCAGCCATCCCCCATACAGAGGTCAACGTAACAACGAGTATCGACAATCTGGCACAATTTGCCAAGAGTAAAGGTATTACCTACGCCCAACTGAAGGATGCCAACCCATGGCTGCGCGATAGTTCTTTACAAAACAAAAGCAGACGTACATACGTTCTTAAAATACCGACACAGGCGGGAATGCACTATGATCCAAAAAAGACAGTACCGCATAATAGGGTATGGGTTATAAATTAAGTACTTTTCTTTTATCTTGAGACAAAAGAAAAGATACCAAAAGAAAAACTCAAGGCTGCACTTCCGAGACTACTCCGACACTGCCATTGCCGGAGTAGCTCCGGAGACGTAGCCGGTGCCTCTTTCTTTTTGGTATTTATTTCTTTCGGGGCAAGCCGAAAGAAAAAGTACAGTAACTTAAAACACAGAAAGGAGCTAATATGACATTAGATTTCGATTTCATACTCAGACTATTAGTAGCCGGCATCTTAGGTGCCATCATCGGCCTGGACAGAGAATACCGTGCCAAAGAAGCAGGATATCGTACTCACTTTTTAGTATCGTTGGGCAGTGCCCTCATCATGATTGTTTCCCAATATGGCTTTCAGGACATTATCAAAGAAAACAGCGTCTCGCTGGACCCGAGTCGTGTAGCGGCCCAGGTAGTCAGCGGTATCGGTTTTATCGGTGCCGGTACCATCATATTACAAAAACAGATGGTCAGGGGGCTGACCACTGCTGCCGGAATATGGGCTACAGCAGGCATTGGTCTGGCGGTTGGAGCCGGAATGTATGTAATAGGTATAGCCGCTACCCTGCTCACTCTGGCGGGATTGGAACTGCTCAGCATCCTATTCAAAAGTGTAGGGATGAAAAGCTCCATGATAACATTCTCTACTTCAAACAAGGATATCCTTAAGGAAGTATCCGATCGCTTTAACTCCCGAAATTATATGCTGGTCTCCTACAAAATGGAAAGATTAGGTTCCGGAGATACAGAAAAGTATATAGTGACTATGGTTATCAAATCCAAGCGGAGTAATGACGAAGGGCACATGCTGTCACTGATGCAGGAATGGCCGGACGTGACGGTGGAACAGATAGAATAATCTTAT
The DNA here is from genome assembly GCF_000513195.1 of Bacteroides timonensis. Lineage (GTDB taxonomy): Bacteria > Bacteroidota > Bacteroidia > Bacteroidales > Bacteroidaceae > Bacteroides > Bacteroides timonensis. Next base: position 42,518 of record NZ_CBVI010000033.1, on the reverse strand, counting down.
TACCACTTCTCTGTCATGTGTTTCCAGTAACGTACAGGCATATCTTGTTTATGCTTCCGCGGATTTAGCCGTTCTTTGATACAGATGGCTTTAAAGTATGTCTTCCAGAGTTGCTGAAAAAGTTTCTCGTCCTTATCCATCAGGCTTTCGTCCAGCATGCCTGTAAGCAGATGTCCCTCTCGTGAACCTTCTTCAAAGGTGACCTGACGTACTTCTTTCAAATCATAATAGAAGCCATACGCCCGTTTTATGTCGTATATCAGCCAGGGCTGATCGGCAAAACGATCCTTAAAATGATCGATGGCCAGTGGCAGAGCATTCTTTTCCGGTTCTACCGCAGCAAAGAAGGTGCCGTCGGCAGCTTTCTGAAAACGGATAAACTGGAGCATACGAAGACGTTCCCAATCCACCCGCTTCCACATACGCGAGAATTCCAGTACATCCGGATCGGCAAAATTGGTTTCAATGGAACGGGGAGCATCAATCGCCTTACAGATATAGCGGAACAAAAGTATCGGAGTTTCCTGTTCCTCCGCCAGCCAACATTGGGCGAGGCAAGACAGAGCACCGGAAGAAAGTTTCTTCCGCAAACCACGCCATACCCGCTTCGCCTTTTCTTCTTCGGTGATTACCGTGAAAACTTCATCATGAAATAAAGGCAATGGCTCTCCTTCCGGAAACAATGCATCAGGAAAAACACGACGGGAATAAGCTTCAAAAACAGAAGTCAGCAAACCCTCGAAAGTATTATCAAAAACAAATATATTCATGGAAAAGAACTCTCTTAGTCGTGGAAATCAAGCAACAACTGCCTTTCGTCCACTTTCTTTTTGTTCGGTTTCGTTATCAGCAAACTGCGCACTGCTTGCGGAGTCATTTCATTCACTGTCTTCATAGGGAGTTCATGGCAAGTAATAAAATACTGCGCTTTCTTCATCACTACTCCTATCTTCTTCAACTCATAGAAACCTAACTTAGAAAAACGACGGGATGCCACGATCAATCTTGCCGACTTCACTCCGACACCCGGAATACGCAACAGCATCTCATAATCCGCCTGATTGATATCTACCGGAAACTGCTCCGGATGGCGTAAGGCCCACGACAGTTTAGGATCAATCTCCAGATCCAGGTCAGGATATGCATCATCCACAATCTCTTCCACCTTAAACTGATAGAAGCGCATCAACCAATCTGCCTGATACAAGCGGTTTTCACGCACCAGCGGTGGCTGCTTCAGGGCCGGCAGACGAGTATCATACGTATTCACAGAGATATAACCGGAATAATAAACACGCCTCATTGTAGGTCCTTTGTAAAGAGCAGATGAAAGAAAAAGGATATCTTTGTCCGTTTCCGCCGTAGCCCCTACAATCATTTGCGTGCTCTGTCCGGCAGGGGCAAAACGTGGTGCATGGCGGTGTTTCTTCCGTTCCTCCGAACTTTCCAATACGCCTTGCTGAATATAGCGCATCGGCGCATATACACTTTTATGGTCTTTCTCCGGGGCAAGAAGTTTCAGATTCTCCTCTTTCGGTATTTCTACATTGACGCTGAGGCGGTCGGCATACAGACCTGCTTCGTTCACCAGTTCGCGACTGGCACCGGGAATACTTTTCAAATGGATATAACCATTGAAACGATGCACTGTACGCAAGTCTTTTGCCACGCGCACCAGGCGTTCCATGGTATAATCCGGATTCCGCACCACACCACTGCTCAGGAATAATCCTTCTATATAATTGCGGCGATAGAACTCCATCGTCAGATCTACCAACTCGCCGACAGAAAGCGTAGCACGCGGCAAATCATTAGAGCGACGATTGATGCAATATGCACAGTCGTAAATGCAATAGTTCGTCAACATCACCTTCAGCAGTGAAATGCAACGTCCGTCCTCAGCAAAACTATGGCAAATGCCCCAGCCACCGACAGTATTACCCAACATACCGGGTTTGTTGGAACGCACGGTACCGCTGGACGAGCATGAGACGTCATATTTGGCCGACTCCGCCAGTATTTTCAGTTTATTGAGGACGTTTTCATTCATATCCACTACACAACTTATAATTGGGCCAAAATTAGCAATTCGAAGAGAAGGAAACAAATAATGGGAAGTTAAATAATAAAGAACTATTCAGAGTGTCTTCATACCTGTAAAACAAAAAAAGACCGTTCTCCCTGAGACGGTCTTTCAATTTTTTCAGTAAGCGTGCTTATTATTTAGCAGCTTCCAAAGATGCTTTGCGGAATGCTTTCATTGATTTTTCGATTTCCAAAGAAGCCTTACGTGCACGAGTACCGGCAGCTTTATTACCATTTTCAATCTGAGCCTTTGCATCTTTCTCGAATGCTGCATACAATTCAGCAACTTTTTCAACTAATTCTTTCATAATCCTTTTCTTATTAATATTATTCGTTAATAATGTCTGGCAAAAATACACTCTTTCTTGAAATAAATGCAGAAAAACAATATTTTTTTTGAAATAATCCGCAAAAATTGCGCAAAAAGGCGTCCTCTGGCCTTTTTTGCCTACTTTTGCAGGCATGAAAACCCTTACAGATACGGAATACATACACATGCTCATAGCCGAAGGCGAACACCAAAGGCAGGACTTTAAGTTTGAGATTTCCGATGCCCGTAAGATCGCAAAAACGCTCTCCGCCTTTGCCAATACAGACGGCGGGCGGCTGCTGATCGGAGTTAAAGATAACGGAAAGATCGCCGGAGTACGCTCCGATGAGGAACAATATATGATAGAGGCGGCAGCGCAAATGTACTGTCAGCCGGAAGTGAATTATACCATGCAGACCTTTCAGGCGGAAGGACGCAGCGTGCTGGTAGTGCAGATTGAGGAAAGTCTGCAAAAACCCGTATATGCCAAGGATGAAACAGGAAAACCATTGGCTTATCTGCGCATCAAGGATGAGAATATACTTGCCACACCGGTGCATCTGCGTGTATGGCAGCAAAGTGGCAGTCCGCGGGGAGAACTGATAACTTATACTGAGCGCGAACAGTTGTTGCTTGACTTGTTGGAAGAAAATGACAGTCTGTCACTGAACAGGTATTGCAGGCTGGCACGCCTTTCCCGACGCGCAGCGGAACATCTACTTGCCAAGTTCATCCGGTTTGATATTGTAGAACCGGTATTTGAAGGGCATAAGTTTCACTTCAGGTTAAAGTAAATGATTATTCCTCAATCCTGACTTTTATTTCTTGGGGATGAGCAGAAAGTTATTTACAGAAAAGAGGAGCCGGACACAGTCGTTACCTTAGGGTATCTCTGTCGTTACTTGAGGGTGCCTCTGTCGTTACCTTAGGGTACCTCAGTCGTTACTTGAGACAGCCTCAATATAACATACTTACAATCAACCAGTTATAAGCGCATCTTTTGTAATCCTTAGAATCATAAATTCAGACAGAAGAACCGACTGTTTATCATTAAACAAGTAAATATAAAACAATATAGCATGAATATAATCAATTCAATCAACGATATTCTCTGGACCTATATTCTTATCGCTCTGCTTTTGGGATGTGCCTTTTGGTTCACGCTGAAAACCCGCTTCGTACAGTTCCGCATGATAGGTGAAATGGTACGTTTACTGGGTAACTCAGCAGGAACAAACGGCAAGCCAGGTGAAAAGCATATTTCTTCATTTCAGGCATTTGCCATCTCCATTGCCAGCCGCGTAGGTACAGGCAATCTGGCAGGTGTAGCCACTGCCATCGCTGTAGGCGGACCGGGAGCGGTGTTCTGGATGTGGGTCATTGCCCTGTTTGGTGCTGCCAGTTCATTCGTAGAGTCCACATTGGCACAATTATATAAGGTGAAAGGCAAAGACTCCTTCATTGGCGGTCCCGCCTACTATATGCGGAAAGGATTGAAACAACCGTGGATGGGTACCGTGTTTGCCGTACTCATTACGATAACTTTCGGCTTCGCCTTCAACTCCGTGCAAAGCAACACACTGTGCGCAGCTTTTGAACATGCGTTCGGTTTCGACCACGCCATTGTAGGAGGGGTTATTACCATAGCTACGCTGCTTATTATCTTTGGTGGTGTACAGCGCATTGCTAAAGTGAGCAGCATCATTGTTCCCATTATGGCATTGGGGTATATTGCTTTGGCACTGATTATTGTAGCTATCAATATCACCGAACTTCCTGCCGTTATCAAACTCATCGTCAGCCATGCCTTCGGCTGGCAACAGGCATTGGGTGGTGGCGTAGGTATTGCATTGATGCAAGGCATCAAGCGGGGATTGTTCAGCAATGAGGCAGGGATGGGTTCCGCTCCCAATGTGGCAGCCACCGCACACGTCACACATCCCGTAAAGCAGGGGCTGATACAGACCTTGGGCGTTTTCACCGATACATTAATTATATGTACCTGCACCGCATTCATTATACTTTTCAGTGGTGCGCCACTGGACGGCTCTACCAACGGAGTACAACTTACGCAACAGGCGCTGACGAACGAAATTGGCTCGGCAGGAAGTATTTTTATTGCTATTGCTTTGTTCTTCTTCGCCTTCAGCAGCATTCTGGGTAATTATTATTATGGAGAAGCCAATGTACGTTATCTTACCCGTAAGAAATGGATATTGAACATCTACCGTATTCTGGTAGGTGGCATGGTGCTATTTGGTGCACTCGCTGCACTGGATGTGGCCTGGAGCCTGGCAGATGTCACCATGGGATTGATGGCACTCTGTAACCTGATTGCCATCAGCCTGCTCGGTAAATACGCTTTCAAACTGCTGGAAGACTACCGTGCACAGAAACGGGCGGGTATCAAAGACCCTGTTTTCACGAAAGACCGCCTCAAAGAGGTAGAAAATGACATAGAGTGCTGGTAAGAGATTTATGATTTATAAATTATGATTTATACAATTGTTGGTGTAAATCAACTTATTTCGTACTTTTGCAATCGCAATTGCCCCGGCAATTATAAATCATAAATCATAAAACATAAATAAGATGGGTATATTTGCCAAACTATTTAAAAAGAATTCCGAGGGTACTTCCTCCAAAAACGTGGAAGATTTCGTGTCACTGACACGCGTTTATTTCCAGTCCGTAATTGCCGCTAATCTAGGCATTACGAACATTCGTTTCGTGCCGGATGTAGCCAACTTCAAACGCCTGTTCAAAATACCGACTCAGGGCGGACGACTGGGACAAGCCGAAAAGACCGCTTCACGCAAAATGCTGATGCAGGACTATGGACTGAGTGAAAACTTCTTCAAGGAAATCGACGCTTCCGTAAAGAAGCATTGCCGCACGCAGAATGATGTGCAGGCATACTTGTTTATGTATCAAGGCTTCTCACAAGACCTGATGATGTTGATGGGTAACTTGATGCAATGGAAGTTTCGCGTGCCCTCTGTTTTTAAAGGTGCACTGCGCAGTATGACCGAAAAGACCGTACATGACGTCTGCACCAAAACCGTATGGAAAAAGGACGATGTACATAAGACGGCTATGGCAGTCCGCCAATACAAAGAGCGTCTGGGATACTCCGAGCAATGGATGACAGAATACGTGTACAACGTTGTGTTACTGGCTAAAAAAGAACCAAAAAACAAAGCCACGGAAGAGAAATAAGCTTGAAATATCTACCAGACAAAAACTGTTATCAAAAGAAAAAGTTTTCTAAAGAAACGATCAATAGAAAGGGCGAGAAATGATTTCTCGCCTTTTTTTGTTATTTTTATGCAACTTCTTTGTTCGAAGGAGCAACAACACTTTATGTAAAGAGATTGTTGTAAGACGCAGCGGGCTTTGCCCGCTAAGCTACAGGCTACAAGCTACCAGTGACAAACTATTGCACTGGGTAAGTTTAAAAACTCTGATAAGTTGATAGTTCAAAACCTATTAGTTCAAGTAATCTGATTATTCAGAAGATTTCATAATTCAGAAGATTTGATAATTCAAATAGCTTGATTTAGGCTCAATAAGTCAGGCAGCCTGAAAGGCTTTCATTATATAGCGTAGGGCATCGCCCTACGGATTGAATTACCTGCCTCTGAGCCCTGAAAGGGCGAAATAAAGGCAACTAACTCGATTTCGCCCTTTCAGGGCTTATTGAGAAATATATACTATTTACGTAGGGCGATGCCCTACGCTATATAATGGAAGCCTTTCAGGCTATTAGAGTTATCTGTAGCTTATAATTTGTAACTCGTAGCTCGTAATTTGTAGCTCGTAATTTATTGCTTGCAGTTCACAGCTCGCAACTATTTCAGTATTAATCATTAAAAAACAACCGCTTATGAAACAAAAGAAAATGCTTGCACTCACTTTATCCCAGTTGAAGCAACTTTATCGAAATGAACTTCCCGAAATTGTACGCATCGCCGAACAGAGCGACGGTACGGAAAGCTTCAAGCAAGGCATTTCGGAATTCATTACCAATCAGGCTGATACGGAAAGTGAAGTTGTCAGGCAAATTCGACTTCTGATTGAATATGACGGCCGGGAAGTCCATGAACTTTCTACCGATGAACAAATGATTGTTTCTACCCTGTCACTTCTATACGCGTTTCTTACCGGAAACCTGGAAGAAGATGTGGAAACAGACATGTTCCTGGATATTTTCCAGCAATTCAAACGTTTACAGCATCCTATTGCCCCCCTCCCGGCACCCCAACGCGTCAAAGCGTGGACCGAGCGCTGGCCCAGCGGACTGACTGAAGACGTGCAACTGATCCGCACAAAAAATAAAGAACGTATTTTGCACGCATTGATACAAAAGATAGAGCACCGTACCGCTGTTTCCCGCTTCCATTTTGAAGAGGGCATCAGCTACGAAGAGAAATACCGTCTCGTCAGCGAATGGTGGAACGACTTCCGTTTCCATCTGGCCATGGCTGCCAAAAGCCCTGCGGAACTGAATCGCTTTCTGGGTAATTCACTTTCTGCTGAAACCATGTATCTGTTATCTCGTGCCCGCAAGAAAGGAATGCCTTTCTTCGTTACGCCTTACTACCTGCACTTGTTAAATCCCGGCAGCACAGGATACAACGATGAATCTCTGCGCAGCTACATCCTCTACTCCCCGCAACTGGTGGAAACTTACGGGCAAATCCGCGCTTGGGAACGTGAAGACATAATAGAAGCCGGAAAACCCAATGCAGCCGGCTGGCTCCTGCCTGATGGTCACAATATCCACCGTCGTTATCCGGAAGTAGCCATCCTCATTCCCGACACTATGGGACGCGCTTGTGGCGGGCTTTGTGCTTCCTGCCAGCGCATGTATGACTTCCAGAGCAAACGACTCAATTTTGAGTTTGACTCCCTGCGTCCTAAAGAAACATGGGAGAAGAAATTACGCCGTCTGATGACTTACTTCGAGGAAGATACCCAATTGCGTGACATCCTCATCACAGGCGGAGATGCCCTCATGAGTCAGAACAAGACGCTGAACACAATTTTGGAAGCCGTTTACCGTATGGCTGCCCGTAAACGGAAAGCCAATCAGGAACGCCCGGAAGGAGAAAAGTATGCCGAATTACAGCGTATCCGCCTCGGATCGCGTTTGCCAGCTTATCTGCCAATGCGTATCAACAATGAATTGGTAGAAATTCTGCGAACTTTCAAGGAGAAAGCATCCGTCATCGGTATCCGCCAGTTCATTATTCAAACGCATTTCCAAACGCCACTGGAGGTTACTCCCGAGGCAGAAGAAGGCATACGTAAATTATTATCGGCAGGCTGGCTGATTACCAACCAACTTGTGTATAACGTAGCTGCCTCACGTCGGGGACATACCACTCGCCTACGCCAGGTACTTAATGAACTGGGAGTTGTCTGTTACTATACATTCTCCGTAAAAGGTTTCGAAGAAAACAACGCAGTCTTTACACCAAACAGCCGTTCCATGCAGGAACAGCAAGAAGAAAAGCGTTTCGGCAAACTAAATAAAGAAGATGCCTTCAACCTGTCTGCATCGCTCGAAACCGCACTTGATCCTACATCCTGTATCCGCCACTTCCTGAAGATACATCATCTTCCGTTTCTTGCCACAGACCGCAGCGTGTTAAACCTGCCCGCCATTGGCAAGAGCATGACGTTCAATCTGGTAGGAATGACTGAAGACGGAAAGCGCATCCTTCGTTTCGACCACGACGGAACACGTCGCCACAGCCCGATAATCAATCAACTCGGACAAGTCTATATCGTAGAGAATAAGTCCATAGCCGCCTACCTGCGCCAACTACGCGCCATGGGAGAAGATGTGGAAGACTACGCAAGTATTTGGAATTATACGGAAGGCAAAACCGAATCACGGTTCAGCCTGTACGAATATCCGGACTTCCCTTTCCGCATCACAGAAAAAATGAGTAATCTGGAAATAGCAGAGTAACTTCCGGAAATAATCTATACTTTTGCATAAGAAAATCACAGAGTCGTCTGAGAAGTCTGAATCATATTCCGGGCTTTTCAGACATTTTTTATCTTAAAAATAGTAAGTATGCAAATCGAACGGCACCCTTTAGAACCCTTTCTTCCTGCTAACGCCCGTTTGCTGATGCTGGGAAGTTTTCCACCTCAAAAGAAAAGGTGGTCGATGGAGTTTTATTATCCGAACTGGAACAATGATATGTGGCGGATTGTAGGACTCCTGTTCTTCAATGATAAGAACCATTTTCTGAACGAAGCTGCAAAAGCTTTCGACAAAGATCGCATTATCCCTTTCCTGCAAAAAAAAGGCATTGCCCTATTTGATACAGCTACCGCCATACGACGGTTGCAGGACAATGCATCCGACAAATTTCTGGAAGTTGTAGAACCTACGGATATTGAGGACATGCTCCGTCGCTTACCGGAATGTAAAGCCATAGTTACTACAGGTGAGAAAGCAACGGAAACTTTATGCGAACAGTTCTCTCTTGAAAAGCCGAAAGTGGGAGATTTTACAGAGTTTGTTTTTGATGGCAGACCTATGCGACTCTATCGGATGCCCTCTTCTTCGCGCGCTTATCCGCTTGCTTTAGAAAAAAAAGCAGCAGCCTACCGCATTATGTATCAGGACTTACAGATGTTATAAGATGAGAGAGCGTTAAAAAAATCGCTCATCCCTCTTGCATATTTGAAAGTTTACATTACCTTTGCAGCCGCAAACACGGGAGTAGCTCAGTTGGTAGAGCACTGGTCTCCAAAACCAGGTGTCGGGAGTTCGAGCCTCTCCTCCCGTGCAAGATGAAAATAGCTGCAAGTTTTTACTTGCAGCTATTTTTGTTTATAAACCCGTCATAAACAAGTAGTCAAAGCCTGTCATTTCAAATCTACAGTTTGAGTAAAGTTCTGACCGAAACGATTCGTTGCTACGATCTTCACTGATTTAGCCTTATCCGTAGGACGTACCCGGAATAAGTGCGATGTATGATACCCTGTAGCCTTTCCTTCTTTCATTGTAATATAATCCTGATCCTCATCATCAAAAGCCTCCATTACACCCGGTTTCTCAACACCGTCTTCATAGTAGGATAACTTCCATGCCGGATCATAATCCCAGACATTAACCACCAGATATTTAGGTTGGCTCTGAAACTCCCCCGGCTTATACACACGAAACTGATAATCGAATGGACGACCGGTAGCCTTATACTGCCAGGAGATGTCATCACCGATCACATTTACCACCAGATAACCATTGGGAGCACCGCAACGATTTACATGTCCTGCCCACCAGGCACCACAAGCGGCACCAATATTATGTTCATAGATAACAGGAGTCACAATGCGGTTTTCATAAAAATGAGTATGACCGACAAAGATATGCGTCTTATAATCTTTTAGTATCTCAAAAAGTTGTTCGGCATTACGGGCATTGGCTCCTCCTCTACCCGTACTGTTAGCCGTAGGAGCATGAAGATTCAACAGTACGGTAGTACCCGGCTTCACATAGCTCAGATCCTTTTTCAACCATTCCAATTGTTCAGGGGTAAACTGCTCCGTATATTTCTTCTTACCTTTATAATCTATATCTTTCATCGAAATAATATGCACTTTCCCTACATTAAGAGAATAATCCGTCGGTCCAAAATGCTCACCAAATACCGATTCCCCGTATTCTTCCTTATTCGTAGCGAGGCTCAGTGCCGTATATTGCTGATCAAAGTCGTGATTACCAATCACATGATACATGGTTAATTCCAAATCAGAGATAACCTTCTTATACGAATCATACAAAGGCATAACATCCCAGACGATATCTCCCAGAACCATTCCGTAAACTTCCTGCGAAGACAATTGCTTCAATGTTTCCTTCAAATCAACCACAGTTTCCGAAGCAAAGCGATCCAACTGTTCCTCATTTCTTGCCTGCGGGTCAGAGATAGCTATAAAGGTAAAATCCTGAACCGGCTGTTCTCTCTTCACCAAGCTGAAATCACAACGATTCTTTTTCTTTTTTGCATCAATCCGGGCATAATAGCCAACAGGTAATGCATTCTCTACATTAGTTTTGTAGTCCGCCGGAACAGAAAGATAAACGAATTTAGACTGTGCGGGATCAGATACCAACTGATAACGCCCTTTATCATCAGTCTGCGTAAAATTAACGCCATCTGTCACAACAACACCTGTAACAGGTTGTTTCTGCGTATCTGTCACCACACCACTTACAACAATCTCTTTTTTAACGGGTTGGTCTGCTGCATACCCTCCTGCTGCAAATAAATTCAGCAAAAGCAGCAAGGATAAAAAACGAATTGATTTCATGTTTCTTCTCTTTTTAGAATTTTAATTTCACGGCAAAGTAAGCCCTAAAAAGCAAAAGAAAGATGTCATTCACGTTACATTCCTATAACACTACCCCGACTCATTAACGAATGTCAATCAGTTTATGCGTTTGCAGACTTAACCGCCATTTAGGATGTTGCATGACGCACGCCACTGTTTCCGCAGTATTGCTACATGAACAGGGTTGCAGAAAGAAATATTCAGCCGGAAGCAACTCGTAGACTCCAATGTCCTGACCTTCGTAAACTACCTTCACCTCATCCATACGGGTAATCCCCAACTTCACCCCTTGCTTGGGAGAACAAGTCACCCAATCAATATTTTGAGGCAATGGGTTCGTTCCATTCGTTTCGATACAGACATACTTTCCCGCCTGGTGCAAACGGTCGATAAAAGCCTCATCAATCCAGAGAGAAGGTTCTCCACCCGTCAGGATAACCGTAACAGCCGGATACTTTCCTACTTCGGCAATAATTTCATCATCGGACATCAGTACACCTTCTTCATGCCGTGTATCGCAAAAAGAGCATTTCAGGTTGCAACCGGAAAAGCGGATAAAGACAGCAGGCGTGCCGGTGTGATAGCCTTCACCTTGCAAACTATAAAAAATCTCATTAATCTTTCTCATAAAAAATATTCGTGCCGGCTTTCAGTAGGGTTATTCTTTCTCATAAGTGGCTACATTGGATTCAGATTCCTGTACCTCGACTTTAAAGCAAATAGGTATCTGCTCACATATCCAGCGGGCTATATTCTCTGCGGTAGGATTGAATGGAAGAACTTCATTCAAATTACGGTGATCTAACTTTCCTTTCACCGTTTCTTTGATGTGACTGAAATCAACTACCATTCCATCGGCATTGAGTTCCCGGGAACGGCAGTAGACTGTGATAATCCAATTGTGACCATGCAGATCCTCACATTTGCTGCGATAGGAAAGTTTCAGGCTATGAGCAGCTGATATTTCCATGCGTTTGATAACTGTATACATATTCTTGTTAATACGCTAATTAAGAAAATACTTTGTCTGTTGTCGCACCTAATGTCACCTCGGCGCGGCACAAAAGTACAAAAATTCTAAGGATTACAGTTTAAATCTTCCGCTTTTATTCGTAAACACAAAGTGAATTGGCAACCTTACGCTCCCCTTTATTATCATAAAGTTTATTGTCAGTAAGCTTGTTTACAATTCCATTATCCGGCGCAGAAGCACTCCAAAGTGTAGTAGAGCCACCACCATCCAGATTCAAAGCTTTTTTTGCACCCAATACACGGAGAAGATGTGTCAACTCAGGGATATTGATACCTTCCGCCTTACCTTCGAAACGGCCCGCAACCGCAATCAGAAATATCGTTCCGTCCTTCATCAGAGCCACGGCACTCCGTGGATGTTTAGTCTGAACGAATGACCGGTTACAAGCAGACAAATCACAAGCTTTTCCATCCAGCAGCATCAACGGACCGGAAACAAGAATACTCCCTTCTTTCTGTTCGCAGTTTTTCTCATACTGTTTCTTCCAGGATATGATGTCCAGTTTCCCTTTATCTATTTTCACGGCACCATTGGATACAGTACTGAGTACACCGGTCGCAGTAGTATCTACCACCACCCCGTCTTTCCTCAAATAGCAAATAGAAGTTCCTTGCTTGATATTGAAATAAGAACCGTTAATAGCCGCCACTGCACCGGAACGACGGGCAGCATTACTGGTTTCTTCTTTAGGAGAATGAATTAAAATGTCAAACCGATGTTGCTCCGGTTTGATTTCAAGAATAGCGACATGCTGCGGAACACCATACAAAGAAACGAACTCCGCTTCGCGACAAAGTACACCTTTTCCCATAGAAGTTACATTCCAATGAGCAGTAACAAGTGCCAAAGAGTCTGCAGTGGTCTGTGCCACCACAACAAATACATTACACAGTATCAGCAATAGCGTGAAGACGGACTTTCTCAAATACATGTTTTGATTTTATTGAAAATTCTTCGCAAACATAAGCATTTAAAGCGAATGTCGGATAACAAAGCAAACAGAACTTTCTCCGTAAACAAAAAAAGAGTACTTTTGTGGCATGAAAACCCTTTATATAGCACTTGGTACACTCTCTTTGGCACTTGGTATCCTCGGCATTTTTCTGCCGTTGCTACCCACTACTCCGTTTCTGCTACTCACCGCTGCACTCTACTTTAAAAGTTCGCCTCGCCTATATAGCTGGTTATTAAGTCATAAGCACCTCGGTCCTTATATCCGTAACTTTCGTGAAAACAAAGCCATCCCTCTACGCGCAAAAATAATTTCCATCTCGCTGATGTGGATCACCATGCTCTACTGCGTATTTTTTATCGTTCCATATATATGGGTAAAAGTAGTACTCCTGATTATTGCAGCAGGAGTAACCTATCATATCCTTTCATTTAAGACGCTGAAGTAGATGCTTATTTAACCGCTCCACCTATCTGTTCAAAGAATTCTCCCAGCCCCTTACGTGCATCAGCCAGTTTATCCTCCCAATGCTTCACGGAGTTCTGTCCTATGATATCCGTCACATACTTCACAGCAATAAAAGGCACGTTCTTGGCACGGCAAACGAAGGCTTGCGCAAAAGCTTCCATATCGACCACATCGCCTTTCACATCCGAAAGTTCCGCCAGAAAAGTATCACCTGTATTACAAATACCTTCTCCTGCCCAATGCATACAGTATCCCTTCTCTGCCAGCAAGGCAGAAGAATCAATCTCATATTCCAAACCCATATCGGCTAACTTCTGCATATCACGGTCTATAAAATGACGGCACACCAGAATATCTCCTACCTGGCAATCAATGCTTCCCGCTGTACCTACGTTAATCACCAAGTCCGGCTTTGCCTGATTGAGCACTTCAGAAACATAATAAGCTGACTTCACTTTGCCTACTTCCGTACGAATATAGCCGATGTGAACTTCTTCCTCTCCTATCAATCCGGGAAACTTTAACTCCGTAAACTCGCCCTGCACGGCGTAAGTAACTAAAATTTTCATACTGCATCTTTTTATTTTGAGCGAGTAAATGTACAACTTTTTTTTAGAAACTAAAATTCATCCACTTGCGACTTTATCTTTTCGAGCTGTCTGATCAAGCCATCCATCTTCCGCCTATTCTTTCTAATCATTACAGGACGTAGAACAAACCAGTTAAAGGCAATCCATAAAAATAAAACAGATATCTGATTTGTGCTACTGACAAATTCTTATATTGATTCTTAATGACCGTATCTATATGTTTGAAATAAGATTCCAAAAGTATGAGGGAAGGGACAACTATATTCTTTATACATTCCCTTAAATCTGTATTCGAGAAATCACAGAATAGTTTAGCATACGTCTTTCTGTCAGATGCCAATCCCCAGTTTACTATTTCGGCAAATCTCAATGAATCAGTGGTAAGCGTTGCCGCACTCATTCTTTGCATCTGTGCAAATTGCTCCTCATCCATAGCTGTAATCCTGTCAATTAGATCTGTGCAGTCATTATCAGGAGCAGATTTAAAATCAGGAACTGTCAAAGCCATCAGACAAGGCAAGGCATCTACAATCACAATCTTTCCTGTAAGCTCCGGAAATTCAGCCGCAATTGCAAGCGCCAAACCACCTCCCATACTATGCCCCACTAGAATAGGTTTCTCTATCCGCTCCTCTTTGATAAACTCTGCAATCTGCATTTTCCATCTTTCGAATGATGGGCGCTCTTCGGGCGCAATCCCCGAAAAGCCCGCCATCGTCAGCACATAGCAGGTATAGCTGTCTTTCAGTACGCTGACTGTTTCCGCCCAGACATCGCCCGAGCATGCAAAACCGGGTATAAATACAACCGTTTGTTTTCCTGTTCCCGACTTTACTACCGAAAAGGGATAATCTCGTGCTAAAATCAAAAGAGAAATTCCCAATAACATCAGAGTCAAAAGTAATCTTTTCATCGCCATATATTCTAAAGTTTTTCCTTTAGATACGGGTCACTCCGGAATGTTACAAGAAAAAGAGAATAGTATCGGGAAACTTCAATCTGATTTCTGTCTGTTCTATAAGTTTTCCAGACATATCATTTGTTTAGCCATCCAGAAATTAGTAAGAGAAAGCTGATTAGCCTTGTATAATCCGCAAAACCACCCGGACGAATTTTTAAAACGAAATGGTTCGGTTTTTTCAGGGGGCTTAAAACGAAGTGGTTCAATTTTGAGTAAAAACGAATAGCATTAAAACAGCGTTCAAATGCCATTTTAATGCTATTCGTTTTTTGTTGTTTTTAACCGAAAAAAGTCTTTCCCAAAGTTGAGTATATCCGCACTAAATCACTACCTTTATAACAAATAAAGAAGATATAAAATATCTTAGGCGGCTATCTTATTGACAAACAGATCGTACAATCGCCCTGTCCCCGAAAGGCCTGTTTCCATCGCTGCATCAAACAACGAGGCATAGATTTCGTCCAATATTTTTTACACATTCGATACTGGTACATTGCAGAAACTTTTTAGGACTGACACCTACCCATTCGGTAAATATCCGCTGAAAACGTGATCCACTCAATGCCACTTCACTTGCCACTTCATCAAGTCCGGGTTGCCGTTTGAAATTGGCACGGATATATTCTATTGCCTGTGCAATACGTGTATAATCGAGTGTCTCCTGTCCGTTCATAGTGCCAGCCGGGGTTGGGATTCCAATTCAAGCAAGAACTTTTTAGCCGGAAGTCCTCCGCCGTAACCTGTCAACGAATGGTCGCTGCCGATTATTCGATGACAGGGTGCAAATATCGACATGGAATTTGCGCCGTTGGCATTGGCTACTGCACGTACAGCTTTAGGCATACCGATCCGCTGCGCCATTTCACCGTAGGAAATTGTCTTGCCGAAAGGTATCTTCAGCAATTCATTCCACACCGTTTTTTGAAAGTCCGTGCCCACGAACAGCAGCGGCACATCGAACTCCCTGCGCTTCCCGGCAAAGAACTCGTCAAGTTGCCTCACTGCTTTCTCTATTACTTCCGACGTACCCACCTCGAACTCAGCACGCAATATCCGTTTCAACCGCCGATCTACATGGTCGCGATGTTTCTCCACCTGCCAGTCGCACAGGCAGAGCTTATCATCAAACGAACCGAGTAGTAGCACACCGCACGGCGATTCGTAACGCATTATCTTGATAATATTTTTCTCTTTCATAACTTTCATACAAAAGCTGTTTGTCCTTGCCTTTCACATATCGGTCGTTCCGGCCATAAACATAGCCAACAACATGATAATTAGTTTTTTATTCATAATGCAATATATGCCTTTTCTTGTCGAGTAAGGAAAGGGAATTTCACCCTTCCTTCTCTCGGAACCGTGCCTGACAGTCTCCCATCACACGGCTCTTCGCACTTAACTCTTTGTTTTAATTATTACTAATCATTCATTTTACTACTTCCATGCCTTGGCTATGACATTAAAGCGGTTTCATTAAAATTCAAAGGTCAGCCTCATTTATTGCTTCATCCTTTATTCAAGTTGGACATTAAACTTGGCTAAGCACGTTACCCCCTTCGCTCCAACTCCATTACAGAGCATTCAACACTACTATGAGGCAATCCGCCGCAGACATGGACTTCAGTACTTTCTGTCTAGCGTGTCACCGCTCTAACATTTTCCCTTAACATTCCATGTATACTTCTCACGTTCCTTTAAAGAGCCTGTGACAAGGTCATGCCATCTATACACCGCACACCCGGCTGACAGTAAACAGGTTTCCTCAGCCATTATCCCAAGATGCGTCAAAGACCTTGGTTTTGATGTGACTTGATAACTTTGCTAACGATGCTTCATCGAATGGTTCACCCGCGTTCATCTCCTTGTCACTTACCTTGCCACCCTTACGGAAAGCTTTCAATTGTCGTTCACCACTTTTCAGTTTCCCTCAAAGCAGCACAAAGTGGTTTGCAATCAGCTCCTGCAAGCCGAATGCGGTAGACCTACTACCATCTCTCTAAAAGTTACGAGCCATAACTATCAGAAGAAGCCAACTTCTTTAGGCCATTTCTCTCGTGACACACTTGACGAGACAAAATTACCGATTACAACTGAATTAAAAAATAAAAGCTATCTTTTTCTATGTAAATCAAAGCATTACATAATGGAAGAATATACACCTATTGGATGTTTAAAGGATTAAAGGATTAAATTACCAAGTTATGACATTCCCCTACCGCAAGAAACTAAGTCCGCGCTTCCTAAACACTAATCGCACCACTGCGACAAACTAATAATAAAGATTAATAAAACTATTCATACAACAATTATATTACTTTCTTACCACATCTGTTTTTCTTTCTTACAACAGTTACTGTAAGAAAGAAACACAGATGTGGTAAGAATAATAAGATGCAAGAAAAATATTAGTTCATCGCAGTGCCGGGATTAGTTTCTTATAAGAATAGGAATAGTTTTAGGCATCCGCCAAACAAACCCTTTTTCAGTCCGCATAAGTGCCGTTTTCATATTATTTCGATGTTCAGGAAACATTTTTCCTGAAAAGTTTTTGTAATCTCCAAGTTAATTGTATTTTTGTGTACAATTTTGGTATAGTAATGACTGACGAAGAAAAGAAGCGATTAAGTACCTTTGAAGCGAGACTGCGCCATTTGATCTTTTTGCATGATGAATTGAGGCGTGAAAATGCTGAATTAAAGCAACTTCTAAAAACTAAACAAGAAGAATGCGAGCAGGTACATGCCGAATATGAAGCTTTGGAAGACGACTATACGAACCTAAAAACAGCAATGACAATCAGCCTTAACGGCAGCGACGTAAAAGAGACGAAACTGCGATTGTCCAAATTAGTGCGTGAAGTCGATAAATGCATCGCCTTGTTGAATGAATAACGAGATGTATGAACGATAAGATAAAGATAAACCTACAGATGGCAGGCACCACCTATCCCCTCACGATATTGCGTGAAGAGGAAGAAATGGTGAGAGAAGCCGCCAAACAGGTGGATATACGGCTCAATGCGTATCGAGAACATTATCAGAATGTGACTCCGGAGAAGATTATAGCCATGGTGGCCTATCAATTTGCCTTGGAGAACCTGAAAATGAAAAACCGAAACGACACTCGTCCGTATGCCGACAAGATAGAAGAACTGACAGAGGTGCTGGAAACATACTTCAAAGGACTGTAAACGTCCGGAAGCTTTCCAAAGAACACACCAAAGCCAGCAAAAGAATTAGAAAATCCACGCACTGTGTGAAAGTGTCCCTTCTGAAAACAAGGGTGGCTTTCCTGCAGTGCGTTTTTTATTTATATACTTAAAACAAATTGAAATGACAGTAACAATACTAGTATCCATTGCCTGTTTCATTATCGGTGGATTTCTGTCCTACATGTTCTTCAAGCATGGTTTGAAGTCCAAATATGACAACATTCTGAAAGAAGCCGAGGCTGAAGCGGAAGTGATTAAAAAGAATAAGTTGCTCGAAGTAAAGGAGAAGTTCCTGAACAAAAAAGCAGACTTGGAGAAAGAAGTAGCGATCCGCAACCAGAAAATTCAACAAGCGGAGAACAAGTTGAAACAACGTGAGTTGGTGCTGAACCAACGCCAAGAAGAGATACAGCGTAAGAAATCAGAAGCTGAAGCGGTGAAAGAAAACCTGGAAGCCCAGCTGGTTATTATCGACAAGAAGAAAGACGAACTGGATAAACTGCAACAGCAGGAAATCGAGAAACTGGAAACCATTTCCGGACTCTCGGCCGAAGAAGCCAAAGAACGTATGATCGAATCTTTGAAAGAAGAGGCCAAGACGCAGGCACAGTCCTTCATCAATGACATCATGGACGATGCCAAGCTGACGGCAAGCAAAGAAGCAAAACGTATCGTTATACAATCCATACAGCGTGTAGCTACGGAAACTGCCATCGAAAATTCAGTGACCGTATTCCACATTGAATCGGACGAAATCAAAGGACGCATTATCGGTCGCGAAGGCCGCAATATCCGTGCGCTTGAAGCCGCAACGGGCGTGGAAATTGTGGTAGATGATACGCCCGAAGCTATCGTATTGTCAGCTTTCGACCCTGTACGTCGTGAGATTGCCCGCCTGGCACTGCATCAGTTGGTAACTGACGGACGTATCCACCCGGCACGTATCGAGGAAGTTGTATCTAAGGTACGCAAGCAAGTGGAAGAAGAGATCATCGAAACCGGTAAACGTACTACGATTGACCTCGGTATTCATGGTTTGCATCCTGAACTGATCCGTATTATCGGTAAGATGAAATATCGTTCTTCATACGGTCAGAACCTGTTGCAGCATGCCCGCGAAACAGCCAACCTTTGTGCTGTGATGGCATCGGAACTGGGTCTGAACCCCAAGAAAGCAAAGCGTGCCGGATTGCTGCATGATATCGGCAAAGTGCCTGATGAAGAACCGGAATTGCCGCATGCACTCTATGGTATGAAGCTGGCTGAGAAGTTCAAGGAAAAACCAGATATCTGTAACGCTATCGGTGCCCACCACGATGAAGTGGAAATGACGAGCCTTCTGGCACCCATCGTACAGGTATGTGATGCCATCTCAGGTGCACGTCCGGGAGCACGCCGCGAAATTGTCGAGGCTTACATCAAGCGTCTGAACGATCTGGAACAGTTGGCAATGGCCTATCCGGGTGTGACGAAGACGTATGCTATCCAGGCAGGTCGCGAGTTGCGTGTAATCGTTGGTGCTGATAAGATTGACGATAAGCAGACTGAAAACCTTTCCGGTGAAATTGCGAAGAAGATACAGGATGAGATGACTTATCCGGGACAGGTGAAGATCACGGTAATCCGTGAGACACGTGCAGTAAGCTATGCGAAATAAATTGTAAAGATTGAAATTAGTGATAAAGAGGTGGGGAAACAAAAAATTCCTGCCTCTTTTTATTTTCTTTGCCATTCACGAAACTGTTTCTTATTTTTGCATCCACAAACCAAGTAATCCTGATAATCAATTATGGAACAATATCAATTTGAAGTTTGTGCCAACTCCGTGGAGAGTTGCCTTGCCGCACAGGCAGGAGGAGCAAATCGGGTGGAACTATGTGCCGGAATACCGGAAGGAGGTACTACCCCATCCTACGGAGATATCGTCATTGCCCGGGAAGCCTTAACAAAGACTCTTTTGCACGTCATCATCCGTCCCCGTGGAGGAGATTTTCTGTATTCCCCCATCGAGCAACGCATTATGCTGAAGGATATCGACAACGCCCGTCGATTGGGAGCAGACGGGGTTGTATTCGGTTGCCTTACCGCTAAAGGAGATATAGACCTATCCTTAATGAGGCAGCTGATCGAAGTATCACAAGGCATGTCTGTCACATTCCATCGTGCTTTCGACGTATGCCGCAATCCGCAGGAAGCACTGGAGCAAATCATAGAGTTAGGTTGTAACCGTATTCTTACTTCCGGCGCACAAGCCACGGCTGAACAGGGCATCCCTTTACTAAAAAAACTGCAACGGCAGGCAGACGGACGCATTATCCTGTTGGCAGGCTGCGGAGTAAATGAAAATAATATCGCTCACATCGCCACGGAAACCGATATCCGGGAGTTCCACTTCTCAGCAAGAGAGACTATCGAAAGCAAGATGCTGCACCGAAACGGAACAGTTTCGATGGGTGGTACTGTGAACATAGAAGAGTATCGTCGCCCCATCACTACCGCAGAACGTGTAAAAGAAACGATAAAGGCGTTGACCGATCTGAAACAGGAAGAGGCTTGCAAATAAGCCTCTCCCACTCTACTGTCGCTTTTCTTATAGTCCTTTCACCGTTTTCACCAACTGCTCACCCAAGCCGATGGTATAACCCTGTGAAACAAATACCACGCGATTGAAAGTATCGGCAATGATAAATATGGGCAATGTATCTTTGCGTTTCAGCTTCATATTCTTCACAATCTGCTGAGCTATGTCTTCTGTGTCGATTCCATAAATCACAGTATTGGGTAAACCGGGGAAGTCAGCAGCACGATATTTGCCGGCCTGTTCCTGATTCGGGAAGAGTAATACAAGTTTTCTACCCCATTTCTCCAGATCGGCTTTCAAAGCAGAGATATCCCGTAAGGCATGGTTTGTAGGTTCCTGATTCACTCCAAGAATACCGACAACGAAGTATCCACGGCCACAGGCTTGAAGCAGACTTTGCTTATTGCCGCCTTCCAATGTTGTGAACAAGCTCTCCGAATCGAAGTTTCCGATAACCTGTACCTCATCTTTATTTTCACGCATCACAAGTTTCGTTTCTGTACGTCCACCTGCTTTCACATTCAATAATGTCATTTGCGCCAATACACCACCACTTGCCAAGCGAGTACCGGTTACCAGAATATAATCTCCGGCATCCAGAGGTGTTCCCTGCTTCAGCAAACTACTCCATGTAACGCCGCCACCCATGTCTGTGTCGCCCTCATCGTAAGACAACAACTGCAAATTACCTTGCGGAGTTACTTTGGAAATGGTAAAATGAGAATAATATTTCGGATCATCCAGTGACTGAATCGGTGTATATTTAGCTACAAGCCTACCCCTCTGCGCAGGTGTCTGTCCGGCTGCTTCGAAGTTCACATCTATGGCTCCGTCGTCAGTTATCAGCTGTACCTTACCCGTCACCTCATCAATGCGTGCGGGAACTCCCATGCTGCGTGCCATGGACACGAAGAAGATATCACGACTGTGGGGATCGGCCAAACGTGCTTTCCACACACCTTCGGGAGATACAGGAGGTGCCCCCAGATTACATTTCTTGTTCACCTGAATATTTTTCGCCACCCATGCAACCATCTTCATAGGCTCTGCCACATAAGCCTCAACATCTTCTTTCGGAATCACCTTGCCAAAGAAAGTCTTATACGGAGTCAACATTTCATTGCTCACGCGCGGATTTCTCACGTATTTACGGTAATATCCGGCATTCGACGTGCGCACACGAGACTGCATGTGATCTATCAACACATCCAGACGAACATCACGAAGGTCTTTTGCCGAAATCTGCTGCAAAAGGTCTATCCCTCCTTTCCTGGAGTTATCAGAACGCAGACGAGTCATAAAATCATAAATCACTCTGTAATTTCCACGGGCGGCAACCAGAATCTTGGCTACTGCATCCCGGTCTAATTTATAATCTCTCGCAAAGTTGCGTGCCGCCTCTTCCGAAATGAATTTACCGACATAGGCATTACGGATAGAATCTTCTATCGCCAGTCTGCGATCATTTTCCGCCCGCTGTTCCGGCGTCACTTCGGGCAAGTTGGCACTTTCTGTAGGAGGCACGATGTCAATATCTACTGTGAAACTGTCACCCGCTTCCTTATCAAGGGTTACGGTCAATTCCTGTTGCTTACCAAAAGAAAGTTTGGAGAAGCCGAAACGGCCATCTTTGGATGCCCAGACAAGCATATCCCCTTTTCCTGCAGTCAGTCCGCACAGACCACTATCGTCAGTATGTTTCATTGCTACGGTATAGAATTCCGCATAATTGTAGAGTTTGAACTCCACGCAGGCGTCAGGAACAGGATTTCCCGCTTCATCTTTCACCATAACCTTAGCTTGCGCTGTAGGCGCATAATTATCAATTACATTGATTTCCGTATACGTAGGAGTAACGGACATTACTTCCTCTTTTCCTTCATAACGTCCGAAAACCTTTGTGTGCATCAACATTCCACGGCTGGCAGGGGCATTAAACCAACCAAGATCCAGTACCGGTTCCGGTTCGCAGGCACCCAAGAAATGCCATTTACCATCTGCCCAGGCTTCCACCCACGCATGGTTATCGTCCGTATGTGCCCATCGTGGTGTATAAACCTGCCGTGCCGGAATACCTACCGAGCGAAGTGCCGCCACCAGCAAGGTAGATTCTTCGCCACAACGCCCGTAAGCAGTACTCACTGTTGCCAGTGGTGAACCGGTACGGGCATCGGAAGGCATATAGACAGCTTTCTCATGACACCAATGGTTCACTTCCAGGATGGCATCGTACAAAGAAAGGGACTTCACACGGTCTTTCAACTCCTTATAGAACACTACCCGCGCACTATCCAGTTGTTCGTTGTTCACCCGCACCGGAAGTACAAAGTGTCGGAACAAATCTTCGGGAATGGTCTTTCCCCAAGGCATTTCCTCTGCGGCACGCTGGGATGCGCGGATATTCATTAAGTGAAATTCACCAGGATAATCAGTAATATCCGCCAGTGGCATATAGGCATAAAGGAATTCCAAGGCTTCCTGCTCATAAGTGCTCAGCGAAGCATCATCCAGTATCGTAAATAGTTCTCCCTGCGGCACCAGAGCCTTCTTTTGCTGAAAGTCCTGCTCCACGCGCGAACGATACGAGGCATCGGTCATGAAATGGGATTCTCCACAGGCAGCAAGCAGACAAAGTAGCCAGCATATTCCGAAAAGTTGTGTAGCTCGTCTCATAATACTTACATTAATTAAGGTGTGAGCTACAAAGTTAAAGAATTATCTGAAGTTTATTTCAGATGTACCACTAAAGTTGTATCCTCAGAGAAGGTAATACTGCATTTTTCGTAGGAAGGGGGAGCCATAACGCCTTCGGCATCATTGCTAAAACCAAACTTCTCCACAGGAATACCGAAAGCACCGGTATCCAATTTACCATTTCCATTCTCATCCTGATACATGGAGAAGGCATAAGTTCCTGCCGGGAGTCCTTTACAGGGGATAGACACAACTTTATCCTTCACATCTACTGCAAAACCGGCAAGCGGCTTCTTCATGAATGTCTCTTGAGAGTTGTAGATGGCGACATAGAGTTTACCAGTCACATTTTCAATACCACGTACTTCCAGAGTAAGATTTTGTGCAGACAGACTTTGAATTGCAAAGGTCAAAACACATACGAAACTAATAATCATTGCTTTCATTTGAATTGTTTTTAAAGAGTTTATAAATAGATACGCTGACAACACGGATTAGGCGGACGAACGCGGACCTTTCTTTTTAATTAAATTAGAAATTAGAAACATCATAAGCCGCCTTCTTCCCAAGTGTGATAAACACTCCGATATAGAAGAAATGATCGTTTGAAGCCAGAATAGCTTTATTGTTCACTCGCCCAAACTCATTTTTCCGACAAAGGATATTGGTAGCAGAGGCATGAATAATCACCTTCTTACTGGGCAGGAATGTCAGTCCGAGATCAAGACTGTTATAAGGCTTTACATGATCATTCATCAAACCCGGCAAATCCGGATTATGATAAGGACGCCCACTGCTGAAACGGTTCGTCAAACCGACTATCGTGCCGATTCGCGGAATGGAATACTTCAGCACTACGGATGCATTGTGCCGAGTGGCATATTGCGGAGTAGTCAGTTCCGTATATTCCTGAAACTTCCGCTTGGCAATATTATATGTATAGGAAAGTTGGTATTCCAGATTCTTCAGCAGGACACGGTCATTAAAGAATAAGTCGAAACCTTTACTGTAGCCATAACCACCGGAAGTCAGTACTTCCGCTGCATCTATCGTTCCCTTTTCCACCAATGCCAGACAGTCATATTTCTTATAATAAAGTTCAGCTTTGTAGAAACGTCCATCACCCTCATACTGTACACCCACATTATACTGAATGCATGATTCCGATTTCAACTTGTTTTCCTGAGCCAGCAATCCGCTAACCGGCAACTGTGTATATCGTCCCGCCGTAGCCGAGAGCACTACATCTCCCAAATAGTAATTAACAGCCAGACGGGGTGAGAAATTCACCTTTTCATTCAATGAAGTATATTCTGTGCGGACAGAAAGTTCCGCCTTCAATTGCTCCACCGGATAGTAAGTCGCCGAAAGAAAGCCTGCACTGATCATCGGATTGATTTCATGATGGCTATCTATTCCCTCCGCCTCTTTCATCTGATATTGATAACGATTCTCATACCGGCGGATAAAACTCTCCACTCCCATATCCAGACGGAAAGCCGGAGAAATACGCTTGAACACTTTTGCCTTTGCATGAAGTTCCTGTTGTTGTTCCATCCAATGATCTGCCGATAGTGATACATTACCTATCTTCTGTTCAAAGAAAGAAAATGCTGCACCTGCAAACCAGTTCCATCCACCGGAAGTACGCTTACGGAAAGTTGTATTAAGATAGAAATTATTCTCATTCAGATCGAACAGTCTACGTTCAGCGCCTTCATAATTGGAAAAGTCAGTATGATCATAGCCGCCATAGATCTTGAAAAGCGTAGCATCATCGGGATGATAGCGGAATTGTGCCGATCCGGTCATCATCCGGTAGGGATCTTCGAAATCCGTACGGCCTGAATAAATATGATCATAGACACATAAGTCCTGATAATCCAGGTTCACCGAAAGCGAACCTTTATCGAAAGCCCGTGTACCTCCTCCACCGAAGCCTACCGTAGAGGCATTGATGCCTAACTTATTGATAGGGCTCTTATCCTTTGTCTCCAATGGTAACACAGCCGAGAGCGCATCCCCGTATTCCAACGGAGCCCCACCCGATTCCAAATTAACACCACTGAACATAAAAGTAGAATAACGCCCGCGTGCCGGTGAGTTTATACCTGTAGCCGTATAAGGATTCAAGACGTGCATTCCGTCAATGTATGTCTGTGTTTCATCACTACTTCCGCCTCGCACCAGCAGCCGGCCACTTTCTCCTTGTACCTGCGTGCCCGGCAGTGTTTGCAATGCCTGATACAAATCACCGTTTGCACCTCCCACGGTCACCAGTTCCACCGGACTCATATCACTCCAACGACTGTTGGCAACAGGCGTTCTTTTACCTTTCACTACCACTTCCTTCAAATCTACACTATCATTGTATAGTTGCAAGAAAACGGTATCCGTCACAGCTGTCTGCGCCTCCAAGTGCTGCACTATCAGCAATACACTTACACTAAAAAGTAGAATCAATCTTTTCACTTTATCTATGTTCTTTACGATTTCCGTCAGCAAACATAGACTAAGAATTTCAAGCAAAAAAATATCCGGGACAGACTGCCCGGATATGTGACAAACAGCATTCCGCCTGTGACGAATGGCCGTGTTTTTCTTTATTCTGTGACGAATGACTACCCTTCCGTATCCCTTTCTATCAGCGTTTTTATCTCTTTTGCATAGCCTCTGGAAACCGGAACTTCTTCTGTACATCCTTCCAGTCGCAAGCGATATCCCTGTGAGTTTCCATCTACTTTTACCACAGTGTGTATGTTCACCAGAAAGGCCCGATGACAACGGACAATGAACGAACAGGCAGCAACCGCTTCTTCTGCCTGCTTCATAGTAGCCCGCACCAACTTTTGCTGCATCTTATCCGCACTACTGTAAGCTATCTTTATATAATTTCCTTCTGCCTCTATATATAATAAGGTATAGGCATCCACTTCCAGCATTTCTTTCGTTCCGCCGGAGAAAACCAACTGCATAGGAGTTTCTTCTGCTGCTATTTCTTCTGCTGCCCTACCCTCTCCTATCTGTTCCTCATTCCTTGTCCGAATCTTCTCCTTCTGAGTATTCTCTCTTTTCGCAAGAGCGTAGTTGATCTCCGTTGCCTCCTTCAGATTACGTACCAGCTGCAAATTACGATTCCACATCAAAAAGAAGACAATAGGGAAAGGAGCAAGAACCGCCACCCAAGCCAAACTTATCAGAAATCCTTTCCAGCTCAGCATGAATGAGCCAAATACCCAAGCCGTATAGAAACAGTTACCTATCGCAATCAGCAAACAAGCTCCCAAGGTCCCTAACAATTCGCGGCCTAATGTCCAGTTCTTCTCACTATGATAACGGGGAAACAAAGCAGGAAACAAGTACGTGGAGATACTCAGTGCCAATGAAGAAACCACTCCATAACCTAACACTACCCAGAATTTATAGCCTCCCATCATAGAAATGCCAAAAGGCTGCAACACAAAAAGGATCAGAAACACTATAAGTGAAGGTATTATCACGCTTTTCCATCTCTTCACCAATGATGGATAAGGGCTTCGCAAAAGTGCCAACAGTTTATTTATCATTATGACTTCCTGTTTGTAAGGGTTGATTATGTGTAAGATGCTACAAAGGTATACAAATTATTAATAGATCGTACAAAGGCCATTTATTCCATTTTTAGTCCTGTTTTTGTAATATGCATATAGCAAAATTGGGGATTTATAAAGAAAAACGAGGAAAAAGTGCATTATTTTATGTTTTAAAACATACTTATCATAAACAATTCGTATCTTTGCAGCGTTAATAAGATAAAAGAAAAGATGTAAAACCCGCTTTCTGAAACGCGGAAAGCACAAAAAGATGACAATTATGAAAAAGAATGCAAATGAAATTTTTATGTTACAGTACCGTATCAAACGCTATCAGGCAATGAGAAACGGAACTATGTGCCAGGCTTTGAATGGCAAACTTCAAAAACTGCTCGCAAAGCAGGCTACCATGTAAATAACACCTTTAAATAAAATGAATGAGGGCGGAAAACCGAAAGGTTTTTCGCCCTTTTCTTTTATCAGTCGCTTACAATGTCTTTTCCAAAAGGCGTCAAAGCCAATCCTGCCAGTTTGAAATGCTGTAGTCCGAAGGGGATACCAATAATGGTGATGCACAGCACCACACCGAATGCCAGATGAGAAAGGCAAATCCAGATACCGCCCAGAAGTATCCACAACACGTTCATCAGTATATACAGGCAACCACCCGAACGTTCGCCACTCCGCACCGTTTTACCGAAAGGCCACAGCGCAAGCGCGGCAAGTTTCAACGTTTGCATACCGAACGGAATACCGATGATGGTAATCATCATCAGCAAACTGGCAATAAGATATTCAAAGGCCGTGAAGATACCTCCGAATATCAGCCACAAAAAGTTCATAAAACAACCCATAGTTCCGCATTTTTATACAACACTTAGAAAACAACTTGGCACATAAAATGAGAATTTATTTCCCAATTTGTTATTAGCCTATTACTAAGTTATTTTTTTCCAGTTGGGAAAAAATAATTCTCCTATTGGGAAAAAATAAAGCCTCATTTATACCACTTCATTTTTTAAACGTTACTATATTCTAAAATGCAAATATAGATTATTTATTTGATAACGAACTTATACTTGCCCGTTAATCGTGCTTCTTTATCTTTCAATGTAATGCGGTATATTTCAGAACCCCAGACATTGGAAAGACGTGTATCAGGCAATTCGATTGTTTCAAGCCCTGCCATGAATTCGCGAGGATATTCCAAAGTTACTTTCTGTCCCTGTACTTCTATCGTCACCTTTCCGGGAACGGAAATATCCACCTTTCCCCAAGTAAGGAAGTTCACCTGATTAGGTTCTTTCGCTGATTTCAAGGAGAAGTTATCGGCAATTGTCAGTTGCTTATCGCCTAATGAATAGGCACGTGTCCAGTCATTTACCTCGGCTTCCTCCGGATAAGCAGCCGCAATGTTCGCTGAGAAGAAACGTTTCCTCGGCTGGCAGACAACATCCGTAGCATTATAATTCTGACCGAAACTCTGAGGTACTCCGTTTATCATCGGCAGGTTATGGTAATTACTTTGCATGGTCCAGATGGTATAACGTTCGCTACTGAATGTCTGACGCGTATAAGTTCCTACCCCCGCATCAATCAGCACAGGTATCGTATTGACATACAATGAGAATGTGCCTACATCATTATGATTATGACTTTCATTATTGAATCCGCCTTTCGTAGCCAGGAACCAGCCTGACTTATTGGTCAGATAGCAGAATTCCGTTTCGGGATACCAGGTACAAACAGGTATGGCATGGGCAGCGGCCGTTTTTTCCAGTTCTCCATTCCACAATATGGACTGCAAGGAGCGGAAAGTATCATTGCCTAAAGGCACAGAAGGACGCTTACCATCCAACAGATAGGCAGCAAACTGCATCATTTCCTCACTGCCGACCGCACGGCCATAACGGTAAATCAACGGTGCATCGCCTCCACCCTTGGCAGAAGCATCCGCAAAGTTCACTACCCAACCGTTTTCTACATACGTACGACTGATATATTCTCCCATCCGGCGAATCATCGGTTCCTTGAAAAGAGATACTTTCCCGGCTGTTCCATCCGAAAGTATTTGGAGATAGTCATACATTTTCCCGGCTGCATGCCCCCAATAAGAAGGACCTTCTTCACAAGCACCATCAGCCTTTACAAAATTAATGAACTTATCTACCGACTGCATACTGCGCCAAACAGCCTTTGCCAGGCGGTCACGGTTATTCTCCAATAAAAGATAGCATTGCAACACATTGGAGTTACACCAGGGATTCCAGTTATTGATAATCATTCCCGGTTTCCATTGGAAAGCCATCCACCATTCCCGGTCATTGTTCATATAAGAATCGAGAATACGTTCCTGCAACGTATGACGCAAGCGCTGAGAGATCACAGAATCTATTTTATCGAAAGAATCATGGAAGAAGTAATATACCCACGACAGCATGGAACCGAAATTTCCCGAACCCAGATCAATCACCTGTTCGCGATAATCGGGCAGAGAGCGTTTGGTGCTCTGGCGTACCAAATGGGCGGAAAGTACCCAGGAAGTCATCTCGCAACTGTAAAATGCCCCATTTATCAATTGGTCGATAAACCGTCCTTTTCCTTCGGCAAGTTCGGCAAGCATCAGGACGTTGATTGCTTTCCGGTTGGCCTCATAGGGATTTTGCATGATGTTCCGCTCACCGCTACGTTCATATTCCAGGTAATCGGTAGCACGAATTACTTTCCATTCGTAATTAAGCATTTTCTCTCCGGCACGAATCAGGTTTCCTTTATTGGTACCCAGCAATTCGTCCCAACCGGCACGGTCGTTATAAGCAGGATAAGGTACCCATTTCTGATTCATCACCAATACTTCTTTCAATTGTTCTTCACTACCGGCAGCTTTTTGCAAAAGATTTCGTTCAGCATATGCATGTGCAGAGACACCTGCTACAACAAGCAGGCAGAAAGAAAGGAAAATACGGAAAAACGTGTTCTTCTTCATGATATTTAAAAGTTAGATTATCTGTTATATGATGAGGCAAAAGTACACAAGTTCCACCAAAACAGTGTACCTGATTATCCGTAGTTGGGTACAAAATCATCCATTTGTATATCGGTTTAATAAATCAAGTTTATTTCCAATCACTAAACTCAAAACTCAACTGTTCCCAAACACCCTTCTCCTCTGTCTCCTCCCGCGGATTAGAAACAGAGAGACCTATCAGGCGGATAGGATGGTGTTCATAATCCACTTCTTTCAGTAATTGTTTCGCCAAGGGAAGGATTACATCGAGAGTGATTAATTCTTTGGATTGCGTAATACTACGGGTTATCTGGTTGAAATCATGAAACTTGATTTTCAGCGTCAGTGTGTTTCCTTTAAAATCCTTATGTTCCAACCGCCCTACCAGTTCCACCGCAGTATGATATAACTCGATGATAACCGATGAACGTTGCGAGATGTCTTTCTCCAATGTATGTTCACAGCCGATAGATTTGCGAGTACGCACCGACTCCACCGGACGAAGATCAATTCCTCTTGCACAATCATAATACGATGAACCGACTTTTCCGAACTCACGCAGTAACATGGCTTGTGAACAGGCTCGCAACTGTTCTCCATTGTGAATCCCCAATGAATGCATCTTCTTTGCCGTCACCGGACCTACGCCCCAGAAACTCTCGATGGGAAGACGGGCTATAAAATCCAGCGCCTGGTCAGGGTGGATGGTACACAGTCCATCCGGCTTGCGATAGTCCGAAGCTATCTTTGCCAGGAACTTATTATAAGATATACCGGCGGATGCTACAAGATTAAGTTCTCTCCGTATCTTCTGTTTGATTTCCTTGGCAATATCCACAGCCAATGGGATACCGGGTTTATTCTCTGTCACATCCAGGAAAGCCTCATCCAGCGAAAGCGGCTCAATAATATCCGTATATTCATGGAAAATTTCATGTATCTGGCGGGAGACATCTTTATACACCTCCATCCGTCCGGGAACAAAGATAAGTTGCGGACAAAGCCGTTTGGCTTTCGTGGATGGCATAGCCGAACGAACTCCAAAGCGACGCGCCTCATAACTGGCAGTTGCCACTACCCCACGTTCTTCGGCATAGCCCACGGCAACAGGCTTTCCGCGCAACTCGGGATTGTCACGCTGCTCTACAGAGGCATAGAACGCATCCATGTCTATATGTATGATTTTACGCTCAGCGCTTACGTAACACATCATTCATGATTACCTTTCATTTTACCCTGCCAAAGATAATGCAAACCGAAAGCAGTACAAAATAAGCTTGCTTATTTTCAGGGCAACCGCACCCAAAAATACTGTCGAGCCGCATCAGTAAACGCCAATTCAATCCTCCTCACCTGCAACCCATAAAATATTCCTAAATATACCGCAAAGAACTAAAAACCGCCCATGCTTTCACATGTAACAATAACGTAATAAGCAATTGAATATCCTATATTTTGCCTTTTTTATCATATATTCACTATTACGTTTTAACAGAACAGTACTAAACATAGACACAGAAAGCACCTCGAATAGCAAGATTGCATAACTAAAATTTTACATACACTTTAAAATAAGCAGATATACCAGTCAATAAACATAAAATATTTTCGGCATAAAGTCGCTAATTATCAATATACTAACAGTTAATAAAGCGAAAACATACACAAGTCCTTACAACTTATCAAAATTTTATATATACATTCGTACAATCCTTGTTATAATCACGCTTTAATTTGTTAATCTTAAGAGAGAATCTATGAAAAGGAAATTAACATTACTATTGGCCTGTCTCCTGGTGAGCATAGGCTTTGTGACAGCCCAAACTTTAACAGTTTCGGGTGTAGTAACCAACGAAGAAGATGGTGAGCCCATTGTGGGAGCATCAGTATTGGTAAAAGGCACCTCCTCAGGAACCATAACCGATATTGATGGAAAGTTCTTAATCACAAACGCGCCAAGTTCGGCAAGAACGTTGGTGATTTCTTTCGTCGGCATGACGACACAAGAGGTCGACATCAAGCCTATGGTAAAAGTAACGCTTAAAAACGATTCGGAGATATTGGAAGAGGTCGTGGTAACCGCCATGGGCATCACCCGCGACAAAAAGGCGTTAGGTTATGCCGCAACTTCCATCAAAGGGGATGTCATTACCCAGTCCAAAGCCGTGAATCCGATGAATGCCTTGCAGGGAAAAATTGCCGGAGTTGATATCTCGACGGCACCCGGACCGGGCGCTACACAGAACGTAATCATTCGCGGTACGTCCTCTTTCGGAAACAACCAGCCACTTTATGTCGTTGACGGAGTACCGATCACCAATGCTCAGAACAGATCAGGCGACAACCTGAATTCGCAAGTCGACTTCGGTTCGGGAATCAATGCGCTGAATCCCGATGACATTGCCGACATGACAGTGCTGAAAGGCGCCGCCGCCACTGCCCTATATGGTTCGCGCGCTGCCAACGGGGTGATTATGATTACCACGAAGTCGGGACAGAACACGAACGGAAAAGTACAAGTGGTCTATGACGGCGGGTACACCATGTCCAGAGTAGGCCGTTTGCCGCAAGAGCAGTCTCAGTTCGGTCAAGGCTGGAGCGGAGACAGAGCCTTGGACGAAAACGGAAACTGGGGAGCGCCCTATGACGGAAAGGACAGAGTGTGGGGACGCATCGTCGACAATGAGCAACAAGTAAAACCTTATGTCTTTCTGGAAGACCGGGTGAGAGACTTCTACGAGACAGGGCAGAACTTCAAGAACGCACTGTCCTTGTCGGGCGGCAATGAAAAGACCGTCTACTTCGTATCTCTCTCCCAGAACAGTTCGGACGGAGTTATCCCTACCAAACAAGACTCTTACAACCGCTACACGATTGCCACCAGAGGTTCTCATCGAACCGGCAGGCTCAAGGTGGAAACCGCCGTC
The DNA here is from genome assembly GCF_000513195.1 of Bacteroides timonensis. GTDB lineage: Bacteria > Bacteroidota > Bacteroidia > Bacteroidales > Bacteroidaceae > Bacteroides > Bacteroides timonensis. The sequence goes on along the minus strand of NZ_CBVI010000033.1, from coordinate 9,766 downwards.
AACTTCAGTACGGAAAAGACCCAAGCGGTTGCTTCCGGCCAGGGAACATCCCTGCACCGCTCGTTGTATGAAATAGCCAGCGACATTTCCATCGTCGATATGAAAGATTATCATAGCAAATTCAATAATCTGGATAATTATTTCACTCCTTACGGACTGAATCCTTACTATGTGCTCAATGAAAACGGCGCCGTACAGAACAAGAACAAAATATTCGGCAAATTCCAGCTGGACTATGAGATGCTGGAAAACCTGACAGTTACTTACCGTTTCGGCGGCGATTATGAAACCTCCACATCCGAAACACACGAAGCACCGGTCGCATTTACACCGGGCTCCCCAAACGATGGAGCGAGTACCGCAAGTGCCGGCAACTATCAGGAAGTGAGACGCGAACGCGTACAAATGAACCACGATGTCATGGTTACTTATAATGCCGATTTCACTGACGACTGGTCGCTAAACGCCATTGTCGGCTGGAACACCAATGAGCGCAAGGACAGCTGGCTTTCGGGTGCCATCAATTCGATTGACGTTCCCGGATTCTACAACCTGAGCAACAGCCGCTCTCCATCAGTTTCCAATCAAAGAAAAGAAACGAGGCGCCTGGTCGGAGCGTATATGAATGCCGATTTGAGCTATAAGAACTATGCTTACCTGACCCTGACCGCCCGAAACGACTGGTCATCCACCCTGCCTCAGGGCAACAACTCATACTTCTATCCGGGAGCGACATTAAGCTTCCTGATAACCGATTTCTTAAGAACCAAAAACGTGGATACAGGAATCGTGGATTTCGCCAAGGTGCGTATGGCCTACGGTATGACGGGTAACGATGCGGACTTGTACTTCATATACGACCGCTACGTGGCCGCCGCCGCCGCAAACCCCGGCTATCCGAGCATAGACAATTTGACCTTCCCTTTGAATGGTGTCAATTCTTATACCGTATCCAACCAATTGGGAAATCCCGACCTGAAACCGGAGTTGACCAAAGAGTTCGAAATCGGGTTTGAAGCCAATTTCTTCAAAAACCGCGTGGGTATCGACTTCTCCTATTATAATAGATACACCGAAGGCTTGATTGAAGTCCTCCCCAAGGATCCTTCCAGCGGATATACCACACAAATCAGCAACTTGGGCGACGTGCGAAACAAGGGTATTGAATTGACCCTCAACTTGACTCCCGTCAGAATAAAGGATTTCGAATGGAACTTGTCATGGAACATCTCAGTGAATAAGAACAAGGTGGAAAAACTGAATGTCCCGGAAGTATTCCTGGGAGGTTTTGGAGGAGCAGGTATATATGCCGTTGAAGGAGAGCCGCTCGGACAATTCAAACTGAGCGGAGTGAAAAAGGTTGCTATCGATGGAAAAGATTATACGGTGGTTGACGGGAACGGAAATCCACAGCCCACAGCCCAAACTGAATATTTCAGCAAAGACATCAACGAGAAATACAGAATGGGATTCACCAATGTGTTCAAGTGGAAGGGGCTTTCGATATTCGCGACACTCGATTATCGCCACGGAGGGTACATCTACTCCCAAACGAAGAAATACATGCATTGGACAGGAAGTTCTCCCGAATCGGTGCTCAACGACCGCAAACCGTTCCTCGTTCCAAACTCCGTGATCGCCAACAGCGACGGCACTTACAGAGAGAACGACATTCCGGTAAATCCTACCGCACTGCATACTTTCTATTCCGACCGCGGCGGACTGCACGGAGACCAAAGTTCTGTCATCAGCCGTTCCTATCTGAAACTGAGGGATGCGGGCATAGCCTATCAGTTCCCGAAGTCATGGTGCTCGGCACTATACCTGAGAAGCGTACGCTTGTCGTTCAACATGAGCAACATATTGTTGTGGACCCCGCGTGAGAATCCGTATATCGACCCGGAAACCACGACTTTCGGAAACGACGTAAGTGCCAAGTTCGGTGAGTTCAACGCCAATCCGAGCAACGAACTATATACATTCGGCCTCAACGTGGCCTTTTAAACAATCACCTAAAAAAAAGAATATTATGAAGAAGTTTATCATATCCTCATTATCGGTTCTTATGTTATTCTTTGCATCCGGTTGCCAAGACTGGCTGGACGTGAACCACGACCCTAACGTGCTGGAAAACATTCCGAACGGGAAAGTTATCCTACCTTCGGCCGAAGTGACCCTGGGCAACAACCTGATGGGATGGGATTTCGGCTTTGCGGGCGGATTCTGGTCGGAATACTGGACACAGAAGCACACAGCCTCCCAGTTCAAATTCCTGTGCGAATATAATGAAACGGACTTCAACACCGCCTATAGCAGCCTGACAGCCGGTGTGCTTGCCGACTTGGACAGAATCAAGACCATTTCTCAAGAAACGAACGAGAACGGCAACTATTTTATAGCCGAAGCCCTGTCCATCTTCACATGGCAGATTATAACCGACTTATGGGGAAACATTCCTTATTCGGAGGCCTTGAAAGGAGCCGAGGGCATTATTTCGCCGAAGTTCGACACAGGCGAAGAGATATATGCCGACCTGACGGTCAGGATGGAAGAACTGCTGAAAGTGGATCTGACCGGGGCAATGGTGGACGAAGAATATGACTTTATCTATGCCGGAGATTTGAACAAATGGAAACTATTCGCCAACTCCCTGAAGCTGAAGCTGATGTTAAGGGTTTCCGAAGCTCCCGGTTATGACAATGCCAAGACATTGGCTTTCGTCAAAGCCAATAGCTTTCTCACCTCAAGCGCCAAGATTTCGGGCAAAGTATGGTCCGACGGGCAAGAAGGCAAACGCCATCCGATGAGAGAATTCCAGCAAGGAGGGGCATCGTATCTATCAACCAACGTCATCGCCTGCAAGAACTTCATCGACTACCTGCAAAATAACAACGACCCCCGCATCGACAACCTGTTCAAGACCAGTACTGCACACAGGGGTGCCTTCTTCGGCGATTTTGATTCAAAAGAAGCATCCGACGGCAGCACCACGGATGACAAAGTGGCTTACAGTACCATTGTTTTCAAGCCCGATATGGACTTGATGATCATGTCCGACTGGGAAGTATATTTCTATATGGCCGAGGTTTATGCCCGCGCATCGGACCACAACAACGCAAGGCGCTGCTATGAGAATGCGGTAAAGGCCTCGTTGGCACAGCACGGGGTGGCAGGCGCCATTCTTGATGCCGGTGGCTATGCCGAATGGAAAGACGGTACGCCGGAAGAGGAAATCAAGCAGATAGGCATGCAGAAATGGGTTGCCAATGCCCATTATCAGCACATCGAGTCGTTCTTGGAACGTAACCGCATAAAGTACCCGGCCATCTACGACATTGACATCAAGCTGAAGAGAACGACCGCCTACTCCGACCCGAAGATAGTAGGGAACCTGACCGTGGCGGTCAACGGGCGCAACAAGCTGAACAACACTCTGCCGGCTTCACCCCTATATCCCGATGCCGTGATGGGACGCAATATCAACAAGCCCGACCAGAAAGCCAATTTGGGCGAGAAGATATGGTGGAACAAGAAAGCGGAGATTGTGATAAAATAGACAGCAAATCAGTAATAAACAAATAAACCTTTTGTATATGAAAGTCATGAGATATATAAGCATACTCTTATGTGCCGTGTTCCTCCTCACGGCATGTGAAAAAGAGACTGAAGGCATTTCCGGAACAATGCGCTTCGAACTATTGGGAGAAGAGACAATGCTTGTCACATTAGGAACTTCTTTCCAGGACCCCGGCTGCAAAGTCATCTACCGCGGACAAGACGTTTCGGCGGACGCGGAAGCAATCGGCACTGTCGACGCGCAAACCGTCGGGCTTTATTCCGTCCAGTACGTATTCGCCAATAAAGATGGAGTAAAAACAACCAAGAAGCGCACGGTCATCGTTGCCGACCCGACCGTTACCGTTGAGATTGCCGGAAACTACCTCACAGCCGACGGAACATTCCGCTTGTCGGGCAGCACCGTCACCAACTTTCCGGGGTATAAGGTAAGAGTCAGCAAGATAGCCCCCGGATTCTTCGAGATATCCGACTTCCTGGGCGGCTACTACGAACAAAGGGCAGGGTATGGTGCCGCCTATGCCTGCAAAGGATATGTGCAAGTGAAGAATGACAATAGCATTACTTTGCTGTCAAGCTCCACATTGCCATGGAATGATACTCTCACGTCTCTGACAGAGGGCAACTATGATCCGTCAACCGGCGCAGTGTCATGGAAAGCCGGATATGCCGGCATGCTCTTTACCATTGTATTAAAGTAAACTCAAAAAAAAACAGATATTATGAGAAAAATAACCGCGCTTATAGGACTAGTTTTCGCTTCTGCATTGTTTCTTATCTCGTGCCAGGAAGATGTAGAAGTATGGGACAGCGAAACGCTGGAGTACTCAGGACGATATGTTGTCAAATTGATGGACGAAAGCATGACGACGACTTATCACGACTATGATAAATCCGAATTGAGCATCTATAACACATCCGCCAACGTGCCCAATGAGATGTGGATAGACAACACGATACCGGGTATGTTTTATCTGAAAAGCAAATTCTTCTTCACCGGCAATCCGGTATCTTTCAGATCCGCGAATACGGAGTTCGACAAGTTGACCGACAATCTTCCTTCTGTAGAAGCGCCAGCGAATGAGCCTACGGCCGAGGGACAAACAATAGAGGAAAAACGTGATTATCTGCGCGCTTTCGTTGAGGACGGGAAAATCATTCCTAAAGCCGTCACCACCAAAGGAGGGAACATAGCCGACAGCTTATATCTGAAACTTAAGCTATATAGCGGCACCGCCACCTTCAAAAGCCAGCCTAAGCCGGAAAATGAATGGAAAAACCCGACTATACCGGAATATTCATGGAAACTGTCATCGCTGACGCATGATGCCAGTAAGGATGAAGTTATCATAATCGGCGGGTATGCCTATACCGGCTTCCCGGAAGACAAGTATTAATAACCTTGATGAATTCTCTACTTCCTGATTATAGTTTAACTTTACATTAGTAGTTCTTTACACACACACACTCTCTCTCTTAATGGCAAATTCAGGGCATCCTCGTGAGAAGCTACCCCGAATTTGCCATTATTACTATTTTGACATGGACGGAGCCGCCCGGCTACTGAATGCCGCGCGTAAACGTAACTATCCGCAAGATACATGGGCAGAATACCTCTGTACAAGCCCGAAGGTGCAGTAACCCTGACGCAAGATGAGCCTTACGACATATCTTCCCTATCCCACGGGATATGACGGGAGCGGATCATACACTTGGGAAGAACCCGGATTACAATTAGAACGAGCATGCCTCGGTATATGGCTCGGCATATCATCAATGCCAACCCATAGGAACGGCATAGCTTAGTTACGCTGTTTTACGTGCAAAGTCTATCACCGAAGTTATTTAATCACACTACAGTCCGTCCGCACCTTTCAAGACTGAACTGTGTGCCAGGTACTCGGGAGTTTCAGCATAGATATACATCACACTTCCTCCTTTGATGGCATCAATGATAGGACGGGAAAGTTTTTGCGGAACAGCCGGACAGCCAAAGCTTCTTCCCAAACGTCCTCCTCCGCTGACTACCGAAGGATCGGCATAAGCCGCCCCATGCATCACAATGGCACGCTCACGGGCCCGGTCGTTGATTCCTTTTTCCAAACCATTCAAAATAAGCGAATACCCATTCTTTCCCTGATAAGTAGATTCTGTAAGATAGAACCCCAGTGAACTTTTGTAGGAACCATATTCGTTGGAGAAGGAAGTGGCATAATTATCACCGCTATTCTTTCCGTGGGAAACGACCGATGAAAAAAGTACTTTACACTCCCTCATGTCAAATACAAAAAGACGTTTTGCGGTAGAAGGACGGGAAAAGTCTATCAATGTCAACACCTCCCGTTTGCGATTGTCTATTTTATAATAACCTGCCACAGCCTGCCGGAAAGCTTTCCAGTTGACAACTCCTTCCAACCGCATGGAACGGTATAAGCTCGCATAAGCCTCAACATCAGATGAAGCAGCCCTTTCAGCAAAGTCAGGAGCGCTATCTGACGACTTGCCGCCCAGAAACAAGGTACAAGGAAGAAATAAGAATAAAACGGATACAATAAATCGCAACATAAAACTTTAGCCAGAGAAATAACGGCGGCTAAATTACAGTTTATTCTCCAGACACCTATCACACAGATAGTTAAAAATGAGGATTCACTATTCAATCACCACAACCAAAGAGCGTTCGGCAGGCGCCCAGTCGAAGACAAACTTGGCATGCGAAGTAGCATTGCGCACACACATGTGCGAACGTGGCGTCGTGCCCAACGACCAACTGTACTCAATCATACTTGTACGCGGCGCATTCACCGGCACTCCATGGATATAAGCTCCGTTCGTAAAGCGGCTGGCATAGGGTGCATAGCCTCCCGTCTCCGCCGAACCATCTTTCAGAAAGACCATACGCGTTTTCTTCTGTTGAAGCAGGAACATGCCCAATGGGGTTTCCTGAGCATAAGGCGGGGCATGTCTTCCGGTAGTGGACGGGTTCATGCTGCGTATCTTCCACTCACCTTCCGAGACATGTTCCAAGGTAGCAATATTCTGATCCAGGCGGTCGACAAAAATCACATGGTTAAAGACGGTGCTATCCGGCAATTGCTTCAGATAACCGCGCGGCGCCAGCCATTCTTCTTCAAAAGTGGCGGGTAATATCCGGTAAAAACTTCCCTCCTCGCCTTTCAGATAAGCGATAGTGCCGTCTCTGCCATAACGTTCGGGCACCAGCGTATCAGCGGGCAGATACAACGGCACCGATTGATAACGCTCCACACCCAGCGTATCAGATACGCGGCGGTACACATTCCGCACGAACTTACGTACCAAGGGAGCTTCTTTATTCAGATTCTTATAATTCTGCAACACCACCCACCTTACGGTAGTATCGCGCTGCATATTCTCAATATAGGCCAGACAGTTCCGGATGACATCCCATTTGAAAGAGCGTACCGTATCCTTATATGGATAGGTATCTTCCAGGGTATGCTGGTCATAAAGCAATTCTTTGGTAAGGGAGATATCGGCAGCGGTCAACTGTTTCTCCTTAGGATGAGGAAATTCCAGCACGGCCGTATCCTTGGGTTCAGCCCCCTGCACAACTACCGGCACAGGTGGTTCCTGCCGGTTACGACATCCGGCAAAAATCAAACCAACAACTACGCAGGCAAAAAGAACGAAATGTTTCATGAAATGAAATTTAGCTATAACCTAATAACGACTACCCGCCTGTTATTGTTGACTCTTCATAGAAATCAATTACATAAGAAGTAACAGCAGGTATCGTTTCATCTTAATTCAAATAATACGGAATTCCGCAAAGATAGGAATTTAATGAAAGTTTCCGAAAGATATTGACGGTATAATATTAATCATTCGCTTATGAACAGAACCTTTTATATTAAAATTAGACAAGATAGGAAGGCTTTATTTATCAATACATTACAAGATTCCAACTCTTTGCATACAAAAAGTTAACTTCCTGTTGACAAGAAGTTGAGACCTTGTCGACAGGAAGTTAATACCTTGTAAGCGGAATATTTATCCCCTTATCAAATCATCGAAACCGATAACTTTCTCATATCACTCCAATACTTTCTTTTTCAAATTAAATGTTGACAATACTTTTTTGCCGGAATAGAGTGTCACTATCAGATCATATTCCTTTCCTTCCTCAAACCTGTCTTTAGCAGAAAGCAATATATCGGTTTTTTCATAAGGCTTCAATGCCGGAACCATACCGGAAGCTACCTTTATTGTTTTTCCTTCCCTTTTGTACCCTACTTCCACCAATGCTTTCTTTGAGCCGACCTGACCGAAATTCTGTACTTCCACTGTACATTCCAATCCCTTCCCGGATTTGTTAAAGACCGGAGCACGAGCTGAAAGGACCGGTTCTATATAATCAACGTATGGCAAACGCGCATACCCGTAAAGCATTCTCCCATCTTTGTATTTTCCAATCAACTTCGGGGCAAACTCATCTTTAGTGATGCCATTTCCTTTGCCATTGAAAGTTACAATCAAGTCCTTGCCCGCATTTTCTGTGGTTAATACCTGACAGCCTCTGCCATAATTCACTTCTTCAGAAGCACCGAAACGCAAGGAATTCACATCTATATCCGTCTGGGGATTGAAACCTTCTTCCGCCTGTATCTTCACACGAATTGTTTTTGTGCCCGAGGTGATAGGTTTCTCGTCCAGTATGGTAAGCAACAATCCCGGATTCAAGGGAATACTGATATTCTTTGAACTATGGTGGTCAAAAGGTTTATCTTCATTTTTAAGCGTATCGATTACCGCGAAATTAGCCTGAATGGCACGTCCGTATTTATCTTGATACACTTTAAGGCGTTCATATTTGAACCAGTCTTCCACCTGTCCGTCTGCATGTACGGCAACTCCCGGCATATAAGCTTCACCCGGATCGACCACCCAGTTCACTCCATCCTTCGAACGAAGATAGAAAGCAATACGTCCCAGCCAATCATTAACAATCAGATGATACTGAATATGATCGCGCCAGATTACGGGATCTTCAAACCGACCGTCCACATCCGGATAAACCCGTTTGTCGGTCAGTTGATTGTATTCCGCCAATCCATCCCGACTGACCCAGATACCACCACCGCGACAGACCATCACATAAGAGCTGTCTTCACGCTGGGCAAATGAAAGATTAGAAAGGCCTTCGATAACACGGCGGTCGCGTGCATTGAAATCAAACTTTCCATATTCCCACTTTCCATTCAGATCATCGGATACATACCGGCCATCAATTACATAGACAACATACCGGCCATCTTTAGCACGGAATATTTCAGGATTATGCCCTTTACCTATGATACGAACAGGCTTGAAAGGCCCTGTCTGATCATCGCTTACGGTATGAAATACGTATGAGTTAGGCCATTCCATGTGTCCTTTGCGTGAACATTCCAGCCAGCCACAGACAAATAGATGATATTTACCGTCTTCGCCTTTTCGGACGTTTCCACCCCAATAGGACCAGATACCGTCTTCAATGCCATTATCTACATAACGCGGAAGCACACAGTCAGCGCCCCATGTATCGGATGAAAGTACATTTCCCTTCATTGGCAGGAAGCAATCCATGAAGCGGGCGCCTTTCACTAATTGTTTCCATTCCGCAGGACGTTCCCGTTCCGTTATTTGTGAAAAAGAGGAATGACTGACCAGGAGCATGACTCCCAGTAGAGCAAATTTAAAGAGGCTTCTTTCCATAAATATAATATTAAATTCGGTTTTAAATAGATTTACGTGGCCAAAAGTAGAAGAATTACATGTAAAAGGAAAAGGAAAGAAAGCAAAAAGGTACGTAAACCTTTACGTAAACAGAGATTACAAAGTTTCAATTCTATTGATCGTCCTGTAGCAAAACATATAGGCATAATTCCTTTCTGCACGGGTTATGAACTAAATGATAATTTAATGAAGAATGATGAATGAAGAATGAAGAATTTGGCTGCGCTATGCAAGCATGCCGCAAGGTAATTCTTCATTCTTCATTCTTAGTTCTTCATTTCGCTAAATTATCATTTAGCTCATTTCTTTCCTGTTACGAGAAAGCATCCGTTTCACTTTATAGGAACATTTGTTTCCTTATTGTGGAACATTTGTTTCTTAGGTAAGACACTTTTATTTCTTGCTTGAGAAACTTCTGTTCCACAGGCAAGGC
>NZ_CBVI010000032.1 GCF_000513195.1 Bacteroides timonensis | reverse complement strand
AGGCTCTTTTGTTCCAAAAGGCAGAAACTAAATGGAGCAAACAGAGGCACGACAAAGCATCAGTATCCCCCTCTCCAACCAAAAGGAAAGGCGTAATCTTATGACTACGCCTTTCTCTATCCAACAGATTTATTGTATTCGTCAATAAGCCAAAACATTCCAAAGATCACGAATTCTCCGTTCCGGATCCCACTTCCCGTCAAACGTCCATTGGGCAGTGATGCCATAAAATGCCGGTGCACTCTCTGCCTGTTGCAGATTATTGTCCAACCAACCGCTATGGCCTCCCTGACGACGACAACCATAGTAATAAACACGCTGTCCCCACGGACAAGGATCGAGCACTTTGTCCGAATAAGCATAACCAATATTGCAGTCCAGAATCTGTTCCGACATCTGACAATTGATAATAAAGAACTGCGAGTCATGATGCCAACGTCCGAGAATAGTTGGTGATTGAGCATCAAAAGACGAATTAGTGATAACCAGTTTCTTACTCTTATCACCCCGACCGTCATGCCAGATCAGTGCACGGCCATCGCCATAAAACCGGCAGCGAGTAGCATAACACCACCCGCGCGGGCAAAGAAAATCCACTCCGGGACAACGCAGATAAAGATCGGCATGATAATACATTCCATTGCCTTCCGGCGCCCAAAGTGAAAGTGCATCATTACCATCAGCCCATACATTGCAATTAATAACAATGGTACGTGTAGCACGTCCAAAGATAGACATCTGGTGGGTGGTAGTGTTCTCAACAGTAGTTCCATAATTGTTATATACTGTCAGACCGCTGATGACACAATCGTCAGCCCCCTCTTGCAGTACAATCACACCATTGCCTACAGATTTTCCATGATATTGAGTGATGGTCCTTGTCTTAGCAGTCTCGGCTAAAACAATCACTGTACTGTCACGGCTCTCACCTACCAATACAATGTTCGGACGGTCTATAATAACCTTTTGATTATAGTTACCTTTTAATATAAGAATCTTGAAAGGATTTGTAGGTGTCTCAGGTGCTTTCTCAATGGCATCCTGAATACTTTGTCCCGGCTTCACCACCACATCGAAAGCTGTACGATCCATCACCGGACGACGATACATTTCGATAATTCCCTTTTCATTAGCTCCTTTGGAATTCAGACTAACATTTACTTTGTGCTTCGGATCATATTTGGCAGCCCAGGTATCATATAGATTGAAAAGCTCGCCCGGACGACTGTTATACCAGCTGTAACCATTGCGGCGTTCCACTCCGATTTCCTCCAATCGACGTCGTGGCAAACCATCACGGTCGCAAACATAAGGTTCGCAATACTTCAAATCATAATAACGTGCCCATATCGGCCCGGCCTGCGGATCTTCCACAAGGCGAGTATCACGTACACCATGCTCTCCTGCCGACCGTTCACACCGCAAACCGGTGAGTTTATACGTATCAAACCATTTCATAGCTCCGTGGACAGCCCGCTTAATACGTGCATCGGGTTTAGGCAACGTCATAAGTAAGCGCACGATGGCAGCACTCTCTGACGAGCAATACGAGGGCAACTCATAGGCACGTGCCGAAGCCGGTTTCAAGGTTTCCCGGTCATGTTGCTGACACCATACCGTAAGCTGTCCATCAGTTACGATCTGTGTTGCCAGAATACATTCAATTCCCTTATCAAAAGCTTTCGACAGCCGTTGACGCATTGCCTTGTCGGTGAGGTCACCGTCATAAGGAAATTCAGCAGCCATAATGTCATGCAGTATTTCCAGTGTATTAACTATCGCATCATCATTAAAAGTAATATGTACCTGATATCCGCGCATTTCCGGCCAGAATTGCGGCCATCCGCCATTCTCATACTGACCGTTCAAAAGATACTCCACCGCCAGACGGAAAGCGTCACGGTAGCGCACATCGTTTGTTTGCCTGTATAAACGAGCCAGATAAATCATCTGCATGGTGGTCGCGTCATTATCAATTGTCGAATCGTTACGGCGCGACTTCTCCTTTAAGACTTGTGCTAATTCCTCATTACTCATCTTTTGAGTCATATCGATATTCTTCGGCCAACCACCGGTACAACGCTGAAACGCCAGCACCTGATTGCCTATGCGACGCGCTTCTTCAGTCCTGAAAAATTCATTGTTTGTTTCGCGTAAAGCATTGCGTCGCGGCATTTGCTGTGCCATTGCCGAAGAGAATACCATCAGATAACCTATCAGAATAACGGCAGCATACGTCTTTCTGAAAATAAAAATCTGTTTCATGATCCCTGTTTTTATTTTGTTGGATAATTCTTTGCAAAAGAAGGCATTTCATAAAACATCGAATTATAATATTTAGCTTTTCCTTTATAAATTCTGAACATAGGATATTCTTTTTATAATTTCAGGTTTAATCATTGCAATAAATCATCAGTTTATTGGTATCTGATATCTTTTCCCGATATTTGTATGACAGAAAAATACAGATACTATGCTAAAGCCGGTCATCACCATACTACTCTATTTATTCACCCCTATGTTGTTCGGACAAAGTCTGATCAATATGAAGCACTATTCAGTGCAAGACGGATTGTCTCAAAAAAACGTCCATAATTTTATCCAGGATGATAATGGTTATATATGGATGTCCACCTGGAACGGATTGGAACGTTTCGACGGATACTCATTCTATAATTATAAAACCTACCCGGAAAGTCCTATCCGCATAAGCAATCATCGCTTTACCAAAATTAAAAAGAGTTCATTGAATAACATCTGGTGTCTGACTTATGATAAACGCTGTTACTTATTCAATACCCGGACATACGAATACCAGGACCCTTTCCTTTTTAACAAAAGCCTCACCAATTCAGTCAACAAATTGTATACATTGGGAAAAGGGATTACCTGGGCCATCGGTATGCAGAATGAGCTGTACCGCATAGATGAAAATAAGTTTCCGGCGACAGAGTCCGTCGAGTTATATTCCGGAAGAAATGAAAGAGATACCATCTATGGCATTACCCAAGATAGGGATGGAGATGAGTGGATTCTGACTAACAAAGGCGCTCTTATTGTAGGTCAGAAAAGCATATCTAATCTAATGCCTTTCGAATTTATGGTGGAAGTTCCCGGTGGAATTTACCTGGCCACTTCCAAAGGCTTCTTCACCCGGTATGATACTCAAAGCCAGGATGTATTGCCATGTGTTCCCGAACAACCGATATCAGAGATCACAGGATTAAAAAGTTTGGCGGATAATAAAATTGTAATTCTACAGAATAGGAGCATTATACTTTACGATCCGGCAAATGAAAAATTCACAGTCCATGAAATGCCCATAGAAATAGATTCAGACGTATTTGAAGACAAAAAAGGAAATCTATGGCTACTGGGTGCCAACGATGGAGTAATCCTATTAGATAAGGAGAATGAAAACGTCGCTTTATTGAATTATCCCAGATACTCGGAAGTCCCTTTCTATAAACCTTGTACTTTTGTGCATGAAGACGAATATGGTTGTATCTGGCTCAAACCTGCAGGAGGTGAGTTATGCTTTTACAATCCGGTAAACCGTTGCTTAGAGCAAGCATCTACTTATGAAATGGGAATGCGGAAGCCTGTTTCATTCCAGGCCTTCAGTTATATTATCGACCGTCATCAGAATCTGTGGTATACCAAAGGAGATGGTTTTGGATACCTATCATTTCACCGGAAGAAATTCGAATATAGATTCGATAGCCATAAAGAAGCACGTGCTTTGATGGAAGATCATCAGAAGCGCTTGTGGGTGGGATGGAAACGCAATCACAAAAAGCAATCGAGCAACATATGTCTCTACGATCCGTCGGGACAATGGATTGGAAATCTTTCAAGGGAAGGCAAAATAGTACCTGATCCTACCGTTACCTTCAATATAGATGTATATTGCATCTACGAAGATAAAGAACATAACATCTGGTTGGGAACCAAAGACAACGGGCTTTATCTATTGCATCCCGAAAGAGACAACAGTTACCGGATTACCCATCATCTATCGGATAAAAACAATCCATATAGTATATCCTCCAATTCCATCTACTCCATTTTGCAAGACTCAGCAGGACGTATATGGATAGGAACTTTTGGAGGAGGCCTCAACCTGATAGAGCATTTACCGGAAAGTGCCGGTCTGCGTTTCATTCACTCCGGAAATATTCTCAATAACTACCCGATTCATGTATGTGAGAAAGTACGTTGCCTGTACGAGGCAGATAATGGAGTTATCCTGATTGGAACCACAGGAGGACTACTCTCTTGCTCTTCTGATTTTGCAAGACCGGAAGCCATCCGTTTTTACCATAACGTTTGTGAGGAACGTTATTCCAGTTTGAGCAACAATGACGTACTGAATATTACCCAAACCCATAATGGCAAATTATTGGTCATAACACTGAGCGGAGGAATTAATCTGTTGGATGACAGTAGCAGACTATCCGAAAAGCTGACTTTCAAACATTATAACGCGACGAATGGGCAAGTACCCGATTTATCCCTTTCAGCAATCGAAGACTCCGAAGGCAATCTATGGATTGCTTCAGAGAATAAATTATCAAAATTGGATGCCGATATGAATCTGTTGGAAGAGTACAACGATCAGATACAAATGGCTGAGACAAAGCCCGTTTTGTGTTCTTCCGGGAAGTTAATATTCGGTTCGGAATTCGGAGCATTATGTGTTACTCCCAAAGACTTGTATAAGAGTGATTTTGTACCTCCCATCGTATTCTCGCATTTGGATATTTATCTAAATAATACATCCCGCCGGCAAGAAGTGTTCAATAGTACAGAAATACAATCCTTAAAGGCAGACGAACGAAACTTCACCATTACATTCGCCGCTCTGGATTACGTAAACTCTCCGGCCATAAAATATGCATACCGCATTCAGGGATTGAATGACCAGTGGATTGAATTGGGAAACAGTCATTCAGCCAGTCTGGCAAATATACCGGCAGGCGATTATCTGTTTCAGGTAAAATCGACTAACGGAGATGGGGTATGGGTAGATAACGCAACTTCTTTACCTATACATATCGAACCGACCTTTTTCGAAACAATCTGGGCGATATTGCTCTATATTGTCATAGGTATTGCTGCATTGCTCATCGTAATATATATCGTAATCCGCATCACTAATTTGCAGCGCAGAGTAGATTTCGAGCAACAGCTTTCCAATCTGAAGCTACGCTTTTTCACTGATATTTCTCATGAGCTTCGCACTCCACTTACACTGATAGCCAGTCCGATAGATGAAGTCATCAGTAATGAGAAACTATCTGACGCAGGCCTGGAGAATATGCAGGTTGCCAAAAGAAATACAGACAGAATGCTACGGCTAATCAATCAGATACTGGATTTTCGTAAGATACAGAATGATAAAATGAAAGTGATGGTAGAACAGTTGGATGTGATTCCTTTGATAATGAAAATCTATGAGAATTTCACTTCCATGGCTCACAAACGACATATAGAATTCCAGTTGCACTGCAACTTCAACTCTTTTGTGATGTACACAGATGTGGATAAACTGGAGAAGATTCTCTTTAATCTGTTATCCAATGCATTCAAATATACATCCAACGAGAAAAGGATAATCTTATCCGTAACCGGCGAAAGGGATTATCTGTACTTACAGGTAAAAGATGAAGGACGTGGAATTAATGCCCAAAAGATCAATCAACTGTTCACTCGTTTTGAAACTTTAGACGAGGCTGATCCGAACCTCTCGACAGGCATCGGTCTGTCTCTGGTAAAAGAATTGCTGAACTTGCTGCATGGCACCATAAAAGTAGATAGTAAATTAGGCGAAGGCAGTACCTTTTCGGTCAGGTTACCAGGAAGCTATGAGACCTTCAGTGCAGACAGCAATGTAGAATTCATCCTGAATGACAGTGAGAATTCTGAATTGCAGAGAGAGAATGAAGGGAAGCTCATAGAAGATGAAAATAAAGAAACCCGGATTCTGATTATTGAAGATAATGAAGAACTACGTCATTTTATATGCAATGTGCTAAGCAAAGATTATGTGGTTTTTGAAGCGGAAAATGGAAAGCAAGGATTAGATAAAGCCCTGGCTGAAATGCCGGATATCGTCATCAGTGATATTATGATGCCCGAAATGGATGGAATAGAGTTCCTGAAAAGAGTAAAAGCAAACAGCAATATCTGTCATATCCCCGTTATTCTATTATCAGCCAAGTCTTCATTGAGCGATCAGATTCAGGGATTGGAGTATGGTGCGGACGAATATATTACCAAACCTTTCAGTTCCACCTATCTGAAAGCGAAAGTAGACTCCCTGTTCAAACAGCGGCAAATGCTATATGATTATTACACCTCTAAAATAAAGAGAGAAACGATAACGAATATAACAGACCAGATAGAATCTGCCACTCCCCAGGTGACTCATTTTGATGATGACTTTATCCGGAATATACTTCAGAGTGTAGAAGAAAACATTCATAATCCTGACTTTAAGATAGACGACCTGGCTGAGGCTATGGGAATGAGCCGTACAGTATTCTATCGGAAAATGAAATCCCTGATGGGAGTTTCGCCTGTAGACTTCATGAAAAGTATGCGCATAAAACGGGCCGTTCAGTTATTGGAACAAGATCAATATACTGTTTCTGAAGTGGGATATATGAGTGGATTCGCAACTCCCCAGTATTTCAGCAAAGTGTTTAAAGAGACCATGAATTGTACTCCCAAAGAATATAAACTGAAAAAACATCCTGATGAACTGAAATTGTAATGAATCGCACAGATATTATAAAACGAAATTGGGAGGATGGCCTATATTTGCACTCTATATAATTTCCCAAAGAACTACTAAATTAGGAGATGACAATGATGAAACCTTTGTTTGTTATGCTGGCTGTATTGCCTTTTCTGTCGGCCTGCAACCAACCTGAATCACCAAACGCCGAACTGTTTCCGGCTGCCGGTGCAAAAAATGTAAATCCGGATACCCATCTGGTACTAACTTTCACGGATAGCCCCATAGTAGGTGACTCCGGAATGATACGCATTTATGATGCGATGTCACACCAGATAGTGGACAGCCTGGATCTGAGTATTCCTCCGGGACCTACCGAAAGCCGCACGTATGGACCGGAATGTGATTACACCAAAATACCTTACGACTATACACGTACCCACATGCCTACTAACAGGGATACTCGCCCCGGCACCCCCTCAGGTACGGCAGAACCTACCCCACCCGATTACCAGCTGAACATCATCGGTGGATTTACAGATGCGTTTCATTTCCATCCCATCATCGTGCGCGATTCGACGGCAACCATCTATCTGCACAACAATATGCTCGACTACAACCATAGTTATTATGTCACCATAGACGAAGGTGTTCTGACTTTACCCGGCAATAGTTTCCACGGTATCAGCAAAGAGCATAACTGGAGCTTCAAAACCAAAGACTCCGCTCCCGCTTCTACAGACACACTGATTGTAGATGCAACCGGACAAGGTGATTTCAACACCGTGCAGGGAGCACTCGACTTTATTCCCGATTTCAGTCAGAAACAAACCGTAATTCTGATACAAACCGGCGACTACGAAGAACTGGTATATGCCCGGAACAAAACAAATGTAAAGATTAAAGGTGCAGGAATGGACCGGACCCGGGTACACTATGCTAACAACGAAGTTTTCAATCCTCATCCCCTGACAGTGAAAACCAACGAATGGCCGGGCACATTCCCGTCCAGAAGAGCCGCTTTCATGCTGGATAATTGCAGCGACATCCAGCTGGAAGGCCTGACCATAGCTACCGACCTGCATGGACAAGCTGAAGGTTTGCTACTGAACGGTGAACGTATTGCCCTTTACAGTGTACACATCATCGGTTCCGGAGATGCATTGCAAGCAAACGGAACAATCTATATGGAGTCGTGTGAACTGGACGGAGGTGGTGACACCATCCTGGGACGTGGCAGCCTGTTCGCCTACCGCAGTAACTTCCGCAACGACGGAGGCCCATTCTCCTGGGTAAGAAACACAGCGGGAAATCATGGTAATATCTTTGTAGAATGTACCTTTGCCGCCCCCGACGGAAAGAGAGCCGACTACGGACGTACAAAAAGCAATCACGGAACCGCTTACCCGGACGCAGAGTTTGTGGTGATCAACTGTAAGGTGAAAAACATTATCCCACAAGGATGGAGTACTATCGGTGAGAAAAGTTCCCGGATGTATGAGTTCAACACTTGCGATATGGAAACAGGCAAACCGGTGGATGTATCACAACGCCATGCCTATTCACGCCAACTGGATGCGCAAAAAGACAAAGCACTCATTGCGGATTATACGAATCCGGAGTTTGTATTGAAAGGATGGAAACCTTTCAGTTATTTGAAATAGCGAGCGTACCGCTCGGTAGCAAGAGAGCGTACCGCTCGGTAGTGAGAGAGCGTACCGCTCGGTAGCAAGAGAACGTACTGCTCGGTAGTAAGAGAGCGTACCGCTCGGTAGTAAGCGAGCGCATCGCGCGATAGTAAGGCAGAAGCCTTCTCAAAAAGACGAATCACTTATACCTATTATATAATATGAACCGAAAATCCCTGCTATTCATCGCGGGAGCAGCCCTGAACATCTTCATCGGCTCCTCTCAGGAAAGAGTAAACCTCGACTTGTCCTCCCAACCGTGGAACATCACCTTAGACCGTGCAGCTGCCTGGCAGAATGATGAGTTATATCTTCCGCCGGTAGATATCAAAGCAGTGCCTGTAAACACTCCGACAGGGGGCTGGCAATTACTGAAACATCCCGATAAAACAGGTATCAATCTGCCTGCCACAGTAGAAGAGCACCTGTGGGGATGGAACGGACAGACATTTGGAGTGACAGGAAACTATACGGGAGTTTCCTGGTTTGAAACAGAAGTAAACATTCCTGCCGAATGGAAAGACAGGCGGATTGCAATGAATATCGGCTCCGTGAGGTTCCGTGCTGAAATATTTGTCAACCATCAACTGGCAGGATATGATTTAGTGAACAGTACTCCTTTCTCCATCGACATCACTCCTTTTATAGAACCGGGCAAGAAGAATGTAATCACTTTCCGGATTACAGATCCTAACGGAAACTTCAATTGGAAAGATTCACAGGTTTATACCTGGGGAGTATATCGCACCAATCCCTCACACGGCTTCGGTGGTATTACGGGAAAAGTGGAACTGGAAGCTACCGGAAAGCTTTATGTGAAAGATATATTCATCAAAAACCAACCGGAACCGCATACCATTGAAGTAGAAGTCAGGGCAGCCAATGAAACCGGAGCTTCTGTCACAAACAAGGAATTATGCCTGGAAATCAAGGAACATCCCAACGGACAGACCGTATACCGCAAGAATATCCGCCTGGAATCGCTGAAAGAAGGTGAGAACCTGCAAACTTATCAAATCAAAGTGCCCAATGCGCACTTATGGAGTGTAGACTCGCCCCGTCTCTATGACCTGAAGATTTCTCTGAACGACGATGCCGTAACTGAGCGTTTCGGTTTCCGTTGGTTCGAAATAAAAGATATAAAAGGAGACCGGCAGTTCTTCCTGAACGGCAAACGAATCGTATTACGGACAGCTATCTCATGGGGATTCTGGCCTTATAATGGTATCACTCCTTCCGATGAACTGGCCAAACGGCAAATAACGATTGCCAAAGAACTGGGATTAAACATGCTGAACTTTCACCGGAATATCGGGCAAACCAACATTCTGGACTATGCTGATGAATTGGGATTGCTCTATTTTGAAGAACCCGGAGGTAATCAGTACCCCATCAAAAACTTCAATGACAACGACAAGCAAAGTAATTTCTATTTTGCCTACCGCAACGAGAAACTGGCACGCATGGTAAAGCGGGACCGTAACCATCCGTCACTCATCATCTACAATCTGCATAATGAACGTGGCGCTTATCCCCAGACTCAAGATTATGACCAGATGCGCATGGCACATGCTTTGGACCCTACCCGCATCCTGACTTATAATTCAAGCAACGGAGAAAATCCGGCAGAGGAACACAACACGCGTTTCAAACTGCATCTGATGCCCTATGACACTACCTTCTACGACTATGGATGGTATGACCGGCATCATGCAGGCGGTCCCGGATGTTATCATGACAACTTATATCTGGGTAAAGATAACTATCACCGTTTCTCCGATCATAAGAAAGAAATTGTATACTGGGGTGAAGACGGGGCAATCGGTACTCCTCCACGCCTGCAACTCATCCGCGAAGATATCCTGAAAAGCGGCAAGATGAATAGTTGGGAAGCGGACGATTATCTGCAATGGTATGACGCCTACGACCGTTTTCTGAAAGAGAAAGGGTTCGACAAAGCTTTCCCCACGGTGGATGACCTGACGCGTTCTATGGGAAATGTTTCTTTCTATTATCAGGGAAGGATCATAGAGAATATCCGGATCAGTAATACAGTAGATGCGTATGCCGTAAATGGTTGGGAAAGTATGAAACTTGAGAATCATTCGGGCATCGTCGACAATTACCGTTTCCCGAAAGGAGATCCGGAAGTCATGGCCCGCTACAATGCTCCTCTTTATCTGGCTGTCAAAATGAACCGCAAGGTAGTGAGTACAGGAGATACAACGTCGGTGGACACTTACATTGTGAACGAAAAGAATCTGAAAGGTTCTTATCTACTGAATCTGGTAGCCAAAGATGAAAGTGGAAACGTAGTGGCCAGTCATCAGGAACGGGTGACAGTGAAAGGTGGAAATGACTACGGTCAATGCCTGCAAAGCGGTTGGGCATTTATACCGAAGAGTAAAGGTTACACCCGTATAGAGGCTTCCTTACTGAAAGGTAAAACAGAATTGGTAAAGGGAGATGATCTGTTGTTTGCGGTTGAACTGAATACGAAAGGCATCACAACACGGGGCAGTGTAGCCGATACGACGGGAGCTCTGGTAAACTTCTTACGTGGTGTCGGCATGGAGGTTCCGGTTTACAAAGGTGGCACCCCTGAAGGAGATTATCTGCTGGTCGGCGCTTATGAACCTACGCAATGGGGCAGTGGCATGAGCGACATCATGGAATGGGTATATAAAGGACATACTCTGATTATTGTAGACAATCCGGAACGTTGGGCAGAATTCCTTGCAGATAAAGAGGTACTAGACTATCGTGGTTCGAAGATTCTTGGTAAATCATGGTATGGAGGTAATTTCTTCAACCGGGAGCATCCTATCTTTATGAATCTGCCGGCAAATAGTGCTTTCAACTGGGAATATCAATGCTTTGCCACGTACAACCGGCGTCGTATCGGTTTGCGGTGTTTCAATGGTGAGACACTTGTAGGCTGTGTTTCCGACCATAAGAAAGAGGTATATTCAGCCTTACAGGTGATACCGGCAGGAAGTGGAAAAGTAATTATCACTACGCTGGATATCCCTGCCTGTATCAAAGGAATCAAGGAGTATACCGCACCTGTCGATTTGGATGGTATGAATGAATCTATGAATACATTCAATACGAAAAGTGAAAACCGGGCTAATGTGGTAGGACAACAGTTGCTGCTGAATCTATTGAAGGAAGTTTATAGATAAGAAAGGAAAGAGTAAAACTGCATGATTTTACGGGTAAGCCCGGATGAATCATGTTCAGAAGACAAGAAGCTGAATAAAAAGAAAGAAAGCTCTGAAATAATCAGAACTTTCTTTCTTTTGGTGGAGCTGGAGGGAATCGAACCCTCGTCCAAACGAGGAAATCATAAGCTTTCTACATGCTTATCTTTGCCTAATTTTTCGAGCAACGGCAGAACCAAAGCCATCAACCATTGCCTTATCCTTTAAAGTTTCATTCTCGCCTCAAGGCCGACAAGAACTATCCCCGATGTAACTGCACCACTGGATCGGAATGCTTCGGAGCAACAGCTTCCGAGTGATGTCTCGTCCCAGCACCTAGTACCGGGATTAAGCTAATCTACTGTGATTCGATTAAGCAGCAAGAGCGTATTGTCTTTCGCCAGATAAAATTTTGAGGACTGAGATTAAAGTGCAAATCAACGACGCACTGCATGCTTACTTACTATTTCTACCCGCTGTCAAATCCAGTCAACCCCAGAATAAATATGGTTTTTAGAAATCGTGGGGCAAAGATAAGAATTCTTTTGTTATCGAATGCTTTTTCTTTGCAAATATTAAAACCTTAACACAAAGCTATCTTTCCCAAGCTATCTACTTCTAATCTGGCACTCAATCCCATTGCCTTAAAAAGCTTTATTACTGTAGCAAAGGTTAAGTTCTTACCATTTTCAATCCTTGATATTTGGGCTTTCTGTACGCCAACAAGCTTACCTAAGTCTTCTTGAGTTAAGTTTTTGGCTTGTCTCGCTTGCTTAATGGCTTCTCCGATGAGGAATAGATCTAGCTGTTCCTCATACCTGTCACGTTCCGGAGTACCGACTTCTCCTATCAATAAATCTTTCACTTCTTCATGAGTATAAAATTTCATCTCTTCCATCTCTTTAATTTTTTTTGTTCAAAATATGCTTTCATTATCTCAATCGCCTTACCTATTTCCTTTGATGGTGTTTTCTGAGTTTTCTTAATAAAACCATGTGTAGCAATAACTAAAGTATCCACATCACATGTTTTATCCCAAAATGCCAATAGGCGGTATTGTTTACCACTATATAAAGTTCTAAACTCCCAGATATCACCTGTTAACTTCTTAAAAAGTTCAGGATCCAATGTATAGATAGCCTTATCAATATTATAAACTATTTTTTCACGTGTCTTTACTCCTACCTTTTGCAGAAATTCTGTAGCACCAGCCGAGTAAACAACTTTAAATCTTTCTTTTGCCTCCATGTGTTTATGATTGAACACTGCAAAGGTAGCAAATGTTTCTATAAATAGAAACTTCACAAGCCTTTTTTAGAATAAAACAAGTCATCCGGACAATAAGGACTATTGTAATGAACGATATTATCCTCTCTCCTTAGACAAAAACCCGTACCTTTGGCAACAGAAGATAATATACACGAAAATATAAATATCATGAAGAAACTTATTGCACTGACACTACTGCTCGGAGGCGGTACTCTGCTCTGCGCACAAAAGACCGTGAAGATACCCGCTGTGTACAAACCCGTCAAAAGCGAGATGTACAAGAAAGGCTGGATTGATTTCAACAAAAACGGAGTGAAGGATGTATACGAAGATCCGAATGCCTCGCTGGATGCACGTATCGAAGATCTGCTCAGCCAGATGACATTGGAAGAAAAAACAAGCCAGATGGTAACCCTCTACGGTTACAAACGTGTACTAAAGGACGACCTCCCCACCCCCGAATGGAAACAAATGCTTTGGAAAGACGGTATCGGTGCCATCGACGAACACCTGAACGGTTTCCAACAATGGGGACTTCCCCCATCGGATAATCCCTATGTATGGCCGGCATCCCGCCATGCCTGGGCACTGAATGAAGTACAACGCTTCTTCATAGAAGAAACGCGTCTCGGCATCCCCGTAGATTTTACGAACGAAGGTATCCGCGGAGTAGAAAGTTACCGTGCAACCAATTTCCCCACACAACTGGGATTGGGACATACCTGGAACCGCGAACTGATACGCCAGGTAGGATTAATCACCGGACGTGAAGCCCGTATGCTGGGATATACCAATGTGTATGCTCCCATCCTCGATGTCGGTCGTGACCAGCGCTGGGGACGCTATGAAGAGGTATATGGGGAATCTCCTTACCTCGTTGCCGAACTGGGTATTGAAATGGTACGCGGCATGCAACATAACCATCAGGTAGCAGCAACCGGAAAACATTTCGTTGCTTACAGTAACAACAAGGGCGCCCGCGAAGGTATGGCACGTGTAGACCCGCAAATGTCACCACGCGAAGTGGAAATGATACACGTCTACCCCTTCAAACGGGTGATAAAGGAAGCGGGACTATTGGGAGTGATGAGTTCGTACAATGATTACGACGGTGTCCCCATACAAGGCAGTTATTATTGGCTGACTACACGCCTGCGTGGCGAGATGAGATTCCGGGGATATGTGGTTTCGGACAGTGATGCCGTTGAATATCTCTATACCAAACACAGCACCGCCAAAGATATGAAAGAAGCCGTGCGTCAAAGTGTAGAAGCCGGTCTGAATGTACGTTGCACCTTCCGGTCACCGGATTCATATGTATTGCCTTTGCGCGAATTGGTAAAAGAGGGCGGACTAAGCGAAGAAGTGATTAACGACCGTGTACGTGACATTCTGCGTGTAAAATTCCTCGTAGGGCTGTTCGATGCTCCCTATCAGACTGACCTTGCAGGAGCCGATAAAGAAGTAGAGAAAGCTGAAAATGAATCTCTTGCATTGCAAGCCTCACGCGAAAGCCTCGTCTTATTGAAGAATGAAAACAACGTGTTGCCATTGGATATCAACAACGTGAAGAAGATAGCAGTTTGCGGCCCCAATGCGGACGAAGAGGGATACGCACTGACACACTACGGTCCTTTGGCAGTAGAAGTAACCACAGTGCTGGAAGGCATTCGCCAAAAAACTGAAGGCAAAGCAGAAGTGCTCTATACCAAAGGCTGTGACCTTGTAGACGCCAACTGGCCGGAAAGTGAACTTATCGACTATCCGATGACAGATAGCGAACAAGCTGAAATCGATAAAGCAGTAGAAAATGCACGTCAGGCAGATGTAGCCGTAGTCGTATTAGGAGGTGGACAGCGTACCTGCGGTGAAAACAAATCGCGCAGCAGCCTCGATCTTCCAGGACGACAACTGAAACTGCTTCAAGCTGTACAAGCAACCGGAAAGCCCATCGTACTGGTGCTGATTAACGGTCGCCCGCTATCCATCAATTGGGCAGACAAGTTCGTTCCCGCTATTTTAGAAGCATGGTATCCGGGGTCCAAAGGTGGAACAGCAGTAGCCGACGTGCTCTTCGGAGATTATAACCCGGGCGGAAAACTGACAGTCACTTTCCCGAAAAGTGTCGGACAGATTCCGTTCAACTTCCCCTGTAAACCTTCTTCACAGATTGACGGTGGAAAGAATCCGGGGCTGGATGGAAACATGTCACGTGTCAACGGTGCACTCTATTCATTCGGATACGGTCTGAGTTACACCACCTTTGAGTATTCCGACATCGAAATCAGTCCGAAAGTGATTACACCGAACCAAAAGGCAACTGTACGCTGCAAAGTAACAAATACCGGAAAACGTGCAGGCGATGAAGTGGTTCAACTGTATGTTCGCGACATCCTGAGCAGCGTTACCACTTACGAAAAGAATCTGGCAGGCTTTGAGCGTATCCACCTGCAACCGGGAGAAACGAAAGAGGTAGTTTTCACCCTCGACCGCAAACAGCTGGAATTACTGGATAAGCACATGGAATGGGTGGTGGAACCGGGAGACTTCAGCATTATGGTAGGTGCTTCTTCCGAAGACATCCGCCTGAGTGGAAAATTGACAGTAGAAGATCCAAACGCCCCCATGCAAGCACAGGCAAAAACGGATGCTCCCGTAACTGCGAGCACCAATCCGGAAAATGTAATGAACGTGCTCGATAAAAAAATGAATACTGTTTGGGAAGGAAATAAAGGAGATTATATTACCTTTGCCTTGGAGAACGGCTCCAAGGTAGATGGCCTTTCCATTGCATTCAGCAGAGGCAACGGTCTGCCGGCGGAGTTTGAAATCCAGCTTTCAAGTGGCGGCGGACAATTCCTGACAGTTTATTCGGGTACAGTCAGCGAATACGGAAAGTTGATTTCATATACGTTCAAAGGAACTACTGCCAGCGACTTGCGCATTGTGCTGAATGATGACCGTGTAGGAGTGGCGGAAGTGAAAATTAACGATTAACTAAATACTAATCACTAATGAAATCTCTTCTTTTCTGTATGCTTGGATTAGCAATGACAGCCTGCGCACCCCGCAAAGCGGGAAACGTAAACAACGGAAGTGACGAACTCGCCATGCTGGTAGGTACGTACACCGATGGAAACAGCAAAGGTATTTACACCTTCCGCTTCAACCAGGAAACGGGACTTGCCACCTCACTCAGTTCCATCGAAGTGCTCAACCCGTCTTATCTCATCCCTTCGGAAGATGGAAAGTTTGTCTATGCCGTCAGCGAAATGAATGACACAACAGCTGCTCTCAATGCTTTCTCCTTCGATAAAGAAACAGGGAAACTCAGTTTGTTGAACCGCCAGCCCACTATGGGAGCCGATCCCTGCTACGTTGCCACCAATGGAAAAGAAGTACTCACAGCCAACTATAGCGGAGGTAGCATGTCTATCTTCCCGCTGAAAAAGAACGGCTCATTAGAGCCTGTCGATACGCTTTTTGAAGGCAGTACCGGTGGACCGGACACTGAAAGACAGGCAACACCCCACGTGCATTGCACTGTCTTCTCCCCGGATGGAAAATATATCTTTGCCACTGACTTCAGTGCCGACCGTATCCTGCGCTTTGTCATACATCCGAAGAGCATTATCCCCCATCCTTCTGCCGAAGCCATTGACGTAGATCCTAACTCCGGTCCACGTCATCTCACCTTCAGCCCGAACGGCAAGTACGCGTATCTTATCAGCGAATTATCCGGTAATATCACCGCTTTCAGCTACTTGGATGGCAAACTGGAAAAGATACAGACCATTGCAGCCGACACACTTCGTGCGCGTGGCAGTGCCGATATACATCTCAGTCCCGACGGGAAATACCTGTATGCCAGCAATCGCCTGAAAGGTGACGGTCTTGCCATCTTCGAAGTAAATCCGGAAACCGGTATGTTGGCAAAGGTAAGCTATCAGTTGACGGGGATTCATCCGCGTAACTTTATTATCACCCCGAACGGGAAATATCTGTTGGCCGCCTGCCGCGACAGTCATGTCATTCAGGTATTCCAACGAGATCCCGTAACAGGTCTGTTATCAGATACGCATCAAGACATCAGTATTGATAAACCTGTTTGCATCCAATTCGTAAAATAACCGGGTAAAAGCTTGACTTCCGGTTTTTAATTTCGTATATTTGTCATCGTAATCCTGATTTAGATTCGGGGTCACAGATAGTAACAGGGAAAAGCATTTGCTTCTCCCTGTTTTTTTATATCCGATACCTTTTCAGACCAAAAACATACTTCTTTAAGGCAAATTACATCATCTATTGAGGCAAAACAAACCATCTTATGAAGCGAAAAGCACCGATACCTCCCTTAAAAGGTCGATTTTGTTAATATTCCATAATTCTACTCTTGACAAAAATAACTTCATTAACTTTGTCCCTTAACCGAAATCGTTTAAATAACGCGACTTATGAAGAAAAAGAATATAGTATTACTCTCAGCCCTGTTGTTCTCCGTTTCTGCCATAGCGCAGACAGAAGTGACGGCAGGTGTCACACGTGGCAAGGATTACGGCGTAACTTACGTACTTCCGAAAACGGAAATCGAACTTACCGTACAAGCCACCAAACATACCTACACTCCCGGAGAATTCTCCAAGTATGCCGAACGTTATCTGCGGCTGAACAACGTCTCTTCCGAACCGGAAACTTATTGGACACTGGACAAGATGCAGACAGAAGTAATCGGTGTACCCGATAAAGAAAACGTATATTTCGTGAAGATGAAAGACAAAACCGTAGCCCCGCTTATCGAGTTGGGTAAGGATGGTATTGTCTACTCCATCAACATGCCGCTGGGCAGCGGACAACGTAAGACCACTCCGAACGTTCAACCCAAAGTTACAGGTAACACTCCGAACGTCAATCCCCGAGACTTCCTCACAGAAGAAATCCTGATGTCAAACTCAACGGCTAAAATGGCGGAATTGGTAGCCAAAGAAATCTACAGTATCCGTGAAAGTAAGAACGCCCTGTTGCGTGGTGAAGCAGACAATATGCCCAAAGACGGTGCACAACTGAAGCTCATGCTGGACAACCTGACTTTACAGGAACGTGCCATGACGGAAATGTTTGCAGGTAAAGTGACCACAGAAGAGAAGATATACACCATTCGCATCGTCCCCAAAGAGATGAAGCATGAAGTTGCCTTCCGCTTCTCTAAGAAACTGGGTATCGTAGCCAACAACGACTTGGCAGGTGAACCGGTCTACATTACAATAGCCGATCTTAAAAGCATTAATATCCCCGAAGCCGATCCCAAGAAACAAGTGGATGGCATTGCCTACAATGTACCGGGCAGAGCACGTGTAACATTAGACTATCACAATGAGGAACTGTATAATGCAGAAATTCCTGTTACGCAATTCGGTGTAGTAGAATACCTCGCCCCTGTCCTGTTCAACAAGAATTCTGTGATAAAAGTATTATTCGATACCAGCACGGGAGCTTTGGTTAAAGTAGACAGAGGAGAGTAATTTTATAAATCCATCTTTCCGTAGTTGCATCACATAGGTCGTGACCCGTGAAGCGTAATTCTCATCAGGATGGAAGTGATCGGCAAGCAATGAGACAATCTCCCGCACCGTACGCCGTCCGTCTATCAGCCGCCACACAGCACTGCCGTGTTCTTCAAGGCGGACATGAATATCAGGAGACATACTCTTCGGCAGCAAAAGCCTGCGCATCCATTCATACTTGAACCGGGGATAGGAGATTACAGCGTAATCTCCTTCCCATTCGGTCAGGATGTGGTCGCAACGAACCGGAATAGCATCCAGCAGACTGACTTTTCCTTCAGATGTTTCCATATCCATGAGTTGTTTTTACTTATCCTTGAATATTAGGTTCCTCCAGTTGATAGCCATACTTCTTATCTGCTCTCTTCAACATAAAGGCTACCACAAGAGATAAGCAGGCAATACCGGTAAAGATGCACATCGGTATCGTATAATCGTACAGATTTGTTCCATCTGCCTTCTTGCCTACGATACAATAGACATCAAGTACTTTACCAATCAGCGTAGGAATCCCCCACAAACCAATATTCTGGATGAAGAAGATCAATGCATAAGCTGTACCCAACTGGCTCACCGGGAATATCTTGGCAACCGCAGGCCACATAGCAGACGGCACCAAAGAGAAAGCAATACCCAGAATAATCATCAAACCAATAGCTACCAACCAATAGTTAATGGCAGGAATAGCATAAATAAAGTGCACGCCTATCAGCATGGCAGCTCCCAATATCATAATAGATGCCGACTTACCACGCTTATCTATAAATCCGCCGAATATAGGAGTCAGGATCAGTGCTCCCAACGCCGGTAGTCCGGCAAAAGTTCCTGCTACGTTTTCATTGATACCATATTTGATAATCATCAGTTCGGAAGCAAACTTCTGAAAAGGGAATACACAAGAGTAGAACAATACGCACAGCAAAGCTATCAACCAAAAGCCCGGATTAACGAGGATATTCTTCACATCCTTAAAGGAGAATTTCTCTTCCTCCCCCTCGGTACCTGCCGCTATGACTGCCGCTTCCATCTGCTTGTCCAGCTTCTTATCCATCACTGAGAAGATAAAGAAAGCAACCAAACCGCCCAACAGCAAAATCAAACCTACCAATACCGGAGTCGTAATGCCGAAAGCACGCGCCAAAGGAATAGCCACTGCATAACCTGCTTGCGAACCGATACGTGCCAATGCTACCTGCACGCCCATAGCCGTAGCCAACTCTTTACCTCTAAACCATTTGGCTATAATTTTAGAGACTGTGATACCTGCAACTTCCGCACCTACACCGAAAATAGAATAACCGGCAAACGCGACAAATACCCCTGCTTTATAACCGAAAATCTCATTAAGACCGAAGATCTGTGCATCCGGACCGGCAAGCCCTGTCATGGCATAATACTCAAGTGCCGTACCTCCCACCATCAGGATGGTTGACAATTTACCGGTAAAACGGATTCCAAAACGGTCGAGAATTAATCCTCCCCAGATCAGCATCAAGAAGAATACATTCAGGAAACTGTATCCACCTGTGAAGAATCCAAAATCACTACTTGTCCAGGCAAGATCCGACTCCAACATCGTTTTCAGCGGTGCTACCACGTCGTTTACATAGTAAGCTGCCATCATCGTAAAGGCAACAATCACCAATGCTCCCCAGCGGGTAGCTTTCGAGTCATTCAATTTAAGTTTTAATTGTTCTGTCATTGTACTATATTAGATTAATTATTAATCAGATTGCATAATCCCGACAAAGGTAATTAAATCTGGCATAAAAAGAAAAGAGGCTGACACCTTTTCGGCGTCAACCTCTCTCTTATTTCTTTTTGCGGTTCATCCGCACATAACTTTAGTTAGCTGAATCTTCAGCAGCCGGAGCAGTCGTTGCAGGAGCTGCGGGAGCTTCTGTCTGCGGAGCAGCTGTACCAGTAGGCATGTTGTACGGATTGGTTTTCTCTTCTTTCTGTGCCTGTTCCAGAATCACATCACCGCCTTTACCGGAAGAAGAGGGAACAACATAGGCAGTAGCAATACTCATTACGACCATAAATCCTGCCAGGAACCATGTTCCTTTTTCCAAAAAGTCAGTAGTCTTGCGTACGCCCATAATCTGATTAGAAGAAGAAAAGCCGGATGCTAAACCGCCTCCTTTGGAATTTTGAATCAATACAATGAAGCACATCAACAAGGATGCAACCACCATTAAGATAACTAAGAATAAGTACATTTTGTTATTTTGATTTAGCGTTAATAATCAATTTCTCCAAAAATCTGATTTGGTCTGCAAAGTAAGCATTTTTTTTTGGATAATTCAAACTTAATTTTTTAATAATTTCAAGAGCCTTGTCATATCGGCGCTGTTTGATATAGATTTTAGCCAAAGTCTCGGTAAAACAGCTATCATCCTGCTCTGTTTCCTCTACTGCCGACCGGGGAGTTTCGTCGGCAACAACCACCGTTTCCTCTTCTGCCTCATCCGTTTCTTCTTCAATCAACGGCAATAAAAGCGGGTTGTCTTCTCTGGGTAACTTCAGGCTGATACCTTCTTCCGTTTCGCTTTGGCGAATGAAACCATCTATCAGATCCTGCCCACGCAATTTCGGTACTTCCGTCGGGGTAGTTGATGAGGTATCTGTTTCGTTCGTTTCTTCATCATCCCGTATCAGGTAAGCGGTATAATCCATTGCATAATCCAATTCCCTTGTCTGTGAATGTTCTTCCGGAACAGTGGCAAGGAAAGCGTCTATTAACGAAAGGGTACGGTCTATACTCGGCTCCTTTTCCAACTCCTTTCCCACTGCATGTGCGGAAGTATGGGGATGGAGTGCATAGCGGTCACCTTCAATCAGATAAAACAATACACGGCGGTCTGATACATACAATACCGCTTTACGCAATTCTGCACCGAAGTTGATATCGTGCAGCACATAGAGATTCTTGAGATAGAGCAATCGCAGGGACTGAAAATAAGGATAACGGACTACCAGCGTACGAAGTTCGTACAAGGTATCCCGATTCAACGCCTCGGGATGCTGTATCCATTGTTGCAAATGTACAGGCGTCATTCCTTTTATTACCAGTTAGCTACGGTTGCGTTAAAGATTTGTTCTGTTATGTCTTTCACCATCAGGCTTATCAATTCATCTTGCACTTCGGTCAGCAGCTTAGAAGAATCATAAGTTTGGAAAGCAGAGAATTGCTGATCCGTGAAATCATCCTTATGATCCGTATTATTCACAAAAGTAACTTTCACAGTCAAAGTAACTTTTACCTTTGAAGAATATCCACTGGCATCCACCGCTTCGTTATATTGATTATAACCGGTAATCTCACCATCAATTTCAAGATCGGCGTTACTATTGACCAGTGACAAGCGTGTCTGACGCATGAACAAGTCTTTCAGGCTCTGGTTAAATTCAGTAGCCAATGGGGCATATACATACTCTGCACGATTTTGAAAATCCGCTATCGAAATAGTTTTTACTTTAGAGTAGTCAATCGAACTGATCGGGGCAAGTCCTATCTTAATGCTACACGAATTTACTACCAGTAAGATGCTCAACAACAAAGCTGTCGAGGCTATTTTTTTAATCCAATCCATATTCTTTAATCTTTCTGTATAAGGTACGCTCGGAAATATTCAGATCCTTTGCCGCACTCTTGCGTTTACCATGATGTTTTTCCAAGGCTTTCCGTATCATTTCTTTCTCCACCTCATCCAGCGAGAGAGACTCTTCTACATACTCCTCCGTGTCCTGTATATCTTCATCAATGTTGTGGGACGGCTTTATGGAAGGATGAATAATGGTAGGCACGCTCGGAGAAACAGGAGTCACTACGGCAGGCGGTTGGGCATAATAAGTAGCAGGCACAGCCGGAGCGGCAGTTTTTCCACGTTCGGTCATAATCTCATGTACCAGCTTTTTCAGCTCCGTCACGTCCTGACGCATATCGAAAAGAACCTGATATAAGATTTCCCGTTCACTCTCAAAGCTCTTGGTTTCTTTGACGCCGAACAAAGCGGGCAGCCGCTGCATCGTATTCTGTTCCGGCAAATATCCTTTCAATATAGAAGCATTGATTTCACGGTTGGTTTCAATGATGGAAATCTGTTCCGTTATATTCTTCAATTGCCGCACATTGCCGGCCCACGAGTAGGAAATCAATAGCTGCTTGGCATCTTCCGTCAACTGGATGGCAGGCATACGATATTTCTCGGCGAAATCCGAAGCAAACTTACGGAATAATAGAAATGCATCCTCTCCACGCTCACGCAAAGGGGGTATCTGGATAGGCACAGTGTTCAGACGGTAATACAAGTCTTCACGGAAACGTCCTTCGGAAATAGCCTGTGTCAAGTTTACATTGGTAGCTGCCACAATGCGTACATTGGTCTTCTGCACTTTGGATGAACCGACTTTTATGAATTCTCCGCTTTCCAGCACACGGAGCAGGCGTGCTTGCGTAGGCAAAGGCAACTCTCCCACTTCATCCAGGAAAATCGTTCCACCATCCGCCTCACCAAAATATCCTTTCCGTTCACCGATGGCACCGGTGAAAGCCCCTTTCTCATGACCGAACAATTCCGAGTCAATAGTTCCTTCGGGAATGGCACCACAGTTCACCGCAATATACTGACCATGCTTACGCCGACTGTACTGGTGAATGATCTGGGGAAAACTTTCCTTACCCACACCACTTTCTCCGGTTATCAGTACAGACAGATCGGTAGGCGCCACCTGTATAGCAACGTCTATCGCACGCATCAATGTTTCATTGTTGCCAATGATGCCGAATCGTAACTTTACTTGTTGTATTTCCGCTTTCGTCATTCTACAAATCTTCTTCCACACTATCGAGTTTCAGCTTATCGCTGTCATCACGCTTTTCGTAATATTGTTTTCGCAAAGGGTTGGCATGTGCTGCTTTATCACGCAGGCGATTACGGAACACGTCGATAGCCACATAAATAGCCTGACGGAAAGAGTCTTCACTCGCCAAACCTTTTCCTGCAATATCGTATGCAGTGCCATGAGCCGGTGAAGTACGTATCACAGGCAACCCGGCAGTATAATTCACACCTTCGTCCATCGCCAGTGCTTTGAACGGTGCCAGTCCCTGATCGTGGTACATGGCAAGCACACCGTCAAAATGAGTGAAATTACCTGAACCCATAAAGCCGTCAGCCGGGTACGGTCCATAGCACAAAATGCCTCTGGCAGACATCTCTTTCAATGCCGGAATGATAATTTCTTCTTCTTCTTTTCCCAGCAGACCTTCATCTCCCGCATGCGGATTCAGAGAAAGTACGGCAATGCGCGGTGCATCAATAGCGAAGTCCTGCTTCAACGACTGGTTGAAGATAGCCAGTTTCTCCTCTATCAGTTCCTTCGTTATAGTCGAAGCAATCTGGCTGACAGGGATATGTCCGGTAACCAATGCCACCCGGAAATCATCTTTCATCAGAATCATCAATGACTTGGCACCATTGCCCAGTCTCTCTTCTATATATTCCGTATGACCGGGAAATGCAAAAGTTTCCGACTGAATGGTATGCTTGTTGATGGGAGCTGTGACAATCACGTCAATCAATCCCTCTTTATATTCCTCGATAGCTCTTTCCAATGCACCGAGTGCAGCCTTTCCGGCTTCAGGATCTGCCTTTGAGAATTCTACTTTCACTTCATCATCCGTGCAGTTCACTACACTCAAGCGGTTGTAAGCCGCTTCCGCAGCAGAGTTCACGATACTGAAGTTTGTCGGCAAATCAAGTGACTTGCGATGATAAGCTGCCACCTTAGGGGAGCCATAAATAACAGGTGTACACAGTTCCAGCATAACGGGGTCGGAGAATGCTTTCAGAATAACTTCATAACCCACACCGTTTATGTCTCCTTGTGTAATGCCGACTTTTATTTTATTATCTTCCATTTTTCAATATATATATATCATTTTAGATAAGAATGTGCCAGAAGTTCCAACGATAAATCTTCATCCGCAGATTACGCGGATAACGCAGATTGGGATTTAAACAAATCTGTGCAATCCGCGTAATCTGCGGATGAAAGTTATCTCTTTAATTCGTATACATTCTCAATATTATTTTCCTTGATCAGTAGCTTTACTCTGCTCTTTCGTCACGCCCAATGGAATCTCAGCTCCTGTCTGTTTATCACCCGGCACTCTCAAAGTGTAAAGAGAAGCTTCCATCTGGCGCATCAGATTACGTTTCAACTTATCAGGTGAATAAATAAAGGCTTCCACAACAATAATACGTTGGTTCACCGGATCCAAGCGCATGTGCGAAACAAACGGACCACCCATAAAATCCCCCTTCATACGCCACAGGCCACGAGCTTCCAGCGCATACTCTCCTTGTACATTAAGAGGACGAACATCGGTCATTAAGGAGTCAGTTGCCATATACATGCCTTCCTTCGCTCCCGGAATGTTAGCCTTCATGACAGAGTCACGCATCTGCACAAAATATTCCTTGGTAAATGTATTCTTATCTTTGTACGGGAAAGAGTAAATAACAAAGTTCTGGTCGCCGGTAGCTGCATTCGTACCAGCCCAGAAGAAGTTCTCTCCTTGCTTGGTAGAAGAAAGTTCAGCAGGTACCCAAACATCACAATCAAACATACTCTTTACTTTTGTCGTCACATAATCATTATGCTTCTTTTCCAAGAACGTAATCTGTCGGTTCATTTCCGCACGGGTAAAGAAATCAATGATAGTCTGTTTGTTTTCCGTCACAAACTGCTCGAAAGAAGCTTCATCAGGAGCCTGTATAGTCAGGATAGTTTGCGGAGCAGCATACACATCCTTCGCATATTTAAACTTAGGCTGGGTATAAATATCCTGTACATCAGCGATAATAATGTTACGAATCAACTTTAACGTAGCATCATAGTTGGCAGGAGAAGTGTACATCATACGGAAAGAACGTTCGGACTGGGGAAGCCCCGGTACATCCGTATCAAGTACATCATAAAGCGCCCTACCGGCAGGACGTTCCCACATAGCGGGATCAACCACTACCAGGATTTCATACGCACGACCACTTGAAGTCGCACCAAACACGCCTTTCTTACCGCCACTACATGCGGAAAGGGCAATTGCTACAATAGTCAGACTTAAATAAAACAGCTGCTTTCTCATATACTTACCAGTTAATGTTTTTACAAAACTACGAAGAATACGTATATCATCCGAGCCAAAGTTAATAATTTATATTAATTCTTGTTTATTCTCTTCCTGTTTGGCAGTGGAAAGCATGCCGCAAGCGGCAAATATATCTTCACCGCGGGAAGTACGTATCGTAGTAAACAAACCGTGGGAAGTCAGGTAATCACGGAGTTTAGTCATTGTTTCCATATCCGCTCCCTCCAGATCTACACCGGGAATGGCATGAAAGCGAATGAGGTTGATACGGCAGTCCAGTCCACGCAAGAGTTTCAACAATTCCTTAGCATAGAGCAACGAATCATTCACACCCTTAAAAACAATATATTCAAAAGATAGTCTACGCTGTTTACTAAAATCATAGTTTTTTAACAAGTCTACCATTTCAGTGATAGAGAAAGATTTCTCAGCAGGCATCAGTTCGCGACGTTGCAAGGCAACCGGAGAATGTAAGCTGACAGCCAGATGACATTCCGACTCTTCTATAAAGCGCTGAAATCCTTTGCGTAAACCAACGGTAGAGAGTGTGATCCGCTTGGGACTCCATCCATATCCATAAGAAGCAGTCATGATTTCCAGAGCTTTCAGCACCTCGTCCAGATTATCCAGAGGCTCGCCCATGCCCATCATCACCACGTTGGTCAATTTATCCCGCTCGGGAAGAGAATTTATCTGATTGATTATCTGATTGGCAGTCAGGTTGGCACTGAAGCCTTGCTTACCCGTCATACAGAATTTACAGTTCATCTTACATCCCACCTGAGAAGATACACAAAGTGTGGCACGATCTTCATCGGGAATATAAACCGCCTCTACAAAGTTCTTATCACCTGCCCGATACAAGTATTTCACCGTACCGTCTGTGGAACGCATAGCTTCCACAGGTGCCTCCGCTCCTACTTCGTAGACATCTTTCAGGAGATCCCGATGTTTCAGCGACAAGTTGGTCATATCGTCTATGGAGTTCACTTTCTTGTCATACATCCATGAAGCAATCTGTTTGGCGGAAAACCCGGGCATTCCCAGTCTTTTCACTGCCTCTTGCAATTCAGTGAGTGTCAGTCCTAAAAGAGTTTGTTTCGGCATAATTATCTATCAATCTTTCCAGTTTATCTTTGCAAAGGTAGGAATAAAGTTGCACAAAGGCAATTGCAGGCGCAGAAAATGAGACACAGGGATAAAGAAAAAGCCGCCTGATATTATCAGACGGCTTTTCATATCTCAATTATCGTTATTTCTTAGAAGAACAGATAACGGCTATCTTTCACATCAGCTTTCAGGTACAAGTCGTTGAGGAACTGGCTTGCCATACGGGCATGCATATTCTGCAACGTAGTTTCTTCTGTTTCCTGGTTGAAAGTTTCGTTCAGTTTATCTTTTGCATACGGTTGAAGAACAAATACACCGCCATTACCCTTTATCGGAGCACTCAGTTGGTTCAATTCGGCAATCGATGCATAAGCGCCTACCAACGGCTCGCTGGCACGTAATACCGGAACATAAGCGGGAGCTGCAAAAGTTACGTGTTTCACTGAATCGCTTACTGCTTCAGGCATAGCTTTAAATTGATCGAATGAAGTAGCGCCGGCAGCCTTCATGTCAGCCATAATCTTCTCAGCCTTCTTGTCGCGAAGCAATTCAAGTCTCAGTTGGTCTTTCACCAAAGCCAACGGACGGTAACCAGCCGGAACAATAGCAGAAACGCCCACTACCAACATACGGTCACTTTCGCCACACTCATACAAACCGGATACTTCACCAGTTTTTGCAGAGAATGCCCATCTCAAAGCTCCTTTAGTACCTCTGATACCACCGATACCATGTTCAGAACTATACAAATCGTTTCTATCCAAAAGCTTATAACCAGCATCTTCAGCATTAGCTACCATCTTCTCCAGTGTCGGGTTAGAAGCGATAAACTGGCTGAATTCATTGTATGCCTTGCTGTAAGTTTCTTTGCTGAACTCTACCGGACGTTTAATAACGGCTACTTTATATTTATCTTTAACAGCCTTCTTATCCATCACCTGTACAATGATATTTGCCTGTGCCAGGTTCAGGTTGGTCATTTCGTTCTTGCCAAGAGTAGTGATTGTATTCACATACTTCAGGTTATCACCATCCAACTGTGCACCTTCGTAGTTAGCAGAAGAAATCCAGGTAGCCTCACCGGTCTGACCATACTTCTTAGCGATTTCAGCAAAATCTGCACCACCTTTGATGGCAGTATAGATACTGTCAGCCAAAGTTTTTGTCTTCGCAGCATCTTCAGCAACCACCTGTATCTGACGGTACTGAATAGAGTCTGCCATTGAAGCAGTAGCCAATTTCTTGAACGAGTTGATCGTATTGTCAGTCGCATTGTAGTAAGGACCATATACACCACCTACTGAAACAGAGTCCAGACGAGCAGCTACATCGGTAGGCAATGCCTTAGAAGTATAATACAGATCAATGTAAGGTACTTCAGAACCGGCAGCACGAACGAGTGTAGAATAATCACCCGGAGTACCTGCAAGTTGTTCAGTATATTCCATTACTTCCTGTTGGATAGCATTTCTGTCTTCAGGGCTTGCAGTTACTTGTACATCAATAAACTTGATGTTACGAGTTTCCACATATTGTTTGAATTGCTCTTTCTTCTTGTCATAAGCAGCTTTCAGATCCGCATCTGTGATGGTCACTGTAGAATCTACGATTGAAGAATAAGGAATGGCAGCCAGCAACATGTCAGATTGATCCACTCTTGCATTGAAAGCATCCTGAGCTTCTACCGGATTAGAGAAAAGAGACTTTGAAACCAAAGCCTGATATTTCTCAGCCAGACGAGTCTGAACCAATTGTTTCTCAAGGAAAGACCAGAACTTGTACATAGACTGATAATATTCTGCATACTGTGCCGGCATCTGCGCTGTGTTCATCTTAGAGTAATCTACGAGGAACTTCTTCAACATATCTTTGTCGAAAGCACCAGTTTGCGGATTACGGAACGGTGTCTGCTGCAACATCGGGTGTACACCTGCATCAATGATTGACTGGAGTTCTGCTTTAGAGACTGACAAACCAAGTTTTTTTGCTTCGTTTTCAATCAACTTATTGTTAACGTAGTTTCTCCAAACTTCATCTTTAATCTGATTGTTTTCTTCATCTGTGAGTGCACTTGTTCCTCTGGAAAATTTCACAACTTCAGTATATTCTTCTACCAAGCTCTGATAATCCTGAGCGGAAAGTGACTCTCCGTTAACCTCTCCTACATCATGTGACTGGTGTGGCTGCAATACCTTCCATGCGTCTCCCGCAATGAAAGCGAACAGCGCCAAACCAATAACAATCACCAATAAGGGTCCTTTAGACCGAATGTTTTGTAATGTTGCCATTTTAGTTAATATGATTTATTTGTTTATTATATTTTCTCCAAACTTCATTTTAGCGCACGAAGATACAAAAAATGCTAATACGCATCTATTTATTCTTTAAAAAATTACGCCATTCTGTTATTATTCCACCACTTTAAGACGTACCAACTCTATTTTAGTGGCTGTAACCTTAATAATTTTGAACTGGAATTTATCAATCGTCACTACTTCATGCAATTTCGGGAAACTCTGATAACGGTTCAGGATCAATCCACCCACCGTCATATAATCATCTTCTTCCGGCAGATCCAGATCAAATGTCTCATTAACTTTTTCTATTTCCAAACGACCGGAAAGCACATATTCGTCTTCGCTAATCTGTTTGCATACATACGAAGTATTATCATGTTCATCCTCAATATCACCGAATATTTCTTCTACCAGATCCTCCAGTGAAACAATGCCGGACGTACCGCCAAACTCATCCACCACTACAGCAATCGTTTTCTTTTGCTGCATGAACAGTTTCATCAGTTTATGCGCTGCCATGGTTTCGGGCACAATGGGTACTTCTTTTACATTATTCCGCCAGTCGGCAGGATTGCGGAACATTTCGGACGAATGGATATACCCTACCACATTATCTATATTGCCGTCATACACTATAATCTTGGAGATACCGGACTCAACAAAAAGACTTTTCAAATCTTCCAGAGTGGCAGTCAGGTCAACGGCTACAATTTCCGTGCGGGGTACGATGCAATCGCGTATTTTAATACTGGAGAAGTCGAGCGCATTCTGAAATATCTTCACCTCGGCATCCAGTTCTTCTTCATCCTCAGCATTATCGATACTGGACTGTACAAAATAGTCCAAGTCTACTTTTCCAAAAGCCTTGTCCGAAGCTTCTTTATTGATCTTCATCCCGAACAGACGCAAGAAAAGGTAAGATAATCCGGAAGCCAGCTGAGACACCGGATACAAAACGATATAACAAATCAGTAGCGGAAAAGCGCATACTTTTAATACAAGATTGGGGTTAATCTTAAATAAGGTTTTAGGAAGGAATTCACCTGTTACCAAGATAATAAGCGTAGAAATGATTGTCTGTAACAACACTTCCACGAAATCATTGGAGATCAAATCGCCCAGAAGATGGACTTTGATAACTTGCGCCATGAGAATACCATAAATAACCAGCGCAATATTATTACCTACCAACATGGTAGATATGAAGCTATTGGAATTATGGAAGAAATAAGAAAGAATGCGTGAAGTCAATCCTTCCTTACGTTCCATTTCAAAACGCAGTTTGTCTACGGAAACAAAAGCAATCTCCATACCCGAAAAGAAAGCGGAGAAAGCCATAGTAATCAATAAATAAATATAGGTATCCATAATTTATGGTTTGATACTATCTTTTGGCAGACTGCCAGTTTGCACACTGTCTGCAGGAACTGTGGCATCATCATCTACGTAAAAGATGCCCTCCGGTTTCCTTATTTTATAAACAGTCATTTGTTCATTTGAATCGAAACCATGACCAGTAATGATCCTGTCCGGTTGTTCAATACGGATAAACTGGTCGGAATAGATCGTATGTTTATTCTGGTCCCAATATAATAACTCAGTATCGAACTTCTCACCTTTCAGGTTTTGAATATGTACATTACTTACTAGTTTCCACAACTTCTGCTTATCGAAAAAGTATGCCGTATCCGCCTTCACACTGGCATCCACATTAAATACAGAATCAAACTTCTCCAGATAAATTCCCTTCTCGAAAGCTTGATAGGGTGGATTTTTCCTATCGAAAACCAGCCATTCTTCAGCATTAATGCGATAGCGGGTAACACCAGAGTCAGAAATTAAAGTCACCACTCCTTTCGTATCCATCACAGGCAATGAATCGCGTTCGGTGATGGCATCTCCCATATCCTTTTTCCGTCCGGAACAGGCGGAAAATAAAAGAAGCATAACCACTGCCCCAAAGGCAATGGTTATGCTCAAACTTCTACAAAATAGAACGTTACTTCGTTGTGGTAACATATTTATATTTCTTATCGAACCGTTGTGCTTTCACCGATCCAACCGCCTACTGTAACGCGGTCACCAGCTTTAATACCCAACATAAAGAGGTCTTCAGCCTTCGGTGTATAACGTGCATACGTTGAAATCAATTCGTTTGCTTTATCTGCTACACTCGGATCTACAGCTTTAGCACGTTGCAACTTATCAATAACAACAAAGTATGTACACTTATTCATAGCCGGCTCATCATTCCAATTCGGGCTGGAAGCATAAAGCTGTGCAAGCAAGATATAAGCATCACCATAATTCTCTTTGAAACTGATAGCTTTCTGCAAATAGCTTCTGGCTTGTGAAAGCTTCTTTACATTATATAAAGAAACTGCAGCAGCATAAGCAATCTGAGCTTTCTTTTCGTTATCATTTTCCAATGACAATGCTTCATCAAAGTATTTGATTGCCGTATCATAGTCCCCTTTCTTGTATGCCATAAATCCACAGCCGGTAGCAGCATCAGCAGTCGGGTCAATCTTATACATATAATAAGAAGCTTGGAAATACGCTTCGCTTTCCGTACACTTCATCATCTTCAAGATAGAGATAGCTTTCTTCAAATAAGTAGAATCTGATTGGTTAGCTTCAATTTTAGGACCATAAATACCCTGCAAAGACTCACAATCAGCAGTACCACTATTGATAAACATCGCAACAAGATTTTCTTTCACTTGTTGCAAAGCAGCTTTCTTTTTCGCGTCATCTTCCGCAGCGATAGCAGCATCGGCATATTCGGAATCAGTCAAATAATCCTGAATGAATTGTTCCTTATGATTAGGATCACCTTTCAACTTATTCAAAGACATATCCAAGAAATAGTGGAGGATAGGACCTTTAGAGCCACCTTTTTCTGCTTCCAAGGATTCTTTCAACCATGTATACGCTTGATTCACATCAATGTTGGGAGCATAAGCAATATAATTAATGGCTTTATTACCCAAAACCTCACCCACAGAAGGAGTACCTTTCAAATGCATAAAATCCGGAGTATATTTCATTCTCAAGTCAAAAACCTCCATCAACTCATCAAAATACTTCTTGTAATCAGCAGAATTACGGTCCTTTATATCATTCAAGAAGGATGATAATATTTTAATACCATCCGTAAATGTATAATACCGCAACGTAGGGCAATCCTTCAGAACTTCTTTCCACGGCAAATAAGCATCTTTAAAGTTATTAGCTCTTACCGCTTCATGAGAAATACTACTGTTCTTGTTACAATCTTCCTGTGCCAGGACACTGGTTACTCCACCCGAAAGGAGCAAGACAGCTACAAGCGTTTTAATCTTCATTGTATTTAAATTTTAGTTGTTATATTGTCTATTCTTCACTATTCAACTTTACGCTTCCAGAACCAACGT
This sequence comes from Bacteroides timonensis, assembly GCF_000513195.1. Lineage (GTDB taxonomy): Bacteria > Bacteroidota > Bacteroidia > Bacteroidales > Bacteroidaceae > Bacteroides > Bacteroides timonensis. The sequence continues at coordinate 3,257 of NZ_CBVI010000032.1, read as the reverse complement.
TCATTGAATGTCACGCCAATGCAAAGACGCAATGTATTCTCGTTCAAGAATTTGCTTTCCGTGCCTTGCGTTCTCACATACTGTGCTGAAACACTCAATACGGAACGGCTACGTGGAAGAGGCAAACCGAAACCGGCAGTTACTCCATACTCATTTGCGGCACGTACGCCATCTATCTTATAATAAGGTTTAGAATAATAAGCTCCCAAACGATATTTGATGTGTGAAAGGTAACTTCTACCCATCATGTTAGGAATATATTCCGCACCTAAAGCAACTTTCACTTTATTACAGAACGCATCCGGGTCATTCATGAATGTCACACTGTTCCATTTCTGAAACATCACATCCGCACCCACTGTCAGACGGTCATCGTACACATACGTCACACCTGCGCCCAGCGTCATAGGAATACCCATTGTCAGTATAGTGTCCTTCTGCGTTGTAGTATATCCTGTTGTGCTATTACCCAGCTGGGTTTGTACATACGCATCATTTCCCAAATTATGTCCCGGCGAGAAAACGACTCCCAAAGTAGCCGCATGTTTCTTACCGAATTGCTGTGTATACTGCGCTCCAAAGTCAAGTTTATAACTCGTAATCTCCATCCCGGTAAGCGTTGTCAACGGCATGATATTTGAGTTAGATGTAAATGACTGTTGCCGCGTATGTGTTATATCTCCCCAAAGATACGAAATATTCGCACCAACGGAAAGATTTTTAATAATTTTAAAACCTGCGCCTATATAAAGTTGATGTAACCCTCCTTCACCGGAATAAGTTGTACTGGCTGAGGAAGTCGGAATTTCAGTGTTTTCCTGATAGTTACCCATTTTATATCCCACATTGGAATAAGGTAACAATCCTATACTCATGGCTCCTTTTTTTGACAGACGGAACTGCATCGTAATGTAGTCAAAACTTGAGTTCTTGGCATTCATCTTCACTACTCCATCACTGAAGTTGGTGTTTTGCATAGAAATACCTCCGTCGAACATGAAAGTTAACGAATCGACCGCCGTATAAGATGCCGGATTCGCGAAATTGGTCTGATATTTGTCACGTAAACCATAAGCAATGCCACCCATTGCCTTACTGTTACCTGACCCATGGTCTGCCAGTTGTCCGTATCCGTATCGTGTATAGGGAGAATTTGTATTATTTTGAGCGACCGTCGCTCCAGATAATATCGTGAGCAAAAGCACCAAAAGTGTTTGTCTAAATCTTGTCATTATTATAGTTTAAAATTCGATTTAATCCTTTCAACACTAAAAATCTGTCTGCAAAGATGATACTTTTTAAGTTTGTATCAAAAGAAAAATCATCCCCGCCCGTTAAAAAAACCAAAAGTTCAGGATATTTATGTTTCATAGCCACTATGTAACCAGAAATCTCATATTCCATACCTTTCAAAACTCCTGCACGGATGGCAGTTTCAGTATCTTTTCCCATCGGGAGTTCACGTCCTTCGCGTTGCACCAGCGGCAAGCGTCCGGTAAACTGGTGAAGCGCCCGAAAACGCATCTGCATACCCGGGGAAATATTCCCACCATGATAGCGTCCTTCGGCATCCACAAATTCGTACGTAATGCACGTGCCGGCATCTATCACCAGTATGTCTTTTCCGGGAAATTGTTCATTGGCAGCCACCACGGCAGCCATACGATCATACCCCAACGTTCGGGGTGTTTCATATAGATTCACCACCGGGAGTGGAGTCGTTTCATTCAGCCAAAGCACAGGCGTGGGAAGTAATGCCAATTGTGCCAGCACTTGCTCGCTCAAGTCGATGACCGTGGCAACAATTGCTTTTTCAAAGTGATATTTACTATAGATGTCTGACAGATGCTCCAAATTACGATTAGAGTCATACGCCACTTCCAATAGTGAAACACCATCAAAGACAGCTACTTTTGCCACCGTATTTCCTATATCAATAACCAGGTTCACTGAATGAAGATTAATTTTCCGGGCACAAAGATACGACTTTAATTGAATTTGAAAGCTGTAGTCGACATTTTCCTTACTACATCATCGTAGTTTATCGCAAACTTATTTTTCTTTTTCCTCGCTAATACTCGTCATTAGCATACAGGAAGTCGAATGTAGCCTGCTTATAGTCAAATATTTCTTCTGGTTTAAAAAATCTTTTCAACTCCACTTCAGCCGCTTCAGGTGAGTCGGATGCATGAACGATATTTTCCTGGAAACTCATACTGTAATCTCCGCGGATGGTTCCGGGAGCTGCCTTCCTGCCATTGGTAGGGCCGGTCAAAACTCTCACCGCTTCAATGGCATCTACCCCCTCAAAGCAACACACGATAACCGGACAGGCCATCATCGAATCCTTCACGCGCTGAAAGAAGGGTTTCGCACTTAAATGGGCGTAATGCTCACTGAGCACTTCATCCGTCAGCTGAACCATTTTCATTCCGGCCAGACGCAAACCTTTACGTTCGAATCTGTTCGTAATCTCACCTACCAAGCCTCTTTGGAGGGTACATGGTTTCAAAATAACCAGTGTTTTTTCCATCATAATAGTCAGTTCTTTTTAAAGTTATATATAAAGGTATCCTTTTCAATAATTCTTCCAAAAATACTATTTTTCTTGAGAATAGCACTCTGTTAGAGTCTTTTTATGTAAATTATTGGATGACGAATACAAATGTGAGCATATAAACGAGTAAGGACAAAGTAAACTATTTAGTTGAGATTCTCCAACAAAAGACAATAAATAATCCCCATCTCTAAAAACATTTAGCTTTCAGAAAAGGGGAAAATTAAATAGCGGATTAAAAAGCCTTATGCTAAAAGATAACCGATGGCATATCCGGCTGAACGGAGATTCAGCACAAGAAATATCACTCAATATATTTACCAAACTTCAAGCCAATAAACAACAGAGTTTTTATAAAAAGCTAATCCCTTAGTATAGCCATGTTCCCATCCCTTGGCTAGTCCTACTCCAGATATAGTAAGACAATCAGCAGGTAGGAAACAACCTTTTTCTGCGTCAAGGAGATAAATAACTGCTTCTTGATAAAACGGCAAAGTAAATACATCATCCCAAGAGCGGAAATTAGGAATTGGCAACATACTAGTCTTCCGAGGATTACGAATGGAATCCGATTCATTTACTTTCATATCCTCATAATCATAGGGTATTATTAAACAAGAATCCCGCAAATAATATATAGCTTTAGCTTTTGAAGCGATCTCATTCTTCAATTTCTCACTTTTAGTTTCATAGGGTAACA
>NZ_CBVI010000031.1 GCF_000513195.1 Bacteroides timonensis | reverse complement strand
AACACCAAATGAATATAACTTAGAAATCGTCCTGCTAAAGGAGAAGATAAATGTAAAAATTCAATATTCATTCCATCTATTTTTGCTGGAAGATGAGATATCAATGACTTAGGATACAAATTTAGAATTTCTTCATAACTCATTATATCACTCTCGTCAGGAAGAAAAGACTGAGCCAAACAATCTACCTGAATAAAAAATAAGATACTCAATGATAAATATATCTTTTTCATAAGTTATCTCCTATATTTTAACATTCTACCATTTCCTTTATGAGCCTTTGAATAAGCATTCCAATCTTTATAAATAGTCACATTACGATAATCATGTTTACCAGTCATAATTGTTTCCGCAACACCATAAATATTTCCTAAAACTCTTTGAGCTTCATTTCCCGAAGTGGAGGTACCATAAGTATAATAATTTCTCTTTATTTCATCAGTCTTTTTGCTACCAGTTAAAATACCGTCTAATATATCCATTTTCGAAACTTTCTTAGTAAACAAAGAATTAGTCTTTACACTTATCCTCCTTGTTTTATTTGCAGGAAATATTCCATACTGTTCATTTATAATTTCGACCTCACCAGTAGTAACAGTAATAGTCTTCTTTCCCGTAGAGTAAGGTTGTTCTCTGGAAACCTCAGACTTAATTTCTTGAGTCGGATTAATAGAATAACCGTTATTTTCGGCCAGGGATGATGATTCATCAAATTTATACGCCTTTTCTGTTATGTCTTGCATATCTCCTAACATATCATTTCCACCTATCCGAGCATACGATCTGTTATTATATTCAATCTCCTCCTGATTCATACTTGAGTTAAAATACAGCTCACCCGTTTCACGATGAAGATACCAATCTCTGCCATCTAAATCTACATTCTTCACAGGGGTATTATCGCAGTACGCGTAGGGGCCCACTCCATAATACTTTTCACTTGAAGGATCAACCGTATGCCACCTTCCCAGTGCCGGATCATACATTCTCGCCCCATAATCATACCAGTTCAGCCCCTTCTTCGCATCTAGTTCCTTGCCGTTATATTTATAGGCCTGCACATTTCCAGTACTTGCAAACACACCTCCGAAAGGATAATAATGATTCGTTTCCTCCACACTTCCATCCGGCAAGGCAACCACACGGTTGTTTCCTTGATGGTCCTGCAAGTAATAATGATATTTCTTATCGCCCAGAGAGAGGTAACCGCCTTCAGTCAACAGACACTTAGCCGTGCCGTTTTCATAGATCACATTGCCACAGTAATCCTTCGTGGTGGTAGTACCGCCTATCTTATGCACTGCGCGGAGCTTCACCCCGTCCGCATCATAAGTATAGGTTATCGTGCTTTCATCCGAGAATGTAACCTGACCTGGCAAATTTAAACAATTATATTGAATATTGTTGATATTCTTATTTAAATCTTCGGTTAAGTTTCCGTTGAGGTCGTAAGCATACTCTGTTGCAACTTTGGAGCCGTCATTGAACTCAAAGCCGCTATTGTATGCTGCAGTTGTAACTGCATCATTTACTGTCTTCAATTGATTACCGTTAAGAGTTATGGTCAGGTTGTCAATCAGGCCATAAGTGCCTGAGCCCGTCTGCCCGTAACGTTTCAGTTCCAGGATATTGCCGTTCTTGTCATATCCCGTCACTTGTTCAGTAAAACCGTTCAGGTTGCTCCATCCGGAACTTCCCTCTCCATAAACTGCATCCTGCAGGCGGTTCCGGAGGTCGTAGGTGAAAACATAGGAACGCAGGGTGCTTTCGTTACCGGATTTCCACGTCATGCTACTGATATTACCGTTGTAGCATTTCGTGGCATTCAGTCCGTCCGCATTGTAGTACAGGCTTTGGGAGAAACGTTGACCCATGATTCCCGTAAGCCAAGAACGTACATTATAGGCATATGTGGACAACAAAGAAGAGTTTCCGTTACGCTTCTCCTGCTGCAAACGCCCCAGTAGAAGTTGAAAGAGAACTCATCGGCAACCAATTCATAATAGGTGTTAGTACCGTCACTGGAACGGATATTCTTAGTAGCGGCTGAAAACTGCTCGTTGGTCATACCCTTCAGTCGGTACGCATTTGCATAATATCCGGGTGCATATCCGTCAGCATGCATCTTCTCGTCATACAGCCCGTTCACTGAGCGGCTGATATATCCGCCCGTCCGCAAACTCCAGCCGATCCCCAGGCAACCTTCCTGCATCTGAGGTTTTACCGAGGCCAGATGATAGGCGGCCGTTAGAGGAAACGACTGTCCGCCTACCTTCATTTCGTGCAGCGGTACGGAAATGTCGGGAACTCCGGTATAAAGCCCTACGGGAACCGTGCCGTATTCTCCCAATCCGGCAACTTCGGGACTGGGGACATTGGCTAAGGGCATGTGCTGGCCGAAAGTCCCGATGAAAGGAGCCAGCAGCAAAGCAAGCATAGTTATAATTTTCTTATTCATATCGTGTTAGTTTTTTTTAGATTTCTAAAATCAAATAATGAAGAGGTGCGCCAAAAAAATTAATATTGACGCACCCCGTGGATGGCGTTACACTGTCATCGCATTAACTCCCAGTACTCCGGCTATTGTTGTCAGTACTGCCATAGCCACCTTCAAGACCATACTCCAAACGGATTTCTTGATTGCCATTATAAAAACACCTCCTTTCCACCAGCTTTCATTTTTCAATTCTTAATTCAAGTTTCACAGGGAGCTTGAAAGCCTACATGCGAAAATTGAGTCCTATTCTCATAGTTCCTTCCTCACCTCGAAGCACGGACATTCCTTCACCCACTCTTCCGGCTCTATCAGCCCATCCCCGTTCAGATTCGGACTGAGGTCGCGATGCCCGCAGACGCGCACATCGCCCCGGAAGCGGCGCAGCAACTGATGCACCAGCAGGCGCAGGACACTGCGCTGTTCCGGCGTACGGGTATCCTTCGGCCTGCCTTCAGCATCCAGACCGCCCTCATAGCAGATACCTACCGAATGAGCATTCATCCCCTTGACATGCGCCCCCACAAGGGCGAGGGGACGGGTATTCACCACCGTACCGTCACGGCGGATGTAGTAGTGGTAACCGATATCCCGGAAACCGCGACGGAGGTGCTCCGCACGAAGGGCTTCCACCGAAAAAGGACGATCTTCACGGGTGGCGCTACAATGCACCACGATATAGTTTATCTTTCTCACGATAAATAGCTGTTTAAATAATTAATGATAAATAGCTGCGCAGCCTTTAATTTTTAATTCTTAATTCTTAATTTCCGAAGCCTCAGGCTTCAGATTCTATCCCAACGGATTCTCATCCAGACCGCCGCCGCCCGGCTTGTCGTCGCCTCCGGCATTGCCGCCCGAACCGCTGCCTTCGTAAGCGTCATCCTTCAGGCAAATGCTGTTGGTGACATGGCTACCGTCTTCGCTACGGAAAGCAAGGTAAACGGCCAGCGCCGCGTCGTCCCAGCCTTCGGGCAACGTCAACTGTAGAGTGCCGTCGGCGCGGGTGGCAGCTTCCAGATCGTAGTAGGCCTCACCGCTCTCCTTGTTGTAGACCAGCGGCATAGCCTGGTCGGTAGCCAGGGCGTCGCCCATCTTGCTGTTGTCCTTCCACGTCAGGGTCAGCTTGCCATCGGCCAAGGCAGCCGAAGCATTGAAGACAGGCATCAGGGTGCCACGAGCCACCAGCACACGTTCATAATCCACAGCGAGCTGAGGAGCCGAACCGGTGATGGCATGACGCAGGATATAGGACATGGCTGCGTTGAAAGCCGTGCGCCCCTTGGCATAAGGATGATAACCTACGCGAACATAAGGAATGATAGCGCGCAGGAAGGTCATGCTCATGGCAAACTTGCCGCGCTGTGTCTGTTGTTTCGGGGTGCGGGGGTTACTGACACTGATGGCCAGCGCACGCATATAACTCACGTCTTTCCAGGTACTACCCACTACGGTACCCACTTTTCCACTGAATCCGCCAAGGATTCCTCTTTTAATTTCTCCCATAATCGTATGTTTTATTTAGGGATCAGGACCGGTCAATGCGACCAAGTCTCAGGGCTGAAGAAGACAGGCAACCACAAGCAGGAACGATGCCTCTGCAGCGGCACGGCGATGCAGGAGCTTTTGCCGTTCAGCCTGAAGCAAAGGTAAGCAGTAAAGAAGGGTGATTTTAAAAGCGTGTGATTCTTGCGTCGTTTTGCGTCGTTTTGCACAGTTGGTTGCCAAATTGCCACGTTGCCACGTTGCCACCGGACTCATTCCATGGCAATGCGGTCCGCCATTTCAAGCTGCCACTCCTGGCAACGATGGCGCAACAAGCGGTCGGTGTGCGACAGAACGAGAGGCAAAGGGCTGCCGTCCACACACGCCGGATTGGCCCGAACAAGCTGGAAGGCTTGCACCAGCACACCGTCCGCTTCGGCCGATGGCAATGGTTGCAGACTGCCATCGGCACAAAGACGATTGAGCCTGACCTCCAACGGATAAGGATAAAAAGCGTGAGAGGAATCGGATGCCGGGCGGAAATCACGGCAGAAAAGAAGGAAAGTATCATCGGCACAGCCCAGAACGGTTCCCGCAGGAGGCATACAGCCGGGAGCATCGGGAGCATAGTGACGGAGCATAGCCCTCGACGTACGCCGCACTTGTGCCAGCACCACCGGTACAACTTCCGAATACGGAACCATCCAGCGAACCAGAGACAGCAGAGGCTCCGTCGGAAGATCCCGATGGCAATAAACCACCAAACGCTGGGGAGGGCTATCACGGTGGTCGGTCAGAAACTGTTCGTAAGCCCTCCTGAAGCGCGAAGAAAAAAACAGCGAAAACTTTTCTTCAGCCTTGCAGAGATCGAAGCAACAACCCCGGGAAGGATCGTTGTAGAAAGTAACCGCACTGAAAAGCTCGAAACATCGCGAAGGACGTGAGTAAGAAAATCCGGCAATGAGGTCGGTGTCCTGTGAAGCAAAGTGGCGGGGCATCCACGGCATGCCACCCATCTGCACCAGCAAGCGCGAAGCCACAGAGGGCAGGTATCTGCCGAAGTCCCCGGAACTGACGGCATGCAACGGAATGGCTCCCACATAGAGCGCCCCCAAGGAAAGCACCAACCTGCGCAGGCGAACCGATAGTTGCCACCCCATCAATGGAGCGGCGGCCCCTCCCGAGGGAACTACCAGGCAATAGAGCCTGAAAGCGGCGGGAACATCCGTGACAGGCTGCGTATAGAGTGCCTGTGTCAATTGGTCGATGGCACGTTCATCCGCATCATAGGGTATCCACCGGTCCATGCTGCCTACAGGCATCACGGCTATAAGAGAAGCTAGTGGGGAGAAAAGACCGAAAAGGCGGCGGGCAGCATCCAGTTGCCCCCTCGGATAGAGCATGGTGAGGGTAAGAGAGTGGCACCGCCCGGGCAGACAGGCACCGTAACGGCAAAAGCCGGCGCGGGGATCAGCATCTACAGCCGACATCCCGAACTGTAACAGACCATGTTCCGTTCCGATACACCGCAAACGGTAGGCAGGCACATCGGCCGGATGGAGTGACAAGTGAAGGGGACAGCCGGAAACCGTCCCACCCGAAGGAAAAAAACGCGCCAGCAGCCCTTCCACTTCATGCCACAAAGCTTCATAAGGGCCGGATGGGGCGGATATGCGCTGTTCCACACAGCCGGAACAATTCAGGCGGGCAGACAAAGCAGGGGTAAGCACCGCATAAGCAGAGTCCAGATGGCCTATCTGCACCGGACTGAGCGCCTCATAGGGCATCACCCATCCGCCTGTAACTACCAGAGCGGGCGAAGCGCCCACAAGTCCCATTTCGGACATAGGAAAACCGATATATATTTGTTTTGCAGACAGCACTTCCACCGCAATCCTACAATCGGAAGAGGCAGAAGGAGAAGAGGCAGACACCGGGGGAAACGGACGGAAAGAGAGACGCCTGTAGCAAACCACGCTTCTTTCCTTTTGCTCCGGAGCGTCTTTCAGCCACACTTCAAGTACCCCGGGACAGGGCGTATAATAGAGTTTCGGAGCAAAACTCCCCGATCCTGTGGCAGGATTCCCCGTAAGGGATACCAACCATCGGCAGAGGTCGGATGGCGTAGCGTCGGAATGACCGGCATCAAGCGCAGCTTGTAATAGTAGTTCCTTCATAGTATTATTGCCTGAAAACCCCAATATTAACAGACAAAGGTAAGAACATTATTTTTATATTACAAGCCAGGATCTGTGTATTCGATGCGTAGCATTTCCATAATACCTCCATAGCTTCTCCGTACCACCTCCGTAGCAAGTCCGTAGCAAGTCCGTAGCAAGTCCGTAGCAGCTCCGTACCTATAGACTACGGAGATACTACGGACCTGATACGGACCGGACACGGTTCAGACACGAACCGGACGTAATTCAGCCCCAATCACTTTCCCGCTTTTCCATACGCATCATGATCCAACTTCAACAAAAGCCCCTGATTGCACAGTTCAATGATGTAGCGGTCGGCCGTACGGACAGGAATCCCCACCGCGCGCGCCACGTCCTGATAACCCGCACGATTGAAAGCCTCCGGCAGTCCCTGAAATAACTGAAGCAACCGATGTTCGCGCTGATCTCCTTCGGAGACGGTGGCCCGGTGGGGCGCAGACTTGGCATCAGCCTGCAATCCTTTATATGCCAGTCCCGTATGATGCAGCAACACCTCCATCATCAGGAGCGTGGTGCGAAAATCATCATCACGGCAACAAAGGGTGGCCGGCAGCGGAGTGTCTCCCTCATAGTCCATCAGCCGCAGTGAAGAGAACACCATGCAAATGCGGTAGGCCGTCAACCCCAGACGACGTACAGAAGCCAGCATATCGGAACCAAAACACTGGAGTCCCTGTCGTTGCATAGAGTTGAAAAAACGGTTGAACTCCACCTGTTGTGTAGCGGTGAGCGTGAAGCGCAAGGGACCCGCTTTCTTCAGACGTGAATAGAATTGAAAAAAACGGCCTCCCAACCGAAGGAAACAGCTATCCAGCGTATCCTCCCCGTTGCAGGCAAACACATCGTTCCACACCGGACGCAGGGGGAGGCTGTAGAAGAGGAAGCGGGAAAAAAGCCCGTTCTCGGCATCAGGGATGAGCGCCCCTATCTGGCGGGGCGTTCCGCTGAGCAGCACCGAAAGGCGAGGCATCGAGATTTCCACATATTCACGGTCTTTCCGACGATTGTAAGCAATGGTCTCGTGATGGAAGGCTTTGCGCAGACCGTCACTGTAGTTGCCGTGTTCGCTGCGGAAAGTGGTGGTCAGCGTGTCGCCTTCAGTCTCGAACATCAAGGCCTGTCCTTCGTTGTCGTTCAATGTCTGGAAGAGGGCTGTGGCACTACTGTTGGCAGGAATAAAAAGCATCCTGACGGGCGGTTGGCGCGGTTCTTCACCTCCTTCCTTCCGTTTGTTCTTTTCGTAGAGGGACTTTTCACGGTGATATTCCTCCCACTCGCGGACGTTCTGCCGGCGCAGGTCGGCATGCACCACGTCCACCAGATGACGGCACAGCGTCAGCCGCCCCTTACCCGCCGAAGCCTGCGCCCCGACAAACAAGTAAAGGTTCGGATAGACTTGCCGCTGCCCATAGATGCCCGACACTTGCGTCAGGCAAGAGGAAAGCACCGTAAGGGCACCCAGCAACAGCATATCCGTGTCTTCGGCCGAAATGCCGTAAGAGCAGACATCGGAAAGCAGGCGGGGCATGGAGGCATAGATTTCGTCGGGGAAAGTGGGGAAATCATCGCCCGGAGGCGTCTGATCCGCTCCGGCAGCGGGGGATATTGCCACGTCCTTCGCCTTTGGCAATTTGGCAACATGGCAATTTGGCAACGGACGGGTATTGATATCCACTCCCGCCAGCTTTGCCCGGTGGAAGAAGGTGTTCAATGTGATGCCGTGTCCACGCGAGTGCAGGCAAGCCGTATACTGCTTGTCGGTTTCTGCATGCTGATATCCACTATAGAAACGGCTCAGGCGATGATAGAAGGCACGCCCCTCCTCGCCTAGCCCCTGAGACAACGCAAACCCCAGGTCGCGCCAGTCACCATAGGCCGAAGTTATATCAAGATTTGCAGTCTCAATGCGTGAAATAACGATTTCCACCTCGTCACGAGGAGCAAGAGTGGTGTCACGACGCCACTCACCTAGATTAAATTTCTGTTTTGACATGTGAAGATTTATAATTTATAATTTATGATTTAACTCCTCCTCCCTTCTTACTTAAAACATCACCACTTCCGGATCCCAAGGCAGATAGCAGGCACGTGCGATATCGCGCCCTGAAGGGTCGGGTTCTACCCCATAATTGCGCGACACGTAATAGGACAAAACCTCGAACCAATCGGCATGCGTACCCTGTTCCAGGTCGACGGGAACCACCCACTTCAGCCCGTCACCACCCGGACTTCGGAAAAGCAGGGCAGTGTCTACCGAAGTATCGTGCATCAAAGCATAGCGCAACCCATAGACACCTTGCAAATGCCCGCCACCCTGCCACTGAGTGACATGATCGAAGTCAAGGCAGAGCAGTCCGCTATGCGCCAACAGGGCATCTTCGCGTCGACGGCTGAACTCTCCGCTGAAGGTGGCATAGTCAAAGTTTCTCGCCTTGAAACGTTGCACATCACGCTGCGTGATTCGTTCCTCCTGCATCAGGCGGCGCAGCTCTTCGGTAGCTGCACGGTAATAATCGCCCCGGATCACATTGTAGATTTGCTCCATCCCCACCGTCTTATGGGGTACGACGTTACTGACGGGAGCCAGAAAAAAGCTGAAGCGTTTCATCTGTCACCCCCTTCCCTATCATCGGTTGCAGTATTCTCGTCTTCCTTGCCCCATGCACTGAGTTTGTACATCACATAGTTGTTTCGCAACAGGTCATCAATCTCCTGAATGCGATAGAAGTATTTCTTACCCAAAATGGTGTACCCCAGTGTCCCGTTGTCGCGCAGGTTTTGCAGGGTACGCTGGCTGATGTGCAACGCATCCATCACCTCTTGTCCGTCCACCCACCCCCGGGCAATCTCTGGACGGGCTTTCACTCCGGCACGCTCCAGCAAACGCGCCAAGCTGAGCAGATGATCGCGCATCTGCTCCAGTTGCTCTGAAAATAGTAGATTCTGTATCATATTCTTTTTCCTTTGATTCGGTGGCAAAGGAAAAAGAGTTTGAAATGACGTGAGCTTGACGAGATAGATCGTCAGAGTTAAGAATAGAGTAAGCTGTCGGGAAATTCATTCAAAACTGTCGGGTTATGAGTTAAATGGGAATTTATCTTATACTTTTTCTTTCGCTTGTCCGAAAGAAAAAGTATCAAAAAGAAAGGACCCGGGCTGAGTCTTCGGTGCTACTCCGATACTGCCATGCACAGCCGGGGCTCGAACTCGCTACGCTCAGACAATCGCCCCTTACCTGTGACTGACAGCACCTCCGCTTACCCACCTACGCCTATGCCCGAGAGCTGCGCTGTGGAAGCGGCTGCGCATTATTACATCCGGCACTCTCACCCACATGGTCTCCCGGCCTCACTGTAGGGGCATTAAGCGAAGGTAGTGTTTTCAGCGTTAAGAAGGGCAGTCTGTTTGAGCGTAGCCAGTTCCTGCCCTTTAGCTGAAAATACTACCGGAGTAGCTCCGGAAGTGCAGCCTTGATTTTTTATTTGGTATCTTTCTTTTGCATCAAGGCAAAAGAAAGTACATTAAATTAGCATTTAACTTATTACTTTCCGGTTTTGAATGAACTCCCCCCGTGTTACTTTGTGATAAAAAAAAATCGTTGACGATCTGATTTCGTCAACGACTCGTCAGGAAATGAGGCGAAGATTCTCTTTACTGACAAATGCTTCGTAGGCTTCTATATACCTTTTATAGTTACTCACCAGATTTTCGGGCTGTGCATCCACATCCAGCATTGAGACAAGGAAAATCGCATAATTCTTCTTATCGCCACCCCTGTGCTTTTGGTAATAAAAGAAAAGGCCGTAAAGCACCTCTACATACCCTTTCAGGATTTTCACCCTGTTCTTGTGAGCCAGCGAAATCTGACCGCTCTGCAAAAAAGACAGGAAATCATCTTCCAGCCACTGAACATGTTCGGGACTCATCAGGCATACCCCTCTGGTGCCTGGCGCTTTGTGCAGAAATGCCAGAAGCGTATGTACTTCACCCATATCGGGCAACTGGACCGCCAGCGGACGCGAAAGCGGGATGGAAAGCTTCTCATCGGGCAAAATGGAAATGAAAGGACGCGAATAGTTCTGATCGTAAAGCTCCCGTCTGCTCTGCAGATAGCCGCGCAGCATGCGGGGAAGGCTCGCCTCATACGCAACAAGCGGACTCAGGAATCCCAGGCAGGGTTCATTCAGCTTTCTGAGGGTCCACTGCGAGGCACCCCGGCCTTCGTTGTAATGCAAATGACCGGCATACTGATCGTTGCACAGGTCGTTCAGGCGAGTCCTCATCCATTGCTCGTCAACAAGCTGACTGTAAGGAATCTTATCATCGGACCGGCAACGGCTGAGAAGAAGGAAAAGGAAATTCTCAAGCGCTACAACACCCTGCCACAGACAGGCTTCGGTATACGAATATAACTTGATCCTGGCAAGCAGTGTCACCAAATCGTCATAAAGTTGCATAGCATCTGACTCACACCTTTCGGTGATATCCATACTGACCAAACGCTTCACCTGATTTCCGGCTTGCAGAATATCATACTTCAGTACCTCGCACTCGTGGACAGGATGAAAGTAACGGGCATCGTTGAACAGATACCGATAACCCATATAATCAGCACGCTGCAACAAATGCCCGAAATTTATAGTCAGTTCCAGATATAGTGAAGCCAATGCCCCCTTCAACTGTCCGCACAACTCAGCCGAAAACCCTCTGCGAGAGGCTTCGTCCACCAACACCCCGGTGTTATACACCTCTTCGAGCACTTCGCACAGCAGCAGACGTGCATCAGTGTCGGAACGCAACTGGCTGATTTTCTCTTTCAGCAACAATTTCAACCACTGGGCCTCGACACGAAGAAGGGTACTGTAAAAAAGATAGCGGACAGTAGATTGCTCCTCGCAATAAAGTACATTCAGGGTATACTCCATCTCTTCCACCCTCAAGCGGCAGAGGGCAGCAGTGGCATTGAAATCCGGGAAATGGGATGCCGACGGTAGGAAATCAAAAGAAGGGTAAGGCAGGTCAACGTGCCAATCGGATAATATTTCCCTCAATCGCCCCGTCAACTCGCCCGACTCCCCCGACACATCTTTCAGTTTCCACGTGGCTTGCTGAAGCCGTGCAGAAATGTAATGCTGCCCCTCCAGACTGGAAGGGGACAATGCACCACTGAAGATGGCGATGGTCAAAGGAGTAAACATAAGATACGATTTTGAGGCTCTTCATTTTGTTTTAACAGGTTAATAATCAATAGTTCTGCCTTTCTCCAAATACTCATCAGCATAGGGGTGCCCCCAATCGTTCTTATAGCTTGCATGAGAAGAGAGTGTTGCAAATGTAGCCAACTGTTAATAAATATGCAATTTCCTTACGTTAATCATTTTTAAATGACGATATTTTGTAGGATTTTCAGTGTGAGTGGTTGATCTTTACTAAAGAAAGCCGTGTAGAGAGATAGATTACGCTAAGAATTAACTATCTTTTCATTGCGTTCTAACTTAAAAACATGTACTTTTGTGAAAACTAAAAAGCAGAAGGATATGGAAACTACAATACAAAGTGTTTATCTTAACATTCCGAAAGCAGACATGAAATTCTTTAAGGAATTGGCAAAAAAAATGGGATGGTCTATTGAAACCAAAGAAAGTTTATTGAAAAACTACATATCAAAACGTCCCACTAAAGTTCAATTGTCTGATGAAGATATTATGGAAGAGATAAATGCTGTAAGATACCGTAAATGAAAATAATTGTCGACACCAATCTTTGGATTTCTTTTTTAATAGGCAAAAGGTCATCCTTATTAAAAAAGTTACTGACTAATCCTGATATTACAGTATATGTGTGTGATGAATTGATACAAGAATTTAAAGATGTATCTCAGCGAGGGAAAATACGTAAATACATATTCGAACAAGACATTTGGGACACTTTAAAAATAATGGATGTATATTGCCATTTTGTATCGATAAAGACCAAAGCCCAATCACCTATCAGAGATGCAAAAGATTTATACCTACTATCTTTAGCCGAAACAGTACACGCTGACTATATTCTGACCGGAGACAAAGACTTATTAGTCTTAGAGACTCATTTACAGACTCGTATTCTCACCTATTCAGAATTTTCAAGTTTATAACTTTGCAGCATGAAAAGAAACTTACTCATTCTCATATATTTCCTCCTCTGCCTCCTCTGCCCGTCCACGGCCTCCGCCCAGCCGCAAACGCCGCAAGAGGCTACCCCCGACTCTATCCGCATCAGCCTGCTGACCTGCGCCTCGGGTGGGGAAATCTATTCCCTGTTCGGCCACACCGCCATCCGTTACGAAAACTTCACCCGGGGCATTGACGCTGTCTTCAACTACGGTATGTTCAATTTCAACGCCCCCAACTTCATCTTCCGCTTCGCCCTGGGAGAGACGGACTATCAACTGGGCGTAACCAATTACGAGCACTTCGCCTCCGAGTACAACTATCTGGGACGGGACGTCTGGCAACAGACCCTGAACCTCACCCAAGCAGAAAAAGAACACCTCTTCAACCTGCTTCAGGAAAACTACCGGCCCGAAAACCGCATATATCGCTATAACTTCTTCTACGACAACTGCGCCACCCGTCCGCGCGACCAGATAGAGGCCGCCATCGACGGTACCTTGCAGTATGCTGACAATATGACCGATACCGACACGGGAGTCACTTTCCGCGATTTGCTGCATAAATATAGTGAAGGTCATCCGTGGTCACGCTTCGGCATGGACCTATGCATGGGCAGCAAAGCCGACCAACCCATCAACCGAAGACTGATGATGTTCGTCCCCTTCTATGTGCAGGACTTCTTCCGCACAGCCCGGATCGTAGACAACGAAGGTCAGGCACGTCCCCTCGTATCCTCCGAAGAAAAAATAGTGGCAACCGGACTGACTGATGCCGACCACCGCTCCGGAGGAATCACCCCGATGCAATCGGCCCTGCTGCTGTTTGTGCTGGTGGCAGCCGCTACCATCTACGGCATCCGCCGAGGGAAAACTCTCTGGGGACTCGACCTAATCCTGTTCTTCTGTGCCGGAATAGCCGGGTGCATCCTCGCCTTCCTCACCCTGATCTCCCAACACCCCGCAGTAAGCCCCAATTACCTGCTGTTCGTATTCCATCCCCTGCACTTATTTTGCCTCCCGTGGATGATAAATAAGGTGAGAAAACGGCAGAAAAGCCGGTACATGAGGACGAATTGCGTTGTTTTAACACTTTTTATACTGCTTTGGGCGATAATACCGCAAAGAATTGACTTAGCTGTATTACCTTTGGCACTTTGTTTGCTGGTACGTTCAGCAAGCAATCTTATTTTGACATTGAAAAAGAGATAAATGAAAAAGGGACTGATTACTTCCATACTCGCACTTACTTTCACCGGTCTGCAAGCACAACCGCTGCCTGCCACACCAAAATTAGTGGTTACGCTGACGATTGACCAACTGCGCACCGACTATATGGAAGCATTCTCAACCCTCTACGGAGAGAAAGGTTTCAAAAGACTGATGCGCGAAGGGAAAGTGTTCTACCAGACCGAATTCCCTTTCAACGGAACAGACCGCGCTTCTGCCATCGCTGCCATCTACAGCGGCACGACACCTTCGATGAACGGCATCATATCCCAGTACTGGATGGATGCAAGCACCCTGCGCCCCGTGAATTGCGTGGACGATGGCGCATTTATGGGCAACTTCACCGACGAAAACTCTTCTCCCTCCCAATTACTGACCTCTACCATCGCCGACGAACTGAAAGTAGCCACCCGCAACAAAGGCCTGGTGTATGCCATCGCCCCCTCGCGCGACGCGGCCGTACTGGCTGCCGGACATACCGGAAACGGTGCTTTCTGGCTGAACGAGAATACAGGCAAATGGTGCAGCACTACATATTACAGCGAGTTCCCGTGGTGGGTAAGCCAATACAACGAACGGAAATCACCCGACTTCCGCATCCGCGACATGGTATGGGAACCGACATACCCCATTAACAAATATACATTCCTTCCCGAATGGCGGGACCAGCCCTTCAAATATAAGTTCGACAGCGAACGACGCAATAAATTCCGCCGACTGCTCACCAGCCCGTTCATCAACGACGAAGTGAACTTGCTGACAGAAGAACTTCTGGAAAAGAGCACCATCGCCAAAGATGAGATACCCGACCTGCTGGCACTGACCTATTACGCCGGAAACTACAACCACAAGAGTACACAGGAATGTGCCATGGAAATGCAGGACACGTATGTACGCCTCGACCGCAGCATTGCCGCACTGCTCGACCTCATCGACCGCAAAGTAGGTCTGCACAACGTCCTCTTCTGCATCACCTCTACGGGCTATGCCGATCCGGAAGCTCCCGATCTCGGCCTGTACCGCATCCCCGGCGGGGAATTCTACCTGAATCGCTGCGCCACCCTGCTGAACATGTATCTCATGGCCACGTATGGCGAAGGACAGTACGTAGAGACTTATCACAACCAGCAAATTTACCTCAACCATAAATTAATAGAGAACAAGCAGCTGAATCTGGCGGAAATTCAAGACAAGTCCGCTGACTTCCTGATACAATTCAGCGGAGTGAACGAGGCGTATTCAGCCCACCGCCTGCTGCTGGGTCCCTGGTCGCCCCAGATAGAACTTGCCCGGAACAGCTTTCATCGCAAACGTTCGGGCGACTTACTGATAGACGTATTGCCCGGCTGGACTATCGTGGAAGAAAATGCCACCGATAACCGCGTGGTACGTCATGCCAATATTCCTGCCCCGCTCATCTTCCTGGGCGGTGGAGTGAAGCCCGAAACAATCCGGGTTCCCGTCAATATTACCCGCGTTGCCCCCACCCTGTCAAGTGTGATGCGCATCCGCGCTCCGAATGCTTGCACAGAGACTCCACTGAATTTCTGAGGTTTATTCACCACAGAGCACACAGAGTTTCACAGAGTTTTTATACCTCTAATGACCAATAGACTTCCTTCATTAATTGAAGAAAGAAAACTCAGTGAAACTCTATGCCCTCTGTGGTGAAAGTCCGCATCAAATAAACAGCGCAAAAATGTGTAATCTGTATAAAAATCAGTAACTTTGCGCACTCAATCAACTTAGTAAATAATAATAAAAATAGATATAAAATGGGATTTAATGAATTTTTAAGCTCGATTTTCGGCAACAAATCCACACGCGACATGAAAGAAATTCAGCCGTGGGTGGACAAAATCAAAGCCGCTTACCCGGAAGTTGCCAAACTCGATAACGACGCCTTACGCGCCAAGACAGAAGAACTGAAAGAATATATCCGCAATTCTGCCGCCGACCAACGCGCCAAGGTGGAAGAACTCAAAGCTGGTATCGAAGAAATCGAACTGGAAAACCGTGAAGAAGTTTTCGCGCAGATAGATAAGATAGAAAAGGACATACTGGAAACTTACGAAAAAGCTCTTGAAGAAGTACTGCCGGTAGCTTTCTCCATTGTGAAAGAAACTGCCAAACGTTTATCTGAAAATGAAGAAATCGTAGTCACGGCTACCGACTTCGACCGTCACCTGGCTGCCACGAAAGACTTCGTACGCATTGAAGGCGACAAAGCCATCTGGCAAAACCACTGGCAAGCAGGCGGTACGGAAATTGTCTGGAACATGGTACACTACGATGTACAGTTGTTCGGTGGCGTCGTATTGCATAAAGGTAAGATTGCCGAAATGGCAACGGGTGAAGGTAAGACATTGGTGGCTACCCTCCCCGTATTCCTCAACGCACTGACCGGAAACGGTGTACATGTGGTGACCGTAAATGACTATCTGGCCAAACGTGACTCCGAATGGATGGGCCCGCTCTATATGTTCCACGGTTTAAGTGTAGACTGCATCGACAGACATCAGCCCAACTCCGACGCACGCCGTCAGGCTTATCTGGCAGACATCACCTTCGGTACGAACAACGAATTCGGTTTCGACTACTTGCGTGATAATATGGCCATCAGCCCCAAAGACCTCGTACAGCGCCAGCACAACTACGCCATCGTCGATGAGGTGGACTCTGTATTGATTGACGATGCCCGTACTCCGTTGATTATTTCCGGTCCCGTCCCCAAAGGTGAGGACCAGTTGTTCGAGCAATTGCGTCCGCTCGTAGAACGTCTGGTGGAAGCACAGAAGAAACTGGCTACCCAGTATCTTGCCGATGCCAAGCGCCTGATTGCTTCCGGCGACAAGAAAGATCAGGAAGAAGGTTTCCTTGCTTTGTTCCGCAGCCACAAGGCACTGCCCAAAAACAAGGCATTGATTAAATATCTGAGTGAGCAAGGTATCAAGGCAGGTATGCTGAAGACCGAAGAGATCTACATGGAGCAGAACAACAAACGTATGCACGAAGCTACCGACCCGTTGTACTTCGTCATCGAAGAAAAGCTGAACAGTGTAGACCTGACAGATAAAGGTGTGGACCTGATCACCGGTAACTCGGAAGACCCTACCCTCTTCGTATTGCCCGACATCGCCGCACAGCTTTCCGAACTGGAAAACGAAACCAGCCTGACAGACGAACAACGTCTGGCGAAGAAAGATGAACTGATGACCAACTATGCCATCAAGTCCGAACGTGTACACACCATCAACCAGTTGCTGAAGGCTTACACCATGTTCGAGAAAGATGACGAATACGTTGTGATCGACGGTCAAGTGAAGATTGTGGATGAGCAGACAGGCCGTATCATGGAAGGCCGCCGCTACTCCGACGGTCTGCACCAGGCCATCGAAGCCAAGGAAAACGTAAAAGTGGAAGCTGCCACACAGACATTCGCCACCATTACGTTGCAGAATTACTTCCGTATGTACCACAAACTCTCGGGTATGACCGGTACCGCCGAAACGGAAGCAGGCGAACTTTGGGACATCTACAAACTGGATGTAGTGGTGATCCCCACCAACCGCCCCATTTCCCGTAAAGACATGAACGACCGCGTTTACAAGACGAAACGCGAGAAATATAAAGCAGTCATCGAAGAAATCGAACAGCTGGTACAAGCCGGACGCCCTGTCCTGGTGGGTACCACATCCGTAGAAATCTCCGAAATGCTGAGCAAGATGTTGACCATGCGCAAGATCGAGCACAGCGTATTGAATGCCAAGTTGCACCAGAAGGAAGCGGACATCGTAGCCAAAGCCGGTTTGAGCGGAACAGTAACCATCGCTACCAACATGGCCGGTCGTGGTACGGACATCAAGCTGAGCCCGGAAGTAAAAGCAGCGGGCGGTTTGGCCATCATCGGTACCGAACGCCATGAATCCCGTCGTGTAGACCGCCAGTTGCGCGGACGTGCCGGACGTCAGGGTGACCCGGGTTCTTCCGTATTCTTCGTGTCACTGGAAGACGACCTGATGCGTCTGTTCTCTTCCGACCGCATCGCCGGTGTAATGGACCGTCTCGGCTTCAAGGAAGGTGAAATGATTGAGCACAAGATGATCTCCAACTCCATTGAGCGTGCACAGAAGAAGGTGGAAGAAAACAACTTCGGTATCCGTAAGCGTTTGCTGGAATATGATGACGTGATGAATAAGCAACGTACAGTTGTCTATACCAAGCGTCGCCACGCCTTGATGGGTGAACGTATCGGAATGGATATCGTAAATATGATCTGGGACCGTGTTGCCGCAGCCGTTGAAGCTCCCGATTACGAAAACTGCAAAATGGACTTCTTGCAGACTCTTGCCATGGAAGTGCCTTTCAACGAAGAACAGTTCCGTAACGAAAAGAAGGAAAAGCTTGCTGAAGAAGCCTTCAATGTAGCAATGGAACAGTTCAAGCGCAAGACGGACCGCATGGCACAGGTTGCTTATCCGGTAATCAAGCAGGTATACGAAACCCAGGGACACATGTACGAGAATATCCTTATCCCCATCACGGACGGTAAGCGCATGTACAACATCTCTTGCAGCCTGAAAGCCGCTTACGACAGCGAGTGTAAGGAAGTGGTAAAAGCGTTTGAAAAGTCTATCCTGCTGCACGTTATCGACGAGGCATGGAAAGAGAACCTCCGTGAACTGGATGAACTGAAGCACTCTGTACAGAACGCAAGCTACGAACAGAAAGACCCGTTATTGATTTATAAGCTGGAGTCTGTAAACCTGTTCGATACAATGGTGGATAAGATCAATAACCAGACTGTTTCTATCCTGATGCGCGGACAAATCCCGGTACAGGAACCGCAGGAAATTCAGCAGGCCGCTCCCGAACAGAAGCAGGATATGAGCAAATACCGCGAACAGAAACAAGATCTGAACGATCCGAACCAACAGGCCGCCGCCCAACAGGACACACGCGAACAAGTGAAGCGTGAACCGATTCGTGCGGAAAAGACGGTAGGACGTAATGATCCTTGTCCTTGCGGAAGTGGTAAGAAGTACAAGAATTGCCACGGGAAGAATATGTAATAAGTGATCACTAATAAAAGCCTTCAACGGTTAAAAACTGTTGGAGGCTTTTCTATATCCATACAAAAGTGTATTTTTGTTATTCCTAGATAAAGAATAAGCTTATGACTAAATATTCGTACTCACTATTGGTGTGCTGTGTTCTGCTGTTTAGCGGTTGCCAAAGCATAGAGCAACTCTCCATCGACTATATGTTGCCGGCGGAAGTCAGCTTTCCGTCCGCCCTCAGGCGCGTAGCTGTGGTAAATAATATGCCTCCTATCCCGGATAACAAGCTAATTCTGGAGGAAAACGATGAGAAGAAAAAAGATGAGACAGAAATAGCACGCAAGACAAAGTATTTCAATGGGGATGGCAAAATCGCCACGGAATCACTGGCGGAGGCACTTGCCAACGAGAATTATTTCGATGAAGTGATTATTTGCGACTCTGCCTTGCGCGCCCATGATATGATTCCCCGCGAAAGCACCCTTAGCAAAGACGAAGTGGAAAAGCTCACCCAAAGTCTGGGTGCGGACTTACTGATAGCCTTGGAGAACGTACAGATGCGCTCCATCCGTAAAATCGAATATTTACCGGAATGGGGAGTATATGCAGGTACGCTTGACCTGAAAGTATATCCTACCGTAAAGGTGTATCTGCCCCAACGCAACGGTCCAATGGTGACAGTCAATGCCAGCGACAGCATCTTCTGGGATCATGCAGCTCCCAGTATGGCACAGGCAGGTGCAGGACTCATCAGTGAAAAAGAGATGCTGAGAGAGGCTTCCGAATTTGCCGGCACTATCCCCGTGAGCCATATACTGCCACATTGGAAAACAGCTTCCCGCTATCTCTTTACAGGTGGTTCCGTAAATATGCGTGATGCCGCAGTCTTTGTCCGCGAAGAGAACTGGGACAAGGCTATTGAACTCTGGAAGCAAACCTATGAGAAAAAGAAAAAAGGAAAGCAGAAAATGTATGCCGCCTATAACATTGCCTTAGGATACGAAATGCAGGACAGCATTCATACAGCAGAAGAATGGGCCTTGAAAGCGCAGAAAGTAGCATACGATGTAGACAAAATAGACGAGAAGAAAACTCAGGAAGGCGTGGACCTCATGGATATCCCCAATTACTTCGCAATAACCCGCTACCTGAACGAATTGCAGGAGCGAAAGGAGGGAATGACCCGGCTGAACGCCCAAATGGAAAGATTTAAAAATGATTTTTAGAGAAATGATGCAGAGGTAATTATTTTTTTTATACCTTTGAACGTCCATTAAGAAAGAATATCTATTATGAAACTGAGCCAAGCATCATTATCACTCCTGGAAAAGACCATTAAACAGGCAGTTGCCAAATACACTTGTGGCTGTGAGCAAACCATTGTGACCGACATCCATCTGCAAGCCAACCAGAATTCCGGCGAATTATCCATCTTTGATGACGAAGACGAATATCTGGCTTGTGTCTCTATCGAAGAATGGATGACTTATGACGGAGATGATTTCTACGAAAATGCAGAACGTATTCTTTCTACCTTACTCCACAACATGAAGAACGGAGGTGACTTTGACAAACTGGCTATTCTGAAACCTTACTCTTTCGTATTAGTGGATGATGAAAAAGAAACAATTGCAGAGTTACTGCTGATGGATGATGACACGTTGCTTGTAAACGAAGAATTGCTGAAAGGTCTGGATGAAGAGTTGGATTCTTTTCTGAAAGAACTGCTTGAAAAGTAGTAGCATTTGATTTATAAAAAATAAATTAGCCCTTGCAGTAATCGGATATTGCAAGGGCTAATTCGTTTATAGTAAAAGGTCCGGGAGAACTCCCGGACCAAAAGGCTTATTTCTTCAGCGCAGCAATACTCTCTTTCAGAGAGTTGATAATACTTTCCGCATCCGCCTGTTTCTTACGTTCCAGTTCAAGGACAGCGGCAGGAGCATTATTCACAAACTTCTCATTGCTCAGCTTCTTCATGACGCCTTGCAGAAAACCTTCTTTGTGCTTCAATTCTGCTTCCATACGGGCTATTTCTGCTTCTACATCAATCATATTCCCCAGAGGTACGGCATATTCCGTAGTTCCTACCATGAATGAAGCAGCACCTTCGGTTTTAGTATCTACCACATCAATTGCCGAGAGATTACACATCTTCATGATAACCGGATTGAATTCTGCAATCGGATTTTCGCCTACAACCTGCAATTCCAACGTTTCCTTTTGAGCTATGTTTTTCTGCAAACGGATAGAACGAACATTACTGATCACCTCCTTCACTACTTCGAATTGCCGAACTGTCTCACCGTCCACATAGGTATTTATTGTCAAAGGACATACCATAAGACTTTCACCTTCTTCGCGCTCATACATCTGTTGCCAAAGTTCTTCGGTAATGAACGGCATGAACGGATGAAGCAAATGAAGCAGATTATCGAAATAAGAAATCGCAGCACTATGAATTGAACTGTGGATACCTTGTCCATAAGCCGGCTTTATCATTTCGAGGTACCAGGAAGAGAATTCATCCCAGAATAATTTATAAACAGCCATAAGAGCTTCGCTCAAACGGTATTTACTAAACAAATCAGCTACCTCAGCAGCAACCTCATTTTGTTTGGATTCAAACCAGAACGATGCCAGTCTTGCAGCTTCCGGCACAGGCTGACTGTCATCAATAGTCCAGCCACTTACCAAGCGGTAAGCATTCCATATCTTGTTACAGAAGTTACGTCCCTGTTCACAAAGAGCGTCATCGAACAAGATGTCATTTCCGGCAGGAGCTGCAAGCATCATACCCATACGCACACCATCGGCACCAAACTTCTCAATCAGTTCCAACGGGTCGGGAGAATTACCGAGGGACTTGGACATCTTACGTCCCAACTTATCACGAACGATACCCGTAAAGTACACATTCTTGAACGGCATCTTTCCTTCATATTCATAACCTGCCATAATCATGCGGGCTACCCAGAAGAAAATGATATCCGGACCGGTTACCAGGTCACTTGTCGGATAGTAATAATCGATTTCCTCATTACCCGGATTGTTGATACCATCAAACAAAGAGATGGGCCACAACCAGGAAGAGAACCAAGTATCCAGACAATCTTCATCCTGACGAAGATCTTCCAAAGTCAGGGCCGGATTGCCGGTCTTCTCTTTTGCCAGCTTCAGAGCTTCTTCTTCAGTAGCTGCTACCACATATCCACCTTCCGGAAGGAAGTATGCCGGAATGCGATGTCCCCACCACAACTGACGGCTGATACACCAGTCCTTGATGTTCTCCATCCAGTAGCGATAGGTATTCTTATACTTGGCAGGGTAGAATTTCAGATCGTCATTCATTACAGGAGGCAATGCCATATCTGCAAAATGCTGCATCTTAAGGAACCACTGCATAGAAAGCTTCGGCTCTATAACTACGTTGGTACGCTCGGAATAACCTACCTTATTGGTATAGGCTTCCACCTTATCCAACAGGCCGGCAGCATCCAGGTCTTTCTCAATCTGTTTACGAACATCAAAACGGTCCATACCGATATAAAGACCGGCAGCCTCGCTCAATGTACCATTATCATTGAAGATATCGATGCTTGGCAAGTTATACTTTTCACCCAGCATATAGTCGTTCACATCATGCGCAGGAGTTACTTTCAGGCAACCTGTACCGAACTCAATATCTACATAATCATCTTCGATTACCGGAATAACACGATTTACTAAAGGAACGATCACTTTCTTACCTTTCAGCCATTCGTTCTTCGGGTCGTTCGGATTGATACACATAGCGGTATCACCCATGATCGTTTCAGGACGGGTGGTAGCTACCACGGCATAACGTCCTTCCGCATCACCTTCCACTTTATAGCGCAGATAATACAGTTTGCCATGCTCTTCCTTGTAGATAACTTCTTCATCAGAAAGGGCAGTCAAAGCCTTCGGATCCCAGTTTACCATACGTACACCACGGTAAATCAGTCCCTTATTGTAGAGGTCTACAAATACTTTCAATACACTTTCACTACGCTTTTCGTCCATAGTGAAAGCGGTGCGGTCCCAATCACAGGAAGCACCGAGTTTACGCAGCTGCTTCAGGATGATGCCACCATGTTCATCTGTCCACTCCCAGGCATGCTTCAGGAATTCGTCACGGGTAAGATCTGTCTTCTTGATACCTTGTGCAGCCAGCTTATTTACTACTTTCGCTTCCGTAGCGATAGAAGCGTGGTCAGTACCCGGTACCCAGCAGGCATTTTTACCTTCCATACGGGCACGGCGTACCAGAATATCTTGAATGGTATTATTAAGCATGTGTCCCATGTGGAGCACGCCGGTGACGTTAGGGGGCGGAATGACGATGGTGTAAGGCTCACGACCATCGGGTTTTGAACTGAATAATTTGTGGTCCAACCAATACTGGTACCACTTTCCCTCTACGTCAGCAGGGTTGTACTTACTTGCTAATTCCATATCTTTTAAATCTGTATATAATTTATTTTATCGCGAATAACGGGCGCAAAATTACTAAATTAAATTCAAATCTTGCCACCCTCCGGCGCTTTCTGTGCAGAGAACGACAAATATAAAGCAAATTTCTTACGTGACATTTAATAAATGTATATTTTTGCCTTTCAAATAAATTTGCGATGAAATATAAGCTGAAGATTCGTTATATCGTGCTATGCACGCTCTTGTTAGTAGTCTGGGCCACACAGTTCATTCCGGCTATGGGAAAAATATATGCACACAGCGTATATCCTGTCATAGCCTATATTCTTTCGTCTTTCTCCCGCCTCATTCCCTTTGCCATAGGCGACTTATTCATAGCCCTCAGCATTGCGGGCGTACTCCTCTACCCTGTCTATGCCCGCCGCTTTCAGAAGAAAAAATGGAAACGCATCTTACTGAATGATATTGAATATCTGTTATGGATATACGTCTGGTTCTATCTGGCTTGGGGACTTAATTATTCACAGCCCAATTTCTACCAGCGAACAGAGATTCCTTACACTGCATACACTCCCGAAAACTTCCGGAACTTCGTTGATGATTACGTTGACAAACTGAATGGATCGTATGTAGATGTAACCACTATCAACAAGGACCTCATCCGCCGGGAAACGGTTCGCGGATACAATCAGATCAGTGATACGCTGGGGGTACATCATCCTTTCCATAAATCCCCACGGGTGAAGACAATGCTTTTCACTCCACTGATTTCCATGGTGGGCGTCACCGGTAGCATGGGACCTTTCTTCTGCGAATTTACCTTGAATGGAGATCTGCTCCCTTCACAGTATCCTGCCACGTATGCGCATGAACTGGCACATTTATTGGGCATTTCCAGCGAGGCGGAAGCCAACTTCTACGCTTATCAGGTCTGTACCCGTTCGCAAGCGCGAGGTATCCGTTTCTGCGGATACTTTTCAGTACTGGGACACGTACTCGTCAATGCCCGCCGACTGATGGATGAAGAAGAATACAAAGAGCTCTTCAACCGGATACGGCCCGAAATCATTGAACTGGCTAAAAGTAATCAGGAATACTGGACGGAGAAATACAGTCCACTCATTGGAGATATACAAGACTGGATATACGACCTGTACCTGAAAGGAAACAAGATACAAAGTGGCCGCAAGAACTACTCCGAAGTAGTCGGGTTGCTTATATCCTATTATACACATTGCAATAAATAACCCTATAAAGATATGTTACATACAAGAAAAGAACAGATGGAAGCCTTCGGACGCTTCCTGGACATACTCGACGAACTTCGCGAGAAATGTCCCTGGGATCGCAAGCAGACTAATGAAAGTTTGCGTCCCAACACCATTGAAGAAACTTATGAACTTTGTGACGCCCTGATACGTGATGATAAAAACGATATCTGCAAAGAGCTGGGAGATGTCTTGCTACACGTAGCTTTCTACGCAAAGATAGGTTCCGAGAAAGGCGATTTTGACATGAAAGATGTATGCGACCACCTTTGCGAGAAATTAATCTTCCGCCATCCCCATGTGTTCGGTGACGTAAAAGCCGATACTGCCGGACAAGTTTCCGAAAACTGGGAACAACTGAAGTTAAGAGAGAAAGGTGGAAACAAGAGTGTGTTGAGTGGTGTTCCTGCCGCCCTTCCTTCACTCATCAAAGCTTACCGTATTCAAGACAAAGCCCGCAACGTCGGCTTCGACTGGGAAGAACGGGAACAAGTGTGGGATAAGGTAAAAGAAGAAATCCAGGAGTTTCAGGCAGAAGTGGCCAATATGGATAAGGACAAGGCAGAAGCCGAATTCGGGGATGTACTATTCAGCCTCATCAATGCCGCACGCCTCTACAAGATCAATCCGGATAATGCATTAGAACGCACCAACCAGAAGTTTATCAACCGTTTTAATTATCTGGAAGCGCACACCATCAAGGAAGGCAAAAACCTGCATGATATGACTCTGGAAGAGATGGATGTCCTCTGGAACGAAGCTAAAAAGCTGGAAAAATAAAAACTCAAATGCATAGGACTGCGAAGATTCACACTTGCGGCTGCGAAGGCCATCATTTATACAAGTGAAGAAGGTGTGTCAAAACTGGAAAGTAACTTAAGCTCCCCTCCTCCCGGGAGGAGGGGTGCCCAAAGGGCGGGGTGGTAGACAAACATATAACTTTAAATACTAAAGACTTACGCATTCGCCTACCACCTCCCCCTACGGGTACTCCTCCTCCCGGGAGGAGGAGAATTTAGATAGTACTGCATTATGACACACCTTCTTCGCAGCCGTATGTATCGGCAATAGATGAAAAAAGGAGCCGAAGCTCCTAAAATTCATTTATCTTTTCTTTCCTTGCGGTTTCTGAGGTTCTCCACCTTTATGATGCATCCCTTTCAGCAACTCACGGTTAAAACGCATTTCAGCACGCTGTACTAAATATATCTTTTTGTTCGAAAGTATCTTCTTGAACTTCTCATAGTAAGTTTTCTCCAGACGGTTGGTAGCAATACGGGCATCATATACGCCTTCTAAAATCTCATTATATTGCGCTTCGGTCGTCTTTTCATCCTTTCCTTTACGAAGTAAGTTCCATGCCTCATCATTCAGTTGCTTTTTGCGATCCTGTAATTCAAAATAAACAGGAAAGAATTTAGCGGCTTCTTCCTTAGTCAATCCGGCTTTTTCAGTGATATACGCTTTCTGCTTGGCACGGAATTCGTCAGGAGACAAATGTTGATTACATCCGTCCATAGCCCATGACAAGGGGATGAAACTGCACATCACAATAAACAAAACAATCAGCTTTTTCATTTTCTTCTCATACAGTTAAGTTGTTACTCACATCACTCTGCACCGGCGTCTGTGAGATAGACATACAGCGAATAATCATCCAGCATGGAATCATCCAGCACTGCACTGATATATTCATCAGAAACAACTTCGGTTTCAGGTTCGTCCATCGCCATCCGGTTGTTAACAGGTGTACGGTCAGTAGAAGCAACGCGGATAATCAATGCTGCGCCGGCAAACATGGCAGTCATATATACCCATGGCTTAATTCTCTCCCACTTCGTAGGTTCTCTCTTAATAATTGCAGGTGTTTCCTTTTCGGGAAGCCGGCTCATCACCTCTGAAGTAAGATTCTCAAAGTATCCGTCAGGAACACGGAAAACATTTTCCTTCCCTACCTTCTTCAATATGTTATCTTCTTCTTTCATAAGCTTTTTTCCTCTCTGTTAGGTTAGACTATGTTTTGGGGTAAAGGTTTAAACCTCTCCCTCCAAAAACTTCTCGATTTTTTTCACGGCATGATGATAAGAGGCTTTCAGAGCGCCGACAGATGTGCCGAAGATGTCGGACATCTCCTCGTATTTCATTTCCTGGTAATACTTTAAGTTAAATACCATACGTTGCTTTTCCGGCAGTGTAAGCAATGCTTTCTGTAGAGACTTCTGTGCCCGGTCGCCGGAGAAATAGGGATCGCTTTCCAGCTTCTGAAGTACAGAAGCATCTTCATCATCGATAGAAACAGTAGTTACAGCGCGTTGTTTATTTAGGAAAGTCAAACATTCATTCAAAGCAATGCGATAGAGCCAGGTAGAAAGCTTCGCATCCCCACGGAAATAATCGATATTGGTCCATGCCTTAATGAACGTGTTCTGAAGTAAGTCATTGGCATCTTCATGCAAAAGCACCATACGACGGATCTGCCAGTATAATTGTTCGCTATATTGCGCAACAATCAACTCAAACCCTCGCTTTTGTGTACTTTCATCTTGTAGAAGCTCCAGCACTTCGCGTTCATTATAGGAAGGATTCATAAGTATCTATTCCGTTTCGTTTATTTGATTACCACTTTCCGCACGACATTCCCAATCTTAAAGATGTAATAACCTTTAGGCAAATTCACCTGAACGGTGACATCCGTAGAGTCAATGCGTATCGTGGTAAGTTTCACGCCTACAATATTGTAGACTTCCATCTGGGAGCCAGGTTCTGCATTCTGCACACGTACCCGGTTTTCTGCCGAAACAGTCAGCACAATAGTAGAAGACGGCTGCTCTTTCTGAGCCGTTTCCTGCTTCCGACCGTCCTGCGCCCATGCCACGGACTGCGACGAAAAAGTCAACAAAAAGAAAAAACAGTAGAGCAACTTTCTCATCTATAAGCCTATGTTTTCAGATTATTCCGTACAAATATACGGCATTCGGTTCGATAAAACAAAAAACAGACGGTTAAATGATAAATTAGCAGCAAAGCCGCTAATTTAAGTTACGAGCTACGGGCTACAAGTAACAAGTACTTTTCAGTGTGAAAATAACTTTATTTCCTTCCTTACAAGAGAAGGAGAACTAAAATAGTTTTAACCATAAATAGCATACCGAAAGGCACTTGTAACTTGTAGCCCGTCACTAATTTAGTGCATAGCACTAAATTATACCTCCAAACACAGCGTTTCCTTAGCCAGCACCGTCTCGGGGAAAACAGCCGAAGCTTCTTTAAGCAAAATATTCTCATCCTCATAACGGGCAGAAAAATGCCCGATCACCAATTTCTTCACTCCTGCCGCCTTGGCTATCTCTCCTGCCTGAGCAGCAGTAGTATGAAAAGTTTCTTTGGCACGAGGCAAGTCTGCATTTGCAAAAGTGGCCTCATGGAATAGCAAATCTACTCCTTTTATCTGTTCTGCAATCTCAGGCATATAGATGGTGTCCGAACAGTAGGCATAACTACGCGGTGGATCAGACGGACGTGTCAGTAAGGAATTGGAAATGATTTTGCCTTCCGGAGTCACATAGTCTTCCCCATTCTTTATCCTATTCAACTCATATACCGGCACTTCATAAAAGTCGACCATCTCCCGAATAATATGATTGGGCCGCTGCTTCTCTGCAAACAGAAAGCCGCAACAAGGCATACGATGACGCAATGGAATGGTAGTCACTGTCAGAGAACGGTCTTCATAGATCATTCCGGGTTCTTTCGTCTCAAACTCATGAAAAAGAACCTTATACGTCATTTGCCGGCAAAAGAAACTTAGCATCGGAGCAAACAAGGCTTCCAATCCTTTCGGCGAATGAATATGCAACTCAGCCGTGCGCCCCAGCAGATTGAGCGTGGATATCAATCCCAGCAAACCAAAACAATGATCTCCATGCAGATGAGAAATAAAAATATGATTCAAACGGGAAAACTTCAGTCGGGACTTGCGGAATTGCAATTGCGATCCTTCACCGCAATCTATCATATAAAGTTTGTCACGTACATTCACTACTTGTGAAGAGGCGAAGTGGCGGGTGGTGGGCAGTGCGGAACCGCAGCCGAGTATATGTAGTTCAAATTTCTCCATAACGTTGCAAAGATACAGAATTTCACCACAGAGGACACCGAGAACACAGAGTTTTTTCTTCCTGATAAAGATACTCCGTGACCTCCGTGTCCTCTGTGGTGAAAAAAAGAAAGGCGCCTGTGTTCACAAGCGCCTTACCTTATTTATATATAGAAGTGATTACTTCTTTCCGGCTTCCATTTGCTCTTTCAAAGCAGCCAAAGCATCGATGTCGCCCAAAGTAGTAGAAGCGGCCTGGTTCTGGATAGACGGAGCGTCTTCTCTCTTGCTGCCAGTTGCTTTCTTGTTTGAAGCTTTCTTTTCAGCTCTTTCTTCTGCCTTTGCTGCATCTTCGAAGATACGGCTGTGAGAAAGGATGATACGTTTAGCATCTTTGTTGAACTCGATAACCTTGAATGACAGTTTCTCGTCCATCTGAGCCTGAGAGCCATCTTCCTTAACGAGGTGTTTCGGAGTAGCGAAACCTTCTACACCATAAGGCAGAGCAACAACAGCACCCTTATCCAACATTTCGATGATAGTACCTTCGTGTACAGAACCTACAGTGAATACTGTCTCGAATACATCCCAGGGATTTTCTTCGAGTTGCTTGTGGCCGAGGCTCAAGCGACGGTTTTCTTTATCGATTTCCAATACCTGAACTTCGATGTCTGCACCGATCTGAGTGAATTCAGACGGATGTTTAACTTTCTTAGTCCAAGACAGGTCAGAGATGTGGATCAAGCCGTCAACACCTTCTTCGATTTCAACGAATACACCGAAGTTAGTGAAGTTACGAACTTTAGCAGTGTGCTTAGAACCTACAGGATACTTCTCTTCGATAGTTTCCCACGGATCTTGTTTCAGCTGTTTGATACCCAAAGACATCTTACGTTCTTCGCGGTCCAGAGTCAGAACTACTGCTTCCACTTCGTCACCTACCTTCATGAAGTCTTGTGCAGAACGCAAGTGCTGTGACCAAGACATTTCAGATACGTGGATCAAACCTTCAACGCCCGGAGCGATTTCGATGAATGCACCGTAGTCAGCCATAACGACTACTTTACCCTTCACCTTGTCACCTACTTTCAGTTCAGCGTTAAGAGCATCCCAAGGATGCGGAGTGAGTTGCTTCAGACCAAGAGCGATACGCTTCTTCTCATCGTCGAAATCAAGGATAACAACGTTGAGTTTCTGATCGAGTTCAACCACTTCCTTCGGATCGCTAACGCGGCCCCAAGACAGGTCGGTGATGTGAATCAAACCGTCTACGCCACCCAGGTCGATGAATACACCATAAGATGTGATATTCTTAACGGTACCCTCAAGAACTTGTCCTTTTTCGAGCTTACCGATAATTTCTTTCTTCTGTTGTTCCAGTTCAGCTTCGATAAGAGCCTTGTGAGAAACAACCACGTTCTTGAATTCCTGGTTGATCTTAACAACCTTGAATTCCATAGTTTTGCCAACGAATACATCGTAGTCGCGGATAGGTTTCACGTCAATCTGAGAACCCGGCAAGAAAGCTTCGATACCGAATACGTCTACGATCATACCACCCTTTGTGCGGCACTTGATGTAACCCTTGATAATTTCTTCGTTTTCCAAAGCAGCGTTCACACGATCCCAAGAGCGAGTAGCGCGAGCTTTACGGTGAGACAGAACCAACTGTCCTTTTTTGTCTTCCTGATTTTCGATGTATACTTCTACAGTATCACCAATCTTCAAGTCAGGATTGTAGCGGAATTCATTCAAAGGAATGATACCGTCTGATTTGTAACCGATGTTCACAACAACTTCACGTTTGTTCATCGCGATTACAGTTCCGTCAACTACCTCACGGTCGTTAACTTTGTTAAGCGTACTGTCATAAGCTTTTTCCAACTCTTCGTGGCTGGCACCACCGAAGGTTTCGCCATTTTCATAAGCATCCCAGTTGAAGTCTTCAACAGGCGCTACATTTTTTAAGTTTTCCATTAAATAAAATAAGTTGTTTAATAATTAATTGAGTGAGACATTATATTAGCTCATAAATTCGGGCGCAAAGATAGTAGTATTTTCTTGAAGAGCAAAAAGTTCCATCTGTTATTTCTCGGTATTTTTACATCCGGCTCGTATAAAAGTAGTGGGGACTTCGACTGAGTTGTTTTGTACAGAGAACGAAAACAAGGCAAAAACGTTCTGTGTACAAAACAAAGGATTTTATCTGAAAGCAATAATTGAGAAGAGAGAACTTTGTGAATAACAAAACGGATTCTTGTCAAGAGCAGATTTACATATTATTAACTCCTTCTGGCTATTTGCAATAGTCGATAGCATCACTGGCATGCTTCTGAAATAGATGGTCTGTTTACTCTAAACAGATGGTGCGTTTCACCCAAACAGATGATGCGTTTACCACAAACAGACGGTCTAAATCCCACACGTCAATGAAGTAAATGCCACATGTCAATCCCCCAAATGCCACATGTTTCACCTGCTGAGCTATGGCATTTCACTTATTGAGCTGTGGCATTCGGGAAGCTAAGGTGTGGTATTTCAAATGATATGAAAAGGGAGGATACAAATAGAGGAGAGGCAATGCCCCTCCTCTTATGCTAATTTAAAGTTGAATCTGAGTTAAGATTACGAATACAAATATACGACATTGAAAAGCAGAAGTCAAGTATTCAGGTGCTTTTTTTGAAAGAGGACATGAAGTTTTAGCCCCCTTTATTGCTTTTTTACGGAGAATTCAGGTATCGTTTGTCCAAACGATTGGATAAAAAGCGATTCATTTCATCCAAAGAATTGGATAAATTAAGACCGCTCTTATTATCCAACAAGCTAAACAATAGGGAAAGCGGATGTCACTTTATAACCACCTTCTTTCCTTCCAGAAAATAGAATCCGCTTGACAGGTCAGTAATCGTATTGCTCCCTTCAAGTACCTCCACCACTCGAACGGTACGTCCTGTTACGTCATAAATAGAGATACTTCGGTCACGAGCACTGTCTATGTAGAGTACATTGCCGACCGTGTAGACTTTCAGAGATTCGTCTTCTTTCTTCATAATTTCTTCCAAACCGGTTATTTCACCACCTTCGCCGCCGATGCTATACATCAAAGGTGCACGAGCAACAGGTTCTTTACTGATAGCATAAGCCTCGAAAGGCGTTATCATTCTTGAGTTTTTAACAAAAACACTTCCTGCCGGGTTATTGTTATAGTCAGCGATATTCAATGCATAAACAGAATCATTAGCCAATACCTCTCTAAACGTAGGCACCAACTTATATAGCCTACCATGTGTTTCCGTTAGAAGGGAGGGAGTTTGAGGAATATCTATCCCATCCGGATTTTCAGCCCCAAATGTTACCGAACCCACAATATTATATTCTCCATGATAATCTTCATTATTAGGCATAGCAATTATATAGGGAGTATTAGCATTTACAGATAATGCGTCTTGAAACCCATCTTTAGTAAGTTGCCTCAACCAGAAAGGTTTAGTATCTTCTACCTCACTTCCAAATGGTGCTAGTCCGCCTTTTTCCTCATGTTGGTAATACTGGACATTAAAAGGTAGAGCTATGGTTGTCCATCCAGCTGCAGTTCCAACCTCAGTCGATAAGGAAAAATTGCGATTATAACTCACTTTCTTCGCTTTAAAAGCAAGCCCTGCGTAATAAGCGCCTTCTTTCAATATCAAATGTTCAATAATTCCATCCCGAATTATATTTGTACAATGCACTTGATCACCATCTACATTCCCATAAAGATACAACAGACAGTTCGGTTGACTATCTCCTGCGCCATTACAAAAAACATCAGCCGGGATATCCGTCAAGCTCATCCATATAATAGACAACAATGATTTGTTCGTTTCAAATGCCTTGTCACCTATTTGGGTCAAAGATCGAGGAATAACAAGTTCTTCAATCGCCGTACTGGCTACGGCAGATTTACCAATAGCTGCAAGCTCTTTTGGCATCTGAATTACAACAAGCTGATTGCAATTATAGAACGCAGAATCCCTGATCGCCCAACTGTTATCCGGCAAAAAGACTTCTTTTAGTTGAGAGAGTTCGGATAACATACTATGCGGAATAGCATAATCCTCATTCACAGTAAGTCCTTTATAATAAGCTTCACCACCTCGTACTATTGTTGCATGAGTTAGATTTAAAGTCCGTAATGTACTAATCTCACGTATCGTTTTTATATCCGTTCCATTAATACTGCCGGATATGCATAGATTCTCAATGGGAGTTGGCAACGTTTGAATAACATCTTTCAAAGTTCCGGGAACATTTACATAACTACACCCCATTTCCACTATTTCAAAATTGATCCAACCAGGTGCAGTCGAATATGCTTCTTTACACCCATAAGGTACATATACTATCTTTCTTTCGCCAAGATATCCGTCCAAATCAAATTTTGGTGGAGTTTGTGCATAACAATAGATATTGCCTATATTATCTCCCCAAGCAGAGCCTATTTCCTGTACATTTTCATAAATGACTACTTGAAAAGCATTGGAATAATTCAAGAAGGAATACGCTTCTATTTTACGAAGTGATTTAGGCAACTTAAGTTCTTTAAGATTATTCAAATATAAGCACGCCCATTCCGGAAATGAGTTTTCAGTAGTAGTCACAGTATATTCAATAGGTGGTCCAAAACCACACATATACCCTTCCCCACCAGTCACAATATCAGCATCGCTCAAATCTAGATAGACTAGCGCAGACATATTACGTAAATAAGCAATATCCGTAGAGTTAAGCGGACCGTTAATCGTTAATTTTGTCCAAGCGCCGTCCTTTCCCAAAACTTTATTCCTTAAAGTACCAGGCTCTTCTAAATATATATATCCCTCTTCATCACCTATATAATCTCCACCCTTAATACGTGTAGCAAAGAAATCCCACGCCATGCTTGTTTCATATTTCCCCATTACATTTTGAGGCACTATCAACTTACATAAAGCATTAACATCTGAAAATGCATTCGCTGATGCTATAGGAGGGACATTAATCAAACATCTCAATGTTTCTAAATTAGTACAGTTAGCAAAAGCATTTGGTTCAATCAAATGCGTATGGAGCGGTAGCGACAAATAAGTCAGCTTCTCAAATCCAGAGAACAGACCTTCACTTATAACTCCATCATCACCACCGATGATAATGGCATGTTCCAAAAAGAGCGATGTCAATGAATAGCTTCGGCATACTTCTTTCAAATATTGGATATCTGAAAGATTCAATGCTCCATTAACAGTTAATTCTTTTATTGCCGTAACATAAGGTTTCATACATTCAGACATACTTCCTGGTTCTAATGGATATATGGAAGCTTGACCTCTATTATTTACTGTCAGCACACTTTCTTCCAAATAATTACCAAATTCCCCCCATAAAAATTCATTTTTATAATCTTCTATGGTACCTTTAGGAACATATAGAGTACACTGGGACAAGTCTGTATTATCAAATGCATAAATAGAGCTTTCTTGAGGAATAATATTCTGATTATGTACCTCCATCAGACTCACACAATTGCAAAACGCATATTCTCCAATAGTCCCCATTCCATTGGGAATATTCACAATTTTCAGAGAAGTACAATTGTAGAAAGCCCAACTCTGTATTTCTTTTACACTTGATGGCAAAAACACCTTTTCAATATACGGATTCTGCCCCCAAGATACTATACGTTCTACTTCAACTGGTATTGAATAGCTTTCACCTGTCTTCTCTTTTGGATATAACTCTAGAATTTTTCCATTTCGGGTAAACAAGACGTTATCAACAGCTTTATAATAAGGAGAGGCAGGATCTACTGTTATCGTAGATAATTTATTACAATAGTAGAAAGCATTGGATAAACTATCAACAGAAGCAGGAATATCAATAGAACTAATTTCGGAATAACAAAAACCTCGTGCTTCAATCTTATGTAGTTTGCCAGGAAAAGAAACAGATACTAAATCCGCGACTTTATCAAAAGCACAGTTAGCTATGACTGTAACATTCTCCGGTATAGCATAATGAGTACTCTTCTTCGCAGAAGGGTATTTGATAAGTCTATTCAGTTCTTTCGTAAAAAGCACACCATCTACACAGCTATAATAATCATTATCTTTTGCAATTGTTATCTCGCCAAGTGATGGGCAGTTATAGAAAACTGCGTCTTCCAGCTTTTTTAATGAAACAGGAAGATTTATTGTTTCTAAGGCGATGCAACCAGCAAGTGCATTAAAGCCAATAACTTCTACCTTATCTGATATAGTCAGTTCCTTTAGAGTTATACATGACTGGAATGCATAATCATCTATACAAGTAGCACTCTCAGGCAATATTATCTTCTGAATAGGCGCCGTCCATGTATCTTGAGGATTATATTCATCAGTCACAAGGATACCGCTCTGATCAAACATCAGGTAGTCAATATGATTATTAGCATAAATATCCCGATAACACCACATTTGAGTATCGTATCCATACGATTTTCCGCCGGCTACAATATCAACATCTCTCATATCCAAACAAATGAGTTTATTCATTTGGCGGATACATTTAATATCTGTCCCATTCAATTTTCCCTGAAGTGTCAGATGAGTAACAGTATCTTTTCTTGTTCCAATCAATTCGGACAAACTACC
Source organism: Bacteroides timonensis (assembly GCF_000513195.1). Taxonomy (GTDB): domain Bacteria; phylum Bacteroidota; class Bacteroidia; order Bacteroidales; family Bacteroidaceae; genus Bacteroides; species Bacteroides timonensis. The sequence continues at coordinate 30,199 of NZ_CBVI010000031.1, read as the reverse complement.
AGCATCAACTACATTTATTACAACATTTTCAGCGTTCAACGTAGTAGCAAATATCAAAAAGCCACCCAGGCAAATACACAATTTAACGAATGTTTTCATAAGCACATTTATATATCATTTCAACTATTCATTATTTATTCAGGAGATTCAATATCGTCTTTTTTCGGAATTCCATCACTTTTCGTTGCAAAAGTTGCAACACTTCCAAGAGTCTCACCCTTGCTGTTTATCGCATAAGCACGAATATAGTATTTCGTATTAGCCGTCAGACCGCTGAGTGAGGAGGTTATCGTAGTGCCGGACGCAACAGAAACAACTTTCGTATCATCCGATGTGGGAACAGCATTGGTACTACTGTAATAAAAGCCCTTTTCAGTAATCGCCAAATTACCGGTAGAAGTAATCTCTGCGGAAGCGGAAGCGGATGTTTCACCAATACTACTAACAGTCGTAACGCCCACTGTCGGTGCATTTATTTCCTTCAAAGTAGTAAACAAATTAGCTTCACCATATCCTATTCCTTTTATATTTGCCGCATATGAACGGACATAATAAGTAGTCTCAGGTTCTAACTGTGTAAACACGATAGCAAATGCATTTTCCACGCCATTCACCTTTATTTTAATATCATTTACATCTGGCTGCATCTTCTCTTTACTCAGACAAAAGCCACGTTCTGTTACCTCATAACCATTATTTACAATTACGGAAGAAGCAGCCTTGGCCGTGGTTGCCGTAACCTCTGTCATTACCGTCCCGGTCAGCTCTGGAATAACACTTGCAGGAGTTCTAAAAACGAAAACATCCCCATAGCCCGTTCCTTGTCCGTTCACTGCATAAGCACGGATATAATAAGCAGTTGCAGGTTTCAGTTCATCAATGTTCGCATTATATGTATCACTTTCTCCTTCAACAACCTTTTTCAAGTTTGCAGTAGTGGGCACCTCACTTTCCGAACTCCAACAGAACCCCTTTTCTGTCAATGCTGTCTCTCCCCGGCTCAATATACGCGCCTCTACCTGTACACTGGTACCTGTAGAATCTGTCGGTGTGATGCTGGATACCACCGGCACAGTAGAAGTGTTAGTTGTAACAGTTACACTTTTTCCGTAACCTACTCCCTTGGCGTTGATAGCATAAGCACATACAACATATTCTTTACCCGGCGTCAGGTCATTGATTTTAGAAGTAAAGGCTGCGGCATCCAGAGCCACATTGCTCACATTATCCTCCACTGTGGGACTGTTGCCATCCGCCGGTTTCCAGCAGAATCCACGAAGAATCAAGTCACTGCCACCCTCGTCAATAATCGTGGCCGACACTGTGAAACTCTTTTCATTCTTAGCGCCAACCTGTAAATCACCGAATACCGGCGCATTACTCTCAGTAGTAGCGAAACTCTTCACCTCACCTTTCGCTATGCTGTAACCACTACTGGCATACGCGCAGTAGTAATACGTCTTTCCCGGGCTCAACCCTTGCAAAGGAACACTAAAAGAAGACGCTTCTCCGATATCAACCTTTACCTCTGTATACTCTGCCATACTTTGTAATTCAGAATAAAGAATGCCGCAATCTTTTATCAACGTTCCTTCGGACTTCTGCACGCCACCTGAAAGTGTAGCACCTACCCGATAAATATCCGACACCGCACCCGTACTCAAGCCGGGGGCGAAATTTGAAGGTTCCGTATCTTTCTCGCACGCTGTCATCAACAGCAACAGAGTGCATAATAATAAATATTGTAGTTTTTTCATACCTTTAACAATGAATGGTAAATAATCAATTTAGAAGAAGAAACCAATACCGGCACTTAATTCCATATATTTAAAGTTCACAGTCTGACAACCCACTGAAACGGCAAATTTGCCGAAACGCCCGATAGCACCGATTTCTGCGGCTACACCGGTGGCTGAATGATCGGTATTCTTTACCAATTCATCCTCAACTGTTTCCCAAGCCAGAGTACGGCTTCCATAACCTGCACCGATATAAGCATAAAGCGGTTTGGCTATCCTGCGCATGTATCCTGCGGTAACAGACATACGCGCTTTCTGTGTCACGCCTTCTTTATAATAAGGGGTACCATTTCCTCCACCGGTCAGGGCTCCCGTATCGTCGCACTCCAAATCGGCGGAAACCGAACCAAAGTCACTGCGGAAGCGAACGTAGGCACCATTTTTAACCACAAAACCCACCATAGCCCCGAAAGAGGTCTGCGAAGGATGCCAACCGGCTTCAAGCATAACTAATGTACGGCGAGGTTCTTTGGGTTTAATGGTGGATTTCATCTTAAAGGTAAGGCTACTTGTTTCTCCGGCAGTGATAACGATGGTGCTATCCATAGGGAAAAAGAACTCTTTCTCCACACGAACCTGATAATCTTTCAATGGCATACGGTCACTCTTATAAGGCGTTTCTCCGGCAAGTTCGTTGTCAATATAGACTTTCGCATCCTGCTCCGGCAAAGAAAAAACTTCCAGATAGCCAAAACGAGGTTTCAGAGCAACACTCATAATCTTTTGTTCACTACCCAAATCAATAATTCCAGCTTCAGGAGCATACATGGGGGCTTCCACCCGATAAGTATGCGTCCCTTTCTTCATCGTAGCAGTAAACAATCCTTTCTCCGTCGGCATCTTTTCATCATCAATATAAATATCCGCAATGGCAGGTTCGGGACGCATAACGACAAGTTGCATATTTGTATCAACAGCCATCTCTTTAGCCTCATCCCCCGCACTAAGTTCCATTTCATAGACTGTCGCCTTTTCAATCAGGTCAGGATAGAAATAATTACGGAGTACGCCATACTTCTCGTGCATGATAGAAATGCGCCGTGCCCCGCGGGGAACATAGAGCCAGATTTCTCCCGGCTTATTCTCTCGCGCCACAATACCAAGGGCATCCGGTTCAAACATAAAGTCTTTTTCAGTAGTAACAATACGGATAAGAGCGCAGATTTCACCGTTCTGATCCCTCTGCGGAGCAGTGATACGTGCTGTAATGTCTGTCTCCATACGCTGAAAAGAAGTCACTTGGATTTTGTTTTGCGCCGTAGCGGAGTGCGGAACAACAAGCAGGAATAGCAATAGTAATCCCACCGGCAACAAACGTGCAATAGTACTGTTTGTCATACGTGTTTTTCTTTATTTTTCCGTCTGTCCTCTATCAACGGGGTTATTATATAAAGAAAGCGTGAGGACTGTTATTGTCTATTCTTCTCTCAGGCTCTGGAAAATGCCTAATGCCGTAATAGACAACAGCCCTCACGCCTATATATATAACATAGACGTGAAGAAACTGTTGCTATCATCCCACGGCATTTGAATTTTCCAGATTCGAGAGAAGGGGACAATAACTTTTCGCTTCTTGCGTTTTTTCTTAAAACATAAAGTCATATTTGCCGTTTATCGCTATAACAGGCCTGACTTCATCTGCAAATGTAGAATAATTTTCTTTATTAGGAAGAACTTTCTAAAAATAAAAAGCACTTCAAGTTTTATTTCTTCTCAAGTGAAGAATATTTATCACGGAAATCAGTGACAAGGTTATTATTTACGTAATCAGATGCGATGTTTCAAAACTATACCGGAACCGTATCTGCTCCGTACCTACTCCGTGTCCTATAGAAGAGGTCTGATACGGAGCCGACACGGAGTTGATACGGAGCAGATACGGACGAATTACGGAAATAGCACGGAAATGACATGAAGGCCCTACGGAGACGCACGAACCCGGATAATCAAGCGTTCTTCCTGATATACGCCAGCGCCGCCCCTATCGCCGTTCTATATTCCGCATAGGGTGGAATATGGAAGCGCACCCCATATATCTTTTCCATATTCGGAAAAACCTCATGGCACTGCGGAAATTTAGTAAGATTACCAATCAAGACAAAATCTTTGATAGGACCATTCAGCGCAGACAACACCGCTGCACCACCTATCGTTTGCAGCACCATATAAATAATCCCTTTTGCAATATCTTCCTGCGAAGCGTTGCTATCCGCTTTTCCGAACAGCGAAGCAGTGGCATGCACCGGAAGATCCGGCAAAGGACGATTGCAAATATCTCCGATCTGTAAGTTTACACGAGTAACGTCGCCTTTCTCGGCAATTGCTGCAATCTGCCTGAAATCATGCGTCTTCAGCAACAAGCGGGAAAGTCCCTGCAAAGTACCTCCACCAATTGCCATACCACCAATATGCTCTATCTTTTCTCCGTTGATTCTTACGAAAGAAGTGCCCGTTCCCATGCTTACCACAATCAGCTGATCAATATCCGTGGCATGACGTGCCCCCAATCCATTGGCTATAAACTCATCGACTTTGTCCGTGGGTAAACCATACAATGGACTATCTACAAATGCACTACCCACACCTGTCAGCATCACTTGCTCTATATCCGAAAGCTGAATACCATTATCATAAATATACTTCCCGAAAGCCCCGAACAAAGAAGTAACCGGATCAGTCGCAGTGATAAACATCGGTGACTGTATCTGTTCTCCGTTGATTCCTACAATTTTTGTAGTACTTCCGCCAACGTCTATTCCTATTACAATTCCCATAGTTTCAATATTGCATTCGGTTACAAAGGTACGAATTGTTTTATTGTAGATGTGTATTCAAATATTTTTTGTTGTATACATAACCCTTCCACACACTCATACCCCTTTATTCATCGGCCTTAACAGGTGGAAGAGTATAAAACGGGGATAGCGTAGAGGCAATATGTGGATATGACATACATTTGTTTTGCTATACAAATCAACGTAATATTTTGCTAATCATCAACATACAACAACTCCATCCATTGCCCCAAATAGGCTTACCATAAACCAAGAAGCTTAAAAAGCACGCTTCCACCCGCTAACACTGATGAATAAAGGGATGCAGAACTGTGAAAGGTACAGCGAGAAACCGCTATAGGACTAAAGTTATCAGCATCAATGGTTGCAAACCTTCGTTATATCCACCGTAAATCCATCAGCAACAGGCATAAACTTGCTTTTCGCTTTCAGAAACTCTATCAGCGCATCCGCATCCATATCTTCTGCCGAGCAAGTATAGAAATGTTGATGCTCGCCGAATTTCCGGATGATTGCTTCTTTCAATGATGATTCCGAGTAACTGTTGCCTTCCATCATGTGAAGGACTTCATGAGCATGTAATTGTTCCATAATCTATTTTTTCTGCAAAGATAGAACGAAGCACGGATTGGAGTTGTAACATTTGTGACACTAACCTATAAAAAATAAAGAAGCAAAGTTAAAAGCTCTTTTTTACCTCCTGATATACGTTTCGGGAAGTTTCTCCGTTATAGAAAAGGTATGAGACATTTTTGGTTACTGACATCTCTTATAATCCTATTCTCCATTCCCGCCCTTGCCCAGAAAACGGTCAAGATAGGCGGAACGGTTACGGATGAAAATGGCAATCCGATTGAATTGGCAACAATACGATTGGAAGGGACGGCTATAGGCACAGTCAGCAACCTGAAAGGACGGTATTCACTGAAATTCGAAAGCCGGGACAGTGTAACAGTTATCTTCTCCATGCTGGGATACCAAACCCGCAAACGGAAGTTAGTACGGCCACAGGGGAATATCAGTCTGAACATAACCTTGCCCCCGATGAATTTTGAATTGGGCGAAGTGAGCGTAACAGAGCGTCGCCGGCAAACCGGAACCATCCAACAGATAGAAACCAAACAAAACCGCCTGGCCCCTGACGCTTCGGGCGGAAGCATAGAAGCCGTGATAGCCACACAGGCCGGAGTGAGTAGCAACAACGAACTCAGTTCGCAATACAACGTGCGCGGCGGTAGTTTCGACGAGAACATGGTGTACGTCAACGGCATTGAAATATACCGCCCCTTGCTGATCCGTTCCGGGCAACAGGAAGGGCTGAGTTTCATCAATCCCGATATGGTGCAATCCGTCGGCTTCTCCACGGGAGGCTATGAGGCCAAGTACGGGGACAAGATGTCATCCGTGCTGGACATCACCTACAAGAAACCCGAACGGTTAGAAGGAAGTGCCTCCGTCAGCCTGTTGGGAGCCTCGGCATACGTAGGAATCGCCACCAAAAAGCTAACCTGGACAAACGGCATCCGTTATAAAACCAATCAATATCTGCTGGGTACGCTGGATACAAAAGGAGAGTACGACCCGCGCTATATCGACTATCAGAGCTATCTGAACTGGACACCTTCGAAGCGTTGGGAAGTAGGCGTCATCGGCAATATTTCAGAAAACCGCTATAACTTCCAGCCGGAAGACCGCTACACCCGCTTCGGCACTCTCAGCAATGTACGCGAGTTTAAAGTCTATTTTGAAGGACAGGAGAAAGATTTATTCCGCACCCTGTTTGGAACCGCTTATGCCACCTACCGGCTGAACGAACAGAACAGCCTGACCCTGCAAGCCTCCGCCTTCCACACGAAAGAACAGGAGACATACGACATCACCGGACAATACTGGCTGAACTCCCTGGACAGCGGAACACAAGTAGACGGCACTACCAACGAAGAGGAAACTTCCGAAACCATCGGTGTGGGAACTTACATGGAACATGCCCGCAATTACCTTACCGCAGAAGTACAAAGTTATTCCATCACAGGCCGCCACCTACTGAAAAGCCACTCCTTGCAATGGGGTGCGGAGTTCAAACGGGAGCGCATCAAAGACCGGATGCGCGAATGGGAAATGCGCGACTCTGCCGGATACTCCATGCCACAGACCTCCGAAGGGCCGGAACTATTCTACACCCTCCGCTCACGCAACGAAACGGACAGCAAACGATACGGATTTTACCTGCAAGATACATACCGCTTCCGCTCCACCGCCGGACTATTCACCCTGACCGCCGGCATACGAGGCAGTTACTGGGACTGGAACAAAGAATTCATCTTCAGCCCACGTGCTTCCCTGGCACTGATTCCGGCATTCAATGAGAAATTTACCCTGAGAGTAGCCGCCGGAGTCTATTACCAGGCACCGTTCTATAAAGAATTCCGGGATACCACCCAGGTGGACGGGATAGCTACCGTATCCCTGAACCGTGACATCCGTTCGCAGCGCTCCCTACACTTCGTGGCAGGCGGCGACTATAATTTCCGTGCCATGGACCGCCCGTTCCGCTTCTCTATGGAAGTGTATTACAAAGCGTTGAGCAATCTCATCCCTTACAATATAGATAATGTACGGATCAGTTATTACGGACGCAACCTTTCCAAAGGTTACGCCACCGGTATCGACATGAAACTGTTCGGTGAATTTGTTCCCGGAACAGACTCCTGGCTGAGCTTCTCGCTGATGAAGACCGAAGAGAAAATAAACGGACAATGGCTCCCCCGCCCCACCGACCAGCGCTACCGTCTTTCGCTCTATTTTACGGACTATTTTCCCGGTAGCCGCAAGTGGAAAATGAACCTGAAAGGTACACTTGCCGGAGGTCTTCCCTTCGGTCCCCCGCATAGCGGACGCGAGGCTGCCGTATTCCGTACATCCCCTTACCGACGTGTGGATATAGGTATGTCCCGCTGTATCATCGACCGTAGTGAACGCGAAAATCAGCGCGGCATCCGCAGCCTTTGGTTGGGGGTTGATATTTTCAATTTGCTAAATATCAGCAATGTCAACTCCTATTATTGGGTAACAGATACCCGAAATAACCAGTTTGCAGTACCCAATTACCTGACATCCCGTCAGATTAACGTCCGACTGTTGCTCGACTTCTGAACCGAAGTCTAAAAAAACCTTTCCAAACTTCAAATATCCAATAATTAATTGACGAAAAATTTCTTTATTAAGGAAGAAATCTCTTTCTTTGTGCTGTTTTATGCCTTTGATTAAGACATTATACCAACATTAATAAATATAGTTATGAAGATTTCACACATTGAGCATCTGGGCATTGCCGTAAAAAGCATTGAAGAAGCCCTGCCGTATTACGAGAACGTATTGGGTCTGAAGTGCTACAACATCGAAACTGTAGAAGACCAGAAAGTAAAAACCGCTTTTCTGAAAGTTGGTGACACTAAAATCGAACTTCTCGAACCGACCTCTCCCGAAAGTACTATCGCTAAGTTCATCGAAAACAAAGGCGCAGGTGTTCATCACGTGGCATTCGCTATTGAAGACGGTGTAGCTAACGCATTGGCTGAAATAGAAGCTGCAGGCGTTCGCCTGATCGACAAGGCTCCGCGCAAAGGTGCTGAAGGTCTGAACATTGCTTTCTTACACCCGAAATCAACACTGGGCGTATTGACAGAGCTTTGCGAAAAGCCGGAATAATATGCATTAATTACGAAATTAGGAATGACGGATTACTTATTTTACAGGCAGTTCGTCATTTGTAATTCATAATTCACAATAAAAAAATAGTATTAACCCATTATATTTAATAAAATGAGTAATCAACTTGAAAAGATCAAAGAGCTTATAGATCGCCGCACGGCAGCACGTCTGGGTGGTGGTGAAAAAGCGATTGCCAAACAGCATGAGAAAGGTAAATATACAGCTCGTGAGCGCATAGCCATGCTTCTCGACGAAGGTAGTTTCGAAGAAATGGATATGTTTGTAGAGCACAGATGTACTAACTTCGGTATGGAAAAGAAACACTATCCCGGCGATGGTGTTGTGACCGGTTGTGGTACTATCGACGGTCGTTTGGTTTATCTGTTCGCACAGGACTTTACAGTTTCTGCCGGTTCTTTGTCTGAAACGATGTCTCTGAAGATCTGTAAGATTATGGATCAGGCTATGAAAATGGGTGCTCCTTGTATCGGTATCAACGACTCGGGTGGTGCACGTATCCAGGAAGGTATCAACGCCTTGGCAGGTTATGCTGAAATCTTCCAGCGCAATATCCTGGCATCAGGTGTTATCCCGCAGATTTCGGGTATCTTCGGTCCTTGTGCCGGTGGTGCTGTTTATTCTCCTGCACTGACTGACTTCACGTTGATGATGGAAGGTACTTCTTATATGTTCCTTACCGGTCCGAAGGTGGTTAAGACTGTAACGGGTGAAGATGTAACTCAGGAAAACCTGGGTGGCGCAAGTGTTCACTCTACCAAATCAGGTGTAACTCACTTCACTGCCAAGACTGAAGAAGAAGGTTTGGCTTTGTTGCGTAAACTGTTGAGCTACATTCCTCAGAACAACCTGGAAGAAGCTCCTTACGTAGATTGCACCGATCCTATCGACCGTCTGGAAGATTCTCTGAATGAAATCATCCCCGATAGCCCGAACAAGCCGTACGACATGTACGAAGTAATTGCTGCTATCGTTGACAACGGTGAGTTCCTTGAAGTTCAGAAAGATTACTCAAAGAATATCATTATCGGTTTCGCACGTTTCAACGGACAGTCCGTAGGTATCGTTGCCAACCAGCCGAAGTATCTGGCAGGTGTGCTCGATAGCAACGCATCTCGTAAGGGTGGCCGCTTCGTTCGTTTCTGCGATGCTTTCAATATTCCTATCGTTTCATTGGTAGACGTTCCGGGATTCCTTCCGGGAACAGGCCAGGAATACAATGGGGTAATTCTGCACGGTGCTAAGTTGTTGTACGCTTACGGTGAGGCTACTGTACCTAAGGTAACAGTAACATTGCGTAAATCTTACGGTGGTTCACACATCGTAATGAGTTGTAAGCAACTCCGCGGTGACATGAACTACGCATGGCCTACTGCTGAAATTGCCGTTATGGGTGGTGCCGGTGCCGTTGAGGTATTGTATGCCCGCGAAGCTAAGGAACAGGAAAATCCTGCTCAATTCCTGGCAGAAAAAGAAGCTGAATACACCAAGCTGTTTGCTAATCCTTACAATGCAGCCAAGTATGGTTACATCGATGATGTGATTGAACCGCGTAACACACGTTTCCGCATTATCCGCGCCTTGCAACAGTTGCAGACTAAGAAACTGACTAACCCGGCTAAGAAGCATGGTAATATTCCTTTGTAAAACCCAGTAGACAAAGTCACAAGACACAAGATACAAGGCCTCCTTGTCAACTCGTAACCTTGTTCCCTTGTCAACTCAAAAAAATCAAGTTATATGAATAAAACAAAAATCGGAATATTCTTTACCTTGCTGCTGGTGTTAGGTGTATGCTCTTCTTGCGGAGAGAAGAAATCGAACAATAAGCTGGTGCTGAATGAAGTACTGATTACCAACGAAGGTAATTATCAGGACGACTACGGCTTGCACAGCGCATGGATTGAAATATTCAACAGATCGTATGGTAGCGCCGACCTCGCCGCATGCCTGTTAATGGTTGCTCAGCCAGGTAGCGACACCATCCCATACTTCATCCCCAAAGGTGATATATTGACTTTGGTAAAACCTCGTCAACACGCATTGTTCTGGGCGGATGGAGAGCCGAGACGCGGTACGTTCCATACCAACTTTACGCTGGATCCGGAAAAGGAGAACTGGATAGGCTTATTCGATTCCGGTCGTAAGTTGATTGATGAAGTGACTATTCCTGCCGGAGCATTGAAAGCCAATCAGTCTTATGGGCGTGTTAGTGATGCTGTCCCTCAATGGGAAGTTAAAGACGGTAGTGCAGAAAAATATGTAACTCCGAGCACTAACAACAAGACTATCGACAGTAATGCCAAAATGGAGAAGTTCGAACAGCATGACAGCAATGGCATCGGTATGTCCATCTCCGCCATGAGCGTAGTATTCTGCGGTTTGCTTTTGCTTTTCATATCTTTCAAAATTGTCGGCAAAGCATCCGTAAGCCTCAGCAAGCGCAATGCGATGAAGGCAAAAGGTATTACCGACAAGCAGGAAGCCAAGGAAAAGAAACTGGGCGAAGCTCCGGGAGAAGTATTTGCCGCCATTGCCATGGCTATGCACGAAATGCAAAGCGACGTGCACGATGTGGAAGATACCGTTCTTACCATCAACCGTGTGAAACGCAGCTACTCACCATGGAGCTCGAAGATTTACACATTGCGTGAAACTCCTCTGAAAAAGTAATCACCTATAAATTGATAAAACGATGAAAGAATATAAATATAAAATCAACGGTAATACATATAAAGTTACCATTGGAGATATCGATGAAAATATCGCTCATGTTGAAGTGAACGGTACCCCCTACAAGGTAGAAATGGAAAAGGCACCGAAAGTGGTTGTTAAACCGGTAGTACGTCCTACAACTCCGGCCCCCGCTCCTGCAACTCCGGTAGTGAAACCGGCTACTGCTTCTACTGGCAAGTCAGGTGTTAAATCACCGCTTCCTGGTGTTATCCTCGACATCAAAGTCAATGTGGGTGATACAGTGAAGAGAGGACAAACCATTATTATCCTTGAGGCTATGAAGATGGAGAACAATATCAATGCCGACAAAGACGGTAAAATCACTGCGATCAACGTAAGTAAAGGAGATTCCGTTCTCGAAGGTAATGACCTTGTAATTATTGAATAATATGGGAGAATTTATCACATTTATAGGAAACAACCTTGCCGACTTCTGGACGTACACGGGTTTTGCCAATGCAACGGTAGGCCACGTCGTTATGATCCTGGTAGGTTTGTTCTTCATATACTTGGCGGTAGCCAAGGAATTTGAACCGATGCTGCTGATTCCTATCGGATTCGGTATGCTGATCGGTAATATTCCTTTCAACATGGAAGCCGGACTGAAAGTTGGTATCTATGAGGAAGGTTCTGTACTCAACATCTTATATCAGGGAGTAACCTCCGGTTGGTATCCACCGCTCATCTTCTTGGGCATTGGTGCTATGACGGACTTCTCGTCTCTGATATCCAATCCTAAGTTGTTACTAATCGGTGCTGCTGCTCAGTTTGGTATCTTCGGTGCTTATATGATTGCTTTGGAAATAGGTTTCGATCCTATGCAAGCCGGTGCAATCGGTATCATTGGTGGTGCCGACGGTCCGACGGCTATCTTCCTTTCATCCAAGTTGGCCCCTAATCTGATGGGGGCAATTGCGGTATCAGCCTATTCTTACATGGCATTGGTACCGGTAATCCAGCCGCCTATCATGCGCCTGTTGACTAACAAGCACGAACGTCTGATCCGTATGAAACCACCGCGCGTAGTTTCTCACACGGAGAAAGTTATCTTCCCGATTATCGGTTTGTTGCTGACTTGTTTCCTTGTTCCGTCCGGTCTGCCTTTGTTGGGTATGCTGTTCTTCGGTAACCTGTTGAAAGAAAGTGGTGTAACCCGTCGTTTGGCTGAAACAGCACGCGGTCCGCTAATTGATACAATTACTATCTTATTAGGTTTGACAGTAGGTGCCTCTACTCAGGCTTCTGAGTTCCTGACGCTCGACTCTATCAAGATCTTCGGTCTGGGTGCATTGTCATTCGTAATTGCTACCGCTTCAGGTGTGATCTTCGTGAAGATATTCAACCTCTTCCTGAAGAAAGAGAATAAGATCAACCCGTTGATCGGTAATGCAGGTGTATCTGCCGTACCTGATTCGGCACGTATCTCTCAGGTAGTAGGTCTGGAATATGATTCTACAAACTACCTGTTGATGCACGCCATGGGTCCGAACGTTGCAGGTGTAATCGGTTCAGCAGTAGCTGCCGGTATCTTGCTGGGATTCTTGATGTAAAAGACATGTGCGTTGAGTGGTATCTTTACCATTCAAAACATCCGGTATATTTTAGCGCTTCTTCGTCTGAAGGGGCGCTATTTTTATTCGTTAATCTATCTAAAAGAAGCTACGAATATTTCGTAAAGTAAATCTTTTTAGTAACTTGCAGCCAATTAAGCAATACTTTAAAGATAAAAAGACTATGCGGAAACTCTTTATTCTACTCTTTTTCAGTGCCTCTTCATTGCTGATGGCACAAAATACCAACCCTATTCAGGAAGCAATGGCAAACTATGATTATGAGACGGCATTGACGCTTATTGATAAGGAGACGCCGACTGTTCCCCTACTCTATCAAAAAGGGAAAGCTCTGAAAAGTCTTGGCAACAACAGGGAAGCGCTTCAGGTATATGAAGAAGTCGTGATGCAAGATTCTCTGAATCCACGAGCTTATATTGAAGCAGCTGAGTGCTGCAAGTCATTATTAAAAAACAAACAGGCATTAAAATATTATCAAAAGGCAGTGGACCTGAATCCGGATAATAAGTATGCTCGTATTCAATACATTACTCTATTACTGAACCAGCGGAAATTCGATGAAGCATTAGGAGAGAGCAGTCTACTTACAGAAACAGATAGCTCGGCTGTCGCATTACATCTACAAGCTCAAAGTTTTGAAGGGGTAGATGACATTTTAGCAGCATTGGGATGCTATGAAAACATACAGGAAAAATATCCCAACGATTTTCTGGCTGCTGCCAAAGCAGCAAGACTACACATCGAAGGAGCATTTTATAATTATGCTATAGAAGCTACTGAAAAATACCGCCAAATAGACAGTACAAACGTTGTTGTAAACCAACAAAATGCATTGGCATACTGCCTGATGAAAGATTATCAGACCGCAATACAGAGATACGAACAGTTACTAAGCCTAGGGGACAGTACATTTACCACCTGTTATTATTTAGGAGTCAGTTATTACGCAGTAGAAAAGTTTTATGAAGCACATGATATACTGGAAGTAGCTCGCCAATATGATAAGCGTAATGTGAATCTGCTATATTATTTAGGACGCTCCTGTTCCAAAACGTCATGGAAGGATCAAGGCGTTGCATATCTGGAAGAAGCTGTGGCATATGCTACCCCACCCGATAGTGCTATGGTACGCCTCTATGTCGGCCTCACAGACTGCTATAAAATGGCACTAATGCCTAAAGAGCAAATCAAAACGATGCAAGACAGATATGATAAATATGATATAGAAAATCATAAGCTCTTGTATGACATGGCATATGTTTACCAATATCAGTTGAAAGATAAAAAGAATACAGAACGTTGTCTGGAGGCTTTCCTTAAAACGCGTCCCAAAAACAGCAGTGAACAACCCGAAACAGATGATAAAGGAAATGTAATATTAGGATTAAGTACTTATTATGGTGCAGCCGAAACTTGGCTGAAAGATCTTCGCGAGAAAAAGAAAGTGGATGACTTCTTTCAGGGGAAAGCGAATAAGTAACTTGTAGCTCGTAGCTAATTCATTGAAAACGTTTGCATAACATTATAAAGTATATAATAGCGGAGTAGCGGTGGCTTTCTCCGCTATTTGCTTATATTAGCACCAAAATACGGATATAATAACGAAAAGCTAATATCATGAAAAAATTATTCCTTATCCTGGGAACGTTTTTACTTTCCCTTAGTACGTATGCAGCTATGAACGTAAACAAAATCGACCCTCCGTTTTGGTACACCGGAATGCAAAATCCCGAACTCCAACTTATGGTCTACGGTGAAGACATCGGTAACTCTTCCGTTACTGTCAACTATCCCGGCGTTTCTTTGAGCAGCACTGTCAAGCTGGAAAGCCCGAACTACCTGATTGTCTACCTGAGACTGGAGAAAGATGTGAAACCCGGTAAAGTAGCTCTCACTTTTACACAAGGCAAAAAGAAAATCGTCAAAGAGTATGAACTGAAAGCACGCAGCAAAAAAAGCTGTGAGCACAAAGGTTTTGATGCTTCCGACGCCCTCTACCTGTTGATGCCCGACCGTTTCGCAAACGGCAATCCGGACAATGATCAAATCCCCGGCATGGCCGAATACAAAGTAGACCGCAACGATCCGAACGCCCGTCATGGTGGCGACCTCGCAGGTATTGAGCAAAATCTGGATTACTTCTCCGACCTGGGTGTAACTGCCCTTTGGTTCACTCCGGTACTGGAAAACAACATGACTGGTGGTTCGTACCACGGCTATGCTACTACCGATTACTATAAAGTTGATCCGCGTTTCGGTACCAACGAAGAGTATCAGCAACTGATATCCAAATGCCACGACCGCGGCATCAAGATTGTAATGGATATGATCTTCAACCACTGCGGCGTAGAGCACGTATGGATTAAAGATATGCCGTCTAAAGACTGGTTCAACAATCCCGATCATGAAAAGAACTTCGTGCAGACTTCTTTCAAACTGACTCCGCACGTTGATCCTTATACTTCACAATACGATTTCGACCAGATGAACGACGGTTGGTTTGTTACCGCTATGCCGGACCTTAACCAAAAGAACCCGCACGTATATCGCTACCTGGTACAGAACAGCTTCTGGTGGATTGAGTACGCCAATATCGACGGTATCCGCATGGACACTTATCCGTATGCCGACTATGACGCCATGAGCAACTGGATGAAAGAGCTGAACGAAGAATACCCCAACTACAACACTGTAGGTGAAACCTGGGTTACCGAACCGGCTTATACAGCCTGGTGGCAAATGGATTCCAAGCTCTCTGCCCCGAAGAACAGCAATCTGAAAACCGTTATGGACTTCAGCTTCTTCGATAAGCTCAACACTGCCAAAACAGAGCAGACTGAAACTTGGTTCAAGGGCTTAGACCGTGTATACAATAACTTCGTATATGATTTCCTTTATCCCAATCCAGCTTCCGTACTGGCATTCTTTGAAAACCACGATACTGACCGATTCCTGGGTGAAGGCGAGAACCTGCCGATGCTGAAACAAGCTACCACCCTGCTGCTCACCACCCGTCGTATTCCTCAACTTTATTATGGTACGGAAGTTATGATGAACGGTGTGAAGAGCAAGAGCGATGGTTATGTGCGTGAAGACTTCCCCGGTGGATGGGCAGACGACAAAGGAACAGCTCTCACAGCAGAAGGCCGCAGCAAACTGCAAAACGACTGCTATAACTTCTATAAGACCATCCTGAACTGGCGTAAAGGCAACGAAGTGATTGCCAAAGGCAGCATGGTACAATTCATGGTGCAGAATGGTGTTTATGCATATGCCCGCCAGCACGAAGGTAAAACCGTATTCGTAATGTTGAATGGTACAGATGCCGAAACTACTGTTCCTTTGAAATTCTACAAAGAAGTGCTGAAAGATTCCAAACAGGGAAAAGATATTCTCAGTGGAAAGACAGTTGCATTCGGTGAATCGCTGACGATGGGGCCGAGAGAATCATTGGTTATCGAATTATAAATCTCATTTCAATTATAACAGAAGGGCATAGAAATTAGCTTTCTATGCCCTTTCTTTATTCATAAAAGCATATTCTCTAATCTTTCTTCCAAATCTCCCCTCACAAATATTAGTCAAACATTTTACTAATTTCAATAAAAAGCTCTACCTTTGCGTCCGAAAGAGACATTAAAGCACACACAGCAATGGAGAATTACAATTCATCCCGCGGGCTTATCCAGCAAATGCTAAGAACCCGCATGGCATTCCGCCAAGCTTTGCAACGCGTTTTGAAACGCAATAATATAGATATCACCTTTGAAATGCTACAAGTACTGAGTTCCCTGTGGCAGGAACAAGGAATCAGCCAGCAGGCATTAGCCGAAAAGACAGCCAAAGACAAAGCTTGCATGACTAATCTGATGGCAAACCTCGAAAAGAAAGGCTGGATCATGCGCCAGGAAGACCCTGACGACCGCCGTAACCGACTTGTATACCTCACTCCTGCAGGAGAAGAGATATCCGACCGTGTACGCCCGCTCATCAAGGATTTTTATACCCAGACGGGCCAACTGATGGGAATAGAGAATCTAAACGCATGTTCCAATCAACTACAGACACTCTATGAGATATTCAACCAATTCTAATTTTCTTCGCCTCTTACTCATTCACATACTTTCTGCAGCTCCGTTGTGGGTAACCGCTCAGGAGAATACTCATCTATTATCCGTAGACGATCTTTTCCGTCTGGGCACAGAAAACAGTCTTCAACTTAAAAAGAGCAAACTACAAGAGGGCATCTATAATGATCAAAAGAAGTCTGCATACACAGACCGATTACCTGATATCCAAGTAGGTGCCAGCGCCGGAATCATAGGCCAGCCTGTCATCTTTCAGCGGGGACTTTCACATCCTGTGCGCCCCGAAACGCCGGACTGGTCACAAAACTATAACATCAACTTGACGCAACCCCTCTACCAGGGAGGAAGGATACAAGCCAAAATACATCAGGCCGAACTTAAAAAGCAAATAGCCGCCCTGACCAGTGCCGACAACGAAGCCGAAATCAAGCTGGTACTGCTGCAACAGTACATGACGCTTTTCAGTTACTACAAGCAGCGGGAAGTGCTGGCACGCAACATCGAAGAGTCCGAACACCGACTGAAAGATATCCGCCGGATGAAAAAAGAAGGCATAGTCACCCGCAATGATGAAATCCGCAGTGAACTGCAACTGACCAACGACCGCCTGGCCTATCAGGAAGCCGACAACAGCATCGCCATAGCTTCGCAGCAACTCGATATTCTGCTGGGACTGGACGAATCACAGCTGATAGCACCGGACACCACTTTACTGTATACCGCCATCAGTGTGTCTGATTATGATACGTATGTACAATTAGCCTACAACAACTATCCGGGCATGCAGATTGTCCGCCAACAAACCTTGCTGGCAGAAAACGATATCCGGCTGACTAAAGCAAACTACCTTCCCAGCCTATCACTGCACGCGGGCAACACCCTTGCACGCCCACTCAGCACTACGCTGGCTGACATGTACAACAACAACTGGAACATCGGCCTCAGCCTCTCATACAACCTGTCGTCTCTTTATCAGAATAAGCACAAGATGCACGAAGCTCGGCAGACGGTACAACTTCAAAAGTATGCCGAAGAACTCCTGATGCAGAACATCCGTATTCAAATCCGGACTGCCTACACCCGCCATAAAGAGGCTCTGAACCGAATAGAAGCCCTGAAGCTCTCTGTCAGCTAGGCAGAAGAAAACTACCGGATTGTGCAAAACCGCTACCTGAACCAGCTTTCCATCCTCACCGACCTGCTGGATGCAAGCAGCGTGCGGCTGGATGCCGAGCTGCAACTGACCGTTGCCCGTACACAGGCCATTTACACTTACTATGAATTACAGCGAACCTGCGGCATGCTTTAATTTTTAATTATTAATTTTTAATTTACAATCGTAATCTATGTCCGAATTACAAAAGAAACATAAGCAACTGAAGAGATTAAGAATAAGGAATATCACCCTCAATACGGTATGTATCCTCCTTGCATTGGCTGGAATTTCATGGACAATCAATTACTTCTGGAAATACGTCCATTACGAAATCACCAATGATGCCGTAGTAGACCAGTATATAGCTCCGCTCAACATCCGCGCCTCGGGTTATATCAAGGAAGTCCGCTTCACAGAACACCAGCCTGTGAATGCCGGAGACACCCTTCTCATTCTTGACAACCGGGAATACCTCATCAAAGTAAAGGATGCGGAAGCTGCCCTGATGGATGCAAAAGGTGCAAAAGACGTATTAAGTTCCGGCATTCAGACCTCGCAAGTAAATGTAGCCATTCAGGAAGCCAACATTGCGGAAACCAAGGCCAAGCTCTGGCAGCAGGAACAAGACTATCGCCGCTATGCCAACCTGCTTGCTGAAGAATCCGTCAGCCAGCAACAATATGAACAGGTAAAAACCGCCTACGAAGCAACCCAAGCACGCTATCAAGCCCTGCTGCAACAAAGGGAAGCGGCAAAATCCCAATACTCCGAAACGAGCAAGAAATCCACAGGCATCGAAGCGAATATCCTCCGCAAAGAAGCAGACCTGGATATGGCAAAATTGAACCTCTCTTATACGATAGTCACCGCTCCTTACGACGGATATATGGGGCGCCGCACCCTCGAACCGGGACAATTCGTACAAGCCGGGCAAACCATCTCCTATCTTGTACGGGGCAACGACAAATGGATCACCGCCAATTACAAAGAAACGCAGATTTCCCACATCTACATCGGGCAGAAAGTACGCATCAAGGTCGATGCTTTCCGCGGGCAGATCTTTCACGGAACAGTTACCGCCATATCCGAAGCAACCGGTTCCAAGTACGCCCTGGTTCCGACTGATAACTCCGCCGGCAACTTCGTCAAAGTGCAGCAACGCATTCCCGTTCGCATCGAGCTGGACGACGCCACTCCCGAAGAGATGAAAAGCCTCCGCGCAGGCATGATGGTAGAAACCGAAGCACTGAGAAAATAAGGAAGTCCACTGATGGTAAAACTGAACCTTCCACTCCGCCCCTGGGTACCGCAATGGCTGGGTATCGTCACTATGTTCGTGGTGATGTTCCCTATCATTATGCTCAACGGAACCTATACGGGAAGCATGCTGGAAGTCAGCAGTACCCTCGGGATACTCAGCGAAGACATCACAATGGGGTATTATGCGGCAGCGGCAGGTATGGCGGTAGCTTATCCCATCATTCCTAAAATTCGTGCGATCGCCACTCCAAAGACGATGCTGCTTACCGACCTGATCCTGCAAATCTTTCTCAGCTACATCTGCGCCCAGGTTGGCAATATGGACATCACCATTATATGCAGCTTCTTCATCGGCTTCCTGAAAGCTTTCATTATGTTGGAGTTTATTATTCAGGTACGCCCGTTCTTCAGTCCGAAGAATGTGCGTAGTGAATTCTACGCCTACTTCTACCCCATCGTATTCTCCGGCGGACAAATATCCATGGCGCTGACGGCACAATTGGCCTATTACTATCAGTGGCAGTACATGTATTACTTTACAATCCTGCTGATGCTGATTGCCATTATCTTTATCCTGTTGTTTTTCCGGTATGCCAAGCGCCCCATGCGCATCCCTTACAAAGAAATCGACGGAAGAAGCATGTTTATCATAGCCGCTGCATTGCTTTTCAGCATTTACATATTTACCTATGGAAAGACATTAGATTGGTTTTCCTCTCCCAAAATACGGATTTATACGATTGCCATCCCCATACTGATTTACCTTTTCGTCCACCGGCAACGGACACAGGAGAAGCCATACGTCAGCCTGAAACCACTCCATCACCATAAATCCATCATCGGATACACTTTCATGGTATTGGTCATGTTTTTCAGTGCTAGCAGTTCCCTGATTACCAATTACCTGAACAGCATTATCCGCGTAGACAGCGTACATGCCAATTCGCTCAGTCTGATGCTTATACCGGGATTCATTGTGGGAGCCATCATCTGTTTCTGGTGGTTCAGATGGCAGCGATGGCGGTTCCGCTATCTCATTTCCGGAGGAATGTTCTGCTACGTCATCTATCTGGTCATCCTCTACTTCGGCATCACGCCCTACTCCACTTACGAGATGCTTTACTTTCCGGTTTTCCTCCGCGGACTGGGGATGATGACTCTTTTCATAGCCTTCGGTGTATATGTAGTAGAAGATTTGGACCCTAAGCTCATGCTGTCTAACGCTTTCTTTCTGATATCCCTCCGCTCTGTGCTGGCTCCGGCAATATCCGCTTCTTTTTTCAGTAACCTGCTCTATTACTTACAAATTAAGGGGATGAATACCCTTTCTGAACACATGACGCTCACTAATCCACTGGCTTCCTCCCGCTATGCGCAAGCCATGAACAGTGCCTTGGCGCAGGGACACGGATACGATGAAGCCAGCCAGTTAGCTGCCAATAACTTTTATTCCACGCTTCAGCAACAGAGCCTGCTACTGGGCATCAAGACTGTAATCGGCTATCTGCTGATTGCCGCATTGGTTATCGCAGTGGTTTCCGCTTTCATCCCTTTCCATAAGACTCTGAAAGTGGCTGTGGTGAAGACGGGAGACGATATGGTATAAAGATTATAAATGCCAGCTAATTCCGCATGCCATCTCCAGATAGTGCACACGTACACGTTTCGAGTAGCTATCCTCAATCTCTCCTGTCAGCAGGTTTCTCTTTTCAAAAGTCTGCGTAGCCCGTTCAGGGAGGAAGATATATTTGGCCTCCACCAAAAAATGGAGTTTGCGCCAGATACGCCTCGACAACATAGCTGAAGTCTGAATAGCACTCATCAAACCACCGGCTTCTGTAGAGAATGACTGATCATAATTAATCCAACGTACTACATTGGAATTCTTTTCTTTCACATAAAAATGAGAAGAATGTTCCTCTGCATCAACCATGTAATATCCCAAGCGCAACTGTAAATCCCATACCGGTTTATTCAGCCGGTAGGCAATGCCGAAAGCCATAGATAAACCGATTCCATCATCAAAGTCATACGCATCTTTTACGAAATGGTCATTTTCATAAGGTTTTCTCAACTTATTCCCATTTCCTTCTCTGATGAGGGGGGCTGAACTCATGGAAGAGAAGATTCCCCAGTGTGGAAGTACATAGAAAGTATAAGCAAAGCTCATGACGGGAACAGGAGAAGAAGAAATCCAGGATTCCCCACTCTGAAAATGACAGGATACTCCGGTGGTTAAGTCAAGCTGATGACGTGAATTTCTATTTTGTGCCTGTCCGCCCATAATGCTCAGCAGCCCCACTGCCAGCAAAGTGATAAATAGCTTTCTCATTGCTTCTTCATTTATTGCATGGTGATCTCATCCGTTTCTTTGATAAACTCTTCCCCTTTGCGGGTCGTCACTACGACTTTAAACCGATGCACTCCGGCTTGAGGGAGTGTACGGGGTATCTTATAAAAAACAGTCCCATACATATAACCGTATTTATAATCTGTCAATTGATCCTCCTGACGCAAAGGATAGTCCATGAAAAGTTCGTTCACATCCGTACCGGCAAGATGGGATTCATCATAAGCGGTAAGTGAGATAATCTGTATATTGGCGATGGTATCAGTCAGGATATACTCATAATATGTTCCCTCTACAATCTCTTTCTCATATTCAAAGTCCAAGGGTATCCGCAACATATATGCCTGGCGAGACACCACTCCGCCCACCGGAGCAACAGGCACGCTTCCGGCATTATCCAAGTGTTCCACCTTACCTATTCCGGTTAAGGTCACCTGACAGGGAATGTATTCCTCAAATTCCTCGCAGCACATTGCCGTACAAAGCAAAAAAAGTAGTGCCAGTAAAACGGATAACTTGTTTTTCATATTTTAGTTTTTTAGTATGTAAGCAGTCTCACCTTTTAAGAAATGCAAGAAATTGTGAAATACTGCATAAGGATACTAATAGTTTTCTGGAATCGGAATATTCATATGCACCTGCTATCCAACAGTTACTGTACAATTCCCATCTCCTTATCCACATTATTCATCGTCTTTTTCCCTGCTTTATGCTGACGTCCGCTATTGAAATCCCATGAACAGGTAAACACAAACATATTGCCATTGTCTTTAATGTAAATCCATTCTTTTTTTATTACAAGATTATTCATCAGCTTTGAACCTGCGCTCCAACCCTCGGACATAAACGGATAGAGCATACCAACGCCAAAATTCAGTGTCTTCCATTTATACGAACACTGTAACGAACAGCTTTTCTCTCCGTAATTCACAGCCTTCCCCCAAAGAGATTCATAACGGTTGCTGATGTCGCCATAGAAAGAGAAGTTCTTATAATTCAGTGAAATATCACCACCTGCATACCAAGCAGTGTAAGTATGCGAATACAGACGCCCTTTACTTTCAAATCTATTCATACCTCCATAACCACTTACTGAAAGAATATCCGGAATTATATTTATCTCTACATACAACTGCCCGTTTAGTTTCAAGTAGCTTTTCTGATTGGCAATACCATATTGGAACTCATAATTTCCATCCTCAAAATGCACCCTTTCTATCTGCTGCATAATAGGATTTTTGCTATACAGATAACTCCCGGTAAGTTGCGTACTTATTATCTTATTCCCCCACGAGAATTGCATACGATTATTATAAGAGCGATAAGGATCAAGCTCACGATTGCCGCGATTCACTTCTATATCCGTCACTGCTGCTGTATATCGCTCAGTGACGAAAGCAAAGGCAACGACGGATAACTATTGAAGGTGTAGCGCAATGAGGCTCCCTTAAACACCGGATAAGAAAGTTGCACTACGGGACGAAAGGTATAAAACGTAAAACCTTCGCCCGACTCGTCAAATGTCTGTCGTGACACACCCACTCCATAATTCAATTTCGCCCATTGCCCCTGCACCTGTGTATAAGCATAAAGATTTGAGTTATGCATATCCGCAGTTTCATCTACCGACCCTGTATAGCGGTTGCGCGTATATGCCTGCTGATACTTCAAGCCGGCAGACAAACGCACTTTCTCAAAAGATTTTTTGTAAGCGCCCTCACCTATCAGTGAGTGGCGGGCACCATCCGTACTATAATCGTACAACAGACAACGGATTTTCAGGAGTATCGACATACTCCTTGTAACCACGTTCATAGTCCGAACTGATATACGTTCCTACCACATTGAACATCAGTTCCTGCTTTCCCGATAAAGACTGCTTATAATACAAGTCCAGAGAGAGTGAAGATGATTTGTTTATAGCACGCGTGTAGCTGTACAAATCCTCTTTGCCGCTTTCGTGTATCCGTTGTCCAAAGTCAGCGTGTGGCGAATCAAATAGACTGGTAACAAACATGGCGTTGAATACATACTTATCCGGCTTTGTCAGGTTATAGGTGGCCTCCATGCTATGATCCACATAATTGAAGGGAGTGGAAATACCATCCAATATACGATTTCTCTTTTTGTTGCCGGGTATCTCAAAAATCTGTTCTTCATTTACATAGCGGTCATCATAATCACGATAGCTGACGTAATAACTCAATCTCTATCACTATAAACGTCGTAATTCATCATTTGCCGATCCCTTACCACGATATTTACTCTTCAGATTATTAAAGCGATAGACAACGCTTACAGAAATATTACGTCTATCCTGATCTTCACGCTGATAGAAAGTTACATTATTGATACGCGAATCATATTTGTAAATTAGGCCCTGAAACAAATCATTTGCCTGTAAACCGATATCGATGCGTTTTTTCCAAAGCGACTTACGCACTCCAATATCTAACGTATAAGTAGGTTTAAACTTCCATATATTTTTACTACCACCATTCGTATACATAAAGTCCAGAGTAATTCCGAAATTAGCTGGTAAGGTTAAATAATTATTCAACTGTACATATATTTTCGGAGTATTATTCTTATAGTCTTCCCTTTTATAATCCAATGTAATAAATGGTGCTACAATTCCCGTAGCCAATGTAACATTCCAAAAACTATATGTTTTCGAAGCACTGACATTGGCACTGAGTTGTTGTGCTTTATTATAGTTTTTCCAACTGGAAATTAAGATATTATCCTGAGAACTGAGCACAGAACCTATAAAATCTTTGATATAGCTATATCCTAAACGGACATTGAGAAAACGATAATTGAAAGAAGCTTGAATATTGTGAGACTGTTGAGGCTTTATCTGCGGATTACCATATTGTTGAAAAAAACGGTTTGAATAATATGCCTTACTGTTCAAAACATCAAAGGCAGGACGGGTAGTACGGACAGCATACGACAAACTCGTCCTTACCTTTCCCAATGACGTAGTTAAAGCAAGACTGGGAAACCAGTCTTTATATGTTTTCGATATATTTTCCGAAGCATCCAACAGGTTATTCATATCGGAATGCACATTCTCATAACGTACACCCGCATTCAAAAATATCTTTCCCAGTACAACATCATACATCGCATACCCTGCCCACTTCTTTTCCCTGTTATTGAATTTCGAATTCTGCACTATTTCATCACGATTATCCAAAAGACCGTCTACATCAACTTTGCTGAACTCACCTCCGATGGAAAGCTTTCCACCACGGTTAAAATCATAAATCAAGTCCAGTCTGCTTCCATACAACTTACTATCCGTTATCGTATTTATATTAACAATTCTACTATCCATGTCACTCACTTCTTCAACATGCTGGTTCTGATCGTTCTTTTTATCTACATAATCCATATTCACTTCAAGTCTCAATTGCTTTGATAATTGTCCGTAATAGAATGCATTTCCATGATGAATATGCCCTGTAGTTTTATACCGACTGGCGGAATTCACTTCTGTATAATACTCACTATTCTTCAGTGCTACATTCTTGTCGTCCGAATTACTTTTCCAGGTATTCGCATTACCGTCATACCGTACACCGAGTGCATGGTTTTTATTCAATGAATAATCCACACTTAATTGGTAATTGTGCTGCTTGATATTAGAACGTGAATTTAATAAATCATCATAACTCCAAGTAGCCTTTTCATCATCCTGTAATTCATTCTTAAACAACTGCTCAGACTTCACACGCATATCAGTAAAGCTATAAATACCCGTCAGTGTCAGTCCTTTATTCTTAAACACAAAATTAGCCGCTTCATTATTGCTGAATCTACGACCTTGTTTTGCCGTAAGATCCACTTTAGCACTCCACCCGTCATCTCGCACCAATGTTCTGATATTCAGTACAGCCTTCCCTTCTGCATCATATTTTGACCCTGGATTCGTGATAAGTTCCACATCTTTTATATTTTTAGGATCAAGTATTGACAATTCATCACTACTGTTCACCTTCCTGCCATTTACGTATATTATCGGTGCTCCGGTACCAAATACTTCCAAGTTTCCTCTATTCATTGTCATGCCGGGAACTTTCTTCAGAATATCCATTGTATTATGTTCCTTGGATAAAGGAGAGTTGGCCACATCCGTCACCAGATTTCCATTCTTTAACTGATGAACTACGCGGCTTGCTGTCACCACAGCCTCATCCAACATAATGGCGTCGGCAACTAAAGCAATAGTACCAATGTCAGCCCCTACGCATCTACAGCTTACAGTTTCGTATCCGATATAGGATATTTGCACTATTTTATCCTTTATCGACTTCACATTTTCAAGCCTGAATTGGCCATCGTTATCAGTTACCATACCCTGTACAAACATGGAGTCGGGCAAAGAGAGCAATACTACATTTGCATAAGGAACAGGTTGTTGTTGCTCATCAACCACTCTGCCTGTCATCGTTGTTTGTGCATACAATTGCAATGCCGCCCCCATTAGAAGGCATAAACATAAAGATAGTTTCATTCTCATTTTCAGTAGTTTTTAGTTTGAAAATATTATAAAGCAACAGAATAATCGATAGCACATTCAATAGGTTTATTATAAAAACTTCTCCCTTCTGCATAGCTCCTCAACCTACAATTCCGCAATGCACATTTGCGATTCAGGGCACAAGTAGAGCAAGTATCAATTTTCTCCAGGCTAAATCCACCTCGAAACATTTTCCACTTTTCTCTATTTTCCCAGATATCTTTCAAATTTTCTTTCGTAAGATCTCCTACGACCAATTCCTCATAACCAAAAGCATATACACATGGGTATAACTTCCCATCTGAACTGATTCCGATATGAGTCGTTCCTGCTGTACAGAAAACTTTATCATCAAATTTCAAAACACGTTTTGGAACTGCAAATTCAACCATCGACAATTCCAATGCATCACGATATACTTCCTCCAGTTGAGAGAAATTTTGTTTTGCGGCTTCACGTTGCGAAATTGACAAAACCAAACTTAAATTTTCTTTTGCTCTTCCAATCCCATCAGTAAACGAAAAAAGTAACCCTTTCACCCCTAAAGAATGCGCCAATTCAATAGCCTCTTTTAAATACGGATAATTATAAGAATTAATAGTATATGCCAATGAAACTTTTGCTCCATGCTCAACCAGAAGTTTTATATTCTTTATAACCTTATTATATGCCCCTTTTCCTCGTATTTTATCATGTATTTCTTCTGAATGACCATCTAAAGATATGGTTGATGATACATTCTTCCTTGACAAAGCCTCAACGTTATGATTATTCACCAAAGTTCCATTAGTCAAAACACTATAACTAATTTTCCGGTTAACAATCTCATTAAACACATCAGAGAAATGCGGATGAAACATAATTTCACCACCCGAAAGAGTGATATGATGCATTTTGCACGATTCTAATTGTTCAAAGATGCCAAGCCACTCTGATACTCCAAGCTCAGTATACAAACTACTATCAGGAGAAGAATTTTGGAAACAATGTTTGCATCTCAAATTGCATCTATGCGTAAAATGCAATTCCGCACTAAACGGAGTCGAGGCAACCGGAACATCATACCCACTGCCCCCATCTCCACATACAAAGTTGTCATTTTTATATAAGGGAACCTCCGATTGTACTAAGAATTTTAAAGGAGCTATCTTATTACAAAGGTATTCGAAACCATCCCAATCAACTTCAATATTCTTTTTCTCGATAGCACTATATAAATCAGAGAAAGACAAAGCCCGTTGACTGAATATCTTTAAAAGTATGTAACATGATCTTGTCACATACAAGGTCAACCGAGAATTAATATCATAAACGGAATACTCTCTTGATTTATAATATGGATCTGTTCTTAATATCCAATTATTAGCTAATGTATATTTGGTACTTAAATCATCTATAATCATAATACATCATTTTATATAAGAATGAAAAAAACTTATGATATTTTTTATCACAATATCCAATAAGTATGAATAACTAATTTAAAAAGGTACTCCTTTCGAGTACCTTTTATCTAAGATTAAGTTATTAAACCCACCTTACCCACAACAAACTACTACTCCGAATACACTATCACAAGGTTTTGAAAGTTCATCTTCACCATTGGAGAAACCAACTCCACCTTCCAGCTTTTCCGCATCATCATTACTGATAATGTCTTCCTCCTTTTCAGGAGTCACATTTTGAGAAGATTGAACCTTTTTTTCATCTTCCAAGGCTTTAGCCTTTTTCTCTTCATTTTTCATAACACTAAAAATTAAAATAAAACAATTTGATTATTATTGCATTAAAAGCACAAGTAAAGTCAATCTGTTCCAAAAGAATTGAATCTAAATTGAGGATTTACTTTTGCTTCATCTTGCTTACATACTAAACCCCGCAGCAAACAGCTATTCCATGTATATCTTCAGTAGGTCTGGCTATTTCATCTTCACTATTATTAGTGAAACCAATTCCGCCTTCCAGTTTTTCCGCATCATCATTACTGATGACTTCTTCTACATTTTCAAGAACCAATTCTTCAGGTAACTGAATCTTCTTCTCATCATTTTTCATAATTCGACAATTTTAAATAAAACAATATTGATAAACCTTACATCGCAAATATAAGTAGTGTTAGTCCACTTTAACAGGACTGGATAAAATATTGAGAAAATAAATATATTTCCGCATCAAGCCCGTGCGGTTTCTTATATATTAAGGTATACTCAAACAAATCATGGCAAAGGTTTTAAAAGATAATTGAGGCTGTTTCTCCAAGATTTAGTATTTTTGGCAGCTATAATAAGCCATTAAGCTATCGGAACCTGCATGTTTTTAGCATCGTATAAAATGATAGCTGCGCTACATACAGAAATTGTTAAGGTAAAATGTAAATTGCGAAATGCTTCATTACCACGAAAGTAAAGCAGTAAAATGATTAGTTTGAATAACTTGCTATGACTACAGAAAATAAAATAAAGTATTTTGAAAATCGAGAAGATTGGAGAAAGTGGTTAATGGACAACTTTGAAACCTCCTGTGAAATATGGTTCGTATTTCCCCATAAGTCGTCCGGCAAAAAAAGCATTTTATACAATGATGCCGTTGAAGAAGCCCTTTGCTTCGATTGGATTGACAGTATAACCAAACCACTTGACAAAGATCATAAAATTCAGCGTTTCACACCCAGAAACCCTAAAAGCACTTACTCGCAAGCCAACAAAGAAAGACTTAAATGGCTATTGGAAAATAAAATGATACACCCAAAATTTAAAGAGAAAACGCGAAGTATTTTATCTGAGCCTTTCATTTTTCCCAATGATATAATTGATAAATTGAAAGAAGATAAAGCGGTATGGAAAAACTATCAGCCTTTTTCCGAAGCATATAAGCGAATCCGAATAGCGTACATCGAAGCTGCGAGAAAACGTCCTGAAGAATTTGAGAAGCGGTTAAACAACTTCATTAGCAAAACAAAAGACAATAAAACAATAGCAGGATTTGGCGGAATTGAAAAATACTATTAATCAAAAGATTAGCATCATAAATAGAAAAACGATTTAAAATGAGGACTGAAACACTTGACTTCACCTTTCTGATGTAGTATCTTTGTAAAAGTTAAAAAACAAAACTCTAATATAAACCTAAAACTTTAGCAAATGGAAAAACTTACCTTTTCTTTTCTCGGAACTTACCGGAATGTATTTTCCAAAACGTTCTATTCCAAAGAATACCGCAATATCCTTACAGCAAAGCATCATAAAAGTAATAATTCTGACAATATTTTCAAAAAAACAGATATCAAATATATAATTACTGATAGCTTACTCCCAAGCTATTCAGGTTGGCTATAGCTAATTCAGGTGAATTCCACCCTAAATAGCAACGAGTATAAAAGAAGTAAAGGCAGTATTTCCTCACAAGGATTACTGCCTTTTTTGTTGAAATATATCCAAATCAGGTTTAATTACCGTTTTTTGCGCTGTTAATAAACGCGGAGAACATTCTTAAAAAACGTAGCTATTATTCTTTAAAAACACTGATTACAGTTATTAACTAAAGTTTCGCAAGTTATGATATTCAGGAGTTAAGCCGATACTCCTGTTTATAACAGCTGAAACGGTAATACGAACTATTGGCTTAACTTCTTTAACACCTCTAACTTCTTTAACTCCTAAAAAACAGTACTTACGAAACTTAACTTCTTAACTTTTGCTGAAGTGATAAATTAGCTGCGAACGCATGTTGCGCTTTTTCTTTTGACAATCAGAAAGTCGGTTCTTACTTTCTTCTAAAACAGCGTGTATGAAGTGAACTCATGGATAAAATGATTCTCTGATGATTAATAATTGTATATCAATCTGTTATGCCTCAAAAAAAGACAAAAAGTGTACTATTTAAGGGTCAAAATAGGTTCAGGGTCACTTATACCCCCAAATCCTGCTTAAATGAATAAGATATTTAAAATAGATGTAAATAAAACATACTATAATAGTGCTAAACTACTAAGGAATAAAGAATTTATTATTCACTCTTTATCACTTCCGCTTTATTGTTTTATTTTTTGTATTAAATATTTACCTGTTTAAGGTTTGTTCGGATTGTAATATTCCAAATCTACTGAAATACGTTTTTTGCAAAAGTCTAAAAAAGTCAACTATCTGTATATTAGCATTATATTGGCTGATACAAATAAAAACGACCTA
>NZ_CBVI010000030.1 GCF_000513195.1 Bacteroides timonensis | reverse complement strand
TAAATGGGGTTATAAGTGACCCTGAACCTATTTTGACCCCTAATAAGCCTTTTATTGGTCTTAATATTGTTATACTTTTTCAAGAATAGTCTGCGAAAAATAATACGGTAACCCACCCAGAAGCCTTAAACGGAACATAACAAGCAATGTCATGATGCAAAACTAGCAATATTCCGCATTACAAGATTGCTAGTTTTGCATCATGACATTGCTTGTTATAGTTATTGGATTTAAACAGAACAAAAACAGTGACGACAAAACACTTGTCAGCACTTATCGTCACTGCTATCAGCACTGATAACATGCTATATATCTACCTCTTACTTCAAGAGTGACGATTTGAATTAAACACGCATTCATTGTGCAGCTCAAGGCTGAAAGCCTTTTATCTTATAGCCCAAAGCAACGTACCAGGCAGGTTCATGTCTCTGTCTCTACGCCGGAAAACAGAACGTCCCGCCTGCTTTTCATAAAACGAAAATCGGGCGAGACGAAAATGAATAGTATCTTATGCTATTTATAATTCTTCTATGTCTTTGAGGGGTAAACCCGTCACCTGATGGATGACCTCAGAGGAGATATTCAAAGATTTCATTGTTCGGGCGTTCTCTATTTTCTCTTCCTGTCTGCCTTTCTGCATGCCTTCCTGTCTACCTTCCTCTCTACCCTCTTGTCTGCCTTCCTGTCTACCTTCCGCTGCCGCCGTACTCAGCACATCATTCTGAATCATCACGGCATTGATATGCTCGTCATACGCCAGTTGTTCCGCCCTGTCCATATTATAATAAATCAGTTTGCGGCGTGCCTCTTCCAGTCCGGGAGCTTTCGTGTCGGGGCGGATGATACCGGTTTTCAGATACTCTATCCATTCCTCAAGCGGGGTGACGGCCACCTTGTTGAACTCATTCACACGAATCAGGAAGTATTCGGGGAAGATTTCGGCAGGCAGCTTGCGCACGATGGCGTCCTTCTCTTTGGTAGTGACCTCCAGAAAATCGCCCGTATGCACGCCCACAAAGGAGTTCTGACCGTGGTACAAGTAATCGTTCCCCTTGCCGATGTCGAAATAGAGAATGCTGATGGAGTACACTTTCTTCACTTCCGAGTAAAGTTCTCCTAGTTCGATATGCTCCGTGATGGCCTTGGCAACGCCGAAGAGGATACGCTCCAGATAGTATATTTCGCGCGTGTTCTGCACCTCAACGATGATGATTTCATCCTTGCTATTGCGCGCCTTGATGTCCACACGGTTGAACTTCTCGCTTTCACGTTGCTGGTTGCCCTCGCTTTCCAGTATCTCGACGATGCGGATAGGCTCGCCCAGCAACACGGTGAGGAAGCCTTCGAGTACGCCGAAGTTGGCTTTGTTGCGTAGCAAGCGCTTCACCGCCCAATCAAAACGTATATATTTGTCTTTCTGTTCCATGACTTCTGTTTTTTTCTGCTTACGCACAAAGGTAAGCATTATTTCTGTTTCCACCGTGTCGGGAAGTGATTATTTGTTACCCCATGGTAAACGATTCATTAGACATCTCAAAAAAAAATGAAGTGACGAACAAAAGAATGTAGTACAACATTTTGCTTTTTTCAAGAAATAATTTATTTTTGCTTTCAAATAGATTACTACTATGTTCTTATCTAATAAATATATTATTTGTATCTGGGGGATTTTACTTGTACTATCATGCACAAACACCCACACGGAGTCTTCACCAACTCTACTTCCTGAACTGGCGGAAGCAGAAAATTGTATGTATGCATATCCCGATAGCGCACTACATATTCTTGAAAAAATGACACCACCCAAGGCCGCTGATAAATATCAATATGCTACGTGGTGTCTGCTACTATCGCAAGCGAAAATAAAGAATTATGTAGAACTGGAATCTGACAGTTTAATATCAATTGGTTATAAGTATTTTCAACAACAAGAAAATCCACAAAGGAAAGCACTTGCGGGCTATCTGGAAGGTATATACTATAATGATGAGAAACACGACGCTGAAACTGCTTTGAAATATTATTTAGAAGCTGCTACAGAAATAGAAAAGACGAAAGATTATCAATTGGCACATTTAATATATGCCGGAATAGGAGACATATATGTATATCGCTCTTTAGTAGATTATGCAATTACTGCATTTCAAAAAGCTTATGACTTTGCAAAGTCATCAAATAATAAAGTATACATTTCATCTGCTTTATCATACTTAGGTAGAGCATATTCTATAAAACCAGATGTGAACAAATCCATTAGCTATTATAAGGATGCATTAGATATTGCAAGAAAAGCAGATGATAAAATCTCAGCTACTATTGCATTAAATGAACTTGCAGTTGTTTGCGCAGCATATTCAAAAGATTACAAACAAGCTCTTGAATATGCCTTAGAAGCATTACATATAAATAAAGATAAAGAATCCCTGCCAAACTATCTAACAGTGGGAGATATCTATCGTCAGCTAAAAATGAATGACTCCGCTCAATACTATCTTGACAAAGCCGCCACTTCAGATAATATATATACGGTATGTGGTGCATATCAATCACTGTATTATTTAAACCGTACTACTCCTCAAAATTATGCCAAAGCTATGACATATTGTGATAAGTTCTACACATGCATAGATTCAATTACCAAAATAAAACATGGCAAAGAAATCATAGCAATGAAAGAGAAGTATGATCATGAAAAGCTACTGAACGAAAAAAAGACATTGCAAATAGAAAACGAGAAGATTATACGGAACAGCTTATATATTCTATTATTTATAGTAATAATCATAGCATGCCTCATTTTCCTCTATCAGCGTAAGTTGATACAAAAAGAACGTACCATCCAGATGCAGGAAGAACAGCTTCGCATCTACAGTCTGCAAATACATGAAAATGAAATGCAAATGGCGCAGAATAGAGTACATATAATGCAACTCTCTGAGCAGTTGGCTGCAAACGAAGGATTGCATGAGACAATGATGGAACAACAAAACGGATTGGATGAACTCAAAAGAAAGAATGAGAATCTACAAAAAGAAACCATTCTACTACAACAGAACATGGCGGAATATTCACAAGATATGCAAGGAAAACTCAAAATGCAATTAACGTCTTTCGATGTTATGGCAGAAGAAAATTCACGCTTGCGTAACCGTGAAGAATTCTTGTGCAAATTACTAATTCCATATATCAAGCCGTTGGATTCTCTCATAAAATCACCCAAACAACTCACAATCGTTCAATGGGCGGAAGTGGAAGAAAATATAAATAAGCTATACAACAACTTCACTCTCCGCCTAAAAGAACAATTCCCATCGTTCACCAATAATGACCTGCAAGTATGTTGCCTTATTAAGTTGCGCATTTCTGTATCCAACATGGCAGAGATACTGAATATTTCTCCGGCTTCTGTCTCTAAACGGAAACAACGAATAAAAGAGCAGATTATAAAGGAACTTGGAAACAGCTTCGACAAATCACAGCTCATTGATATCTGGATATGGGAGTATTAAATCATAGCATGTCCAGATTCGAATAAAAGTTTTTTCATACTTTTCTATTTATTAGCGAGTTATCAAGATCAACATGTCCATATTGTGTCCATAATAATTCAATAATTAACCGCTAATTTTGTTTTCAGAAAATCAAAAGACAATCAATTATGAGAAACTATGTATGTTATTTATCAATCTGCATGTTCTTTATTATAAGTAGCTTGCCAACGCAGCCAATACAGGCAGAAATCAGAGGTTCTTATACTGAGTCAGAGGTCGTTTTTGAAGGCAAATGGATGTCAAAAACAAGAAGCCTCTCTCCCATCCCCTTCACCGCCTCCATCAGCAGCAACCAACTAACTTTGAAATGCACCTCCCCTAACTATGACGTAAACATCACTATCGTCAACGCCAATGGCCAACCCGTATGGCAACGTGATTTTACAGCTCCCGAAACATCTTTTGTTTCTATTTCTCTCGACAGCTTACCTCAAGGTAGTTACACTATCGAAATCAGCAACGATTACGGTGGTTACTTGCAAGGTATATTCCAGCTTTAACACAAAAAGGAGAGGCTAAGATTCAGCCTCTCCTTTTTCTTTCCCTTTTCCCTTAATAACAACTCTAAAACACACCGATTATGAAAAACGTCGACCTACAGAAAATCATTTATATGAATACGTTGATTGCACATCGACGTACAGGCACCCCTGAGAAATTTGCAGAAAAGTTGAATCTATCCCGATCCGCCCTCTTCGAGTACCTAACCTTCCTGCGCAAAGACTTGATGCTGGATATACTCTATAACTGCTATAACCAGACATACTACTACGGAGAGAAAGATTTCTGCACTTTGATGGGTGGAAAGTGTTGCAACAATTGCCAGCAATTTCAGAATCAATAAAACCAGCCTACTATGAAATTCCCCTTCTATAAACAGTTGGACGGTATGGACTGCGGCCCCTCGTGCCTGCGAATGATTGCCCGATACCACGGAAAGAAATTCTCCGTGCAGCAACTGCGCGAGCAATCGTTCATACAGCGCACCGGAGTCAATATGCAAGGCATCAGCGAAGCCGCCGCCAGCATAGGTATGCGTGCCACAGGCATACGCACCACCCTCGAAAAACTGAAGCAACAATCCAAGCTGCCTTGCATTCTGCATTGGAATCAGATACACTTCGTGGTGCTCTACAAAATCGTTCAAAAGAAAGGGAAAACTTATTTCTATATTGCCGATCCGGCTTACGGCTTGCTGAAATATGAAGAAGAGGAATTGAGGAAATGCTGGATCAGCACCACGCAAGGCGGCATAGAAAAAGGCATAGCCATGCTGCTCGATGTCACCCCGCAATTCTACGAAACAACACCCATCAAATACGAAGGCATATCACTGTGGCATCTGCTGCGCTACGTACATCCTTACCGTAAAATGATAGTCCAACTGATAGTTGGCCTTCTGGCAGGCAGTGTATTGCAACTCGCCTTCCCCTTCCTCACGCAAACCATCGTAGACCAAGGCATCGGTCACCGCAACCTCAACTTCATCCAACTCATACTGGCTGCACAACTCATGCTGGTGTTCAGCCGCACGCTGATCGAAGTTATCCGCCGCTGCATCCTGCTGCACATCAGTACACGCGTCAATGTAGCCCTGATATCGGACTTTCTCGTCAAGCTGATGCGCCTGCCCATGCGCTTCTTCGACAGTAAGCTGGCAGGCGACCTGATCCGCCGCATCGAAGACCACAAACGCATAGAAATGTTCCTCACCCAGTCCGTGTTGAGCATCTTGTTTGCCACCATCACCATCATCATCTTCGGTGCAGTGCTTGCCGTGTACAACCTGAAAATATTCTTCCTCTTTCTCCTCTTCAGCATCCTCTACGTCGGCTGGGTGAAACTGTTCATGCGCAAGCGCGCCGACCTCAACCGGAAAAACTTCGAGCAAATGTCCGTCAATCAGGACAACCTGATGCAGATGATATACGGCATGCAGGACATCAAGCTGCTGGGGTGCGAACAACAGAAAAGATGGGAATGGGAGAACATACAGGCTTCCCTGTTCCAAATCAATATCAAGTCGCTCAACCTGGGACAATGGCAGCAAGTGGGCGCCGTGCTCATCAATGAAGTGAAAAATATACTTATCACCGTACTATCTGCCACTGCCGTACTGAACGGCGACATCACACTGGGTATCATGCTGTCCATACAATACATCATCGGGCAGATGCAGGGTCCGATAGAGCAATTCGTATCCTTCATGCAGCAGGCACAAGATGCACAGCTCAGCCTGGAACGTCTGGGTGAGATACACAGCAAACCCAATGAAGAGGAAGATGGTCAGGAAAATGCGGAACAAGTAATGGGTAACCAGCCCATACAGTTGCAGAATGTATTCTTCACCTACGGCTCGGAGAAATCGAAGAAGATTATCAAAGGAATATCGCTGGATATCCCCGCAGGAAAGACGACCGCCATCGTAGGGCTAAGCGGAAGCGGAAAAACAACCCTGATAAAGCTGATGCTGGGATTCTATCCGCCCACAGAGGGAAAGGTGAGCATAGGCGGACAGTCATTGCAAGACCTCAGCTTCAAGCAATGGCGCAAGCATTGCGGAGTAGTAATGCAGGAGGGCTTCATCTTCAATGATACCATAGCCAACAACATAGCCCCCGAAGATGACATCGTAGACAAGAAGAAGTTGATCTATGCCGTAGACATGGCCAACATACGCAGTTTCATCGAAAGCCTGCCCTTGAAGTACAACACCCGCATAGGCAACACCGGACAAGGATTGAGCCAGGGACAGAAACAGCGCATACTGATAGCCAGAGCCATCTACCGCAACCCCGATTACCTGTTCTTTGACGAGGCAACCAACGCACTGGATACGGATAATGAGAAAACCATCCAACGGAATCTGGACCAGTTCTTCAAAGACCGCACAGTAGTCATCGTAGCCCACCGCCTCAGCACCGTGAGGAATGCCGACCAAATTGTGGTACTGAAAGATGGAAACATCACCGAACAGGGCAACCACGAAACGCTGATATCCCGTCAGGGAGACTACTACGGATTGGTGAAAAACCAACTGGAACTGAATGCTTAATACAAACAAAAAAACACCTCATGGAAGAAATCTATAAACCGGAAAACAACGAGGCCGACAAAGTGGAACTGTACAGCCGCGAGAACAACGACATACTGGGCGATATGCCCAACTGGCTGATACATACGGGAAGCCACATCATCTACGGGTTGATAGTACTATTGATAACCTTCGCCGCCCTGTTCTCGTATCCGGACACTGTGAGGACAGGCATAGCCATCGACGACCTATCGAAGACAGCATGGATAACGGCAAACCAATCGGGGATAATAGACCGTTTCTTCGTAGAAGACCGGCAAAAGGTGAAACTCAACGACACACTGGGCATTCTGCGCAACACAGCCTCCATGCAGGATGTGAAAAGATTCTGCCGGGTACTGGGAGACGTGGAAACATATTACCGCACCAACGACATAAAATATCTGAACAGTTTTCCATTCGACCTCATCATGGGAGAAATGACCGGTGCTTACGGGCAGTTCACAAATGCCGTGCGCACCTGCCTGATTTATGACGAATTTGACATATTCCGGCAAAAGGAAGGATTCCTGAAAGAGGAACTGGCATTGCTGAATAAGCAGCCGGAAAAGAATGAAATGAATATACTGAACACCAGACGGCAGCTATTCGACCTGAGAATGGAACACAAAAAGGAAGTAGCACTGAACCGGAGAGCCTTGGAACTGGCATACGAGAACATGATAAACAGCCTGAAAATATGGGAAGCCAAATACTTAATTAAAAGCAGCAGCAACGGAACGGTGATACTGGGAAAAAGCTGGGGGATAAGCAATGTGATAAATGAAGGCGATACGGTTTGTTCTGTGATATCAGAACAAAAGGGGCAACCGATAGGACGCATCAAACTCTCACAGGAAGATGTGGCGGAAATAGCCCCCGGCGATAAAGTGAACATCGAGTTAAGCAAATATCCGGCACATACTTACGGGTATCTCACCGGTGAAGTAGCTTCAATAGCGTATGTGCCCTACAGCAAAAACTACGCAGTGGAAATCAATTTCCCCTATGGACTGAATACCACAACCAAAGATGAAATAGAGTATGAGATAGGTCTCTCCGGAAAAGCCGAAATCATCACATCGGACCGGAGCATACTGAGCCGCATATTCACCCCGCTTTATCAATTAACCTCTAAATAATCAACATCATGAAAACCAAAAATTCCGCTAAAGGTGACAACCAACGTCAGGGAACACCTCAAGATGAGAAATACTCTCAAGAAGAATTGCTGAATATGAACGAATTGTTCGACCTGCAAGGTGGCATAGACGACAAGCAGCAGGGAAGTTGCGGGCTGGGATGCTTCACAGGTGCTACTTTCAATGAAAGCACCGGCGACAAATCCATCAGGGATGAGTGATGTCTATGTGCTCAATCCTGATTACGGGCTGAGAGATGATATACATCGTTTCATTCTATTTTCCAAAGCAAACCGAAAGGGAAACGCTTCACCGAACTGGATGTCGTTCATACATCCTGCCCATGCAGCCATGCTCAGCTTCTTCACGCACGAACGAAGCCTGAATGAGAACTGGCCATTGCTGGCTCTCTTCTTTCACTGTGACGCATCGAAAGCGGAAAGGCTGATACGTCCTTTTATGGAGAATCGGAAAGCATTCTTCACGACATGGCACGGAAAGAGAATC
The DNA here is from genome assembly GCF_000513195.1 of Bacteroides timonensis. Lineage (GTDB taxonomy): Bacteria > Bacteroidota > Bacteroidia > Bacteroidales > Bacteroidaceae > Bacteroides > Bacteroides timonensis. Next base: position 20,055 of record NZ_CBVI010000030.1, on the reverse strand, counting down.
TGTTTCCCCAGGCAATTGATTATACCTGTGGAAAAGGCAGGAACGGGATACCGTTTTCAGAAATTACCGCCCTGCAATCCTACAGGAATGACCGTCGACACGTGTACCAGACGGTTATATTCCGGTCCATTGCTATTGACACTGATGCTGACCAACCGCTGTATGACGCACTGCCGGTATTGCTACGCCGATACCCGCACGCAAGTGCAAAACAGGTTGCCCACCTCCCGCATTTTAGAATTGGTACGGGAAGCGGCAGAACTGCCTGTGCAGCAAATCAACCTGATAGGCGGGGAAATCTTCCTGCATAAGGATTGGGATATCATTCTGGCGGAACTGGTAAAGCACGGTATAGAACCGGAATTTATTTCTACCAAAATACCGTTTACCGCAGAATGTTTGCGAAAGCTAAAACAAACCCATTATAAGAATCTGATACAAGTATCACTGGATGCCATTAACACAACTGTATTGGTACAATCTTTATCCGTCGACAGTTCCTACGCCTCAAAAATGATGTGTGGACTCCGGATACTGGATCAAAGCGGGCTGCCTTATCAGGTGTCTTCCGTCCTTACCACCTACAATTGTGATCCTCAAATCCTGACTGATTTGTTCCGCTTTCTATCCACATTGAAAAACCTGCATGACTGGCGCCTTACACCTGTCAGCAATTCCACAACAACAGAGTATCCAAGTTTTGCGAATTTAAAACCTTCCCATCAGAAGATCAGTGATATTTTCAGATTTCTGCGGGAAGCGGTCGTACCCAATGCGCATTTCCGGATTATCCTGAACCAAAGTGCCATAGAAAAGCAATATTATACAGATGAGGGAGGAAGCATGCACTTCAACGGCGCTGTCTGCTCCGCGCTGAATAGCCATTTATTTATTCTTCCGGATGGAAAGGTTACTATCTGCGAACAACTCTACTGGAATCCCCGGTTCATCATCGGGGATGCTAAGAAATCCGGCTTAAAAGAGATCTGGCAGTCTCCGGAAGCATTACATCTCTGCAACCTTTCACGCAAAGACCTCAGCAAACAAAGCAAATGCAGAGCCTGCACCTATTTTGAAGAATGCTTCGGATATGGAAATCGATGTTGGAGTGACATCATCAAAGCATACGGTAAAGAGTGTTGGGACTATCCGGACCCGAGATGCCGCCTTGCTCCGGAAATGAAAAACCGGCTTGACTACTGACCACGAAAAAAGGCTGTCCTTTTTCAAGAGCAGCCTTCTATTCAGTCTAAAATCCTGTGGATTATTCAGCCAATTTACCGTCTGAACCAAGCACGTTGATGATCTTATGCATATACATCTTTTCCATGTTGTCACGAGCCGGGCCAAGATACTTACGCGGGTCAAACTCAGCCGGTTTTTCTGCGAATACCTTACGGATAGCAGCAGTCATAGCCAGACGAGAGTCTGAGTCGATGTTGATCTTGCAAACTGCAGACTTAGCAGCCTTACGCAGTTCTTCTTCAGGAATACCGATAGCAGCTTCCAGCTTGCCACCAAACTTGTTGATAGTTTCAACTTCTTCCTGAGGAACTGAAGAAGATCCGTGCAGTACGATGGGGAATCCCGGAAGTTTCTCCATTACAGCGTCCAATACTTCGAATGCCAAAGGAGGAGGTACCAAACGACCAGTCTTCGGATCTACGTGGCATTGTTCTGGTTTGAACTTGTATGCACCGTGAGAAGTACCGATAGAAATAGCCAAAGAGTCACAACCTGTGCGAGTAGCAAAGTCGATTACTTCTTCAGGGTCAGTATAAGTATGATGTTCAGCAGAAACTTCGTCTTCTACACCAGCCAATACACCAAGTTCGCCTTCTACAGTTACATCAAATTGATGAGCGTAGTCAACTACCTTCTTCGTCAAAGCAACGTTTTCTTCGTAAGGCAGGTGAGAACCGTCGATCATAACTGAAGAGAAGCCCATATCGATACAAGACTTGCAAGTTTCGAATGTATCTCCGTGGTCGAGGTGAAGAACGATTTCAGGGTGTTTGCAACCCAGTTCCTTTGCATATTCTACAGCACCTTCTGCCATGTAACGCAACAATGTCTGGTTAGCATATTGACGGGCACCTTTAGATACTTGGAGGATTACCGGAGATTTGGTTTCAACAGCAGCCTTTACAATAGCCTGCAACTGTTCCATATTATTAAAGTTGAAAGCCGGGATAGCATATCCACCTTTAATAGCTTTCGCAAACATTTCTCTTGTGTTTACGAGCCCTAAATCTTTGTAATTAATCATTTTGTTTAAAGTTTATTGTTAGTGAATAAAAATTCTACGCAAAAGTAAGCATTATCCTTCAAATGGAAGAACAGGTTGGGAATAAATTATCGTATTATCCGCATTGAAACAATTCTATTTTAAAGCTATTGGATGATTTTAACAGAATATTGTAATCTCTATGTTACAAACTCTTTTCATCTGTAGCCTTTATCAGCCTCTTCTGCATACCTTTATATAGATAACAAAAAAACCGGAAAGCAAGTTTAGCTTCCCGGTCTTCGTTTACACATTATTATATATTACTTTTTCAAATAAATGATAGTGGGTAAATGGTCGCTGTAGCCATTCAACCAAACACGTCCGCCGTGCGTGCGCAAGGGAGAGCCTTTGTACTTGCCATCCTGCTGAAAAAGATACTCACGGATAAAGACTTCATTATGATCGTACTTCAAACCTTTCTTGGCTTTCAGCAAAGGACGGGAGACTACAATCTGGTCGAACAAGTTCCACTTGCCACGATAGAGCAATGTTCCCACGCCTTTATCTTCAAGGGTTTCCCACCAGGGATTATAGAATTCGCCCTTCTTCACCTGCTTCGTATACTTGCGCGCGCCCAGTGTCGCCATGCTTTCGTCCATGGGATCGTCGTTCATATCTCCCATAACTATCAGTTTCAGTTTCTTGTCCGTACGCATCAGAGAGTCTGTCAATGCCCGCACCTGCTTGGCTGCATGTACACGTACCGGAGATTTAGCTCCACGGGAAGGCCAGTGATTGACGATGAAACAAACGCGTTCACCTGCCATCTGTCCGTCTACAATAAGGAAACCACGCGTCAAGTGCACAGTGTCCCCTTCAAAAGGAGTGGAAAGCACCAGTTTGGAATTGGTAACAGTGAATTGTTCCGGATCATAAAGCAAAGCGCAATCAATGCCCCGTTTATCCGGACCTTCGTAATGCACGAATTTATAGTCGGATATAGCCGGCTGGCTTACCAAATCTGTCAGTACCCGGTTGTTTTCAGCTTCGGCTACACCGATAACGGCAGGTCCTTCAGGTACGCGGTCTCGCGATACTTCACTCAGGACTTTGGCAAGGTTCTTCAACTTGGCCTCATACTTCTCAGCCGTCCATGCATAACTGCCAGAAGGTAAAAATTCAAGGTCGTTTTTACCTGCATCATGAATCGTATCAAACAGGTTCTCAAGATTATAAAACGCAACACTATACAGATCTCGCTCGTTCTGCTGGGCACCTGCCGTAGTGACGCAGAGCCATAGGGAAATTAAGAAAAGTAGCTTCTTCATGCTGAATATAAATTAAAATACCATGCAAAAATCTGAAATAAAAAGCGATAAACCTATTTTTTGAGGGAACTTTTTTCTAATTCGGAGAAATGCACTGCCTTTAAACAAAGGTAGACTGCACCTTAAGCAAAAATAAATCTGAATTTATTTTGTATTATCTTCGACTTGCACTATCTTTGCGCTCTGAAAAATAAGACCATTACACTATTTATTACCAAAATAGTAACTGAATATAATAATTAAAAAACAAATATTGAAATGAAAAAAGGTATTCATCCAGAAAATTACCGTCCGGTAGTATTCAAAGATATGTCTAATGGTGACATGTTCTTGTCTCGTTCAACTGTAAACACGAAGGAAACCATCGAGTTTGAAGGTGAAACTTATCCGTTGGTAAAGATGGAAATCTCTAACACTTCTCACCCGTTCTATACTGGTAAATCTACATTGGTAGACACAGCAGGTCGCGTTGATAAGTTCATGAGCCGTTACGGTGACCGTAAGAAGAAATAAATTTGGCCTCTTTTGGAGCTAAAAAAAGGGAGACTTTTCTATGAAGTCTCCCTTTTTTATTATCATCAACACATATATATATCGGTGAATTTCTATATATTTGTAGCTTCAAAAACAAATATAAATAGAGAACAGGACAATACTTTGCTATGAGAAGCTACTTGCCACTAATAGTAATGCTCTGTGCACTTTTATTTTCAACATCAATAAAGGCACAGCAAGAAGCGGAACAGTATTCTGATTCCCTTCCTTCATTCTTTTTAAAATTAAAGTCATACTACAATCAGCCGGACTTATTCCTTCCATACTGGGATAAGGTAAAAAAAGAAATAGAGACTGAAAAAGGAAACAAAACGCTCGACTTATACTATCTGTATAAGACTAAAGCCTGGTTTCATTATAAAGAAGGCGACCTGGACAGCCTGAAACAATACACCCCTATCATCAAAGATTTATGTCTTCAACTCCACAACTATACCGAATATTACAGGAATTGGAGCTTGCTTTGCGAAAATATCATATACTCCAGCGCTCCCGAAGACGACATGAAAGAGGTGGATAATATGTACAACGATGCACTGGAAAGGAAAAGCGACATCGGACTGGCATTCAGTTTAGCTGCAATAGCCAACTACTATGGTGCCAATAAAGACTATACCAAAGCTCAACCCTACCTAACACAAGCCATGCAACTGTTTAAGGACTTGAAATGCTGGGACGAATATACCACATTGAGTGCTAACTATATAATAATACTATTGAATACTAATAGAAAAGAAGAATCCAAAGCCGTATTTTATCATCTGGATTCATTAGCCAACGTATTCATCCGCGACGGAGAAAAAAGCATAGAAATAGAACGCATTTTAATGATAAAGGATATGGCTTCAGAAGTATTCAGAGAGCCGAAAGACACCGTCACCCTGAAAAAATATCTGAGCGAAATGGAGGAAATATATCAGAATAAGCCGAATGCTATCCGTATCTATTTATATAATAGTAAAGAAAAGTATGCCAGCCTTAAGAAAGACCGCACTGCAATGCTTGCTTATCAAGCTCTCGAAATGCAGTACTACAAGGATATCCGCAACATGACCAACCTAAAAAGAATATACAATAACATGGCCAGCGCCTTAGCGGAAAGCGAACAATATGAAGAAGCCTATCGCACACTGCGCAAATACATATCTTTAAGCGATTCGTTGTATCGGGAAGATTCACAGAAACGGCTCAATGAACTGTCTGCCCGCTATAACATGAATAAGCTGGAACTTGAAGCCCAGAAAATGAGTTTGCGTGCTCGCAATATACAATTCATTTATGCCTGTTCCCTGCTACTGGTATTAGCGGTGACCTTAATCATCGGCATTAAGTTCTACATGCACAAACTAAGAAACAACCGTTTGCTGCAGCAACAAGCGCAAGAACTTATAAAAGCCAATGAAAAGGCGCAACAAGCACAACTCATGAAGACTGCTTTCATACAGAATATGAACCATGAAGTACGAACGCCCTTAAATTCTATTGTCGGATTCTCCGAATGTCTGGCAGAAGTACCCATGAATCCGGAAGAAGGAAAAGAAATCAGCATTACCATCAGGAAGAACAGTAATAAACTATTGAAAATCATCAGTGATATACTCTCTATAGCCAATATGGACAGCGGAGAGAATATGCTAACAGAACAACAGATTTCCATAGACAATCTCTGTTCCGGTTTGATACGCGAGATGCAGGAACATGTCCAACCCGGAGTAAACTTACACTACACCCCTAACAAATCCGACTATATTTTAGTATCAAACGAGCATACTGTGCATCAGGTGCTCTACAACTTACTACACAATGCCTTGAAATTTACCCAAAGCGGCGAAGTGGAAATAAGCTATCGTATAGACAAGGATAAAAATGAATTAGGCTTCTATGTCCGAGATACAGGTCCCGGGATTCAAAGTGAACTGAAAGAAAAAGTATTCGAACGTTTTTATAAAGTAGACAGCTTCATGCCTGGTGCCGGATTAGGTCTGGCCTTATGCAAGATTCTTGCCGAGCGCGTAAAAGCCCGTGTATACTTGGATGACAGCTATCAGAAGGGGAGTTTATTTGTCTTTATGCATCCTTTGAAGTAACGCAGAATAGGAAACTCCCTACCACTTTGTAGGGAAAAGAATAGGGAAGAGGGAAAACTCTTTCCTATTTTTGTATCAGTCATTCTGATTGCAAGTCAATAATGTGAACCATAAACAAAGCAATATGAAACGTTTAATCACCTTCATCTTCCTTGCCGTTCTTCTCTCTACGGCAGGATTTGCCGCCAAACAGAAAGATTTGAGCGGCCCAATTGCCATAAAAGGCGAATTTAAGGAAAAGTATGAAGACTATCCGGCCGGTACTCCTGTAGTCATCCGGAGGGTCGTAAAAATGAGGTCAAAAGAACTGGGCGGTTCCGACATCTTTTATGCGGCTGACATCAACGGCGTGCAAATTGCCATGCCTGCTGCAGACATAAAGAAGGTAGCATTTCTATCTCCCGGAACCAATCAGGAGTTTTGGCAACAAATCTATTTGAAACAACATCTGTATGAGTACTTTGGTGAACAAGGGTATCACACCAAGTTGCGACGGGAGGTAAACGAAGAGTGCCTCGATTATCTGTACAAGTTGGAGGATATCGGCTATAATGATGACTTCATCACTTCATACGTACAAAGCATCTTTGCAAAACTGAGTGTCACCGGCCTTGATCCCAATCGTAACGAGCAATTGAACATACGCGTCATCCAGTCGCCCGAACCGGATGCTTATATGTTACCCAACGGAATAATGCTTATTAGTACCGGACTGCTCTGTACCCTTGACTCTGAAGATGAACTTGCCGCCATTATTGCCAATGAAATGGCGCATTTCGTACTCGACCATCAGATAAACAATATCTATCGTGCAGAACGTCGGGCCAAACGGGCTGCATTCTGGGGAACGGTTCTTGCCGTCACCGCCGAAGTGGCTTTGGATATAGCCTATTGGGACGATGATGACACGGCTTTAGGAGTAAGTGCCGTTGCCAGTGTCGGAAGCATTGCTGCCCTGCTGAATGTAAGTGTGGTGAATCGTCTAGGAATGAAATACAAAGATAAACAAGAACATGCGGCCGACCGGGTTGCACGTGAATTATTGAAATTCAAGGGTATGAACCCCGACGGATTACCCTCTGCCCTATCCAAAGTTATCGGCTACTATCATACGCAGCAACGCAGCAATGATCTGCTCCGTTACGGCAGCATCGACAATCTGAAAAAACGAATAGACAAAACAGGCAAGGCCGAAAATCAGAGTAGCCGTTCTTACCTCAAGGCAACATCGGATATCGTAACCTTCAATGCAGCCATGAATATGGCAGACCAGCAGTATATAGAGGCTATGCGATTAGTGGGAAAGAATATCAAAAACAATCTTGCTACCGATTACGATTATGTTATCTTAGTAAAATCTAAAATGGCACTTTATAACACCGAAGAAGTGAATAAAGAGTGTGTCGACCTGATTTGGAAAGCCAAAGAACTGGCAGGCGACAGCCCCAACCTCGATATATGCAAACAGGAAATCCTACTACTCATGCGGATGAATAAACAGGCAGAAGCTGCCAATAACCTGAAAGAGTACCTGACTCTGCTATCCCGATATCAAAAACAGGGAATACAGGAAGAAGACGGAGAATGGACAAGTCAGGAGATTAACTGGGCAAATCAGCTACTAGACAAAATCAGCAGACTGTAGAATATAGAAAAGGGCGTCCGAATCTCACTGATCAGACGCCCTTATTCTTTCAAACTATTATATGGATTTACTTGCGGAATGGCGGACGAACCACCACAGCTTTCAGCTTGCGTCCACGCATGTCAATGCAAATTTCCGTACCAACCTTGGTATACTCCGGTTTTACGTAACCCATACCGATACCAATCTTACGCGTAGGTGACATAGTACCCGAAGTTACTACACCGATAGCCTCACCGTCTGCGCTGAATAATTCATATCCATGACGCGGGATGCCCCGATCTACCATTTCGAAGCCGACAAGTTTACGAACTGTACCTTCTGCCTTCTGCTTCTCCAGTACCGGACGATTTGTGAAGTCCTTGCCTTCTACAAACTTGGTAATCCAACCTAATCCGGCTTCGATGGGTGACGTCGTATCATCCAGATCATTGCCATACAGGCAGAAACCCATTTCCAGGCGAAGCGTATCGCGAGCTCCCAGACCAATCGGTTTTATGCCGAACTCGGCACCTGCTTCAAACACAGCATCCCAAATCTTCACAGCTGCCTCAGGGTAGAAGTAAAGTTCAAAGCCTCCTGCACCGGTATAACCTGTATTGGAAATAATTACATCTTTCTCACCGGCAAACTCACCATGCGTAAAGGTGTAATACGGGAGTGACGACAAATCAATGTTTGTCAGTTTTTGCAAAGCAAGAATGGCCTTCGGCCCTTGCACAGCAAGTTGCGCCATGTGGTCGGAAGCATTTTCCAATTCGGCACCTTCGGTATTGTGCGAAACGCACCAGTTCCAGTCTTTCTCTATATTCGAGGCATTCACTACCAACAGGTATTTCTCCGGTTCATAATGATAGACCAGTAAATCATCTACAATACCGCCATCCTCATTAGGGAAACAGGTGTATTGCACCTTACCCGGAGTCAGGGCAGCCACATTATTAGAAGTCACTTTCTGAAGAAAGGCCAGTGCATGGGGGCCTTTCACCCAGAACTCTCCCATATGGGAAACGTCGAATACACCGACAGCATTACAAACAGTGAGATGTTCATCAATAATACCGGAATATTCTATCGGCATATTATACCCCGCAAACTCGTGCATCTTAGCACCCAGCGAGATATGTTTTTCGGTAAACGGAGTGGTTTTCATGTTTTAAGGTATTGAATTATTATTTAGTAGCAACAAGTTCGGCAATCTTCACAATGACATTCATCGCCTTTTCCATATTCTGGATAGGAACGAACTCATATCTTCCGTGGAAATTCAGACCGCCTGCAAAGATATTGGGACAAGGTAACCCTTTGAAAGAAAGTTGCGCACCGTCCGTACCACCACGAATGGGTTTCACATTCGGCTTCACGCCTACAGCTTCCATAGCGGCAAAAGCCGTATCGATGATGTGCATCACAGGCTCAATCTTTTCGCGCATATTGTAGTACTGGTCGCGAAGTTCAAGTTTGGCAGTACCTTCACCATATTCAGCATTGATTTTCTGAACAAACTTTTCTATCTCTTTCTTGCGATCTTCAAAGCGCACACGGTCATGGTCACGGATGATATAAGCAACTGTGGTTTGCTCCACATCACCATTAAAGCTGATGAGATGATAGAATCCTTCATAGCCCTCGGTATGTTCCGGTGTCTCATGGCTGGGCAACATGGCACAGAAGCGGTTAGCCACACGAATAGAATTAATCATTTTAGTCTTGGCATATCCCGGATGCACGTTGCGCCCTTTGAAAGTAATCTTGGCGGATGCTGCATTGAAATTCTCAAATTCCAGTTCACCGACTTCACCACCATCCATCGTATAAGCCCAGTCACAACCGAACTTCTCTACATCGAACTTATGCGCACCCAGTCCTATTTCCTCGTCCGGATTAAAACCAATACGGATTTTACCATGTTTGATTTCAGGATGGTCTTTCAGATATGCGATTGCGGAAACAATTTCTGCGATGCCGGCTTTATCGTCTGCGCCCAGCAATGTCTTGCCATTCGTCACGATAAGGTCTTCACCTTTATGGTCCAATAATTCGGGGAACTGTTCAGGAGAAAGAACTACATTCTCTTCTTCACAAAGCACAATGTTGGAGCCGTCATAGTTCTGAACAATGCGGGGCGACACATCCTTGCCACTCATATCGGGACTGGTGTCCATATGGGCGATAAAACCGATAGTAGGCAGCGATTTATCAATATTGGCCGGAAGCGTGGCGAACAAATAGCCGTGTTCATCCAACGTTATGTCTTCCAGACCTAAAGATTCTAATTCTTCTTTCAGATACTTGGCAAATACCATTTGCCCCGGAGTACTTGGAGTCACCTCGGTCTCTTCACTGGACTGGGTGTCGAAGCTTACATACTTCAAAAAACGTTCTACTAAAGCCATAATATTTACGAATTAATAATTTTCAATTTACGATTAAGAATATGAACTACCAATTATCTATCAACAGTAATCAACAGTTCTGCCGTAAAGGTAGAAAAAGGGGCGTGAACTGCCAAGCAATTCACGCCCCTTTTTACAAAATGTTAGTATTTAGAGTTACTTAAAAGCAACTACTTCCATCAAAACAATGTGTACAAACCTTACATTTCGGCAGTCCGATAGCCTCAATCAGAGTTTCCAGTGTATTAAATTTCAACGTAGTAAGCCCGAAACGCTCGGCAATAAGACTGACCATCTTCTCATATTCCGGAGAACCGGTAGTGGCATATTTCTCCAGATTTTTGTCTGCATCTCCCTCCAGTTCTTCTATAATGCGACGTGTAATCAGTTCCAACGGGCTCTTGGATGCCGTGAAACCTACAAACGGACAAGCATAAATCAACGGTGGACAAGCAATGCGGATATGTACTTCCTTGGCACCATATTCATACAGTACCTTCACATTATCCCGTAGTTGCGTCCCCCGTACTATGGAGTCGTCACAGAACAATAAGCGCTTACCTTCCAGCATGGCACGGTTCGGTATCAGTTTCATCTTCGCCACCAATGAGCGCATCTCCTGCTTACTGGGAGTGAAGCTGCGCGGCCATGTCGGTGTATATTTAGAAATAGCACGGTGATAAGGAACTCCTTTTCCTTCGGCATACCCCAGAGCCATACCTACACCGGAATCAGGAATACCGCAAGCACAATCTACTTCAGAATCATCGTTCTGCCCCATCTTCAAGCCACTGGTAAAACGCACTTCCTCTACATTACGACCTTCATAGCAGGAAGTGGGAAAACCGTAATACACCCACAGGAAAGAACAAATCTGCATCTTTTCCTCCGGCTTCCGCAGTTGTTCCACTCCATCGGCGGTCATACGAACAATCTCACCCGGACCAAGATAGCGGTCTATTTCATAATCCAGATTCGGGAAACTGCTTGACTCACTGGTTGCAGCGTATGCCCCTTCTTTCCGACCAATTACAATCGGAGTGCGTCCCCACTTGTCACGAGCGGCAATGATACTGCCATCTTCTGATAACAACAGCATAGAACAAGAGCCCTTGACACGGCGGTAAACATTTTCTATACCTTCTACAAAAGTTTTTCCTTGTATGATGAGTAGTGAGATAAGCTCGGTTTGATTGGTATTGCCTGAACTCAGTTCGGCGAAGTGCATATTTTGGGAAAGTAGCTCTGCTTCTATTTCTTCCAGATTCACAATTTTGGCTACTGTAACAATGGCGAAGCGTCCGAGGTGGGAGTTAATGATGATGGGTTGCGGGTCTGTATCGCTGATAATTCCTATTCCGACATTTCCTTTAAACTTATCCAGTTCGTCTTCAAACTTGGTTCGGAAATAAGTGCTCTCCAGGTTATGAATGGATCGGGCAAACATACCCTCTTCTGCATCATACGTGGCAAGTCCGCCCCGCTTAGTTCCTAAATGTGAATTATAATCTGTACCGTAAAATAAATCCGTCACACAGCTCGCTTTGGAGACTGTCCCGAAAAATCCTCCCATAAATCCTATTATTTATTATTGATTTTAGTATTGACGGGCACAAAGGTACAAAGAAGTTTCTTCTCCACGTTACTTTCCTACGAGACAATTTCTAAAAAAACTTATTTTTATGCATATCTCCGAACACCAGTTTCTACATTTTGTTTAACTCGCAGTAAAAAGAATTCATATGATTCAAGATGGAAAATCTCAGGAAATAGAAGAAACTGACGGGCTGCCATTTCCACAACGAATATGGGCGGTAGTGGCCATTGGATTTGCTCTCTGCATGTCAGTGCTCGATATCAATATCAGTACTGTAATCCTCCCTACCCTCGCACATGATTTTGGAACTTCGGACTCTGTGATTACCTGGATTGTCAATGGTTATCAATTGGCTATTGTAGTGTCATTACTTTCTTTTTCCGCATTAGGCGAAATCTTCGGATATCGTAAGGTATTCCTTTCCGGAATTGCTTTATTTTGTGTGACATCACTTATATGTGCCTTATCCGATTCCTTCTGGACTCTGACAACCGCCCGTATTTTCCAAGGATTCAGTGCATCAGCTATCACCAGTGTAAATACAGCCCAGCTTCGTCTTATCTATCCGAAAAAACAGATAGGACGTGGAATGGGGATTAATGCAATGGTAATTGCCATATCAGCGGCGGCAGGTCCTTCTGTTGCCAGTGGTATTTTGTCAATAGCTTCCTGGCACTGGTTATTTGCGATAAATTTGCCATTGGGGATCATTGCCTTGATATTGGGAATCAAGTATCTTCCTGAACAAAAGGAACTATCGAAACGTAAGTTTGACGTTATCAGTGCGGTGGCTAATGCTGTTACTTTCGGATTATTGATTTATACATTGGATGGTTTTGCGCATCATGAACGCTATGATTATCTGATTCTTCAATTAGTGATATTAATTATTGTAGGTACTTACTATGTACGTCGGCAGTTGGGGCAAGAGTCCCCCCTGTTGCCGTTAGACTTACTGAGAATCCCCATTTTCAGGCTCTCGATTCTGACTTCCATCTGTTCATTCACCGCGCAGATGCTGGCTATGATTTCGCTGCCCTTCTTTCTACAAAACACATTGGGACATAGCGAAGTCATGACGGGACTCCTACTGACTCCTTGGCCTCTCGCCACACTGTTTGCTGCACCGGCCGCCGGCTACCTAGTAGAACGTATTCACCCGGGAATATTGGGAAGTATCGGGATGGGAATATTCTGTATAGGTCTTTACTCGCTTTCGATGTTGGACGCAGAATCATCGATTGTCAGTATCTGTTTACGGTTAGCTCTTTGTGGAGTCGGATTCGGACTCTTTCAGACACCGAATAACAGTACAATGATTGCTTCCGCACCCAAACAGCGTTCCGGTGGAGCCAGTGGAATGATGGGAATGGCACGGCTCATGGGGCAGACATTCGGAACGACGCTTGTGGCATTATTATTCAGTTGGGTAGCAGGAAGTGAGAACACGGAGGTGTGTTTGATAACGGGGAGTATGTTTGCACTGATTGCTGCGGTAGTGAGCAGTTTGAGGTTATCGCAGCCGGCGGCGCTTAAAGAATAAAAGAATATCAGAAACAGAGGTGTAATCTTGTATGTTTCCATAAAATCTCCTATTTTTGTAACCACGGTTAATTTAACCGCCGTGAAATTAACCATCGTTACAATAGGAAACTCATTATGAAATTCTACAACCGCGAGAAAGAATTGGACGAACTGCAAAAAGTGCGTGAGTTAGCTTTTTCAGAACATTCAAAGCTAACAGTTTTGACAGGGCGTCGACGTATAGGCAAAACAAGCCTGATATTTAAGAGTTGCGAAAACACTCCTACTCTTTATTGGTTCGTCAAACGAAGTAATGAGGCAGATTTGTGCTCTAAGTTTGCAGAAACCGTTGCCCAGGTTTTAAATATAACTATTCCCGGAAAGATATACAACTTCACTGAACTCTTTGAGTTTGTTATGGAACAGGGCATCCGGAATAAATTCAATTTAGTTATCGATGAGTTTCAGGAATTCTATAATATCAATCCCTCCGTTTACAGTGGCATGCAGGACATTTGGGACCGTTTCCGTACCCGAACAAATGTCAACCTCATCGTCAGTGGCTCTGTATACACATTAATGGAGCAGATATTCAAGAATGCCAAAGAACCATTATATGGAAGGAGTGACAGAGTTTTGAAATTGTATCCCTTTACCACTGATGTTATCAAACAAATACTACATGATTACAAACCTGACTACATGCCTGATGACTTACTGGCACTCTACACATTTACCGGAGGCGTCCCTAAATATATAGAATTATTAATGGATGCCGGAACAACTGAAATGGAAAGCATGGTTGACTTCATGGTACAGCCCGACTCTCCCTTTATAGATGAAGGAAACACTTTATTAATACAAGAATTCGGAAAGAAATACGGCAATTATTTCTCTATTATAGGAGCTATTGCCGAGGGAAGGAATACGATTACTGAAATGGAAGCGAAGTTAGGAATCAGCCTAGGCGGATATCTGAAACGCCTGGAAGAAGATTATAGCATAGTTTCCAAAAAGCGCCCTATATTCTCGAAAGAAGGGACGCAAACCGTAAGGTATGAAATATCCGATCCATTTTTACGTTTCTGGTTCCGGTATTTCGATAAATATCAATCATTGCTGGAGATACGGAACTTCAGCGGATTAAGTAGCATTATTAAAAGAGACTATCCTACTTATTCAGGTTTCATGTTAGAGGACTATTTCCGCCAGAAAATGATAGAGAGCAGGGAATTTCTGAATATCGGCTCTTGGTGGGAAACTAAAGGTAATGCTAATGAGATAGATATAGTGGGGATTTATTTATTTGAGAAAAAAGCACTTATTGCAGAAGTTAAACGATTGCGAAAGAATTTCAAACCTGAGTTGTTCCAAAGCAAGATAGAAGCGATTCATAAAAAAGTACTTTTCAAATATGAGATTGAGGGAAAATGCTTGACGTTGGAGGATATGTAATAAGATAGAATCGTACCACTCATACTCAAATATACCACCTAAAAAGTGGTATATAATTCATAAATCCAACGCATCCACTATTTATAGGCAGTAAGATGATGCCACAAAGATAAAGACTTTATTTAGAAGACGGAAAAAAGCAATTAAGTGCTTACATTTCGAATATACACCATCAGCTACAATACTTGGTTTCTAAAGAAAAAATCCCTGAAACTCACTTTTATTATGAGCTTCAGGGATTCTCCATATATAGACCACTTACATTAAATCTCAAACAACAAGCCTATAACCCTTTACAACATGCCTTTATTTGCTCTACAATATATGCCACATCTTCATCCGTCACCCAAGGACCGGCAGGAATACATAAACCCATATTAAACAAACGTTCAGAAACACCATTCACATAGCAAGGATTATGGGCATAGACAGGCTGTAAATGCATAGGTTTCCACAAGGGACGGGTCTCAATTCCCCGTTCATCCAGTTTACGGCGGACCTCATCATAGCTAGTGCCGGTCTTCACAGGATCTATCAGAATAGTAGACAGCCAATAATTAGCGTTGAAACGATCATCAGGATTAGATTTCAACGTTATACCATCCACACCTTCAAAAGCCTTCTCATAAAGAGCATGTACATGACGATGATGCGCTATATGCTCATCCAATACGGTCATCTGACCACGACCGATACCAGCACAGATATTACTCATACGATAATTGTAACCGATCTTTTCATGCTGGTAATGAGGAAAAGGTTCACGAGCCTGCGTAGCGTAAAACATTGTCTGCTTCTTGGTGCTTTCATCAGGAACGATCAAAGCGCCGCCACCCGAAGTAGTGATCATCTTATTACCATTAAAAGACAACACGCCAAAGGTACCAAAAGTACCGCACTTCTGGCCATTAAACTCAGAACCTAAAGCTTCCGCAGCATCCTCCAGCACTGGAATATCATATTTAGCGGCTATCGCGCAAATCTCATCAATCCTGGCAGGCATACCGTAAAGATGAACAGGAAGAATAGCTTTCGGCTTCTTACCTGTCTTTGCGATTCTGTCTTTGATGGCTTCTTCCAGCAAAACAGGGTCCATATTCCAGGTATCCTCCTCACTGTCGATAAACACAGGTTTAGCTCCCTGGTAAGCTACAGGATTGGCTGACGCACAGAACGTAAACGACTGGCAGATAACCTCATCACCGGCTCCTACACCAAGTTGGATTAATCCCAGATGGATAGCTGCCGTACCCGCAGATAAAGCAACAACTTCCTTATCCTGTCCTACAAAATGTTTCAATTCATCTTCGAAAGCATTCACGTTGGGGCCCAAAGGAACAACCCAGTTCGTATCAAAAGCTTCCTTAATAAAAGCCTGCTCCTTGCCGCTCATGTGAGCCAAGCAAAGATAAATTCTTTTGTCCATTAAATTATATGATTAAAAAGAAAACGATAAATAGAAAAGTACGAGTATAAAAAGCAAGGCTATTTACGCCATAGATAATAAGGCACAAATAACCATTTTACGATATTACAAATCTTTCCCAAGTAGTGTATAAATAATGATTTTGATATCATTCCCAAAAGACCAATTATCCAAATATTCTATATTGATTTTCACCTTATCTGGAAACAGTACCTCATTATTAAACTTTTGAGGATCTTCTTGTTCTGCCAGTAATTCTTCTTCATTACGATATTTCAAACTGGCAGGACCGGTTATTCCGGGTTTCAAGAGAAGTATCCTCCTGTCCTCCCCTTCCAGTTTATCAGCATAGCCCGGTACATCGGGACGTGGCCCTACAAAGCTCATATCACCTATCAATACATTCCATAGTTCCGGTAATTCATCTAATTTATACTTACGTAATTTGGCTCCCAGAGGAGTAATACGACTTTCTCCTTTTACAGATATGGAACTTCCAGAATGACTTACGGCCATAGAACGGAATTTGTACATCGTAAATAATCGTCCGTGTTGTCCAACTCTTTTCTGCTTAAATATAATAGGACCTCCAGGCATCTTTGTCCGAATAAGAATAGCAACAACAAGCAAAACTAGAGACAATAATATTAGACCTAAGAATGAAACTAACCGATCAAAAAAGGACTTACAAAACATAAAGTAATTCTATTAGCGGAAACGGTATGCCAACTTCTTCAACCAAACAGGAGATATCGTTATGACAAACATTACCAAAGCAAAACAATATGCTCCTATTCCATAACCAAGCCCTTTGTTTATCATAAAACGATCTTTCAAACTTTTCTTTGCAAATGCTAATCCATTACGACGTCTTTTAAAGAGGTCATTGGTCATTCTAAAGTGAAGAATGACATCCGGGATATTAGCGATTTGACAACCTTTCATTAACCCATCAAACCATAATAACGTATCTTGGTTCTGCTTATAGTCAGATCTATAATAACAACCAGCTTTTTCAAAATAACTATATCTAAACATAACGGCTGGATGAGCCAAAGGATTTCTTCGAGCAAAAAAGTTCCTACATGCGATTGGGGTTAAAGGATATGTAATGCGTTTCCCCCTTAAAAGACCTCCTTCATCAATCTCTTCAATCGCACCTCCTACAACATCTATCTCTGGATGAGATTTCAAATAAAAAAGCTGCTTTTCTAACCGATTTGGTATTGCTATATCATCTGCATCCATACGGGCAATAAACTCAATCTTTTCTTTCCTGCAAAGACTTATCAAGTCATTTAATACTATAGCAAGACCACGATTTTTTTTAAAATATAAAATTTCAACATTACTACAGTTCTCATAACGCTCCAAACAAATCTTCAACACAGAATCGATCGGACCATCAACACCAACATATATAATGATATTATGATATGTTTGGCTTAATATACTATTAATAGAAAGATCAAAATACTCCGCTTTATCCCGCTTATAAACGGGTAAAAGTACTGCAACTAAATTGCCATCCATTATTTTAGAGTTTAACGATATATAGGCCTCTATGTCCTTCAAATACAGAATCAAAACAAATCATTTTACCATCACGACTCCACCTTGGATGTAAATCACACCGAGTGTCATTATCATATTTGAATGGAGCAAACACGCGCGCAACGACCTTCACATCAACCCCACTTAGAATTCTAATAGATGCAATCCTTGCTCTATCCGGATAACTATCTGTAACAACCAATGAACCATTAGGCGAGTAACTGGGATGTCCATCAGCACATAATTCAGGCCACACATGTTTATATTCTTTCGTTTTATCTCTCATCAAATAATAACCAGGACCTGAATGATGCTTATTTTCAAAAGCCAATATTTCATCATCATTTTTCCAATAACAATGGCTCACCATATCATCATCGCTCAAGTTATACATATCATGTCCGTCTATATTACAAGTAACCAGTCGAGTATATTTTCTATGTCCCTTCAACCAACGATGCAGAACCATAAATCGTTTCCCATTAGGACTTATCATCAAATGATTCACTTTATGCTCTGCATCTATCATCTCATTGCGAGGTTCAAAAGAGGCAAAATCTGTATATTTCAACAAAGGAGTTACTCCCCTCGACCCCAAATCAATTTTCCAAATACAAGTAGTATCAGGTAGCCTTTCATCCTTAGTTATTTCATCCATATTAGCATATCCATAACCTTTCCGCAATCTATGCAGGCGAGTAAAGTCAAGAGATAATGCAGTAATACCATCAGAAGATACAGCATAAATGGGACAATCAACAACTCTTTCCTTTCCTGATTCTATATTAAGTATTACCGAACAAAAACATCCACCTCTGAAATCATTATATATTACATATTTGTCAAAATCAGGCCCCAGCCACTGAAGCATACAACCCTGCTGTACATTCCAAGAATGGCTCTCACCCAACTTTCTTACGAAATTGTTATTTTGTGTATCAATCAACAACAAATCCACTGGAACTAAAGGCGAGACTTCACTCCATGTATCCTCAGTTTTCATACAAAGCATATATCTTCCCGAAGCATCCCAAGGCGATTTATCATAATAGCCAAAAAAATACTCTGCATCATCATCTGGTGATACTTTTATGATATTTCCTTCTGATTTTATCTTAGGAGATATTGCATATATCGATGACTGATACACCCTCTTCACTACCTTCTTTATAGTAGGAAATTTGTTTAACTGGTAATTTATAGTTTGTTCAATACTCATCTTATTTCAGTTTTTTATAGACCTTCAAGGGAAATTCTAATAACTTTATATGAATGCACAAAACAACAACCATTAGTTTTCGACTTAAAGGAATCGGAGAATCTAACAATATCATAAGATTTCTACGCAAATTCCGAGTCAATTGTCGCACCGTAGATTTTCTATCAATTGAAGAATCGGCAATGCCATAAAAAGCAATTTTGCAAAGTAAAGAAAAGTCAGTTCTAGCCCGTTTAACCTCACCTAATTTTCGAACTAATGCTGACTCATTCCGAATTGTTAATTTATATAGTTCTTCCGCTGCGTCATACAAATCATAATCCTTACGTTGCAAACCTCCTAAAGAAAGACTATTACCTGACTGATAATAGAAATATTTAATTTTATTACTTACAATCATAGTTTTACAATTAGCCAAAGCCATATATTTATAATCTATGTCTTCATTAATTTTTCCATCTCTAAAGCGAATAGAAGAAAGTGATTTTTTTTTTAAAAGACATCTCCAAACCGAATAGCCACCAGAAGATATAGTTGTAACAATCATAAAATGTTCCAAAATCCGTTCTGATTTATAAAAATGAACGATTTCATCTTTATTATCAACCATATGATATTCATCCGATACTGCTTTATAATTAATCTCCACTACATCCGCACTATATAAATTCATGAGATTCATACAGTATTCATACATATCAGAAGCTATCCAATCATCACTATCTACAAAAGCAATATATTCTCCCGTTGCAATCTCCATTCCACAATTTCTTGCAGACGACAATCCACCATTCTTTTTATGAGTAACCTTTATCCTACTATCTTTGATAGCCAATTCATCACACAAGATTCCTGAACTATCCGAACTTCCATCATCAATGAGAATAATTTCTAAATTACTATAGGTCTGTTTGATAACCGAGTTAACACAACGGTCAAGATATTTTTCGACATTGTAGACAGGTATTATTATTGATATTAAAGGCTGATTCATGTTCTTGATTTTTTTTAACATTTTATTAACTATACAGTTAGTACT
>NZ_CBVI010000029.1 GCF_000513195.1 Bacteroides timonensis | reverse complement strand
GGAAAAGATTATTCGGAAATCCATAAGTATATGCGCTCTTATGGATGGGACTATTCTGAACATCCCAATTCATCTGATAAAGATCATAAAGACGGAGTGCATTGCGAAGTTATATATGACGAAACGATACAGCAATATATTTTCAGGTTTATCAGCCATGCCAATGCTGATGCCCTTGACGGTGACCGGGGGAAACTGGAAGACCGCCAACGTAATGAAATGAAAACACAAACTACTGCTGCCTGGTATAAATTGAATGGTAACTGGGATGAATGGCAACGCCTTGAATGGAAATTCCGTATTCCGAAAAAT
This sequence comes from Bacteroides timonensis, assembly GCF_000513195.1. Classification (GTDB taxonomy): domain Bacteria; phylum Bacteroidota; class Bacteroidia; order Bacteroidales; family Bacteroidaceae; genus Bacteroides; species Bacteroides timonensis. The sequence continues at coordinate 3,314 of NZ_CBVI010000029.1, read as the reverse complement.
TTCAGACCTTCTACAAGTTTCTGTCATATTCACCAATTAAAGGCACAGGAGGGTAATAATGGTTCTCCATTGATAACCATAACTCCCCGCTGCAATAGTAATGGTAGTAACCGTCGTGTACAAGTGATCCATACCGGTGATAATAATGCTACTACTAAAGGAACAATCATAGACAATCTGCCATTGTCTGATTTTGAAGATGAATGGATACAAGTAGAAACAGAGATGCACTTTACGCACGATGGGGCGTTCAGTATTAAGATGACACGTATCAGTGATAGTAAAGTATTAGTTGATAAAGCTTTTAGCAATATTGACCTATGGCGGAAAGGAGCGATAAGTATCCGAAATAAATTCGGCATTTATCGTAGCTTTGGAAGAAAGATGGAAAGTATTGATGATCGTCCTACTAATGGAATAAAAGATGAGACCTTGCAACTGGCAGATTTCAAGGTTTATGAGAAAAATACAAATCCCAAGCCTGAAAGCCACGATTAGGGTGAAGGGAGAATTTATCAGAAAACATTATGAAATATATACTGTTATCACTAATAGGAGTTTTCATTTGTTCTCAAAAAATTGCTATACCATATCAAGAGAAGGTATATCTCCATACTGATAAGCCTTTTTATTTAGTCGGTGACACCATCTGGCTGAAAGGCTATTTGGTAAATGCGCAAACACATAAAGAAAGTGATGTGCAAAGTCGCTTTTTATACATCGAACTCATAAACCGGAAAAATAAGGTAATTCAACGTAAAAAGATAAAAGAGGAGAACGGGCATTTCTTTAACTTCATTTCTTTAGAAAAAGATATTGAAGAAGCCGATTATCAAATTCGTGCTTACACCAATTTCATGAGAAATCAAGGAGAGGAGTTCTTCTTTACCAAACAGATTCCTGTATATGCCAATACCTCTTCGTTACTCACTGCGAACATCGAATATGATTCGGAAGAAGCCGATGGGAAATATATTGTTATTACCCTGTTGCGTAAAGATGGAACTCCCTATGCAAATTCTCGTGTTGAGTACATGATTCGCACAAAAGAATATAAGAATCGCTTTCACCGTGTGAAAACAAATACCGAGGGGCAAATACGCTTTAAGTTACCCGAACGAGAGAAAGGCGTGGAACCTTACGTTTACCTTTCTCTATACGAGAAGGAATATGTACACCGTAAGCGTATCTTTCTGCCGCAGGATTATGAATATACGGTCGGTTTCTACCCTGAAGGAGGGCATTTACTGGCAGGAGTACAACAGCAAGTTGCCTTTAAAGCAGAAACATCTACCGGTGAAATCATAACCGTAGGGGGATATGTCTTAAACCAGCGAAAAGATACATTAGCTACATTCAACAGTGAGTATGCAGGTATAGGTTCCTTTGCTATTCGGACTGAAGAGAAAGATACATTGTGTGCTTTGGTAAAAGACAACTTTGGAAATGAACGGAGTTTTATTTTACCTAAAGCTTCCAGTACTCATGTTTCTCTTGCCATACGTCAGGATACTACTTTTGTACACTACCGTATACTCACTCCCTCAGATAGAGAATCAAATGAAAATTTCGATCTGTCAGTGCATACACGCGGCAGGATTCTCTTGAATCGTGTCATATCTCATGAACAATTATCCGATAGTCTCCCTCTCGATTTATTTCCTGAAGGAATTGCTCATTTCACATTGTTCAATCGGGATACGACAGTAGTAAGCGAACGGCTTATTTTTGTCAGGAAGCCTTCTGCGGTGTTTCAGTTGGCTGCTTTGGGTAGCCCGGCCGACAGCCGCCAACCTATAAAAATAGGATTACGCGTGTTGAATGAGCAGCAAATGCCGATTCAAGGAAACTTCTCTTTGAGTGTGACTGATGATTTCGCTGTAAATATAGATCCTAACGCCAATCATGTGGTCAGTGAACTATTGCTGAATTCTGATTTAAAAGGCAACGTCTTTTCGCCTGGTTACTATTTCTCTTCTCACACTCCGAACGTCAAGAAGCATTTGGATCAGCTCATGCTAACACACGGCTGGCGTAGATATAATGTGAGTACAAATTTGAGAGAAGCGAAACAGAAGTATAAATATGAAGTTGAGAGAACTCAGCAAATCTGCGGATATGTTGAAAGTCATTTTGATAAGAAGAAATTGTCTCATTTTGCACTGCTTGTGAATAATCCTCAAGAAGCTTTCAAACAAATTGTTGTCTCCAATGAAAAAGGAGAGTTTTGTTTTACCCATAATTTTCAACAAGTAAAGGAACATTTGACTGGGTTCTTAATTTATGGTGCCGGGAAGAAACCCAAATGGCGATATGGTATTTATATGAATGAAATAGAATACCCCGGTATCAACCATTTGCATTGGCAAAAAGAAGATATACCTTTGAAAAGTAAAGCTTTCATTAAGAGTGTGCGCGAAGATTATACTCTTGTAAATGGAGAAAAAATATACCGGCTACCAGAGGTAGAGATCACTGCTTTGCAATTACCGAATGGGTGGATCTCATATAAAGTGGTTGAACCGGAGAAGATAGAACAGATAAATGAAAAGACGGCTTTGGATTTATTAAAGAGAACTCCTAATATTGTTGTTCATTCCGGGGTTAGAAATAATACCAGTCAGATGTTTGTATTAGTTCCAAACAGAAACTTCAATGAAAAAAGCTCTTATAGTAAAATATCCGATTCTAATGGTGATAGTCCGATATCCGGTTACTGGGAACGCTTTTGGAAAAGAGTACCCGTCATAGTGGATGGATATGAACTAAAGAATATACAAGATCTGGAAAATCTGCATGCCGGAGATGTGAAGTCTATAGATTTTGTACGGGACAAAGCAATGTATATTGCAAACAGCGAGGATCATTATACTTGGGAAAATTATGAAGAAACAGAAGCCGCAACAATAGCTAATGCACCGCAAATTGGCGATGCGCTACCTCTGATTGTTCAGCCTCAGAAAGTATACATAAGTACTTATCTCTCCAAAGGAATTATAGGTTCGTCTATTCCGAGCATTGCCCGTATCGGTTATTTATCCTATGCTAAGAATGCAGAATTCTATGCTCCTAAATACCCCACCGAGGAAAGTCGTAAAATTATCAATTCCGACAAACGTACTACTATTCATTGGGAACCCAATATCCGTTTGGATGAGAAAGGAGAAGCAGGGCTTAGTTTCTATACTGCCGACCGTCCCTCCACTTATACTGTGGTGATAGAGGGGATTACTGACGACGGGAAAGCATGTCGATACGTAAAACAGATAAGATAAATTGCTAATAAACGGCGGAGGCATAGTCAGATTATTTCT
>NZ_CBVI010000028.1 GCF_000513195.1 Bacteroides timonensis | reverse complement strand
TTCCGTTTTAAGGAACAATATGTTCACAGGCAAGAAATGAACGTTTCTTGCCTGAGAAATAAACGTTCCGCAGGGGTTCTTCGTGGAGTCTTATTTATTGCACTTCGCTACAGAATAATCAATAAAGGAAAGTCTTATCGGACAGGGAAACCTATACTGGTCAGCGACGCCCAAGGCATAAACGATTGATTGTCCGTTCCTTCCGGACGACTTTTTTGAATCATCTTACGAGTGTACGGCATATCCATTCCTTTACGGTCATGATAATGATGATAAGCCCGTTCCCAGGCAGGACAGATCTTCTCCCGTTGTTTGGATGAGATCTCAGGTCCATAGACCGACTTTCCAAACCAAGTGATATACTGCACATGAGGAACTTCTTCGCCGGACATGTATCGGGCCGTATACTCAAATCCTTTGTAGAGGCGATTGTCGAACGCTCCATATAAGTCTATATCTTGATTCCAGGCAATTTCAGCGACACAAGCAAGGAAAGCAAGGCCCATCTGTACATGTTGTTGGTCACGTCCACTCTCCTGGCATTGTCCGCTTTCATAAAAATAATTTTTGATAGCCCCATTCGTATTACCATCGGTAAGCTGCTTACAGGCAGTATCAAAAATATCCCGTCGGTCAAGGAAAATGCCTATACACATAAGTGTTTGTCCGTTGGCAGCATCCCAATTGCCATTATAACGAGGCGTCCAATCCTTTATCACCGGATACCAGATATTGATGACCATATCTTCAAATGCTTTACGATCTTTGGCATTCCAGCCCTTATAAGTATGTTTTATTATCTCGGCAGCATTGAGATATTTGATTCCCGCCGTACCCACCTTTAATTGACGGTTGTGATTTACGACCGAATCAAGAGTCTGAGCCCAAGCATTGAATATTTCGATAGCCTTTTCCGCATAAGCTTTATCCCCTTCCACATACCATTGTAAAGCCATGGTATAGGCTGCCGCACCATCACGTACAAACTCTTTCCCTCCATTATCGGGTTTATTATAAGGTCCGTTATCTACAACCTTAAAAGGAGTCGGTTTATAATTGAGCGAAGCAATTTCCGATGACTTGAGCTGGGTCCATGCTTCCTTCCAAGGCTCCTCGCCTGCAAGGATCTTGGCTTTCATGAATTCAAGATCAGAGGTCGCGTGTAACATTCCGGGATGTGCGAATTTCTGTCCGAAACTAACAGTACATATCAACGCATACAGGAGTGAGAAAAAAGTTCTTTTAGTCATAATCGTTAAGAAATTTATTGCTGATATTATAATTATATTATTTTCCGACAGTTCTTATCAGAACCTTCCGGCTATAAGCTTTCTGGCCGGCTTCGTGCACACGAACTACGTAAAAATCATCATTCAATGGCATACTCTCCACCCAATTGTCAGAAGAAGATTTGAGCATCTGCACCATGCTTCCATGAGTCGTGTAAATAGATATCCATGCATCTTTTAGCGATTTTACTCTCACACGATTTGTTTCCACAATAATGTGCGGGATATCTTCTCTGCCTGTTTCAGGTATTAGCCCCGTAGAGATGCCTCTTGCCGCCCTCTGAGCCTCATAGAGTGATGCGGGCTGCAAGCCTTTACGATTCTGCCCTTCTATATATCCATTGGTATATTCACTCATATTGTTGCGGTATCTCCGTATTGTCTTAGCAGTGCATCCGATAGCATAATTTTGTCCCGTAGGCACTTTATCCAGATAAATGGCACCGTCTTGTACATCACAATTCCAGAATACGCTGTTGGTGCCTCCCCATCCGTGACCGCTTCCCATATTGTCACGCAGATACATACCTATTTTCCCGGCATTTGATTTTATAGTTCCCAATTCCATCCAGTTATCAAACAAAATCCCCTGCGACCACAACCGATGTCCCTCAGCTTGTGCAAGGGAAAGTTCCGAATGGAAATTCAACACAACAATACCGCTGGTGGAGGCACAGCCATTAGAGATATAGTGATGACGCCCGTTACGGGCATAGCAGTTTTTCAATAAGATGAGTTGTGAACGATGGTAATTCTCAAAATTATAATACGTACCTCCCGTACAAAGTCCGGAGGGATCAATAGCATAGCAATCTTCAATTGTACTCCTCGTAGTGGAAGTCGTTTTAATACCCGCATGAACAAAACCGGACATTGAAACACCTTTCACCCATGAATTCTCCAACGAACTCATATAGATACAATTCTGATCGACGTTAGCCGTAGAATTCTCCGGACTTCTTTCAAAAGAGATGTGCAGATTCTCAATGCCTACATTGTGGCGGATTGTTCCCGGATTTGAAATCTTGTAGATATATGCCTGGGCATACTGTACGTCGAGCGCATAAAATATGGGAGCATCCACTTCAATCATATTTCCTTCCACTTTGGTGACGTAGCGATGATAGGAAATATCAATATCCTTAGTTTTCCATTTCTTGCTTTCATCTGTGTCGCGCTTTGTATTGCCGCCATACCAGACTGCTTCCAGCCAAGCTGTTGTGGTAGGATATTTAATACAAATCAAGTCGCCTGCCTGATAGGCGCTTGCATCTTCCACCTGAAAGGAATAATCGCCGGGCATCACCTTCTGTGTTACAATATTTACCTGAGCATCACCTTTCCCATTTCCCCAATTGTGCGCAGAGGAATTTCCCATTAAAATAAGCCGTTTAGCCTTTTCTGCCGCATTTCTTCCGTAGAGAACCGTGGAATCATTGTCCGAGAAGCAATTACCTTCGCCACGCAAAATGACTCCGTCGTATGTCAGGTTTAACGTCCCGTCCACATTATATCGTCCGGCTTTCAGCAATACGACTCCTCTGATACCCTCTGCGTCCAAAGCATATTTTCCTACTTCGTCAATGGCTTTCTGTATATGTTGCGTATTGTCGGCTTCCTTGTCCTCCAGAGGCCTGAGAGTAATGGTGCGTTCCGGCAAACTGACCACAGGAATGTCTTTTCCATTCCCGTATCCTGCCTGACTAAAATCCGGAATGACAAAACCATCATTATCTTTCTTATAAGTCAGGCTTCCAGATTCATCCTGAATAACGAGTTGCGATTGCCAACTTTCCTGGGCATTAAGGGAGTAACTGCCTACAAAACATAAGCTCCCGATACATAAAGATACAAGTTGTGATTTCATATGTATTTATTACTTTTTGTGATATGTAAAGAAAGGGAGATTTCTTCTCTTCATTTTGTAGTGTTATCTCATTTCCTTGTAATATTGTATCGCTCTGTTTCAAGATGACAAAGATTATAGCATTTCATCAACACAAAGATATACTATGGGCGATTATTCTAACAGGGCTTTGAGGAGAAAACGATCTTTTAGCCAGACTAAGCATCTGTTTTTCCCAAACAGATGGTCTATCTGACCGGAACAGACGGTCTGTTTACCCAAAACAAACCATGTATTTCCCCTTAACATACCTTCTTTTCGGGCAAAACTAACATTCTTTTTCGTGATAAGGCTACACCTTATGCCCGAAAGGGTGTAGCCATATTGCATAAAGGGTGACACCATCTCGGATATAAGGTGTAGCCCTTTACTTATCGGGTTATATTCTTTTCTGGTTATATCGGGAAAGTATTCGGAGGAAAAATATTATTTTCACACATAAAGCGCATGAAAGATATTATTTTTATTTAAGATACAACAGTCATTGCATCCCTTTTTGTAATTCTGTCCCCTTTTCCTTTCTTTCCGCACTTCTTTAATAAGGAATGCTTGCGTTCTTTCTTTTTCCCCCACCGTTGGGCGGAAAGAAAGGAATCTGAGACAATAGAATTATCATTTTGTCAACTATGACAAAATGATTTTTATAGGTCATTTTCTGAAAAAACGATTAGTCGTGCGGCTGAGGATTCGGATTGGTATGCGCTTCATAAACTTTGAAATCAGCCAACTGTAGGCTTTCATCTTTAAGTCCGTTATCGGGTCTGTCGGATGCACTTTGCATTTTCCGCCCCAGACTGCGATAAATACCAAATTTATTCCGGATACTTGTCGCCCCCTTCCTCCATAAGTCTACATCTGCGAAAGATTGGTCGGCAAGCACTTTCCCATCGCTGATACGGGTCAGTTTGATGCGGAATGTGCCATGATGGGTATAATGCATTTCTGTCTCCACTTGTATCCATTCATCTTCAAAGTCGGCAAGCGGAAGGTTGTCTATAATAACACCCTTGCCGGACGTTCGTGTGTCGCCTGTATGAATTACTTGTACACGCTTATTCCCTCCGTCTTCATCGCAACGGGTACTGATAGTAATGAGTGGTGCGCCATTATTACCTTCCTGCGCCTTCAGTTGGTGAAGATGACAGAACTTGGTGGTGGGTTGGAAACCTTTGGGTATGCGGAGTTTCCATTCCAGCCGTTGCCACTCGTTCCAGTTTCCGTTCAGATGATACCAATCATGGTTTGTCTGGCTTTTCATCTCATTGCGCTGGCGGTCACTCAGTAATCTTCCCCGGTCACTGTCCAAAGCCCCGGCATTGGCATGATTGGTGAATTTGAAAACATATTGCTGCAGGGCAGCATCAAAAAGAACTTCACAATGCACACCGTCATAATGGTCGTTTTTCGAGATATTGGGATGTTCAGAATAGTCCCAACCCAAGGCACGCATATATTCGTGTATAGCTCTATAATCTTTTCCCGTTAACTCGCGAGAGGCTTGCATACCTCCCTGAAAAACATAGTCGGAACGGACAGGGGAAGGTAACTGCACGGTAGCCCCATATCCAATGGCTTGCAATGCAGATTCGCCCAAACGCTCCTTCAATTGCGCCAGATAAAGACTTCGAGGGGCAACCGGAGTATCATGCGAGTCGAAAACACCTACCGGCAACGTAGGACCGGACTGATTGAAGGGACGACGCAACGGAGTACTTTCTCCTTTACTGCCTATTACCCAGTTATAAGTGCCCGGGGGAATCTGATTTACATAACTCTTCGCCAAGCAATTCCAGGCAACAGACCAGGCTGTGCCCCAACCATGACCGGAACCCATGGAACCACGGTTCTTGAAATCAATACCTCCGCCCGGTAAATTACAATTGTCAAGCAATAAACCTGTACTCCAGCGTTGATGTCCTTCTATACGGCCATTTCCTTTGAAGTTGCAATTAAGGAATACAATAGGCCCTGTTTGTCCGGCGCCAAGTGCCACAAACCAGATGTTATCTCCCTCTACCGAACAACGGTCAATCAGAATTTGTCCTCCGTTCGGTGCAAACTCCGCCGGTTTGGAAGCTCCCTGGTGCAAAGCCCTTCTGATTACGTTAATCTGCTGCAAAGTAATTCGTCGCCCGCCTACACCTATACTCTCCATGGTTTCCAATGCATTGATGTCCTTTGCCCAACAGTCTTCTCCGTTGATTCTTAGTGCATAATATAATGCTTTCCCGTGATTGACCGCTTGTGCGGGTGACTCGATGCGCAGATTCTCCACACCGCACTGACGGAGGCGTTGTATGTTATTGGTCACTACCAATGTAGTATTGTCATCGGTGAATTTCGCATCGTAAGAGTCTACCAGCGGGACACTCAGCACAATTGTATTTCCTTCAATACCTGCAATGGTCCGTTCGGCAATCAGTTGTCGTCCTGCCTTTATCCAGGTCTGAGGTTTTCCGTCACGAACCAAATCATTCATTTTCATATATTTGATCCATTTTTCGGTTACGGGTTTGCGTATTTCTATATTGTCGCCGACAGAAAGTTCGGAAACATCAGTTACCGTCAAACGATATGAACCGGCAGGGATGTACTTGTCAGTCACCTTTATGCTTTTTTCATCCGGAGCAGCTTCGCCTAAACGATTACCCGCACGTTGGCGGATGCCGTTATTCACCACGATTGCTGTATGCTTATCTCCGGTCATGACGATAACGCTTCCACTCGGATCACTTCCGCTACCGCGCAATACGACACCATCTGTCATTATCTGAAGAGAACGGTTACATACGTAACGTCCCGGTGCCAACAGAACTGCACCCCGAAAGCCATCGGCATCTTTGGGAAGTGCGGAAACCATATCAATGGCTTTTTGAATATAATCCGTGCAATCTTCATTTTCTCCTAAAGGATGTACGGTCAGTTTTGCCGGAACGTATGGCAAGGTTACACCACCGCCCTTATATCCGGCATGTGAAAAGTCGATAATCCGGTCACCTCTCTTAGTGGCTTTATACACTAACTTTCCGTTAGCATCCGAATAAACCCACTGGCTTTTGCCTGTTGATTCCTGCCCCATAATGGATAAGGGGAAAAGAAGGCATAGTAGATAATAAATGTTCTTCATTCTTTGTCTTATTCAATAAAGTTAATTAATGGTGTAACAAAGGAAAAGGAAAAAAATGATTTCCATTATATAGATTGTCTCAAAAGCTTGTAAAAAAAGAGCAAACTTCTACTACTGAGAGTAAAAGTTTGCTCAATATTGGTTTAACTAAATACCTTAATTAAGAGATTCTGTATTTTGGTATACTATTTTAATGGATCAAAGTCACCACTTTCCCAACCAATAGTCTGTTGCAATTTCGGATTCTGTTCGAAATGTTTACGAGCCAATCCTTGGAAATAATAGCTGTCTTTTACGTCCCATTGATAGGTTTCGTCAATTCTCCAGGTTTGAGTAGTGAAATACTTAAAATAATTCTTTGTCATCAATTCCGGATCGCTCTTTATCATAGTTATAAAATCTCTTCGTGCCATAGTAGCATATTCATTCTTCACTTGTATTTCAATTCTGTAACGGGAATATCCTTGCATATCAGAGAATATTTTGCGACGAAGCAAATCCCAGAAACGTTTGCCCTCATAAGCCAATTCAATGCGGCGTTCATAGAGAACGGCATCAACTAATTCTTGTTGGCTCATATTTACTTTTAAACCATAGAGCCCGTCCGCATTGGCCGTTATACCGGCTCTTTTACGAATATCTTTCAGGATAGTATAAACTTCATCAGATTTATTTCCTACTTCCGCAGCACATTCAGCAAGATTCAATAACACTTCTGCATAACGCATTTCAATCCAGTCCATGTCACCGTGATCCTTGGCTTCAGTAGCTGTCTTTTCAGGGATAGAAAACTTGCATGAATAAAATCCTGTGCCAGTCGGACTGTGAGTATCTTCGCCACCTTTGTAAGTATACATACAACCTTGAAACCATTCCGGCATACCATTCAATGGATATTCAGCACCATTGTAAACGATGATATCGTAGAAACGGGGATCACGGTTCAACCAGAACATGCCGGTAGCGTCAGTAGCAGTAGGATCAAAAGCTTCCTTCACACCATCACCATCTACATCTACTCCTGGAGTAGTACCATCAGCCATTGGGAAAGCAAGTGCCATATCCAATGTAGGATGGTGGTTACCGGTAGCTCCTACCGAAAACTCCAACGGACGAAGTCCTGCCATGAAATTGTGTGTACGCACCGGATCGAGAAAACGGGTAGTGATTACAGTCTCAGAGGTAGTTTCTTTTGTCCATATCTCCTTATAAACAGGATGTAAAGCACGTTGTCCGTTCTCTGACAGTTCCTTTTGGGCCGCTAAGCAGGCATTGTATGCTGTCTGCCAACGGGTACGGTCATTGTTCGGATTAAATTGCTTACTGGCATAAGTCATCAACACACGTCCTTTGAAAGCCATAGCTGCTCCTTTGGTGATACGTCCAAAGTCATTTTCACCCCAAATACTGGGCAATGAAGCCGCTGCATCATCAAGGTCTTTCACTATCTGGTCAATACAATCTTTTGCTGTATTCCGAGTAACATACAAATCGTCACTATGTCTGTCCTGCGGAGTTAAAATCAAAGGTACACCTCCATAAATTTTTACCATCTCAAAATACTGATAAGCACGTAAGAAAAGCGCTTGTGCCTTTATACGGTTCCGGATGTCCTCGGACAAACTACCTCCATCAATACTTGTTAACAAAACATTGATAGTATATATCTTGTCATAAGGCCAATGTTCTCCTAACGGACCTCCGGCAGTAGCTACCGCCGTCAATCGGCCATGAATAAAATCACCACCTCCGTTGCCTTCATCACTATATTTAGAATAATCACCACTAAATGATGGTAGATTATCTTTGTAGCATTTATCCAAAAAAGCTGTAGCCAGAATTTCACTATTCCATGTTGCCTTTTCGCTGACAGCTGTCAGGTCATCTTTATCCAATACGGAAGTACAGCTAGTCAAGCTTGCAAATGTCAATGCTGTAATAGCTATTATATGTTTTGATTTCATAATATTCAAGTGTTTTTTTATATAATTAGATCGTTAGGTTCAAACCAAATGAGAAGTTTCTCATAACAGGATAGTCTGAAATACTCGTTGCTTCGGGATCCATCCATTTTACTTTATCCTGTAATAAGAAGAGATTTGTACCATTCAGGAAAAGTCTTGCTTTCTCAATACCTATCCGCTGAACAAATGTCTTCGGCAAATCATAAGATATGGATATATTTTTGCAACGCAAGAAAGAAGCATTACGTACCCAAAAGGAAGAAGCTTCATTATTCTTATACTGTGTAGCGCCCGGCATTGAAGCATTTGTATTCTCCGGGGTCCAGTGGTCATTATAATATTTGAATGTACTTGTATGGGCATTGATACCATTACCACGGAAATCCATCAACTTCTTATGACCGGCCATACCTTGGAAGAATATATCAAGCATGAACCCTTTCCATTTACCGCCAATCGTGAAGCCATAAGTGATAGGAGCTACTTTATTTTCAATAATAACAACTTTGTCATCATCTGTAATGATACCATCCGGTTCATCACTCTCAGGGCCACGTACATCTTTGTATATCAACATACCTAAACCGGGTTTCTGTCCTTTAATAGTCATATTCGGATTTTCTTCCATATATTGCTGTAACTGTTCCTCGGTACGAATCATTCCAATACATTCAAATCCCCATTCACGGCTCAATGACTGACCGATTTCAGATTTGTATGCCCGGATATTTTCTGCTTCATCTTTCTTGGACCACCAGCTGTTTGCAAAACTAAAGTTACCTCTTAAATAATAGTCCAATTTACCGATTCTGTCATTGTACCCCAGTTCTACTTCGAAACCACGGGATTTAACCTCCGAATAGTTCTCTTTTGGCAAAGATGCACCAAATGTAGTAGGTACACTCACATTCAGATTATCAAGAATGTCGTATGTACGTCTATAGAAATATTCAAAGCTGAAATCAAATTTATTTCTAAACCAACGGCTATCAAAACCGATGTTGTAAGAAGTTGATTTCTCCCAAGTCAATTTAGGATTAGGAACTTCCTTAGGCTCCAATCCATAAGATAAACCATTGAATACGGCACCTGTAGTAATTCCGTAACGAGCCATCCATTGCCAACCGCCAATAGCATCATTACCTAATGTAGCAATAGAACCGCGCAGTTTCATATAATCAATAAACTTGATATTCTCTGAGAAGAAAGGTTCACTGGAAATACGCCATCCTGCTGAAACAGAGGGGAATAAACCCCAGCGTTGATCAGGAGCAAATTTTGTAGAACCATCGACACGGAATGCAGCTTCCAGTAGATACTTGTCTGCATAAGCATAGTTCAGACGCCCTACGTAGGAAAGGCGGCCACTTTCACTTACAGAGCCAGCTCCAACAATAGATTCAGAAGCATCACCACTTGCACCGAAAAATTCCGGCATTTCCCAAGTGATTAGTTTATTACGCTGTGCATCAAATTTCTCACTATCACCTTCAGATTGTTCATAAACAAATAATGCACTTAAATCATGGTTACCAAACTTACGGTCATAAGTTACAAATAGGTTTAATTGATATTCTTCTGCCAACTGGTTTTCTTTAAATACATAGTTACCGTCATCACGAGTTTTGGTAGATACTACTACATTACTCGGGTCAATATAATGATTGTTCGTTCCGGCAGTCTGGAAATTATACATTTCATACGGGAAGTTCACCTTTTTAATTAATCGATTATCCAATGTACGGTTATACTGTACTTTCAGTTTCAGACCTTTTACAAAGGGAACTCGATATTCCGCAGTCGCATTGACATTAACATTTTGCCATTTCTTAGTATGTAAACCCGATTCTTCGCTAATAAGCATTAACGGATGCCATTCAATAAAGTTACCTACTGGCATTCCATCAATCATACTTGGAATCATCTTGGTACGGAGCAATAATCCCTTGTATAAGTCATTCATACGATCACGGTCACCGTCGGATTTCCAATTAGGTTTGGTATCTTTACGATTATCTGTACTGATATTCAAACCAACTGTAAAATTCTTACTGATATCAGCATCAATACTAGCACGGAAATTATATTTAGAATACTTCAAATTATCAAATGAACCTACATTATAGAAATAAGAACCACCGATAAAATAACGTACTTTTTCGGTTCCTCCGGTAATATTGATAGCATGACGAGTAGACCATGGAGTTTTCCATGCATCATCCAGAAAACTATAATCAGTTGTTTTGAAATGTGCCAACTCGTCATCTGTATACCAAGAAGACTTGGTAGTCGGATCTTGCTGTTCTACATTCGGATTCCAAATGGCATTGTTAAGATAACCCTGTATAGCACGGTCATTCAAATAAACAGCATGTTCATAAGCACTAAGCGTCTCCGGAATCATAGCAGCTACATCGATACCTACCGTACCAGTATAATTGATAGTTGGTTTCGCATTTCCACCTTTCTTTGTGGTAATCAATACAACACCATTAGCAGCACGGGCACCATAAACTGCTGCCGATGCACCATCTTTCAATACTGATATATTAGCCACCTCACTGGCATCCAGTGCGTCAAACGCCATCTTATCCCTTACTACTCCATCAATAACATATAGTGGGTCAGAATTGTTAGGAGTACCTTTAGCGCGTACACTAAAAGAGGCTGAAGTTCCCGGTTTACCTGTTCCTTGAGTTATATATACACCTGAAAGGCGTCCTGCTAATGCTGAAGACAGATTAGCTGATGGAAAATCTTCAATAGCTTTGGCATCAACACTAGTTACACTGCCCGTCACACTTCCCTTTTTCTGCGTACCATACCCTACTACAACTACTTCATCTAAAGCTTGTGAATCTTCAGTCAATACAATTTTCAGATTACTTTCAGTAACGACTTTAGTTACATCCTTATAGCCAATATAACTAAACTTCAGAGTCGAGCCTTTAACACATTTAATAGAAAAATTACCATCAATGTCAGTAATTGCTCCGTTAGTAGTGTTCAATTCTGCAACTGTCACTCCAATTAACGGTTCACCATTCTGATCCTCTACGCTTCCTGTTACTGTTATATTCTGAGCATGTACTATAGTACCAAAAGAGAAGCTCAACAGTACCAACAAAATACGCCATAACAGCGATTTCGACAAGTGTTCTTTCTTTTTCATTAAAATTACTTTTTTTGATTAGACTTAAATAAACAAAGCATTTTTCCAACGCTTTCTCGTTTTATTATTAAACATTTCTATTACATAAACCATAGCATATGTATATAAAAAAATAATATACATAGCTATAAAATCAGTATTAGAACATTCATAATGTGGTTAGACTAACAACAATACAAAGAAAGGAATGAATTTATTAACCTAATATCAGTTGCATCTCAAAAGCTTGCATTTTTATTGCAATAGATAATAATTTCCCCAAAAATAACTTCATTTTATGGGAGAATCAGTTTAAGATGTTTTTCATGGCAGAAGAGTTAACGAAGGATTATTTTATCCGTATGATGATAACGCCATTAGCTCCTTTCATTCCATATTCAGAGCCATCTTTTTTAATCTCAACTTCTTGTATATCTTCTACTGACACTGCATTATTGGCTTCCTCCAATGAATTATATTCGGTTCCGCCTATAATGAAAAGCGGTTCGGTACTGAGGGCAAAAGATGAACTTCCCCGTATTGAAGCCTTCATTTGTCCGTTTGAATAATTAATCTGCAATCCGGCAATATTACCTCGCAGCAAATCTATTAAATTGTTGACGTCTAATTGCCGGATTCTCTCATAAGTGATAATATTGCTATTATAGGTTTGTTCCGGTATTTCCTGATACATGCAGGTTATTGTTTTTTCATTCGTGGCATAGCGCAATGAATTCTTCCCCAGATGTATGGTATAGGTTGGAATTCCCGACATAGGCACATAAGCCACCAACTTCCTGTTAGGATATACCAACAGTGTATCGCCTGTTTTCACATTATCCAGTTCAAATGTACCTTTTGATGAAGTGGAAAGCATCTTCATGCGCCCCTTTACCCGCATTTTTATCTTTTTGGCCGGTTTACCCTTTTCATTCAGGATAACTCCTGCCACATTGTCCTGTGCTGTTCCCACCAGTGAAATCAGAATAGCTGATAATAAAATCAGAATACGATGTTTCATATCTTTATAATATTAATAAAAAGAGAGAATATTCAAACACAATATGTATGTCTAATATTCTCTCCTTTTTAAATGAATGAGATTGATTATTTATCTTTCACGAGGTGCGGCTGTGCAGATTGTACCATTATCAAATACAAATAGATTATCGGCAAAAATAACGACTTTGTTGTCCAATCCGAAACCAGAGCGGGATACATAATATTGATCCTGCACACTGGCTAATGCACTGCTCTCAAAATATTTCTTGCCATCATAGTAAACAATGAATTTCTTATTTGCATCGATTGATACCGCAATAGTTTTGAAAGCATCCTTTTTAAACTTAAAGTTTGCCGTATCCGTACCTTCATCTATTGTAATATCTTCCGTCTTTCCTGTTGTCACATTGGTTGTTGTATAAGTTGCTTTCCATGCTCCTGTTTTGGGATAGGTCGTAAAGCATGCCTTAGTTACATAAAACGTGGCATTATTGATACGGGCAAATTCAATACGGATCTCTGCAAAATTATTATCTGAAGGACAAGCATTTACTGCATAGTCCACTTGTGTGGAGAAAGGAACAGATACATTATTCCAGCTACGGGCAAAACGTCCGTCAGCTTTAGTGGAAGTTAATTTAACTGCACCATTCGTTCCCTTATTAGCGTCAAATGCTACTGTCATAGATGCATTGGACCAGCCTTCATTATAATAAGGAGTCTCAAAGTTAGAGTAAAACAGTTCATCCAGTACAGTCATTTTGGAACGACGGGTTTCTTTCTTACCACCACATTTCACCGTGCACCAAATTTCATAAGTTCCGGCTTCATTCGGAGCTTTCCATACATTCTCAAATAGTCCTTGAGGATTTGTCATGCTTCCACCATCGCATCCCCATTCATAACTAACATCTGTATCATCACTGAGTTCGGCAGAAACAAATACTTTCACCACATCATTACGGCAAAACTTTGTGCCGAAAGTGTTCAATGAAACAATATTTACACTGTCATCGTCTGAACAGGAAGTGAAGATCACACATATTAATATAGCAATATTGAATATTAGTTTTTTCATACGTTTCTATATTATTAATTTATTCTTGACCCAAAAAATATCTCGATGGGCGAGGTTGCCACCAGTCAGATACATGGATATAACCATCACGTGCATGAATGTTAGTGGTGCGACAACTACCGGAAGATGCAGCTAACAATCCTCTAAAATTCCATTCAAAATTATTCAATTGAAGCGGCAGGTTACGGTCATGTCCGGCCTTGACACACATTACTGCAGTATCTCCTTGAAGTGTCTGACCATCTTTATTGTAGGAAAAGCTACCTTCTCCATAAGTCCCGATCCAACGGTCCGAAGAATCTATATTAAAATATGACCATTCTCCTCTTACAATATGATAAGTCAGTAATTCTTTTACCACTTTCTTGTCATATTGCTCCCATGCAGTAGCAGCTGCGGCTTCCGTAGTTCCTGGAAGCATCACCGGATTTTTCTTCCAAAAACAATTATCCCCACTGCTAAGAGCGCTATTGGTCAGCAATATATGCGTATTTCCTGCTTCTTTATACAAGTCTTCAATTCCTGCATACTGAATACCTTCAATTAAAGAACTGAATATATCAGGACGGCTCTGGATAAATTCCCAGATTGTCATATTTACCTTATTATCCGCTTTTTTTGCTTCATATTCCTCGTTGCTTTGAAAATCAAGGTCAAACAAGGTGCATGAACTCAGTGAAATGCAAAATAAGGCCAGACTTATAAAATATCTAAAGATTTTCATATTCATTATTGTTTAAAACATTATTGTTATTCTTCATAAGGTTTGTTCTGTTGTCCTCTCATAGATGGATTCTTACGGAATACATCCTGATTCAGAGGCCACAAAATTCTGCCGTAACCACCAATCTGATTAGCTTCTTTCTCAGCACCAATAACAAAACCTTCCGGAATTCTCTGATCACCCAAGTCTTCATTCTGCAAATATGGATCTAAATATTCTTTTACCATATCATTGCGTACCAAATCAAACCAACGTTTACCTTCTGCCCAAAGCTCAATGGTACGTTCATCGATAATCAACTTAATCAAATCTTTTTCGGTTGGGTAATCCTCTAAAACTGCAGTATTTTCCCAACCTGCACGTTCACGTATTTGATTGACGATATTAATCGCGCCTTGATAATCTTTATGCGTACCTAATACTAAAGCTTCAGCTTTTAGCAACAAGATATCTGCTAAGCGATAAATTGGCATATGGGTAGAACATGATCCGTTAGCAACATAGGAATATCCGGGCCTGCCATCATTAGCAGTTGCTCCGTATTCTGTGAATTTCGGGCATTTAATCTGGAAATTAGCGGCATTACCATAATCACCGTTCATTGCTTTTTCATACGATTCGTCTATCATCTCGTCAGGAGTAATGAAATAGCTGATAGCAAATGTATCCATAATCATAGTGACGCGGTTATCTTCTCTCTTACGGGATACCAATTCCTTATAATATGCTTTTGTCGGATGATATCGGATGGTGTTTGAACCTGACGCAAGTTCCTGAGCATATCCAAAGCCGTTGCTGTCTTCTTCATAGTTCCAGAAAAGATTGAATATCATTTCTTTAGAACTTGATGGATTCAAAAACATACTGGAATAGGTAGATGCCGGTTCAAGACTATATTTATAGTTTGTCAGTAAGTCATTAGCAGCTACGAGCGCTTTGTCATATTCCTTATACCACATCAATACATCTACACGCAATGCCATAATAGCTCCGCGGTTTAAATAGTACTTACTGGCACTAGACATATCTGTAGAAGCACCAATATGTTCTAATGCTTTCTCTATATCTTCCAGAATAAAAGCTTTCAATTCTTCTACAGAAGTCCTTCCATAATATCGTTCCTGCGAAGAGACATCTTCCATGGGTTCAGTGATTTTAGGTACGCCGCCCCATACACGTATAGCATAAAAATACATCAATGCACGCATTGCATAAGCCTGACCTAAATATGGAGCAGATACAGAACTGCCTATAGGGCTGGTGGGAATATGCTTAATAGCCGCATTCGCACGATAAATTGTTTTATAAAGATCACTCCAACTGGAAGAGCCCGACTGAGAATTCAAACCATTGTATAGTAAGTTACGGTCGTAAGCCGTACCGCGTTCTGCATATACACCGGAACGAAGTTCGCCCCAATAGAACCAGTTTGTACGTAAGGTAGATTGCAGACCGTCATACATACCTGCATTCCAGGTTTTCAAATCCTGTTCCGAAGTCCAGAAAGTTTCGCCCGACAGCGAACTTTCGGGTTGTCTGTCTAAGAAGTTCTCACAAGAAGTGAGCAGCAGACTGACACCAGCGATCAGTAAATATTTTAATCTTTTCATAAGTTGTTACAAGTTAAAAGTTAACATTTAGTCCGAAACCAATTTCTCTTGCGGTAGGATATCGTCCGTTATCAATACCCGGACGCAGCACATTGCTATTGGAAATACTTGACGGATCAAATCCTTTGTATTTTGTCCAAGTCAGAAGGTTGTTTCCATATACATACAACTGAAGATCGGAGATATGGAACCGTTTGATAAGATTACGGTCAACCCTATAAGCTAAACGAGTATTTGTAAGGCGAATATAGTCGCCATCTTCCAGGAAGAAAGAAGAAAGTTCACGCGCATTGTTTACACCAGTTGTTGCTTTGGCACTACTATAAACTTCTGTTATTTGTCCCTGATATTTCCACAAACGATAACAGTCTCTTGCTAATGGAGTCATATTCGATGATGAATTTTGTAACAGGTCACGGCGTTGTTTATTATAAATCTTGTTGCCAAAACTTCCATAGAACGAGAAGGATAATGAAAAATTCTTGTAATTCAAATAGTTAGTCCATCCCATATACCATGTAGGCATACCATTACCCAAAATACGTCTGTCCGAATCACCAATTACACCATCATGATCCAAATCATCCCAGATTATATCACCACCTTTGCTCACCGAACCAGCGGTAGTCATTTGACCTACATCACCTGCATATTTCTGACCACCTTTTGTCTCATAGTGTGAGAAAATGGGTTTACCGTTAGAACCATAAATATAGTTATTATAGTTATTCGGATCTCTTTGATACACAGGAATCAAGCGGTCACCAAATGAACCGTCGCTATTCTTGATATATGCATTTGCTTCATCTGTGGCATAAATACCCAAGGCTTTTTGGCCGAACCATTGTCCCAAAGGCGAACCTTCTTCAATTAAGTATTTACCATCTTCCACAAAGCTCTTGCCTTCCGATAGCTTTAATACTTTATTCTTGTTTTTAGTATAGGTAAGAGTGGTCTGCCATGAAAAATCACGAAGTTGAACAGGAGTTGCATTTATTGTCAGCTCAATACCTTTATTCTCAATATTACCCATATTGACACGCATACTACTAACACCTAATTCTGAAGGGATAACTTCATCGGCCAACAAATCTTTAGTCTTCTTGATATAATATTCTGCCACTAAAGAAACTCGTCCGTCAAGTAATGTCACATCCAAACCAATATTAGTTTGTTCCGTCGATTCCCAACTCAAATCAAGGTTGGCCAGCTTATCCGTTTGAGTAACTCCGATGACGCCATTATAATATGAACCAATATTATATTGGTTAATTGATTCATAGTTACCTACACGTTCATTACCATTTGTACCCCAGCTAAGTCTGAATTTAGCATCAGTCAGTACAGGTTTTGCCCAGTCAAAGAAGAATTCATCAGAAGCACGCCATGCAACAGATGCAGACGGGAATAATCCCCAACGGTTACCAACAAAACGTGAAGAACCATCATAACGAAGATTTGACGTAAATATATATTTTCCTTTATAACTATAGTTTACACGTCCGAAAAAAGATGCCATAGCATGACTTTCATAAGTAGTCTTAGTTTTTGTCAGGTCTTTCACCTGCTGAGCGTTAGAAGTAAGGATCGATTCTGATACATAATCGCTACCTTCTAAGTGGAATGTTTCATCACGCCAATCCTCGACACTGGTACCGAACATAGCGCCTACTGAATGATCTTTGAAATCTCTGGCAAAGTTAATGTAAGTTTCCGCAGATAATTTGCGAGGGATTTTTGCATCATTAGAACCGGAACTGATACCTGAAGAAACTAAATCTCCACGGATCAACTGGTCATTACGGTTAACTTTCAATTCACCCTGTACATTGGCAGACCAGATCAAGCCTTTCATAAGCTGAAATTCCGCTCCCTGATACAAAGAAACTGAGTAGGAAACACTTTTATTAACACGTTCATAAGCATCAGCTATCGGATTGAACTGACCACCATTATTATATACATAAGATCCGTCAGGAAAGTAAAGTGCCATTTGTGGCGGACGACGTAATGCCTGATTGATTACACCACCGGTATTGATGTTATTCTTATCAGTATAAGCCACATTGAAACGGCTCATTAATTTGAAACGATCCGACACAGCGAAATCAACGTTAGTTCTGGAAGTTACACGATTCAAATAACTATTTAGTACAATACCTTGCTCGTTCAAATAGCCGATACTTGTATAATAACTCATTTTATTCTTTGCACCACTGATATTAATATCAACCTGGTTAGAATGAGCCATACGAGTAATCAAATCCTGATAGTCATTATCAGCCATGAAGTTGGGATGCAAAGAGTCATTACTGGTTTTCCATAAAGAAGTTCCTGCATTACCGGCTCTTTCTTTCAAATAACGTTCAAATGCATTTGCCTGATCAATCTTATGTCCTAGCTTCTTCATTGAGTGGTTATACTTCACTGAAATTCTGGCAGGAGCACCTTCTTTACCACGTTTAGTACTGATGATAATTACACCAGCAGCTGAACGGGAACCATAAATAGCGGCTGAAGCAGCATCTTTCAAAATTTCCATGCTTTCAATGTCGGCAGGATTGATAGTAGAAATATTATCTACTGCCACACCGTCTACAATGTATAACGGAGTAACACCTGATCCCATAGTAGAAGCACCACGAATCAGCATAGTACCTGTATCTCCAGGAGCACCTGAGTTATTGGAAATCTGCAGACCGGACACTTCCCCCTGTAATGCTTGAAAGATATCAGTCGGTTGACGTTCTTCAATCGTTTTGGCATTTACAGTGGAGATAGCACCTGTCAAATCTCTCTTCTTTACCGTACCGTAACCTATGACTACAACTTCATCCAATGCCTGGGCGTCTTCCGTTAGTACTATATTCATTTTAGTACCCATTGCCACCTGCGTTGCGTCCTTATATCCAATATAGCTAAATTTCAATGTAGCACCTTTGTTACATTTAATAGAGAAGTTACCATCAATATCAGTAATTGTTCCATTACTACCTTTCATAACGGAAACCGTTACTCCAATTAGAGGTTCCCCATTTTGATCGACAACCGTACCAGTTGTTGTTATTTCCTGAGCATATAGATTAAAACTCATAGAAAATGCAAACAGAACGAGGAAAAACCGCCACAATAGCGATCTTAAAATGTGTTCTTTCTTTTTCATTAAACTACTTTTTAAAATTAGACTTAAATTAACAAGGGATTTCACCTAAGATTCTTTTTGAGTTGTTCATGATTTGATTGTTTTTACATAATATCAATACATCATTTTAAACTCTGTCTATGAAAAGCAGTTATTATTTTGATCTTGTGAAAAGAAAGAGATGGAAATAGTTTTTGCCCGTCACTACGGAACATGCTATTTACATATACATATTTGTTTTATAGATCGAACCTTGTTAAGAGTATTGAATTCTTTTTCCTTTCTTCAGCTTCAAAACTTGCGAGATAGTTTTCGGTAATAGCTAAATTGGAATGCCCAAGGCTTTCAGATATGTAGGAAATGTTGACACCACTGCGCTTTAATACTGTTGCAAATGAATGACGCGCTGAATAGGTTGTGACGCGTGGAATGCCTGTCTTATGGGAAATTTTGTAAAGTATCTGATTACATTCGGTTACAACCTCCCTTACCAGTTTTACTCTTTCAAACGGATTTTCTTTTCCGGTAGCGAAAGGAAAAATATAAGTTTCAGGTGACTTAGGTGGATTTCCCCATTTCTCTATTATCTTTTGCATTTCGGGCGTGATAACTGCATGAATAATCTTACTGTGTTTGGTGTTTCGGGCTGTTTTTGCACGTATGAAGCAGATTTCTCCATTGATGATGTTGGAGTACTGTAAGTATAATAAATCACGAAAATTAATGCCATTACATAAATAAGAGAAGAACCACAGATCACGATAAATTTCAGTCTTTTGGGTTCCATCATTATAAGTAATAATTTTCTTTATTTCTTTCAGGTTTAATGCCAATTTGCGTCCACATCCAGTGGGTACTTCATACTTTCCTTTTCCAAAAGGATACTGACTTTCTTTGATGATACCATCTTTACGTGCTATATTGAGAATACATTTGAGATTCCTGAAATAAAATCCCATGCTGGAGTAACTGATTCCTAATGCGGATAAGTGATGTTCAAAACGGTTTAACCAGTTGATGGTAATTTCATGAAAAGAAATGTGCTTTCCTGCAAACTGTTCTATTTTATTTAATGAACCTTTATAAGACAGATAAGTATTGGCTTGTCCATTTTCCTTTAACTCCTCTAACTTCTTATGAAATAAAGCATTCACTGAAAAATCAGAATATCTACCTAAGCGTGCATTTAAGATGTCAAAATGAAATTCACCCTGAAAAGACAGAAATTCAACTTGCTGCCTGATTAGAGAAAAACTGTTTTCGATATTACGTCGTATTTCGGATAGGTGCCGGCTTTTGGTGTGTGGTAATGCTTCCCAGTCTTTAATGGAAACTTCTTGTCCGGTAGAATAATATTTCTGCCTTCTGTTGTGGATAACTTGTACTTTTATGGGGAATAATCCATTCATCTTTTGTTTCCTTTTATCTAATACAGTGAGTACGGAAACCCCATCTTTAGAATATTTATACATGGCTTTTTAAATTTGTTGGTTATTAACTATGAATTGAAATTGTATTTAGCAACATACTATTTGCATACAAAGTTGATAAATAAGGTCCATATTAAAAGATATTTGAGACAGTATTAACAGAAACATAGATAATATTGATAATCGTCTATCTTTCTATTCCTTACTTTTGTAGTGCTAACAATTTAACAGATTATATGAAAAACAGATTTCTTATTTTATTGAGTTTTGCACTCATTATCGGACGAGGTGTTATTTGTGCAAATACCTCAACGGTGCGTGAGCGCCTAAACATTAATCGTGATTGGTGTTATCAGATAGATGATCCGGATGGGGTGGATGCTGCATTACATTACTCTCAGCTAAAGCCTTATTTATTACCTTGTGCCAACGATTTTATTATATTCGGGAAGCAGTATCAGAGACCGGAAGGTAATCCGGGAGAAAATATCGCCTATGTAAAATCTGATTTTGATGATAGTGGATGGAGACATCTGAATTTACCTCATGATTGGGCCATTGAAGGCCCTTTCAATATTGACTATGACGGTTCGACTGGAAAATTACCTTATTGGGGGATACGCTGGTATCGTAAAACACTGGAGTTATCGCAGGATGATGCCGGGAAGCAAATCTATCTCGATATTGATGGGGCGATGTCATACGCCTCCGTGTGGTGTAACGGGCAATATGTGGGTGGGTGGCCTTATGGCTATGCTTCTTTTCGCCTTGACTTAACACCTTATATAAAGGCAGGACAAAAAAATGTATTGGCTATTCGATTGGATAATCCGGACGATACTTCACGTTGGTATCCGGGTAGTGGTATTTATCGGAATGTATGGTTAGTGAAAACGTCTCCTGTTCATGTGGAGCAATGGGGAACTTTTGTGCGAAACCGGCAGGTTGATTCAGAAAGTGCTGTTATGGAAATGGGAGTGAATATTGAGAATCATGCAGGAAAAGATGTTCAGGTAAAGTTGCAGACAAGTGTATATCTGCAGGGGAAGGATGGGCATCCTATGGGTGAAGAAGTAACTCAAAGTACGACTAAGGATATTGCGATTAAAAAAGATAGCTGGTCGAGTGCCCGCTTTCAATTTAAAGTAGATAAACCGAAGTTGTGGGATATTGATACTCCGAATTGCTATGTAGCGGTCAGCCGGATATTCATGGATGGAAAAGAAATGGATAATTATGAAACTCCTTTTGGCATTCGTACAATTGAATTTACTCATGACCAGGGGTTCATACTAAATGGACAAAAAGTAGATATTAAAGGTGTGTGTATGCATCATGACTTAGGTGCTTTGGGTGCTGCTTTTAATGAAGTGGCTGCCGAAAGGCAGTTACGTATCATGAAAGAAATGGGTGCAAACGCCATTCGTACTTCACATAATCCGCCGTCACCGGAGTTGGTTGCTCTCTGTGACCGTATGGGCTTGATGATGCAGCTTGAATTAGCTGATACTTGGCAAAAAGGGAAACGCAAAAATGATTATAATCTTCTTTTTGATGATTGGAGTGAAGCAGATATGCGTTCGTTGGTACGTCATTATCGTAATCATCCTTCTGTCATAATGTGGAGTATAGGTAATGAAATGCCTGATCAGACGACTGATCAGGGAATTATAATAGCTCGTAATCTGACAGCTTACTGTTATGATGAAGACCCTACACGTCCTACTTCTTTAGGATGTAATAAGCGGGATGCCGTTTTCCGGGATATTGTGAATCAGGTGGATATATTTGGTCTGAACTATTTCCATAAAACCTATCCGGTTTTCAAAGAGCAGAATCCGACTCGCCGTTATCATGCCAGTGAAACTTCGTCTGCAACGAGTTCTCGTGGAGAGTATTTCTTCCCGGTAACTACTGATGCTAACGATAGTCGCTCCAGCTTCCAGCTTTCATCGTATGATATGACAATTGTGGGGTGGGGATGTAGTCCTGAAGCCCAGTTCAAGATGAATGAAGAGTATCCGTTTATGAGTGGCGAGTTTGTATGGACTGGATTTGATTATCTGGGTGAACCTACTCCTTATAATAAGGATCTCACTAATTTGTTAAACTTTAGTGATCCGAAGGAATTAGAGAAAGCCCGGAAAGAGTTGGAAGAATTGGGTAAGATAAAGGCGCCTTCCCGTAGTTCTTATTTTGGTATTGTCGATTTATGTGGTTTTCCAAAGGATCGTTATTACAACTATAAAAGTTACTGGTGCCCTGATGTGCCCACTGTGCATATATTGCCTCATTGGAACTGGGAAGAGCGGATTGGTGAAATAACTCCCGTTCATATTTATACTTCGGGAGATGCTGTTGAGCTGTTTTTGAATGGTAAATCACTGGGACGTAGAGAAAAAGCTCATTCATATGACCGTTTGACTTGGGATGATGTGCGTTACGAGCCGGGAAGTTTGAAGGCCATAGCTTATAAGAACGGTCAGCAATGGGCGGAAGAACTTGTAGAAACTACTGGAAAACCAGCCGCTTTACAAGTGACAGCAGAGAAAACAGAGCTTAAAAATGATGGTACTGATTTATCATTTATCCGCGTAGCTGTTGTGGACTCTCAAGGTCGTGTTGTTCCTCGTTCTAAGAATCATTTGAAGTTTTCTGTAACAGGACCTGCCGAGATTATAGCTACGGATAATGGAGATGCAACCAGCCTATTACCATTCCAGTTATCAGAAAGAGATGCTTATAACGGTTTGGCATTAGTCATTTTGCGTAGCCAGTATATGAAGCAGGGAAAAGTAGTACTTACAGTAGAATCTAAGGGGCTTCCAAGACAAAAGGTTGTATTAAAGGTAGAATGATGTTATGAGTATAAATTGTAGTTACTACTAGTATATAAATATAGACTGACGACCGGGAATACCAGGTATCAGGTGGATTGAAGAAAAGCGGCTGTCTCACAACAGTCGCTTTCAATTGACAATCTCCCCCTAATAACCTATGAGATAATACCTATTTACCAACTAACTATGAATATTAAAAAGCCTATGAATTTAATTTCTATTTATATAGTAAGAATAACTGTTTTTCCATGAGCTTCTCTCTTTATTGGATAGGACAAAGATACGCGTAACAATGATAATGGATTTAAAATATTATTCCAATCATTATATATATTGTTTCAGTCACTTCATTTCTATATAAAAATAGAACATTCTTGGGTTGGTGTGATCGGAAAGGGATAAAAAAGGGGAGCCAACTTTTGTTTGGCTCCCCTCACATGAAATGTTTTGCTGATTATTTCTTCACTTGAATAATATCGTAGTTCAAGTCGCTGACAGCTTCTTGCAGACTATCGTTAACCAAACGTAAAGTGGTATCGTTCACTACTACGAAGTAGACAGGAGCGTCACCATCGCTCGGTGTCAGTTTGTAGGCTGTCTTTTGTTTGTTGTTCACTGTCTTCTTGATGACTTGTTTTTTACCTTTGGAAGTGAAGCTCTTGTTCTTTCCTTGACCTTCCGCATCCAAGTAAGTAGTAACCAAAGTATAACCGCTTTCTCCGTCAGGACCTACACTGTCCACGCTCAATACGTATTGGATACCCGGGCCGTCGGCAGCAGGAAGAAGACCTTCGTATACGGCTACGGCAGAAGAATCATTTCCGGCAACTGTCAATACTCCTTCACCTACGGCGGAATCATTGTTCTGGGTTCCTTTTGATTGGCAGGATACCAATGCAGCAGCGATGGCTGCAATCATCATTACTTTTTTCATTGCTTTAATGGTTTAAGTTAATATATAATGCAAATTCACACTATTCTTCCTCTTCTTTTTTGATAACGAGCAGTTTATCCACTCGTCCACGATCCATGTCCACAACTTCAAACTGTAGGTTCTTGTAGCTGAACAAGTCTCCTGCTTTAGGTACCCGCCCGATGAGGAACATGGCGAGACCGCTTAGTGTGGTAAAGTCTTCTTCTTTCAGATCATCATAGCTCAGGATACCCATCTCTTCCATAAAATCATCTACATTCATAGAAGCCTCAACGAGCATCGAGCCATCTTGCCGGGTGACGATATCTTCTTCTTCCATTTCGTTTTCTTCAAGGATGTCTCCGAAGATACTTTCCGTCAGATCGTGCAAGGTGATAATGCCTGCTGTATTACCATACTCGTCTACAACAACTCCGAACTTATTTTTGTTCTTCTTAAATAGCTCTAAAACTTTCTTGGCATATAAACTTTCCGGAATAAACAGGGGAGAGCGTGCGATACCGCGTAAATCGAAGGGGTGATCATTGCCTAACATCAGAATAATATCTTTGACGGACACTACTCCGATAATATCATCTTTTCCTTTTTCTACCAACAGGTATTTGCTGAAATGCTGTTCGCGGATGATGTGTAGTACCTCATCACGTGTGTATGTGGGATGTAGTACGACAAGGTCGCGACGGTAAGTCATCAATTCATTGGCCCGCTTATCAGAGAATCGGAATACGTCTCGTAACATTTCCGTTTCCTCCTTATCAATAACACCCTGTTCTGAACTTTGGTGCAGAATCATTTTTAATTCTTCCTGTGTCATGGGACGTTCTTCTCCATTGTTCAGGCCGATTAGTTTATTCACTATCTTGGTTGAGAAACTGAGTAAACAGACGAATGGATAAGACACTTTGGTCAGTAAAATCATGACCGGACTAAGCAGAGTTGCATATCGTTCCGGATTACTCAGTGCTATGGACTTGGGTACCAATTCACCGATGATGAGTGAAAGGTACGTAATGATTGCCACTGTTGTAATCATGGCAAGGTCTTTTGCGTAGGGAGCAACTCCAGGAATGGAGGCGAATAACGGTGCTACATTGTCGGCAATGGCTACACCACCGAAAGCACCGGATACAATACCGATAAGCGTGATACCAATTTGAATGGTAGAAAGAAATTTCTCGGGCTCTTCCAACTGTTTCAGTACTCCTTTGGCTCTTTTGTTTCCCTTGCCTGCGAGGGTTTCGAGTCGTGCTTTGCTGGATGACACCAACGCTATTTCATACATGGCAAAGACACCGTTCAGCACTAATAAAAATAGAATAATAATAAATTCCATATAGGTTATGAATAGTTTATATTGCAAAATTACTAATTTTTTGAATTTTATTACTAATATTGCTGCCTATTTATAGAGATTATTAAAGAATGAAAGACATGAAAAGAAAACAAATTTTATTTAGCGTTTTATTGCTGTTTTCAGTTGTTGCGACACAGGCGGCACGAGTAGATACCATTATGGTAAAAAGTCCATCCATGAATAAAGAAGTACAAGTGGTATATGTACTCCCTGATAAAGTATTGGGTGAGGAAGCTGAGGCTTGTCCGGTAGTTTATTTGTTGCACGGCTATGGTGGTAATGCACGTAGTTGGGTAGGATTGAAACCGGAGTTACCTAAGATTGCAGATGAAAAAGGAATTATCTTTGTATGTCCTGATGGTAAAAACAGTTGGTATTGGGATAGCCCTAAAAATCAGGCTTATCGTTATGAAACTTTTGTAGCTTCGGAACTGGTGAAATATACAGATAAAAACTATGCTACTATTCCGGAGAAAAAAGGACGAGCCATTACCGGATTGAGCATGGGTGGACATGGTGCTTTGTGGCTTGCAATCCGTCATAAAGATATATTTGGTGCAGGAGGAAGTACCAGTGGCGGAGTGGATATTCGTCCTTTTCCGAAGAATTGGGAGATGAGTAAACAACTCGGTGATTATGAGTCTGATAAGGCTTTGTGGGACCAGCATACTGTTATTACCCAGATTGATAAGATTACAGATGGTGATTTGGCATTAATTATCGATTGTGGCGAAAAAGATTTCTTCTTGGAAGTAAATAAAGCATTGCATAAAGCTTTATTGGAGAAGAATATCAGTCATGACTTTATCACTCGTCCTGGTGCGCATAACGGGCAATATTGGAATAACTCTATCGATTACCAAATTCTTTTCTTTGATAAATTCTTCAAGAAATAATATCTCAATTTATTCGATTGTATAATATACAGTACGCATGTAGTTGTGACCGTAGCTTTTGGTCACCTCATCACAGGAAGTAACGATACCTCGTCTGTCGAATTCATATTTATATGTCGTGCTTTCGTTGCTTCCACTGTTATCCTCTGGTCTGAGGTTAGTAATCAGAGTATTGTATGCATCTCCTAAAAACTTACCATAAATGGCAACCGAGTGGAATGAAAGGGGATATAGATCTGTCAGGAATAGGTACGGAATCTCTGAAGTGTTGGCTATTTCATTGCCGGTAGATGTGCTGGCTATGTAAGTTTGTTCGGACTTGTCAACCTGCTGGGTGATGCGTAGTGTTCTATAGCTACTATAATCTATGTTGATAGAAGAATAGGGCTTATTTCCGTCTAATGTTTCTGTTATATTTTTCAGGAAGTATTTTCCCTCTGTATTGATAAGATAATCGAAAGTATAAGAGCGTATTTTACCATCCATTTCTTGGCGCACGCAACTTATAGCATAGCCATTATCATCCAACGTGTAGGTCGAGATATTATTAATTTCATCTGTTACTACAGCCTGATGATCTCCATAAACAACATTTGTTGCATTTTCTATCTTAAACAATTCTCCTCCAGCTACGAAACTTTGTGTAGATGTAAAGTTACTCAATCGACCGGCACTATAATCGTAAGTCTGAGTAACAGTAACAGCAGGTGCACCTGGCTCTTCCTTGGCTTCCTTTAATTCTATTTTAGAGAAATGAGTTACAGGATATACCGGATTATTGGGTATATCTGAACCTTCGTTGTTATCACTACAAGCTGTCAATCCTCCTATGAATAGTAAAGCTATGAGAATATTCTTCTTCATTCTGGTTTATTTAATGATAAGACCATTGCGGAAATTGCGCTTTACTTTCACACTTTTCACTACTGTCATTTGAGTTTCGGGTTCTGGTTTAGGTTCAGGGAGTACGATACTACCATCGATGATACCTATTGCTGCACTGAACAAAGCCTCGTTAGGATTTCCTAATGGCAGTACTTTTGCAAAATCACTCAGTTCACTGACTGCATAATTAGGTGTGAAACCTTTGGTGTAGTCCGCCTCACCTTCTGAATTGAATACTTGGCATACAACAGGGCGAAGCACCCATAAGAATTGATCGCTGGGGAAACTTTCTGTTGCTACGGTTTCTCCCTTGGTTGTGGTGCCTATAGTTATTACTGTCATGTAAGGTCTCAAACAATTAATGAGCATTTCCGAAGCAGCGGCAGTTGTACTGCTTGTCAGAACATACACTTTCGATAGATTTAGGTTCACACCTCCTTGCAAAAGCTTGCTGTCGAGTGTGAGTTCGTGGTCTTTATATTTTCGCTTCTGGCTATATTCCAGTGAGGCGAA
Organism: Bacteroides timonensis; assembly: GCF_000513195.1. Classification (GTDB taxonomy): domain Bacteria; phylum Bacteroidota; class Bacteroidia; order Bacteroidales; family Bacteroidaceae; genus Bacteroides; species Bacteroides timonensis. The sequence continues at coordinate 34,286 of NZ_CBVI010000028.1, read as the reverse complement.
GGGACTGTTCAATTTGTCGGCAGGTGCTAAAATATCTGCCAGAAGTTGTACACACTCCATTTCTCCACCGGCATTGTAGCGCAAGTCAAGAACCAAATCTGTTATATCCTTATCTTTAAAGAACTGCGATAGTTGGAGCAGCTCACTATTATCTTCTTTGTTGAAGCTGTTATATGCCAAATAACCTACATTTATACTTCCACTAGGGTAAACATCGTAAGCAGGTATGGCGACGTCCTCTACGGGGCGGGCGGCAGGAAGAACTGCGTCACGGTAAGATTCAATCTTACTTTCATCTTCTCCTTCGTCATTGACAGCTGAAACATATTTTCCTAACAATAGTTTCTGATTTTCACCTTCAGTCAGTAGTTTCTCCGTTTTTTTGGTGATATAATCATCGTTGATTTGCATGATCCATTCGCCTCGTTTTAATCCGACTTCGGAAGCTGGAGATCCGGGAATGACGTATGTGATAAGTGCATTATAGGCGGTATCATTACCGCTTATCCGATATAGGGAATAGTCGAAGCCATAGCTCGGTGTGGGAGTGGCATACAATGTATCGACACTGGAGTAGTCTTTATCAAGTGATGATCTTATTGATTTTAAAAAAGCCTCCGGGGCGAGGAAATAATTCACGTTTTTTGAGTCGGGTATGTCTTCAAACCACAGATATTCTTCTCTCATGACGCTGTCTATCCATAGATCGCGTCCGGTCCATTTGTAATATTCCGGCCAACGGTCTACTCCACAAGAGAATAAGCTTGTCAATGCAAGGACTCCCAATAGTAGGAAAAGCTGTATATTCCTTCTTCTCATCTGTATCTATCGTTTGGTTTTCGTTGCAAATTTAGCGAATAGTTTGTTTATCTACCATAAATGTGGTATAAAATTCCCTATCTTGTGTCATTGCCCATGTCATAACATCACATTATCTTTGCACTCAATCAATTAATCCTAAAAAATACAAAGACAATGGAAACAAAGAAATTGCATTTCGAGACGCTTCAACTCCATGTAGGACAAGAACAACCCGACCCGGCTACTGATGCACGTGCCGTGCCCATTTATCAGACTACTTCGTATGTATTCCGCAACTCTGCCCATGCTGCAGCACGTTTTGGTTTGCAGGATCCGGGCAATATCTATGGCCGTTTGACTAATTCTACACAAGGTGTGTTCGAAGCACGTGTAGCTGCTTTAGAAGGTGGCGTTGCCGGATTGGCGGTTGCTTCGGGTGCTGCTGCCGTGACTTATGCTTTAGAGAATATTACTCGTGCCGGAGATCATATCGTATCGGCTAAAACCATCTATGGGGGTACGTATAATCTGTTGGAGCATACTCTGCCTGCCTACGGAGTGACTACTACTTTTGTAGACCCTGCTGATCTCTCGAACTTTGAGAAGGCTATACAGGAGAATACAAAGGCTGTATATATTGAAACTCTGGGTAACCCAAACTCCAACATTATTGATATTGAAGCTGTTGCTGAGATAGCACATCGTCATAAGATTCCATTGATCATTGATAATACATTTGGCACACCTTACCTGATACGGCCTATTGAGCATGGAGCAGACATCGTGGTACACTCCGCTACGAAGTTTATCGGTGGCCATGGCAGTTCCTTGGGGGGCGTGATTGTGGACGGCGGTAAGTTCGATTGGGCAGCTTCGGGCAAATTCCCTCAACTGACGGAACCGGAGCCTTGCTATCATGGCATACGTTTTACTGAAGCTGCGGGTGCTGCGGCTTACGTTACTCGAATTCGTGCTATCCTGCTTCGTGATACGGGCGCTACCATCAGTCCATTCAATGCTTTTATTTTATTGCAGGGACTGGAAACACTTTCCCTCCGTGTGGAACGTCATGTAGAGAATGCATTGAAGGTGGTTGATTTTTTGAAGAAACACCCTAAAGTGGCAGCGGTGAATCACCCGTCATTGCCGGAACATCCGGATCATGCATTGTATCAAAGATATTTTCCCAATGGTGCAAGTTCTATCTTTACTTTTGAAGTAAAGGGTGGGGTGAAAGAGGCACAGACATTTATTGATAACCTGCAAATATTCTCACTTCTGGCAAATGTAGCGGATGTTAAGTCGCTCGTTATCCATCCGGCTACCACTACACATTCGCAGTTGAATGAACAGGAGTTGGAAGAACAAGGCATTAAACCGGGAACGGTGCGTCTGTCTATCGGTACGGAGCATATTGCTGATTTGCTGGATGACTTGGCTCAGGCGTTGGATAAAATATAATTGGTTCATAACCCGTCAGAAATGCGTAAAACCAGAGCTAAGTCAGCCTCATGAAGGAATACGTAAGTCGCTGACTGGATGAATGGTTGGTGTTCCACCTTGCTCAGTCGTAGTGGAAGGTTCATTCAGTCGTTATGGGAAATGCTTTCTGTCGTTATGGGAAATAGGTTCAGTCGTTATGGGAATGTACCTCTGTTATTATGGGAGCATCCCCCGATGCGGACTTGGATGCGACTCACTAAATAAATATTTACCTCAAAACGGGATAGAAAGGAGGCAAAAGAGTGATAAGGCGGTAAGGTGATAGGGTGATAAAGTGGCTGCGCTATATATCACAGAGCGTTATCCCGCTATCACCTTATCACCTTATCACCTTACCACCTTATCACTCTTTGTTCAAAACCGCTACAAGAATGAATATATCTGTTTTATTATCAGGAGGTGTCGACAGTTCAGTTGTCGTACACCTTCTTTGTGAACAAGGGTATCGGCCGTCTCTATTTTATATAAAGATAGGAATGGAAGGCACCGATTATATGGATTGTTCTGCTGAAGAAGACTGGGAGATGGCTACGGCTGTTGCACACCGCTACGGATTGCCTTTGGAAATGGTCGATTTGCAGAAAGAATACTGGGAACAGGTTGCTGCTTATGCCATTGACAAAATCCGTCGTGGATTGACCCCTAATCCGGATGTGATGTGCAACCGCTTCATTAAATTCGGTCGCTTTGAGCAGAAGGTAGGCAAAGAGTTTGATTTTACCGCTACCGGGCATTATGCCACTACGGTCCATAAAGATGGTAAAGTATGGTTGGGGACAGCTGTCGATCCCGTAAAGGATCAGACAGATTTTCTTGCACAGATTGATTACCTGCAAGTATCTAAGCTAATGTTCCCCCTTGGCGGATTGATGAAACAGGAAGTGCGGGACATTGCCCGCAATGCAGGACTGCCTACTGCCCGTCGCCGTGACAGTCAGGGCATTTGCTTTCTGGGAAAGATCAACTACAATGACTTTGTTCGTCGTTTCCTTGGTGAACGGCAAGGGGATATTGTGGAATGGGAGACTGGAAAGAAAATCGGTACACACCGGGGATATTGGTTTCATACCATCGGGCAGCGCAAAGGATTGGGCTTAAGCGGTGGTCCTTGGTTTGTCATTCGGAAAGACATCGATGCAAATGTACTTTATGTCTCACGAGGATATGATACCCAATGGCAGTATGGGCGTGAATTCGTGATTCATGATTTTCATTTCATTACAGAAAACCCCTGGTTGGATAATCAGGAAGTCGATGTGACTTTTAAAATCCGCCACACACCGGAATTTATGAAAGGAAAACTGATACGGGAAGGGGAGATCTATCGTATTGTATCTTCTGAAAATTTGCAGGGTATTGCTCCCGGACAATTCGGTGTGGTATATGATGAAGCTTCCCGGATATGTATCGGCAGTGGGGAAATAGGTGTCTGAACAGTCTTTTTATATATAGTATTCCATTAAATCCACAATCCCTGCCTTCATGGCATATTTGGTAGCTTCGTGCGCATTATTCACTCCTAATTTACGGAATATGTTTTTGCGGTGGCTGTTTACCGTATGAAAGCTGAGGTTCTTCTCCGCCGCAATTTCCTTCGTAGTCTTTCCCAGAGCAATTTCTTTCAGTACACTCCGTTCGGCAGGTGTCAGTAAATCATCTTTCTGTGTGTGGCGTACGGGAGATGCATTGCTGCCCGACAGCAATAAATTACTGACATGATTACAAATAAAACGCTCTTTGCGCGAAGCACATTGCAATGCAGACAGTATTTCTTCTTTTGAATTGTCCTTCAGCACCACTCCGAAAGCCATACTGCTGAACAATACCTGCCGTAGAAACTCCATGCTCAATTCATCAGAGAAAAGGAGCCAGTCCGCTTCTTTAAAACGCTCATGCAGCACAATTAACTCGTCCGCACCTGAGAAGTCAAATAACGTATAGTCCAGTATCACTACTGCTTGCGGATGCAGGCGCAGTTGCTGAACCAGTTCAGTTTTGTTATCTGCTTCCAGTAACAGGGCTGTGTCCTTCTGGCTACTGAGCAGAAACATCATACCTGCTTTGGTGATGTCCTGATTGTCTGCGATGATAAATTCTCTCATATTTGGATGCAAAAATATAAAAACTCCGCTGCAAATGTACACATTTCTGGCAATTTGCAGCGGAGTGGAAATATATATATTGTAAAGGGCTTTACCAAGAGCGTCCTTTAAAGATGCTGGATTGGCTTAATGGAACGAGATTACCAGTCAGCGTCATTGTATTGGAGTTGAAGTTCGGGCTGATGGTTACGGTAGCATTGTTTCCACCGTTAGTCAGCGAAATGAAAATCTGTGCAGAGATACCGATACCCTGAATGCTGAACTGGCAGTTAACGTTACCTTTCTTGTCAGTTGTAATCTGCATATCCGAGGTAGAACCATCTACAGTTACACCACCGATACCGTTAGGGCCGGGATATACCGTGTTGAATGCTACCTGTACGGTACCACGTCCTTGATTTACCAGTACGAAGTTGGTGTTGGAGTTAACGAAAGCTGTCTGTCCGTTACGGAACATCACCTGGTCGGCTTCCAGTACGAATTGGTGGGCTTTCAATGCGGCTACGGCGTCATCATACGATACTGCGTCGGCTACTTGTTCTTCAGCTTTCAGGCGGGCGCGTTCAGCGTCTCTTTGAGCCTTACGGTCTGCGCGGCGTTCCGCTCTACTTTCTTGTGCATACATGGCGGTTGTTGCCGCACTCATCATCACTAATGCTACTAATGCAATAAACTTTTTCATAATTCTTTAATGTTTAGGTTTTACGATTCTTGTTCGTTTATTGCAAAACAACCTTTATCCGGGATTGTTCACGGGACGCTTCACAATTTTATATCCGATGGCCGCGACGAGGATGCTCATTAATGGACTGATAATGTTGAAAAAGCAATAAGGAAGATAGGTCAGCGTAGATACGTTCAATATCGTTGCCTGCGTCATTCCGCAGGTATTCCATGGTATCAGAGGGGAGGTCACGGTAACAGCATCTTCCGTAGTACGGCTCAATAATCGGTTCTCATATCCTTTTTTCTCATAAATATTGCGAAACATGTTTCCGGTGAGGATAATACTGATGTATTGGTCGGCGGTAGTCAGATTGAGAAACAGTCCGGAACAAACAGTAGATGCTACAACGCTGACTCTTCCTTTCATGAAACGTACAAAGACTGAAGTTATACTACCCAGCATACCGCTTGCTGTCATGGCACCTCCGAAACACATGGCACAAAGAATCAACCAGACTGTATTCATCATGCCAGCCATGCCACGTGTAGACACAAGGTCGGTCAGCATACTGTTGCCGGTATCCAGACCGGTGCTTCCGTAGAATGTCATCATCGCCCCTTTGAAGATGTTATTTTCTCCTGCAATTTCACGTAGCAAATCCGGTTGGAAGATGATGGCGCAAATACCTGCCAGCATCGTGGATATGAACAAGGTAATGATGGACGGAACTTTTCGCGCAATAAGTATTCCGGTTACTAAGGGAACAATCAGTAACCAGGGAGTGATTGTGAAGGTATCTTTCAGCGATGTGGCAAAGTCCTCCATGTGCACGGTAGAGTTTGTTTCGATGACGAATCCCATTACTGTAAAGATGATCAGTGTGATAATCAACGATGGAGTGGTTGTAATTAACATATAGTGTATATGCCGGAACAAGGGCACGTCTGTTATGGAGGAAGCAAGTATCGTAGTATCCGACAGCGGGGAGATTTTATCACCGAAATATGCTCCGGAGATAATGGCTCCTGCTATCCAGCCTTCGTTGAACCCTTGTGCTTTGCCAATCCCCATCAGGGCGATACCGATAGTGGCGATTGTTGTCCACGAGCTGCCTGTCATAACAGAGATTAATGCGCAGATGATGCAGGTTGATGCCAGGAAAAAATCAGGATGAATAATTTGCATGCCATAGTATATAAGAGTAGGGACGATGCCGCTTATCATCCATGCACCACTCAATGCACCTATTATCAGCAAGATAATAATTGCTGTAGCAACTCCGGAAATATTATTTGTAATAGCGAGTTCGTAATCTTTCCAGGGGACATAGTAGAATGCTATACCAATGAATACGCAAAAAGCAGTAGTGGTCAGCAGGGAAATCTGGCTACCCCCTTCCAGTGCATCACTTCCGAATGTATGTATGGTGGCGAATAACATTCCTACCAACAACACGATGGGCAGGAGGGAAACTAAAGGAGAGGGAATTTTTTTCAATGAACTCATTTTGTTTGTTATATCAGTTAAAACTTTGCAAAGTTACAACAAATCTGATGATTATGCTTTATCCCTGCTTTTCTGCCAATAAATATTATTATATCTTTGCGTTTGCTTGGAATAAAAATACAACTTTGGTGTTTAGTTAATCTTTATTATTGACATCGTATGAACAAGAAACAAATTGCCACAAATAAGAGAGTAGTCACCTTTGGTGAAGTAATGCTGAGGCTTACTGCTCCTGATTTCCTACGTTTTTCACAAACTAATCAAATGATAGCCACTTACGGTGGCAGTGAAGCTAATGTGGCCGTTTCGTTGGCTAACTTTGGTATTCCTACAGAATTCGTAACCCGCCTGCCGGACAATGCTGTGGCACGTGCCTGCATAGCTTCGCTCCGTGCTAACGGTTTAGGTACGGAAGGCATTGTCTTTGGTGGTAAGCGCATGGGACTTTATTTTTTGGAAAGTGGTGCGGCATTCCGTAATTCTAATGTGGTTTACGATCGTGAAGGCTCTTCTTTTGCTACTTTGCGTCCGGGCATGATTGATTGGGAAAAGATATTCTCTGATGCCGGTTGGTTTCATTGGTCGGGTATTGCTGCTGCTTTGTCACAAGATGGTGCCGATGCATGCCGTGAGGCTCTTGAAATAGCTGACCGTATGGGGTTGACTATCTCCTGTGATCTGAATTTCCGTAAGAAACTTTGGAACTATGGGAGTTCTGCTGCCGAAGTCATGCAACCTTTGGTGCAATACAGTGATGTCATTTTCGGTGCCGAACCGGAATATAAAGAGATACTTGGCATACAGCCTGTCGGTTTCAAAGCCGTAGATGCCGCGGACACTACGTTTGAAGCAAACCTTCCTGCCTTTGAAGAGTTCGGTCGTCGGGTAGCGGAGCTTGTCCCTCGTTGCCGGAAGGCATTTCTGGAACTTCGTAATTCCATTACTTCCAATCATAATCTACTGGCTGCCGTTCTCTATTCTGATTGCACATTGAAGCATACAGGTATTTATGATATCGAATGCGAAGTGGACCGTGTGGGTGCCGGTGATGCTTTTGTCGGTGGCATGATTTATGGTCTCATAACGTATCCGGATAATGATCAGAAAGCATTGGAATATGCTCTGGCAGCCTCTGCATTAAAGAATACCGTATACGGTGACTTTAATCATGTGACGGTGGAGGAAGTGGAGAGCCTGATGCAGGGAAATACATCCGGGAGGGTATCACGATAAGATAGTATCTGATTGAAATAAGGGAAAAGAAACAGCATAAAGAGAGTCTCAAATGCTGTTTCTTTATTTTAAAGATAAGGGAACAATAATGTGCAGGTCGTAAAGCTGACGAATGTTATAGAAGATTTTCTTTAGCACTGGGAGTATGCTGAAAAATAGGACCCACTATCTGGCAGTTATCCAATTCTTTACAGTCACCACAGGTGTTAAATCCTTTTTCGTTTACGCATTTGCGGATTGTGCACATATCGCTGCAATACATAGTTTTCACTCCATCCATACGACAACCCATGCAATTAATGGTATCTGCCGTAATCTCCGGTATATTGTTCAGCTTACTCCACAGTTGGGCTGTTTTTCTCTTAACTCATTGTCATCTCTGACAGTAGCTATGCGGGCATCGCAACTTTCGCAATCTAATCCGCAACAAGCAATTAATTGTTTCATCATTAGGCTATACTGTTGATATTTGGTTGATTGCAAATATAGTGATTCTTATGCGGATTAATCTTATTGAATACATTTTTCTCGATATTCTTTGCTCCTTTCATTTTTTATATTTTACTTTGCGTCACAAAGTACTTTTTTATATATGGATAAGAATAAAGCAATAGAATCAGTAAATGAGATAAAAGAATTGATGGAAAGATCTTCCAAGTTCGTATCTCTCAGTGGAATGACGGCTGTCTTGGCCGGAGTGTATGCATTAGCCGGTGCTTATGTGGCCGGTCAGTTATTAAGATCAGGAGATAATAGGGAAGGACTAATAATGGTTGCTTCACTGGTTTTGACTGTTTCAGTTGTTACCGCCTGTATCTTATCCTGGTATAAGGCCAGGAAGATACAACAAAAGCTACTCAGTAAACTAACCTATCGTATTGCATGGAATTTTTCATTGCCGTTGTTGACAGGAGGGTTGTTCTGTATAGCCTTATTGCTACATGAACATTACGGACTGGTATCCTCTGTGATGTTACTTTTCTATGGACTTTCTTTGGTCAATGTGTCTAAGTTCACTTACTCCAATGTAGCATGGTTAGGATATGCTTTTCTTTCTCTGGGCATTGCAGACTGTTTTTTTGAAGGACATGGCTTGATGTTTTGGACAATTGGTTTTGGTGGATTCCATATTTTGTATGGCATGTTGTTTTATTTACAGTACGAAAGAAAAAAATAATAGATGATAGAAGCATTTCAAAATATAAATAAGGCATTTGAAAGTAAAGTTCGTCTGGGTATTATGGCAGTTCTCATGGTAAATGAAGATGTCGATTTCAATACTTTGAAGGAATTACTTTCACTGACGGACGGTAACCTGGCGAGCCATACAAGGGCTTTGGAAGAGTTGGGTTATATAGTTTGCCAGAAGAGCTTTGTGGGTAGGAAGCCGAAAACATCTTTCCAAGCCACTAAGGAGGGGAAGAAAGCTTTCAAAACTCACATAGAAGCATTGGAGAATTTTCTGAAATCAACGTAGATGTTTGGCTTCACACAAAACCGGACAATACTAAATATCTTACTTAATACTATTCTATTATGGACAATTTGAATGACAATTTGAACGAAGATTTCAATGGAGATCTTGCAGAGAATCTGAATGAAACAAAGAGACAGGCAAGCGGCTGTCTACGCCGTTTCTCCAAATCGATTAAAGTGGTAGTTATCGCTTTTCTAATTTTATTGCTGTTGATCCCGATGTTTATGATTGGAGATATGATTAGGGAACGTGGGCAGATACAGACGGATGCTATTGAGGAAGTCGGCCAAAAGTGGAGTTTGGCACAGACTATTACAGGCCCTTATATTAACTTGCAATATCCCATTACTCAGGAAGATAATGGAGTAAAGAAGGTTACTATGGGGAGTATAACATTACTTCCTGATGAATTATCAATAGACGGACAGTTGAGTACAGAAATTCTTCAGAGAGGAATTTATAAGGTAAATGTCTATCAGTCCGAATTGCTGATCAAGGGATTCTTTAGTTCGGAAGAGCTCTGTAAGAGTAATGTCGACATGGATGTGCTTCAGTACAACAGAGCAGCTGTTTGCTTGAACCTGACAGATATGCGTGGTCTCAGTGAACAGGTCAGCATTACACTGAATGATTCTGTCTATACGTTTGAGTCGGGAATGGATGGACGAGGTATTGAAAGTATGGGTGTTCATGCCATTGTCGACCTTTCCGCTCTGAAAGACGATCGGAAGTTACCCTATGAAATGAAGATAAAGCTGAAAGGATCTCAATCCATTTATTTTACTCCCTTGGGTAAAACTACGAAAGTTGCCCTGAAAGCAAACTGGAATACTCCAAGTTTTGATGGTAATTATCTGCCGGAGAAGCGGGAGATTACCGAGAAAGACTTCTCTGCGCAATGGCAAGTGCTGAACCTGAACAGAAATTATCCGCAAGTGTTTATAAATTATCAGAATGCCAGTACCAAAGATATTCAGAACTCTAACTTCGGAGTTAATCTGAAAATGCCGGTAGAACAGTACCAGCAGTCCATGCGTTCCACTAAGTATGCTATCCTGATTATTTTGCTGACCTTTACGGTGATATTCTTCACGGAGATAATGGAGAAAACCCGTATTCATGCTTTGCAATATCTGTTAGTCGGTTTGGCGCTTTGTCTGTTCTATAGTTTGTTGTTGTCCATGTCCGAGCATATAGGTTTCAGCATGGCATATCTGGTGGCATCAGTGCTGACGATTGTGCTGGTAGGAGGGTATATGCTGGGAATTATTAAAAGAAAGAAACCTGCGTTTATTATGGCAGGATTGCTCAGTGTGCTCTATATTTATGTTTTCATTCTTATACAGTTGGAGACTTTTGCACTGCTTGCCGGTAGTCTTGGTCTGTTTGTGATACTGGCTATGGTGATGTACTTCTCTAAAAAGATTGATTGGTTTAATGAATAAGCTATTCCAGAGATTCTAATGGAGTTAAGGCCGTAACCTTATTTGTGTGTCATTGTCAACTGCGGAACTTGAGCCTGATGAAAGCTGAATTTGTTGTTAAATTTCGATGCGCTTTCGGTAGATTGATAGCTGTTGAATAAAATTGTTAATTATTCTATGTGATAAGCATTGTTTGTGTGGAGCTATACCTTTTGCCACAAAGGGTGTCGTCTATGTCAGATTACCATAAACAAAAACTCCTGCAATCGTAACGATTACAGGAGTTTATCTATATAAAGTAACTTATATTACTTGTTCAAAGCCTGAGCTACGTCTACCGCGCAAGCCACAGTACATCCTACCATCGGGTTGTTACCGATACCCAGGAAGCCCATCATTTCTACGTGAGCAGGAACTGATGAAGAACCAGCGAACTGAGCGTCGGAGTGCATACGACCCATTGTGTCGGTCATGCCATAAGAAGCCGGACCGGCTGCCATGTTATCCGGGTGAAGAGTACGGCCTGTACCACCACCGGAAGCAACTGAGAAATAAGGCTTACCAGCAAGCATACGCTCTTTCTTGTAAGTACCGGCAACCGGGTGTTGGAAACGAGTCGGGTTAGTTGAGTTACCAGTGATAGAAACGTCTACGCCTTCTTTCCACATAACGGCTACACCTTCACGAACGTCGTCGCAACCATAGCATTTTACTTTGGCGCGTTCGCCGTCAGAGTAAGCGATTTCGCGAACAACTTTCAGTTCAGAAGTATAGTAGTCGAATTGAGTTTGTACATAAGTAAAGCCATTGATACGAGAGATGATCTGTGCAGCATCCTTACCCAAACCGTTCAGGATACAACGCAGAGGTTCTTTACGTACTTTGTCAGCTTTAGCGGCAATTTTGATAGCACCTTCTGCAGCAGCAAATGACTCGTGACCCGCCAAGAAAGCAAAACACTTAGTCTCTTCGCGCAACAACATAGCTGCCAGGTTACCATGACCGATACCAACCTTACGGTCGTCGGCTACAGAACCGGGGATACAGAAAGCTTGCAGACCGATACCGATAGCTTCGGCAGCGTCAGCAGCATTCTTGCAACCTTTCTTCAATGCAATAGCAGCACCCACTACGTAAGCCCACTTTGCATTTTCAAAACAGATCGGCTGAGTTTCTTCACACGTTTTATAAGGATCAAGTCCGGCAGCGTCGCAGATTGCGTTAGCTTCCTCGATGTCTTTGATGCCGTTAGCGTTCAAGGCAGCAATGATACCTTTGATACGACGGTCTTGACTTTCAAATTTTACTTCTCTAATCATAATTTCTTTCCTCCTTATATTATTCGTGACGTGGATCAATATGTTTAACTGCTCCCTGCTCAGGTGTTACGCGACCGTAAGTACCGGTAACCTTCTTCAATGCTTCGTTAGCATCTGTACCCTTCTTGATTTCATCCATGAATTTGCCCATGTGAACGAATTCGTATCCGCAGATCTCGTCATTCTTATCCAAGAAGATATTCTTGATGTAACCTTCGGCCATTTCCAGGTAACGAGGGCCTTTTGCCAAAGTACCGTACAATGTACCTACCTGGCTACGCAGACCTTTACCCAAGTCTTCCAAACCTGCACCGATAATCAAACCACCTTCAGAGAAAGCAGACTGAGTACGTCCGTAAACGATTTGCAGGAAAAGTTCGCGCATTGCTGTATTGATAGCGTCGCAAACAAGGTCAGTATTCAATGCTTCGAGTACTGTCTTGCCCGGAAGGATTTCAGCGGCCATAGCAGCTGAGTGAGTCATACCGGAGCAGCCGATTGTTTCAACCAATGCTTCCTGAATGATACCTTCTTTTACGTTCAAAGTCAGTTTACAAGCACCTTGTTGAGGAGCACACCAACCTATACCATGTGTTAAACCTGAAATATCAACTATTTCTTTTGATTTTACCCATTTGCCTTCTTCGGGTATGGGAGCCGGTCCGTGGTTAGGACCCTTCTTTACAACACACATGTGTTCCACTTCGTGTGAATAAGTCATAATTAGCTCTTTTTTTAAGTTATATAAATTAAAAAACGTAATCTACTTTCTAAAATCGCTCGCAAAGTTACTCCTTTTCTTTATTTATGCAAATCGAGTTATCTGACTTTTTTTATAAAAATAAATAATAAGAGACAGTGTTCCTGTGTATTGCAATCTCCACATTACAATAAAATTAACGGGGACTTTTGAAACTGTACTTTTTTCCTCCCGATAGGATGTTAATAATGGCAGGCTGGGTGAGGGGGTATACAGCCTGTTCGTCAGAGCTTTGATAGGAAGCCATGATTCTTCCCGACAAGTCATAAATTTCGATGCGTGCCCCTGCGCAAAGTCCCTTAAGGACAATTTGCTTATCCTGCCGGAAGCATTTTACCGCATCTGTTTTTTGGGCAGAGGGAGAAGAAATCCCTGTGGTAGTGCCATATAAACCGAAATCGTGGTTGCTTGGGGAATTACTGCTGTTTTCGTAGCAGGCTTTCATCAAGTCGTCAACGAGGCTATTGATGTAAAGTTCCAGGTAAGAGTAACCGGTAGATGGTTCTATGTCCTTATAGGTTTTGCCGACGGGAAGATACTGGGCAGCCCAAGTGTCAGGAATACCGTCCCCATTGGAATCAGCAGGCTTTTCTTCATTATTGTACAGAGGCCATCCTTCCACGTCGGCTTGTGAATCAATCAGTCCGTTACTACTGCCGTTGCTGCCTTCATAAGTGTAATTCCCATTCTTAACTTCAGAGATGATCCGTTCATCGACGGCGTCACGCTTCAGGCTGGCACCCGCTTGTGCCAGTACTTTTTCATAAGCCTGTGCCGCAGCATGCGTACTAACGGATGCGACTTCAAATTCTGTCTTACTTTTAATGCCGTCTTTACTTCCTCCCGGCAGTTCACCGTTGCCCAGATGCGGATGAATGCCTTCCCAGTTATCTGCATTGGTTTCGGCTACCAATTTTTTCATGTCATTATTCAACTTGGAGCAAGTGTCGTCAAAGTAGTTCCCATTCACATAAAAGCTTCCCCATATACCTGCAGGATTACTTTGTGTGCCATCATCGGCATTGGGCTGAAAGATACGGTTGACTAGATTTTTCTTTGTGGCAGTAGAGGGGCCTGGTTTATAATAATTGTTCATAAAGTTATACCGTCCGCCTTCTCCGGCATATCCTCCGTTGGTGGGTCCCCAGTTATAGAATACATTGTTGCGTAGATCGGTAAGTTCTTCTTCCCATCTTCCTACGGAGCGGCTGCCATCCAGACGAGGAGTGCGGCTACTGTGATGAGCCAGCAGATTATGGTGGAAACTTGCTCCCTCACCTCCCCAAATGGCTCCATATCCGTGGTTTCCTTTGACGTGTACCGATTTGGTTAGGCTTTCACTCAAGATGCACCACTGCATGGTGAAGTTCTTATTACTATAAAAAGAAGCACATTCGTCCGTGCTCCAGCTCATGCTGCAATGATCTATGATGATATCCGAGGTATAACGTCCCCACATGGCATCGTCTTCCGCCTTCTTCTCATCTCCCATCCGGCATCGGATGAAGCGGATGATAATATTAGTGGCACATTGATCCTTTTTATCTTCTTCCTTGTATCCGACAATGTGCAGGGTGTAGTTCTTGATACAAATCCCGTCTCCCGGAGCCGTTTGTCCGGCGATAGTAAGATCTCCGTTTTTTATGACCAGCCTGCTTTCCAGTTCAATAATGCCCGACACATCAAAAACAATGGTACGGGGAACTTTCATATCAATTCCTGCACGCAGTGACCCTTCGCCGCTGTCATTAAGGTTGGTGACGTGATATACGATACCTCCGCGTCCGCCGGTTACGGTGTAGCGGGCGAAACCTTCGGCGCCGGGGAAGGCGGGAGTGGTTTGAGCTTGTGCAAAAACAGCACATAAAAGCGTGATAAATAGAAGCGTGTAGTTTTTCTTCATGGTCTTAAGATTAATATTCTGATGGGACAAAAGTATGGGTTTTCTGAGTGACGGATGTCGACAAATTCTTTTTCTATGTGGAAGTTTAGGTCTTACTGCGTCATTCTTTAATGTTTTTTTCTATTTTTGCATTAGAATAGAGAAAAAGGAAAGCTGGTGGTTACAGAAACTTCTGCTGGCATCGTATGGGATTTACTATTTCCTTATATTCTTTTATTTATAAACGTGTAACCTGCCACTTTGATTTCTTTCTATAGCATTAGAGAAAAACAGAACTTTAGACTAATTTCTTATCACCTCCATACCTCCTCCCTGTCTGCTCCATACCAAGCCCATACCAACTCCCTTTGTATCGATACGGAGCAAACACGGACTTGATACGGTTGGGGTCATGAGAGTCAGGAAATATAGAACAAATTATCTTCTTTCAGCGAGAGTGCTATACCTCTTATTCTTTTATGGATAGTTGTAGCACGGACCATTGAATTGCAGGTGATTGATAAGAATACTTACTTCGTTGTGGGAGATAAAGGAATATAGCAAAAATTGTAGCGATACTTTCCATACTGCATCTAAATATTACTATCTTTGCGGGCATTAAGGTCGCAAAGATTGTAATGTTTAAGATGAAAGTGATATGACATCAGAAACCAATCGTACAGAATATAAGCAGTATCTTACAGATGATTTAGAAAAAGAAGCTGTGGCTTTTTTAAATTATCTTGAGGGAGGAGTGATATATATTGGTGTTCATAAAACAGGAACTCCTATTGGTGTTAACGACATCGATGGAGATATGTTAAGAATAGAAGATCGTCTGAAGAATAATATTATGCCCTCTTGCATGGGATTGTTTGATGTGGCTGTAGTAAATATTGATTCTAAGGATGTAATTAAAATAACGTTTGCGAGTGGAACAGAGAAACCCTATTACATTAAAAAATTTGGAATGTTAGAAAAGGGTACATTCATTCGTGTTGGGACTGCAGCTGAACCTATGCCGGTGAGAATGATCGAGGCTCTTTCTGCAAAACGCACTCGTAACTCTATAGGCAAGATCAAATCTTCCAATCAGAATCTTACATTCGAACAGCTTAAAATATACTATGAAGGGGCAAATAAGACTTTAAATCAGCATTTTGCATCTAATCTTGAATTGCTTACCGAAGATGGACAGTATAATTATGTAGCTTATTTATTGTCTGATGTTAATGGGCTTTCTGTAAAGGTTGCAAAGTACGCTGGTCTTGATAGAGTGGACTTGATGGAAAATAATGAATACGGCTATTGTTCATTAATAAAGGCCACAAAGCAAGTATTGGATAAACTTGGGGTAGAGAATAAGACGTTAGCTAAAATAACTCCTAAAGAGCGTGAAGAAAAGAAACTTTGGAGTCCTGTTGCCTTACGTGAAGCCGTAATAAATGCAATAGTTCACAATGATTATACATCCGAAGTGCCTCCTAAATTTGAATTCTTTGAGGACAGAATAGAGATAACTTCATTCGGAAGCCTGCCGCAAGGTATAACTGAAAAAGAATTTTTTGAAGGTTACTCTGTGCCTCGCAATAAAGAATTAATGCGTGTTTTTAGAGACTTGGATTTGGTTGAGCATTTAGGTTCTGGCGTTCCTCGTGTTTTAAGAAGCTATGGAAAAGAATGCTTCAAATTTACAGAGAATTTTTTGCGGATGACATTTCCTATTGCAGAAAAAGATACCCCGCAAGATACCCCGCAAGTGAGAGAGTTGATCAGAGTATTGGATAAGGAAATGAATAGGCAAGAATTACAGGAGAGATTACAACTCTCTGATAGGGAGCATTTTCGTTTGAATTATTTAAAATCAGCTTTAGATTCAGAAGTTATCGAAATGACAATACCTGATAAGCCGAATAGCCGCTTGCAGAAATATCGTTTAACGGAGAAAGGAAGATTACTTAAAAAATCACTTTAACATATAAGAAGATTATGATAGAAATTACTGATGCCGCCTTGCGCAAAGCAGCAGGCGAGGGAATGGATACTTTTATTCAGGTATTTACCGACAGATATAAAGAACTGATAGGTGGTGAACTAACCGCTGAATCCATGCCATTACTGACAGGTGAGCAGCACACTTTACTTGCATACCAGATATTTCGTGATGAAGTAATGGATGGCGGCTTCTGCCAATTGATACAGAATGGGTATGGTGGTTATATTTTTGCTAATCCGTTTGCTAAAGTGATGCGTCTGTGGGGAGCAGAAGATTTCGGCAAACTGGTATATAGAGCTAAAAAGATTTATGATGCCCATCGTGAAGATCTGGAGCGGGAACGTACAGATGATGAATTCATGGCTATGTACGAGCAATATGAAGCTTTTGATGAACTGGAAGAAGAATTTTTGGAAAAAGAGGAAGGAATCACAGCTATGGTAGCCAGTTATGTAGATGAACATCTGGAACTGTTTGCTAAAATCGTCTGACAAGAGAGTTTTTCTGAAACCCTGTCAGCGGCATACTGCCAGACTGCATCGAAGCCTATCAGACTCTTCGTGCTGACCTGCCGCTTATCGAGATGGGGGAAGGGGCGGCAGAACTGATTCTGGAAATGATTAATAATCCTGGAAGTGGGAATAAGACAATTACACTGGATGAAAAGATCAGGTGGCAATAAAACGTTGCTTGCGAAACATGTTTCGGGCATATTCGATGGCTTTGTGCTTTTGGTGGTTTGTTTAAATGATAGCAAACAGGCTCTTTGGGGCTTTGAAGTGATAGCAAATGACTATTTTCCGTAACATGCGTTAATTTGTAAATCTTCATTTTGGAGTGTGCGGTGAATAAATAAGGAATGAATATGTGTTGTTGGCGCATATTCTTGCATGTTTGAAAGCTGCTTATGCAGAAAAGGGTTACTACTTACGGGTGATATCATTACTACTTACAGGTGATATGGTTACTACTTACGGGTAAAAGGGTTACTACTTACGGGTAACGGACTTATCTGCATCATGATTTTTACTTATAAATGTACTTTTGAGAATTGTTTTCGTTCTAAAAGAAATGTAATCATTTCGATAACTACCTATCATAGTGCTATTTGCTCGTTTTTGTTTGCGTATTTCCGTCCTTGTAGGTGTCCGGGTAGAAACAGACGATTCTCGACCAATTAAAAATACAATTTGTCAAAATGATAATAATCCCGACACTCGCACTACCGCTTCTTTCTTGCTGTAACATGGCATTTTGTCTTACCCTATATTTATTGATACTAATAGTTGTCAACCAAATATAGGGTAAGACACTACTTATCTGTACTATAATTTATATGTAATGGATACTGATGAGTTAGTTGAAACAAGGGTTATTGATTAATGGTTAATTAGCGTTAAATAGATATTAGGGTTTGCAGTATTTAGATTAATATTTCATTTACTCTTAAAAACAATGAAAAAACGAGGAGAGTGCGGTGTTACTCGATTCTTTTATCTAAATTTGCAAACTCTAATATTTATAGAACAATGAAAATGGCTAAATTTAAAATCTGGATGGTTGCCCTTACCTTAATAATGGGTGTTTCTTTATCTTCATGCATAAACAGTGATGATAATACTATTCAGCCTGTATATGGTATTATTACTCTAAAAAGTATTTTGCCATATCAATTTCAGGTAGAAGGTAGTGATATTGTATATGAAGCTAATTCTTTGACAATAACTGGATTATCCGAAAACGCATATCCTGGTGATATCGTTTTTTTAAATGCACAATATGATACAAGTACACAAGAAGTTAATCAGAATACCAAGAAAATTGTAGTTTCAGTTATAGGTGCTGAAAAATTGAATGAAAAGACTTATAGTGTAATGGAAGATGTTTCATACAATAGATCTGTGATTGCTACATCTGCCAATTCTAATTATATCCCTGGTTTTTATAGTAAAAATTGGTTGATTATGCCTATTGGGCTTTATTTGGAAAAGTCAGCATGGGAAAACGCCCTTAAACATTCGTTCTATTTGGTGTATGACAAGGAAGATGAAGATAATACTGAAGATACGATGGTATTACGTTTGCGTCATGAATCAAGTGAGGATGCTGCAAAAGAAACAGTTTCTGGAATTATTAATAAAGCGTTTAGAATCACTGACTTCGTAAATGAATTTAATGGAGGAAGTACAAATAAATTGAAAACTATTAAAATTATAGTTCAAGAACAGTCAGGAAATTCTCCTGAAATTACTGAAGGTTCAACAGAAGGCTATCGTGAATATACTTATGAACTTGATTATTCAAAAGTAGCAAATTTATAATATTGGATTACAAAGCATTATTCCATATAGCAATGTTACTGATTTCCTCTCCGGCCAAGGCCTGGGAGGAAATTCGTTTGGATGAGGATAGGCGAAAAGTATTTACTGCTTTTGTCTATCCTATGATTGGTTTATGCGGATTGTCCGTCTTCATCGGTTCTTTGCTGGCGAAGGGGTGGGGCGGTCCCGAGAGTTTTCAATATGCCATGACGCAATGTTGCGCGGTGGCAGTATCCCTCTTTGGAGGGTACTTTCTGGCGGCGTATCTCATAAATGCGATGCGCGTTAAAATGTTTATGATGGACAGTGACATGCCCTTGACGCAACAGTTTGCGGGCTATGCGCTGGTTGTTCTTTTCTTGCTCCGGATTATTATCGGCATATTGCCGGACTTTAATATCATCGGATTGCTGTTGCAGTTCTATATTGTGTATGTGGTGTGGGAGGGGGCTTCCACGTTGATGGAAGTAGAAGAAAAAGACCGGTTACGGTTTACAATCATTTCTTCCATCCTACTGATTGCCTGTCCTATGCTCATTCAGTTTATATTCAACAAGCTGACGATGGTGCTTAATTAACGTTTGAAATCATGAAACAAGCTCCTGTTAATATAAAAAATAAGCGCGCTACATTCGATTACGAATTGGTAGACACTTATACCGCGGGTATTGTGCTCACGGGTACGGAAATTAAATCGATCCGCATGGGCAAAGCAAGCCTTGTGGATACCTTCTGTTACTTTGCCAATGGCGAGTTGTGGGTGAAGAATATGCATATTTCCGAATACTTCTACGGTTCGTACAATAACCATTCGGCACGCAGGGAGCGCAAACTCTTACTTACCAAAAAAGAACTTGATAAACTGGCGCGTGGAGCAAAAGACCCCGGTTTTACAATGGTTCCCATTCGTATGTTTATCAGTGAAAAAGGACTTGCCAAAGTGGTGGTGGCCCTTGCCAAAGGTAAAAAGCAATACGACAAGCGCGAAGCGTTGAAAGAGAAAGATGATAAACGCGATATGGCGCGGATGTTTAAGAGATGATTATATCACTGAATACAAATGGTTTCAATTGAAAAGTTGGTGCGTGAGCGCATCCTTATTTTAGACGGTGCTATGGGCACCATGATACAACGGTACAACTTGACGGAGGAAGACTTCAGGGGAGAACGCTTTGCCGGTATCCCCGGTCAGATGAAAGGAAACAATGACCTGCTTTGCTTGACGCGCCCTGATGTGATACAGGATATACACCGTAAGTATCTCATGGCAGGTGCCGATATCATTGAAACCAATACGTTTAGTTCTACCAGTGTCAGTATGGCCGATTATCATGTGCAGGAATATGTACGTGAGATGAATCTGGCTGCCGTTAAACTGGCACGTGAAGTAGCTGATGAATTTTCCACACCTGATAAACCACGTTTTGTAGCCGGCTCTATCGGACCTACCAATAAGACTTGCTCCATGAGTCCCGATGTGAATAATCCGGCTATGCGTGCGCTGACTTACGATGAGCTTGCCGATGCCTATCGGGAACAGATGGAAGCTTTGCTGGAAGGTGGAGTGGATGCTCTGTTGATAGAAACCATATTCGATACATTGAATGCCAAAGCAGCTATCTTTGCTGCGGAAAAGGCTATGGAGGCTACAGGCGTTCAAGTTCCTGTTATGCTGTCCGTTACCGTATCCGATACAGGAGGACGTACTCTGTCGGGACAGACTTTGGAGGCTTTTCTTGCCTCGGTTCAGCATGCCAATATCTTTTCGGTAGGCTTGAACTGTTCCTTTGGAGCCCGCCAGTTGAAACCTTTTCTGGAACAGCTTGCTGCCCGTGCTCCTTATTATATCAGTGCATATCCCAATGCGGGGTTGCCCAACAGCCTGGGGCAATATGACCAGACGCCTGCCGATATGGCGCATGAAGTGAAAGAGTATATTCAGGAAGGGCTGATAAACATCATTGGCGGTTGCTGTGGTACGACCGATGCATATATCGCCGAATATCCTGCCCTGATAGCCGGTGCTGCTCCCCATGTTCCTGCTCCGAAACCCGAAAGTCTTTGGCTTTCCGGCCTGGAATTGTTGGAAGTGACTCCTGAGAAGAACTTTATCAATGTGGGAGAACGCTGCAATGTGGCCGGTTCCCGCAAGTTCCTGCGTCTGGTTAATGAAAAGAAATACGATGAAGCCCTCAGCATTGCCCGCCAGCAAGTAGAAGACGGGGCGCAGGTGGTGGATGTAAATATGGACGACGGCCTGCTGGATGCACAGGCTGAAATGACTACTTTTCTCAATCTGATTGCTTCTGAGCCTGAGATTGCCCGTGTTCCTGTAATGATTGACTCCTCTAAATGGGAGGTAATCGTTGCCGGATTGAAATGTCTGCAAGGAAAGTCCATCGTGAATTCAATCTCTCTGAAAGAGGGAGAAGAAAAGTTTCTGGAACATGCCCGCACGATCAGGCAATATGGTGCGGCTACCGTAGTAATGGCTTTTGATGAAAAAGGGCAGGCGGATACATACGAGCGTAAGATTGAAGTGTGTGCCCGTGCTTATCAGCTTTTGGTTGAGAAAGTGGGCTTTAATCCTCATGATATTATCTTTGACCCTAACGTCCTTGCCGTAGCTACGGGTATGGATGAACATAATAATTATGCTGTAGACTTCATCCGGGCTACCGGTTGGATACGTAAGAATCTGCCGGGTGCGCATGTCAGTGGTGGCGTTAGCAACCTTTCATTCTCTTTCCGCGGCAACAATTATATCCGTGAAGCCATGCATGCGGTGTTCCTTTATCATGCCATCCGTGAAGGAATGGATATGGGGATCGTAAATCCGGCTACGGCTGTACTTTATACCGACATCCCTGCCGATATACTGGAACGTATAGAGGATGTGGTTTTAAACCGTCGTCCCGATGCTGCCGAACGCCTGATAGAAACTGCTGAGCAACAGAAAGCTGCTGCCGAACAACAGAAAGGCAATGCTGCTGATAAACAAGCTGCCCCTCTTTCATGGCGTAATGGGACAAGTGTGGAAGAACGTTTGAAACATGCTTTGACAAAAGGAATGGGTGACTATCTGGAGGAAGACTTGGCAGAAGCCCTGAAGCTCTATCCGAAAGCAGTGGATATCATCGAAGGTCCTTTAATGTTTGGTATGAACTATGTAGGTGAGCTCTTTGGCGCCGGAAAAATGTTTTTGCCCCAGGTGGTGAAAACAGCCCGTACCATGAAGAAAGCCGTTGCCATCCTTCAGCCTGTAATTGAAGCGGAAAAACAAGAAGGCTCCAGCTCTGCCGGAAAAGTCCTGCTTGCCACGGTGAAAGGTGATGTGCATGATATAGGCAAAAATATCGTTTCTGTGGTCATGGCCTGCAATGGTTATGAGATTATAGACCTTGGTGTGATGGTACCTGCCGAAACGATTGTTCAGCGTGCCTTGGAAGAAAAGGTGGATATGATTGGACTCAGTGGTCTGATAACCCCATCATTGGAAGAAATGGTACACGTGGCTATGGAACTGGAAAAGGCAGGTGCCGATATTCCTTTATTGATAGGTGGCGCCACTACTTCCCGACTGCATACAGCATTGAAAATAGCTCCCGTCTATCATGCTCCTGTAGTCCATCTGAAAGATGCTTCGCAGAATGCAATGGTAGCCGCCCGCTTGATGAATCCGAAAGCCAGAGAGGAATTGAAAGAAAAATTAAGTTCAGAATATCAGCAGTTGCGTGAAAAGAATGCTGCGCAAGCACCGAAGACAGTTTCGTTGGAGGAAGCGCAGAAGAATAAGCTAAATTTATTTTAGCTTATTCACTTCTTTATCTTCTTCTTATACGTCTCATACCTTCCCATAATATCCCTTACAAAGTTATATGTCTCTATTCCACGGAAGTATCCGTTTTTGCAGACAGGGTCGGTGAAGTATTCTTCATTGCTTTTCAATAAGATGAAGTTTTCTACATTGTCTTTCCAGACATACTTGTTCTTTCCATATTTCTCAGCCAGTGCCATTGCATCCAGCACATGCCCGATACCCGAATTGTAGGAAGCAAGTACAAAGTTGAGCCGCTCCTCTTCCGGTACTGAAGAGAAACTCTTGCTGGTAGCATTGATATATTTTATGGCAGCTTTCACACTCTCTTCCGGATTCTGTTCTTTTCCTTCGGGGATTCCCATGGCACGTGCTGTGGCAGGCATCAGCTGCATTAATCCTTTGGCTCCGGCCCATGAAACGGCTGTCGTATCAAAGTTGGACTCTGTATAGGCCAGAGAGGCAAGCAACCGCCAGTCCCAGTCTATTTCCGAAGCATACTTTTTGAACAATTCATCGAAGTGTGAGATTTTTCCCTCACGAAGAGAAAGGATAGAAGTGTGTGGAGTTGCCTTGCTGATCTCAAAATATCTCTTCATACTGGCAGTGTAGGCGGGAGAAGTCATATTCTCTTCATGCCATTTATTAGCGGCGGCTGCCAGTTCCGGACTATCCTTGCGCACCGCCCAGGAAGCCCTTTGGTCGAAACTGATGGATAATTTAATATTCAGGTTGGGGTAATACGTAGTGTTAAGTCTGGCTACGTCATTATCGGCTACCGTATAAGGAATCTTTCCTTGGGATACTTGTGTGATGAGGTCCTCTACTGAAATGCTGTCATTAGTCACTTTGTGGATATGGATGCCGCCACCGAGTTCTTTATCCAGATTTACCAGGCGGTCGTAATACTTCCCGGGCTTTACATATACATCCTTACCTATCAGTTCCGTTACATCCGTCAGCGGTTTTGTTTTCCCGCCTGCACGTTGTACAATGACCTGATGTGTGATGACTTCTTCACCGCAATAGATCAGACTGTCTTTAAATTCCTTCGTGATGGGGACATTGTAGGCAATGATGTCTCCTTCTCCTGCCAGTAACTTTTTTATAAGTCCCTGTACATTCCTTGCCACCACAACGCGCAGTTTTACCCCGAGACTTTTGGCAAACTGTTCACTCAACTCATACTGGAACCCCATTTCCTGACCACGATAGTTGAAATAAGAAGTAGAACTGTATAGCGTCAGTACAACGAGTTCACCGCTATCTTTTATCTGTTGCAAATCGCCCACAGCTTCATCGGGCATGGAACCATGCCGTTTATTTCCGCACCCCCATAGGCAGCACAGACATAGCAAAGCAATCAGGAAAAGATTAGCGGTTGCTTTCATTTAATTTTTCATTTTCAATTTTTAATTCTCAGAGATGCTTCTTTATATACATCGTCAGAATATCGATTGCCACCTGATTGTTTCCCCCTTCGGGTATGATCAGGTCCGCATATCGTTTGCATGGTTCGATGAATTGCAGATGCATAGGCTTCAAGATACGGGTATACCGCTCCATAACAGCTTCTGCTGTACGTCCGCGCTCCACTACGTCCCGTTGTATAACACGAATCAGACGTTCGTCCGGATCAGCATCCACAAAGATTTTGAGGTCCATCATGCTGCGCAGTTTCTTGTCGCACAGGGCAAGAATCCCTTCAATGATCACTACTTCCCGTGGCTCGATATGAATCGTCTCGGGTTCTCGTGTGCAGGTAAGATACGAGTAGGTGGGTTGTTCAATGCTTTTTCCTTCACGCAGCATGGCTACGTGTTTAGATAAAAGACTCCAATCGAAAGCATCCGGGTGGTCAAAGTTGATGTTCTGTCGTTCTTCTACAGGTACATGGCTACTGTCCTTATAGTAAGAGTCTTGCGGTAACAGTACCACTTCGCCTGCCGGCAGGCTTTCAATGATTTTACGTACGACGGTGGTTTTTCCCGAGCCAGTTCCGCCTGCAATTCCTATTATTAACATCCGTTTAAGTGTATATTTAAAACAAAACGAGTATTTTTGCGGTTAATATTAATCGCTTCGGTTGACAAATATATAGATAAATCATTAAAATAGCAAAGTTATGGTCAAACACATTGTATTATTTAAATTAAAAGACGAAGCTCCGGCTGACAAAAAGCTGACAGCAATGAAAGAATTCAAGGCCGCTATCGAGGCTTTGCCAGCTAAAATCTCTGTTATACGTAAGATAGAAGTTGGACTCAATATGAATCCTGGCGAAACTTGGAGCATTGCCCTCTACAGCGAGTTTGATACGTTGGACGACGTGAAATTCTATGCTACTCATCCCGAGCATGTGGCGGCAGGCAAGTTGATTGCTGATGTAAAGGAGAACCGCGCTTGTGTTGACTACGAAACAATTGACAATTGACAGTTGACAATTGACAATTCGTAATTTGTAATTTGTAACTCGTAATTAAAATCATTGTATGAAGAAAATATTATCCATTTGTCTGTTGCTGATTGCTGTCGTGGCGCAAGCGCAGATACAGGAACCCGTCAAGTTTAAGTCGGAACTGAAGACGCTTGCAGCGGGAGAGGCGGAAATTGTATTTACCGCTACTATCGATAAGGGTTGGCATGTATATTCTACCGACCTGGGTGACGGTGGTCCTATCTCGGCTACCTTCAATGTAGAGAAGATATCCGGTGCTACAGTTGTAGGAAAGTTGCAGCCGAAAGGAAAAGAAATAGCTTCTTATGATAAGTTGTTCGAGATGAACGTGCGCTATTTTGAGTCTACGGCACAATTTGTTCAGAAGCTGAAGCTCACTGGGGGAGATTATAAAATTGAAGGTTTTCTGGAATTCGGTGCTTGTAATGATGAGAACTGTTTGCCTCCTACACAGGTAGAATTTAATTTTTCAGGTAAAGCGGAAGTCGCTAAAGGTGCTGCAGCCGCAACTCCTGCTGAAAAGGTAACAGCTCCGGCAGAGGACATGAAACCGGAAACTCAGCCTGCTTCCCAAACTGAAACACCTGCTGATACAGCTTCCACCGGTATAATAGGTGGTGCAGATGGTCCGACGGATATAAATGTGGCGGGCAACATTGACTTGTGGAAACCTGTCATCAATGATCTGCAATCTTATGGTGAAACCACTTCGCAGGAAGATATGTCATGGATTTATATCTTTATCACCGGATTCCTCGGTGGACTGCTGGCATTGTTCACGCCTTGTGTGTGGCCTATTATCCCTATGACGGTAAGTTTCTTCCTGAAACGTTCCAAAGATAAAAAGAAAGGTATTCGTGATGCTTGGACGTATGGCGCTTCTATCGTGGTGATTTACGTAACTTTAGGTTTGGCCATTACGTTGATCTTCGGTGCCAGTGCACTGAATGCACTTTCCACGAATGCCGTGTTCAATATCCTTTTCTGTCTGATGCTGGTTGTGTTTGCAGCTTCCTTCTTCGGAGCTTTCGAACTGACGCTGCCCTCTAAATGGAGTAACGCGGTAGATAGTAAGGCAGAAGCGACAAGCGGTTTGCTCAGTATCTTCCTGATGGCATTCACGCTTTCACTGGTGTCTTTCTCTTGCACAGGTCCCATTATCGGCTTTCTGCTGGTGCAGGTGTCCACAACGGGCAGTGTGGTGGCTCCGGCCATCGGTATGCTTGGTTTTGCTATTGCTCTGGCATTGCCGTTCACGCTGTTCGCACTGTTCCCGTCCTGGCTGAAGTCTATGCCGAAATCGGGAGGATGGATGAATGTCATCAAGGTTACCCTCGGTTTCCTGGAACTGGCTTTTGCCCTGAAGTTCCTTTCCGTAGCCGATTTAGCATACGGCTGGCGTATCCTCGACCGCGAAACCTTCCTGGCGTTGTGGATTGTACTGTTTGCTTTGCTGGGTTTCTATTTGCTGGGCAAGATCAAGTTTCCGCACGATGATGACGATACGAAGGTGGGAGTGGGCCGCTTCTTTATGGCGCTCTTTTCACTTGCTTTCGCTGTATATATGGTTCCCGGCTTGTGGGGGGCTCCGCTCAAGGCGGTAAGCGCTTTTGCTCCGCCCATGCAGACGCAGGACTTCAATCTTTATAATAACGAGGTACATGCCAAGTTCGATGATTACGATCTCGGAATGGAATATGCCCGCCAGCACCGCAAACCTGTGATGCTCGACTTCACCGGTTATGGTTGCGTGAACTGCCGTAAGATGGAGCTTGCCGTATGGACAGATTCAAAAGTGAGCGATATCATTAATAACGACTATGTACTCATCACACTCTATGTAGATGATAAGACTCCGCTGACCGAACCTGTAAAGGTGGTTGAGAATGGCAGAGAGCGTACCTTGCGTACCGTAGGCGATAAATGGAGTTATCTGCAACGGGTCAAGTTCGGTGCAAACGCGCAGCCGTTCTATGTGCTGATTGATAATGAAGGCCGTCCTTTGAATAAGTCTTATTCCTATGACGAGGATATTCCTAAGTATATCGAGTTCTTGCAAACCGGACTGGAGAACTATAAGAAAGAAAAATGAAACATATTGTAGACATTGATACATGGGAACGCCGGGATAATTATAACTTCTTCCGGGGTTTTGTGAATTCATGGTATTCCATTACCACGGAGATTGATTGCACCGAAGCCAGTGCCGCGGCAAGAGCTTCCGGGCGTTCTTTCTTCCTTTATTATCTTTATGCCGTAGTTCGTTCGGCTAACGAGGTTCCGGAACTTCGTTACCGCACGGATAAGAACGGTCAAGTCATTTTTCACGATAAGGTAGATATCATTTCTCCGATAGCTGTGCCGGGCAAGACTTTCTATACCGTCCGCATTCCCTATCATGAAGATTTCGAGAGCTTTTATGCCGAGGCTTATTCTTTGATAACCAATATTCCGGAAGACGGCGACCCATACGGAGCCGAGAAGGTGCTGGGAGCGCAGGGCTATTATGATGTCGTTCATCTGAGCGCGGTGCCCAAGATGTACTTCACATCTACCACCTACACGTTGGCTGAAGTTGGTAATGGTTGCAGTTATCCGCTGATGACTTCCGGCAAGGCTGTATCTCGTGAAGGGCGCCTGGTGTTTCCTCTTTCCATTTATGTAAATCATGCATTCGTGGATGGTTCACATCTGAGTTTGTTCTTCCAGAAGATAGAGGAACATCTGAAAGCAGCTGGCCGCCTTTAAGTAGAAACTAAAGAAAAAGGGCTGAAATCTCATATTTCAGCCCTTTTTTCTTTTACTAAAACTTCCGGCAAGATTTACTAAAACTTCCGGCAAGATTTAGTGAAAATCCGGGGAAGTTTTAGTAAAAGTTTGCGGTCGTGTAGTCAGAGTGTTGCTTCCCTACTTTTTATACCAGTCCTGATTTTGTGTGCCATTGCTTTCAACCCATCCAGAGTATCCGCTGTAAAGCTGTTCAACGGCAGTTTTTTCGTTTGCTTTATCCAGCATCTTGCTCAGGCTATTTTCGTCAGCTCCACTGAGGAAGATGGCAAACGGATAGGAACCGTTACGTACATAATAGATGTCCTTCTCCGGTTTTGAAGCATCATCTCCTGTTCCGAAATAAGATGTTTCCATTTTAGATGTCGGTTTACGTTTGGGGAGGTGTACTTCCCAACGCTTTCCGTTATCTTCATTTTTGAAGATGAAAGCCTCGGCGCCAGACTGCCGGGTAGCAGGCGATTCTTTTTCGTAGTTGACGGTTATCTTGTATTCTCCTCCCATGTTGCTTTTCACATTGTCTGTCAGGATATATACGTTATCTGTTGCCTCATACTGCAGCTTCTCTTCCTTGAATTCAGTTTCTCCGGCTTTGCATACGGCAAAAGTTGCAGAAGACACAGTGCCGTTGGTCGTCAGCTTGAATGCCAGGCCGTTGTTGTTGCTTGCCACGTTTGCAAAAGTCTTGAAGACGAACGTTTCGCTATAAATCTTATTGTTTATATCAAAAGTCTTTCCGTAAGAATAGCGTACCATAACGTCGTTCATATCATAATCTCCCTGGCTGGGCCACAAATCTTCAAAGGCGAAAGTTCCTTTCAATGACGGTTGTACTGTAGTCTTGTCGTTATCAGGATCTACTTCGGGTATATTCGTAATGGCATCTACCGGATTGGATTTCAGAGTTATCACAACGTCACTGAAGTTTTCATCCGTAGTGTAGTCTTCGAACGAAATCATGACCCAATCACCATATCTGTATACAGCAGTACGAGGAGAGTTGAAATTTGTTCCTTGATTCTTAATGCTGAGGCCTTCTGATGTTGCTGCACGATATTTATTGTTGCCGGTGTATCCTTGTATGCGGTTGCTCCATGCGTTGTTGGCAATAACAAAACCTATTCTGTATCCGCTAGGGAATGCATTAGTCTCGCCTTCCATACTTCCTTGGGCAATGTTGGGATAATATTTCAGTTGGACGGATGTCAACCTGTTTATACCGGCGGTCGGCGCGGCTTTTTGGGGATCCCTTCCCCATTGTCCATCTTGTGTATTTGGAAACAGCATAATGACATGGGCATCTTTCGGGTCTTGCGGGTTTTCTCCTTCTTTATAGTAGTAATAACCCATAGAGCAATTCCAGCAAGTGTTCTGTCCGAGGAAAGTCACTGCCACCTCGGCAGTTTCGTTGAGGTACATGTCCGAGTAGCTGCGATATTCTTTCGGGCAGGATGTCTCAGCGTTGATGACTCGCGTATGCGCGGTATAGAGTCCATCTGTTTCTTGGGCGGCTAGTTTTCCTTGATATGTATAGTTGATTTCTCCGTTCTTATATTTGTCGTAACTGCCTAGCCAGCCTTTCCAGCGTGTATCGTTATATTCGTTAGGAGTATTCTCTTCTGTCAACATATAGCTGTTGTATTCCTGACTTGTGGAAGATACTGTACGGGTGTTTGCATCCGTCGCTCCATCCGTGGCTTTGATGACTCCGTTGACGACCTCTGCTTCTATCAGGGTCTGTGCAAAGAATGCCGGGGTATAGACATATACTTTCTTTACGTAAGCGGGCAGTTCCACGGTTCCGTTGAAAACACTGTTGTCGGCAGTGTAGGCTGTGAAGAGGGGAGATACATCATCCCGTTTAATGTAGTTGTACTCACCGGGAGTAACGGGCATTTCATCATACAATTCAAAGTAAACGTTAGCTTGTACTTCACTATTTAGGTAGCTGACTTCCAAGTTGACTTCGTTCTGAACTGTTTCATAATCGAATTCATTGAATTCTTTGTTGGCTTCTTTGGGACCCTGATAAACGTCTTTATCAGTACAACTGCTTATAACAAAAGCCAAGATTGTAATAAGCATCATCATCCCTAACATGTTTTTTCTCATAATTGGCATAATTTTTTGCAAAAATACAATTAATTGTCGAATATTGAACAAGATATATAACTTTTTTGTTGCTTGTGGTCAGATTGGTGTTGCCATTGTTATGGAAATGACTCTGGTATTACAGAATTGTTACAGAATTTATCCTTAACTTTGTGGAATCAAAAGAAAAGGCATGAAAACAATTAAGAATGATATCCTGAAAAGACGCGCTTTATTGCCGGAATTTGCTTCTCTGTTTGTAGTATTGTTTTTCTTTTGCCTGTCTTCCTTGCAGGCGCAAGACAGGGATCTTGTGACTTGGAATAAGATGAAGCTTAGTCATGATTTATCATCGAGGGTTGCATTTTCGGGAGATGTGGAGATGCGCACCCGTGATGCATGGGACGAGATAGACCGTTGGGGATTGGGCGTGGGCGCTTCCGTGCGTTTGCTTTCATGCTTGAAGGCAGAGGGCTGTTATGAATTCCACTACCGCAATCGTGGTGAAGACGGGTGGAAATCCCGGCACCGTTATCATGCGGGAGTTTCTCTCTCCTTCAAAAAGCGACAATGGACATTCTCCTTGCGCGAACGTTTCCAGCACACCTTTGATGGGCGCGGGGCAGATGAATTCCGCCTCCGTACCCGCCTGAAAGCGGCTTACAAGGTAACTATATGGGCGCCTTATGCCTCTTTAGAGCAATACCACGATCTGGGAAAGGACAAATGGTTTCATGCCGCTCGCTTCCGTGCCCGCGGTGGGGTGGAAGCTAAACTGTCGTCCTCTTGGTCGGCAGACGTTTTCTATTGCTACCAGCACGAGAGTAATCTGGATAGGCATATTCTGGGGTGGGAGTTGATTTACCGGTTCTGATTGCTTTTGCTACCACTTGCTTTCCGTCAGCAATCATGTCTTTCACCCATTTCTCTTTCTCCATAAATTTACGACTCTTGTCATAAGTGGGAATATATCGTTTTAATGCTTGTTCTGTGGCTGCGGAATCATTAAAATGACGGCAGGTGTCCTCATAATGTAATAAAATACATTACTGACGGTACAAGCCAAATATGTGATATTTACAAATTAGAAATAGCAAGTTGAACTTGCGAAACATGAAATATTTCTGTTACTAATGTAGGAAAAAAGTGTAGATTACCGAAGATTTACCTTTAATCCTTTGGAAATTCTATATAATTACCTTATTTTTGCATCAATACTTTATAAGGTAATTATGGGATATATAGGTAATATAAGAAGCTATATCTCAAGCATACTAGGATTTGAGTTTGAAGACAAGGGTGATATGCGTAAGGCTATTGACCAGTTTCCTGCTCCCATAGCCAACCTCTTTACGGGTAGACTATTGGCAATTGGAGGTATAGAGCATGTGCTCGTAAAAAGCCATTCGTCCGAAGGAACCTTCCCTATGTCGCTTCTTATCAGACGTCTGAAGTCAGCTGAAGAAAAACTTCAACTTCCATGCATTCTTTACTTGAACGCATTGGATGGCGATCAACGTCGACAATTAATCAAGCATAAGGTTTGCTTTATAGTGCCAGATCGTCAAATTTATCTTCCAACTATGGGCACTTATTTTACCGAGCGACGGCTGAATAGCTATAAAGAGTTTTCTATGCTTACTCCTGCTGCCCAACTCCTGGTACTTTATTATTTACAAAAAGGTGAAGTCGAAGGCATAGGATTCAAGGAGTTAGCCGAGCGTTTGAGCTATCCGCCAAAAACAATCTCTATGATAGCGGCCGAACTGAAGCAAGCAGGATTATGTGATATTGTCCCCTTGGAAGGAAGAGGGAAGAGTATTGTGTTTAAAAGCAAACGCAAAGAGCTTTGGGTGCAAGCACTCCCCATGATGAGTTCACCGATAGACAAGGTGGGGTATCTTAGTGCGAAAGCAGATGTTCAAGCATCTCCTCTTTCATACGACGATGCGTTAAGTCATTACACGGATATGGGGTATATGCCACAACATGGCTATGCCGTAGAGAAACGTAGTGAAATGGGGCGGCAACTTCTGAAGAAAGCATCTGCAACAAACCTTCCGGATTCAACGCGAATAGAGTTTTGGAAATATAACCCTGCTACACTTGCTAAAGGCGGTTTCATCGATCCTCTTTCAATGATTCTCATTTACAAAGATCATGAAGATGAGCGTATTCAAGGACAAATTGAACGATTATTAGAAAAAACATTATGACAATATATGGAATAGAACGTATTCGTGAATACCTCGGATCGTTTAAAAGCAGTTATGTTATTATTGGCGGTACGGCCACAAATATCAATCTTGACGCTAATGACTTGATGGGGCGAACTACGCACGACATTGATATGATTGTGGTATGTGAGGCCATGTCTACCGATTACATTCAACGCTTTTGGGAGATGATTCGCACAGCTGGTTACCAACCAGGGATTATCAAGACAGAGGATGGGCTCAAACGTACCTACTATCGTTTCGACAATCCGAAGGACAAGTCATTTCCGAAGTATATCGAACTCTTTTGTCGGGTACCGGATACGATTACTGTCCCCGATGACATTCATCTCGTGCACCTTAGCAATGAAGAAGACTATTTATCTAGTTTCTCGGCCATTATGATGGATGACGAATACTATCATTTTGCTGTATCTCATATTACCGAAATTCATGGCGTACAAGTGCTCGACAAATTTGCCCTTATAGCACTGAAAGCAAAAGCTTATGTGAGCAACTATGACCGTAAGGTTGCAGGTGGGCATGTGCAACAAGATGACATCGATAAGCATAAGAAGGACGTGTATCGCATTTCCTTTATTCTCGATGAAAATAACGATAGAGTGCAACTCCCCGAGGGTATAAAACGGGATATGCATACGTTTATTGATTATATTGAAAGAAACCCTATCAATACCCAAAGTTTGGCTAAGTACATGGGTGCCGGTAATTTATCTCAAGAGGAATTGATCGAACGATTAAAACTAATTTTTGGCTTATGAAAATACAGTATGCATCCGACTTGCATCTTGAATTTCGAGAGAATTCCGACTTTCTGGTACTTCACCCCTTAGAAGTGAAGGGTGATATTCTTGTGCTGGCAGGTGATACACATGTGTTCAGAGGTAAATCTTGGGAGAATCATCCTTTTTTTGATTGGTGTGCCGAACATTATCAGCAAACCTACATCATTCCCGGCAATCACGAATATTACGACAGAGTGGAACTCTGCGAGCGTTTTGATGATTATGAATACTGCATTCGTGAAAACGTACATTACATTAACAACAGAAGCGTTATGATTGAAAATACAGAGCTCTTCTTTACTACTCTGTGGACAATCATACCACCAGCTGAACTTGTTGCCGTGCAGATGGGGTTGACCGATTGCCACCGCATCAAGTATCAAGGTAGAAGTTTCACCTCACAGGATTACGAGACATTACATCAAAAATGTGTGGAGTGGTTGTCCGGAGCATTGAGTACCTCAATCGCCAAGCATAAGGTTGTAATCACCCACCATCAACCTACACTCTGCATCAGTGATCCTCGTTTCACATCAAGCCCCATAAATTCAGCTTTTGCGGTTGACATGGATACTTTTATTGAACATTGTGATGCTGAATATTGGATATATGGGCATACTCATTATAACGATGGAACTGGTAGCATGATAGGCCAAACTAAGTTACTTTGCAATCAGTTGGGGTATGTACGCCATAATGAACATAACTCATTTTCATCAAATGCCACTATAACTATTGGAGATTGATGATACTCTCTTCAAATCTCTTACATAAAACTACTGCTTATTATAATAAAAGTCGTAGATTTGTACAAATCATCATAGATGATTGGACATTTATACGCAGATACATAAAATGCAAGATGACGAGCTACATTTAGAACCGCCAATGACGATTCTTTGCTTTTAGAGCCTGTTTAAATTTTCTTCAATAATAATTTTATAGCTGATATTTTGACCATTTCCTCTGCTGAATCGAATGTCAATTCATAGTTTCGACAGAGTCTCCTATCATTGTCCATCTATGAGAATGATCTTTCTACGATCCACCTCTTATGAATAGGTTTGAATCCCTGTTCTTTGTATACGCTAATGACCACTTGAATTACATAGCCAAATTG
>NZ_CBVI010000027.1 GCF_000513195.1 Bacteroides timonensis | reverse complement strand
GGCTCTTTGTATTGGAACAAAATTTTAATAGGTTTGCAAAACCTAATAATTCACTTCTAACAATCTTTGTTCCTTAAAATATAAGCCGTCATGCCCTCGAATTCGCTGAAATTGAGAAGCAGCCCCGTCTGAGAGACAAGAAGAATATCTCCGCCGACAGTCTCCTGAACCCGAACGACCCGGACGCCTCGTTCCGCAACAAAAACGGCAAGAAAATCTCCGGCTACGTCACCAATCTTACGGAACCCCTTCCCGAGTATATCCCTGAACGGAAAAACGTTATTTTTCCGTCACTGCCGTGGAACGTTGCGGCAACGAAAGCGAGGCGTGCAGATAACGTTCCCGAATGCCACACCTTAGCTCCCCGAATGCCACACTTCATCGCCCCAAATGCCACACTTGGGCGGTTGCGAAGTGTGGCATTCGGGGAGCTAAGATGTGGCATTTCACCCGCTAAGGTGTGGCATTCGGGACGATGAGGTGTGGCATCGAGCCCATGAAGCCCCACATCCAACCAATGAAACCCCGCATCCGGCCAGCGGGATTCAAGATTGAAAAAATCATCATCTGCAGCTGCGGCGGTTTTTTCTTTTTCTTTTTTTCTGCTGCTGTTGTTATATCTTTTATATTCTCTTTATTAACTGCATCTGTATTTTCTATAACAGTACTGTTATTCAGTGTTTTAACTGGATTTTCGGCATTTTTCTTCTGCTTTTCCTCTGTCGTTTTTTGCCGTTTTTCGTCATTTTTTGACTCCAAAACCGACGTTTCTAATGCACTTTCGTTCATTTTTGGGGCTTTTTTTCGAGCTGTTTCTTCCGGTTTTTCATCTTCAACTTCATTTGTTTTCTTCCGCACCTGAACCCGTTGTTCTATCGGATTCAGTTCGGCAGGCATGAAGGAGCCGTCCTCTTCAAAATCGAAAAGCCCGTAGTCGAAAATAATCTTTTTGACATAGGCAAAAGAAATTTTATACATCTTACAGTAAGGGCGCAAAAACGCCATGTCACCGCATGAGTCGGGCAACATAGCCAGTTTCTCGATCACAAACCAATAAGCTCCCGTTCCCTTGAGCTTTTCCTTCTCCAGCAGATACTGCATTCTGGGGTCGCACATCGCCATCAGCGGATGTTGCAGATAGAAATCTCTTTTCATCTTCTCTTTATGTTTTAGTTTAAGGCCATAAAGATATACATACTGCATGAGACAGCCGGAGGTTCCGTGAGGTTATGTGAGGATATGTGAGGTTATGTGAGGTTCCGTGAGGTTGGCACACCTCCACCACCAGCGGAATAAAAAAATCCCCGCCTTTTTTTGTGCGTGCCGAAGTATTGTTACATTTGTGGCAACATATTGAAAAACACTATTGAATATGAGACACCGATTTATCTCTGAGAGACGTAAAATATTAGGTTTGCTTCTTCTGCTGGCAGCCGGTTCGGCTATGCTTCGTGCCCAGGATCAGCCGGGCATTAAAAACATACGTACGGTGGTGTATGAGCCGCTACTGAAGGACACTGTGTGGGTGACCGGTAAGGTGGTGGATTATATCACATTCGTGAAGTATGACAGCAAAGGCCGTACGATGGTAGAGAACAGGCTGAAGCCGGACGGCAGTCCGCACGGCAAGCTGGTGTATGTGTATAACCCTGCCGGACAGGTGTCGCGCGAGATTTATGCGACCGCGGACAGGGGAGTCAGCGATTGCTGGAACTATACGTACGATGAAAAAGGGCGCTTGAACTGCATTGTCGCTATGAACGGGCAGGAGGATACGCTTCAGATTGTCTCTGCGCTGTATGATGAAGCTGGAAAGGTGTTGAAGAAGTATTTCAAAGACTATGCGAAAAACGAGTCGTGGGGCAGGCAAGTGCTGTACAATGCGGAGGGAATGCCGGAGAAAGTAATCCTGACGGATGGCCCGGATGGGAACATGGAACGCTTGGGAGAATGCCGGGTTGAAAGTTGGGATACGCTGGCTCTGAAAAGAATGGGGGTACTACGGCTTGGGAAGATGAAGGTGGTAAAAGAGGATAATCAGAAGAATCCGATTCGGAAGATAGATGAAGCGGGCAACTGGACAGAGCGTTTTGAAGGTTGCAATGAATATGGAGAACCGAACTTCATTATCCGCAGGGACATAGAGTATGCGGGCGGTGGAAATGACTGGGAGAAAATACCCGTGCGCGGTAAAGTGAAGAAGGTACAGCAAAGGTCGTACGTTGCTATCGCCAAAGGTCCGCAGGCGGTGGATAAGGGAGAGAAGAAAGGACAGTTCTTCGTTTGCGAGTTTGGTGAAAACGGACGGAAAATGAAAGAAGAACGGTTTACGGAAGCGGGAGTATGCCGGGAAAAGATTCAGTATGAATATGATGAAAATGGGAATTTGTTGAAAGAAAGCCATTATACACCGGCGGGTGTGCTGACGGTAAACAAAAGTTATGGATATGATAAGGAAGGGCGTCTCAGACATTGTTCGATGCTGGATGATAAGGGTGAAATTATGCAGCGGGATGTGTTTCGCTACGACATAGAAGGTAATATGGTACAGGAGGCCGGTTACCTGACGAATGGAACAAAATGTAGTGAGTTCCGTTATATATATGATTCTTATGGGCAGCAAATAGAGCGGAAGGTACTGTTGCAACCCGAAGGGCCCGATCCGGTTGGCTCTGTCCGGAGAGGTTATAATTTTCAGGGACGTGTAGTGTTCGAAGAATTTCTTTCACCGGATGGTATATCTCAAAGCCAGCATACGTACCGGTACAATACCAAAGGGGAACTGATTTCCGGAACAGAGCGTCCGGAAGGGCAAACCGGAGAAGTGAAATACGTCTATAAATTCCATAATGACGACCGGGGGAACTGGAAAATCAGGATTAAGTATATAGACGATGTGCCTGTGGTGTACGAAGAACGTGAATATATATATTATTAATGTGAAAATTAGGTGCACCTAAAAAGTATCATTTACAATCTTTTTATAGACCCTGCGAAACTTGAATTAAAAATAAAAACGAAATTGTATGAAGAAGATTATTAACCCGTGGAAAGATTTGGAAGGATACAATTGTTTCGGTTGTGCTCCCAATAATGAGTCCGGTGTGAAAATGGAGTTTTACGAGGATGGTGACGAGGTGGTGAGCATCTGGAAGCCGCGTCCTGAGTATCAAGGTTGGCTGAATACGCTGCATGGTGGCATTCAGTCGGTGTTGCTGGATGAAATTTGCGGATGGGTGGTAGTGCGTAAGTTGCAGACAAGCGGGGTGACCTCGAAGATGGAAACTCGTTTTCGTAAACCGGTGTCGACTACGGACTCGCATGTCGTGTTGCGGGCCTCCATACGCGAGCAGAAGCGGAATATCGTGATTATCGACGCGAAACTTTATAATGAGGCGGGAGAGGTGTGCTCGGAGGCGGTATGCACTTACTTCACTTTTCCGAAGGAGAAGGCGGAGCAAGAAATGCACTTTCATCACTGCGATGTGGAGAAGGAGGAGATGCTGCCGCTGATTTAAGTTTATGTAATTTGTAACATAAACTAAGAAAATGATAGGAAAACGAAACTTTTTGTGATAAATCTTTGGAAGTTTCAAACGGATAGTTTACTTTTGTCGCATCAAAACAAAAGAATTGTATGAAAAATATTGTTGCACATCATCACCATCATCATTACCTGACGAATAATCGGTAGGCGTATGATTGTATGTGCATAATGAATAAACATATAAACGACGAGGCTTGCCGGATAATGGCAAGCCTCGTTTTTTGTTTTCAAGAATAAATCATAAATTAAAAATCATAAATCTTATGTTATTAAGAATTGCAGTACAGGCTAAAGGTCGTCTTTATGACGAGACAATGTCATTTCTGGGAGAGTCGGATATCAAATTGAATGCAGTGAAACGTTCATTGCTGGTACAATCGTCTAATTTCCCTGTAGAGGTATTATTCTTGCGTGATGATGATATTCCGCAGTCGGTGGCAACAGGCGTGGCGGATATAGGTATCGTAGGTGAGAATGAATATGTGGAGAAGAATGAAAATGCAGAGATTGTAAAGCGTCTCGGATTCAGTAAATGTCGTTTGTCACTGGCTATTCCGAAGGATACTGAATATCCGGGTGTGCAGTGGTTTGAAGGGCGGAAGATTGCGACGTCGTATCCGGGTATCCTCAGCGCATTCCTGAAAACGCAGAATGTGAATGCGGAGATACACGTGATTACAGGTTCGGTAGAGGTGGCGCCGGGCATCGGGCTGGCGGACGCGATTTTTGATATTGTTAGTTCGGGTTCTACGCTGGTGAGCAACCGGTTGAAAGAAGTGGAAGTGGTGATGAAATCGGAGGCGCTGTTGATTGGTAACCGGAATCTGTGTGACGAGAAAAAGGAGATCCTGAAAGAGTTGCTTTTCCGTATGGATGCTGTGAAGACGGCAGAGGATAAGAAGTATGTGCTGATGAATGCACCGAAGGAACGTTTGGAAGAGATTATCCAGGTGCTTCCGGGCATGAAGAGCCCGACGGTGATGCCGCTGGCACAGGAGGGCTGGTGCTCGGTGCATACGGTGCTGGATGAGAAGTGCTTCTGGGAGATTATAGGAAAGCTGAAGTCGCTGGGGGCAGAAGGGATTTTGGTGTTGCCGATTGAGAAAATGATATTGTAAGGAAAAGGTATGAAACTAATTAATAATCCGGATAGATCACAATGGGCGGAGATATTGAAACGTCCGGTGATGAATACTGAGAACTTGTTCGATACGGTGCGGGAGATTATAGACCGCGTGAAGTCGGACGGTGACCGTGCGGTGCTGGAGATGGAGGCAAAGTTTGATAAGGCGGAGCTGACATCTTTGGCGGTGACGGAGGCGGAACTGAAAGAGGCGGAGACGCTGGTGGATGAAAAGCTGAAGGCGGCTATCCGTCTGGCTAAACAGAATATAGAAACTTTCCATGCCGCACAGCGCTTTGAGGGCAAGAAGGTGGAAACCATGCCGGGCGTGACGTGCTGGCAAAAGGCGGTGGCTATTGAAAAGGTGGGATTGTATATTCCCGGAGGAACGGCTCCTCTGTTCTCTACGGTGTTGATGCTGGCTGTGCCTGCAAAGATTGCCGGTTGTAAGGAGATTGTGCTTTGCACGCCGCCGGATAAGGAAGGAAGGGTGCATCCCGCTATTCTTTTTGCCGCACAGGTGGCAGGGGTGAACCGGATATTCAAGGCAGGCGGCGTACAGGCTATCGCTTCGATGGCTTACGGAACGGAAAGCGTGCCGAAGGTTTACAAGATATTCGGTCCGGGAAACCAGTATGTGACGGCAGCGAAACAGTTGGTCAGTCTGCGTGATGTGGCGATTGATATGCCCGCCGGTCCGTCGGAAGTGGAAGTGCTGGCGGACGAAACGGCGAATCCGGTATTTGTAGCTGCGGATCTGCTGAGCCAGGCAGAACACGGTGTGGATAGTCAGGCGATGCTGATTACCACTTCGGAGGCTTTGCAACAGGCTGTGAAAGAGGAGGTGGAACGTCAGCTGGAACTTCTGCCCCGTAAGGAAATTGCGGAGAAGTCTCTTGCCAACAGTAAGCTTATCGTGGTGAAGGATATGGAAGAGGCCATCGAACTGACGAACGAATATGCGCCCGAACACCTGATTGTGGAAACTGCGGACTATATGCAGGTGGCGGAACGTGTGGTGAATGCGGGTTCCGTCTTCTTGGGGTCGCTCTCACCGGAAAGTGCGGGAGACTATGCCTCGGGAACGAATCATACTTTGCCGACGAACGGATATGCGAAAGCTTATAGCGGTGTGAGCCTGGATAGTTTTATCCGTAAGATTACGTTCCAGGAAATCCGTCCGGAAGGTATGAGGAATATCGGTCCCGCCATTGAAGAGATGGCGGCGAACGAACATCTGGATGCGCATAAGAATGCGGTAACAGTGAGACTTGGTAAGTTGAGAATTGAGAGTTGAGAATTGAGAGTTCAGGTGACTCCGATCGTAAATCGTAAATCGTTAAATCGTAAATTAAGAAGATGAAAACATTGCAAGAACTGACCCGTCCGAATATCTGGAAGCTGAAACCTTACTCTTCGGCACGTGATGAATATAAAGGTGTAACGGCATCGGTATTTCTCGATGCGAACGAGAACCCGTACAACTTGCCGCACAACCGCTATCCCGACCCGATGCAGTGGGAACTGAAAACGGAACTTTCCAAGATAAAGAAGGTGTCTCCCGAGCATATTTTCCTGGGCAATGGTAGCGACGAAGCTATCGACCTGGTCTTTCGTGCTTTCTGTGAGCCGGGAGCGGACAATGTGGTGGCTATCGACCCTACTTACGGCATGTATCAGGTGTGTGCTGATGTGAATAATGTGGAGTATCGCAAAGTCCTGCTCGACGGGCATTTCCAGTTCTCGGCGGATAAGTTGCTGGCGGCTGCGGATGAACGGACGAAGCTGATTTTCCTGTGCTCGCCTAATAACCCTACGGGAAACGATCTGTCGCGCGGTGAGATAGAGAAGTTGCTGCGTGAGTTTGAAGGGCTGGTGATACTGGATGAGGCGTACAGTGACTTTTCAGAATCTCCGTCGTTCTTGCCGGATTTAGATAAATATCCGAATCTTGTTGTGTTCCAGACTTTTTCTAAAGCATGGGGCTGTGCGGCTATCCGCCTGGGAATGGCGTTCGCTTCTACGGAAATCATCGGCATCCTGAGCAAGATAAAGTACCCTTACAATGTGAACCAGCTGACTCAGAAACAGGCAATAGAGATGTTGCACAAGTACTATGAGATAGAGCGTTGGGTGGAGAGGCTGAAAGAGGAACGCGAGGATCTGGAGAAGCGTTTCTCCGCACTGCCGTTGACGGTGGAAGTGTTCCCCTCGGATGCCAACTTCTTCCTGGCACGGGTGACGGATGCGGTGAGGATCTATAATTATCTGGTAGGAGAGGGGATCATCGTCCGCAACCGTAATTCGATTTCACTTTGTGGCAACTGCCTGCGTGTGACGGTAGGAACGAGGATGGAGAATGATAAACTGATAGAAGCGTTGAAAAGCTATGAGTAAGAAAGTATTATTTATAGACCGTGACGGGACTTTGGTGATAGAGCCGCCCGTAGATTACCAGTTGGATTCGCTGGAAAAGTTGGAGTTTTATCCCAAAGTGATGCGTAACCTCGGCTTCATCCGTAGCAAATTGGATTTCGAGTTTGCGATGGTGACCAATCAGGATGGCTTGGGCACGGCATCTTTCCCGGAGGAGACTTTCTGGCCTGCGCATAACCTGATGATGAAGACGCTGGAAGGTGAAGGGATTACGTTTGATGAAATCTTCATCGACCGCAGCATGCCGGAAGACGTGGCACCGACCCGGAAGCCGCGCACAGGGATGTTGGCGAAGTATCTGAATAATCCGGAGTACGATCTTGCCGGAAGCTTCGTTATCGGCGACCGCCCGACGGATGTGGAACTGGCTAAGAACCTGGGGTGCCGGGCCATTTACTTGCAGGACGACACTGCGTTGCTGAAACCGGAATCCAAAGGCGGACCTGCTGCCTGCGAAGGTCTGGAAGAGGTATGCTCCCTTGTCACGAAAGACTGGGATAAGGTGGCCGAATTTCTTTTTGCCGGAGAACGAACGGCAGAAGTGCGCCGCACAACAAAGGAAACGGATATCCTTGTCTCTCTGAACCTGGATGGCAACGGTGCCTGCGACATCCATACCGGACTGGGTTTCTTCGACCACATGCTGGAGCAGATAGGCAAGCATGGCGGTCTGGATCTGACGATCCGTGTGAAAGGCGATCTGGAAGTGGACGAGCATCACACCATAGAGGACACTGCGATTGCGTTGGGCGATTGCATCTATCAGGCATTGGGAAACAAGCGTGGCATCGAGCGTTATGGCTATGCCCTGACGATGGATGACTGCCTTTGCCAGGTTTGCCTGGACTTCGGCGGACGCCCGTGGCTGGTATGGGATGCGGAATTCAACCGTGAAAAGATAGGTGAGATGCCGACAGAGATGTTCCTGCATTTCTTCAAGTCCCTGAGCGATGCCGCCAAGATGAACCTGAATGTCAAGGCGGAAGGCCGGAACGAGCACCATAAGATAGAAGGCGTTTTCAAAGCGCTGGCCCGCGCTATAAAGATGGCGGTGAAGAGGGATATCCATCACTTTGAATTGCCGAGTTCGAAGGGAGTGCTCTGATTGGCGCGGATTGCACTTGGGCGGATGCGCCCCGCTTCGCGGTTCCGGGTTTTATTAATCCGGAAGTCTGAGTACCGGAATCTCTGATTCGTGAAAGACGACCTACCGATGCATTTTAGGCAAAAGACTATCAATCTTTCAGACAACCGACGGGGATAATTTTTACTCCATCCGGTCGAGTATATGCCGTGCTTCCTCCTGTCAGAACGATAAGCAGATCCGGTTCTCTCAAGGGGACTTGCTTTTCGGTTTTATTGTACTCCCTTATAAGCCCTTTGATTTGAAGAAGGTGTTGTGACCCTTCTTCGATTTCCTTGCTGCCCAATTTACATTCAATCAGAGCATACCTCTCATCTTCCAAATGCAATACCAAATCAGCTTCCAGACCATAACGGTCACGGTAGTATGAAATGCGACTGTTGAAATCTGCAGTGTATGCTTTAAGGTCTCTGATACACATTTGTTCAAAAATGAAGCCGAATGTCTTGAGCTGAGTCTCCAATGCTTCTGCATTGATATTCATAGCGGCCACTGCAATGGATGGGTCGGCAAAGCAGCGTTTAGGGGCACTGCGTATGGCCGTCTTGCTTCGTATGGCAGGCCACCCTCCTCGACAAGCCGCACGAATCAGTTCCGGAATGTCCAGTTTACTTGAAGCACCGTCTATGTCATAATTGGATTAGTACTGCTCCAAAAGTTTCCAATCTTTCTTGGAGCATTTTGTCCGCAACTCTTGCTAAATATTCCATGTATATTGCTTTTTATTATTAGCGCAAAAATAATATTT
The DNA here is from genome assembly GCF_000513195.1 of Bacteroides timonensis. Classification (GTDB taxonomy): domain Bacteria; phylum Bacteroidota; class Bacteroidia; order Bacteroidales; family Bacteroidaceae; genus Bacteroides; species Bacteroides timonensis. Next base: position 321 of record NZ_CBVI010000027.1, on the reverse strand, counting down.
TGATCTGAAACAGCGAAGCTATTTGGTATTTTTGTGGCGTTTCACTTGGTATTCTTGTGGTATTTCACTTGGTATTCTTGTGGTGCACCGGAGTTTCCGTATACCGGCCTTTCCGCCGACGAAATAGCCAAAATCTAAAGCAGTAGCCTTCCTCCTACAGGAACCGATACAAAAGAACTCCCCCGGATGTCCCGTCCTTTACGGACGGCCTTCGGGGGAGTTCTTCATTTCGGCGATATTTATTCTAAAGATACATTCGATTCCAGAGAAACTGCCACGGATGCCGCCGGAAACTTATCCCAGCGGATTCTCTTCCAGGTC
>NZ_CBVI010000026.1 GCF_000513195.1 Bacteroides timonensis | reverse complement strand
GTGCGCAGGGAGTTTTCGGGGGCGCCGGAGGGTGCGATAATTTGTTACAATCTCCCGATTCGAAAAGCCCTGCCGCTGATGCGCTTCCGCAAGGAACAGAGAGAGAGGCGAATCGGGAGATTCTTATGCAAAGGGCGGGTAAATCTTCTGTTAATGCCATAAAAAATATCATCGACCCGCTTCGCGGGGATTCGTTTTTAATAGATGAATAATTTTAATAGATAAATAACTAAAAAGCAAGAAGGGGACGCACACGACAGGAATTGCGGTACTTATAGCTGAAGTTGTACACGTTGCCACTGTAGAAGTACACACACCACGCGAAGTTGATGTAGTAGCTGTCCTCCGTACTCGACCAGTAGTCGTCGTCGCCGAAAGTAGTTCCACCGACGTTCGTGATTTTAGGATTCAGCATACTTTTTCCACTTGTACCACTACTATTCCCTTGTCCCCAACACACCTGTTTCAACTCACAAACGGAAGGCCAATACCAACCGCTACTGCTTACGGGAGCAGGATGGGCGGTCTGAAAAGCAGACAGACCCTTGACGGGCTTCACACGCTTATTGCCCTCTTGTCCGTAACCGTCTCCCGTTGTTTGACTCTCTACGTATGCATTATACTCCGCCAAGGCAACGGTATTGGCGTAACCCTGCATCTTATCTTCGGCCTGAATACTGGTGAAACCGTCGGGTCTGCTGATGCTGCCTCCTGACCATGTGGCGTTTCGCAACCAATCGCTCACATGCTCATAACCGCCATACGTCCATAGCATGCTTAGATTGCTGCCATTGTCCGGAGCAGGCATATCCCACAAGGAAACGACCAAACCGTGCGTACCGCCGGGGAATTGACTATCCAACAGCGTGTAGTTGTAGTCCGTGATGTCGCCTAACCAATACACGATACCGATACAACCCTCTTTTGGAGGATTACTTGCGTCGCCGGGGCAGATGTTGCCGTCCGAATAATAGAAATCACCTATGGCAAGGGCACGGACTACGGCTGTATTAGCACCGCTGTATGTCACATTCAGCCGCTTGTAATTGCCGGCGGACAAGGAAAGGCTGCTTTTTGAGTATTCGATGGTCTTGCCATCGGCAATATCGAACGCACCGCTGACGGTGGAAGTACCTGCAGGGACGATGTAACGGTAAATGCCGTTGCCCATGGGATAAGGTTTAATCGTTGTTGCACCACTCGGATCAAGGCTGAACGTGGGATTGAGGACGGGGGCGGAATATTCGTAAACATCGGCAGCTTCCGAAGTCTTGTACTTCTGCACCGGAAGGGAAATCTCTATCAAGGACATCGCGTGAGAGAATTTGAAAGAGAGGAACTTGCCGCTTACGGATGCAGCGTCAACTGATGCCGTCATCAGGTCGCAAGCGGTATACTTGGCATACGTGCTTTGGTCGGTGACGGTGGCTACGGTGTTGTTGAAGGCTGTGACGATTGCGTCAACGCTTGTTTTATCGTTCATATCTGCCGTATACGGGTAGTAGGCAAAGTACGTTGCGTCGGTATATTTATAGATTACGTTACCGCTCCACTTCTCACCGTCGTAAGTGAGCTGCACGTTCTTGCAGTCGGGAATCACGTTGCCGTCCTTCACGGCAAACACGCCTATTTGGTCGCCGTTGGTAAAGGTGGTGGTGTAACCGCTTTCCGAAGCGCGGGTTTGCGGGGTACCGGTTTGCGGAGTTCCGTCCGTGGAGGTGAAGCCGTCCGCACGGGCTGTAACGGTAAGCGTGGTGCCGTCGGTGGCGGCTACGGTCAGTTCGTCATCGTTGCTGCAACCGCACAGAACAACAGCGGACAACAGCGTAAATAAGGAGATATTCAATATATTCTTTTTCATATTTGGGATGTTTATAAATGATTGTTATGGATTGTTATTGTCTTTCTTCTGTACCGGTTATGGTTTCATCGCTGCTGCCGTCCTGCGTCCAGTCGCTGCCGTTGCCGTCCGTGCCGGGGGTGACGGTTTGCGCATTGCCGGTTACTTCTTCGGAACCACCTGACCATTGGGGAGAAGTGGAAACGCCCACTTCCAGATAGCCGTGCTTCACGGTAATGTCGTACGTATGTTGCTTGCCGCCTTGCAGGTCGGCGTCGCCGTCCTGCGTCGGGGTATAATAATAGGTATTGTTGTCGGACAAGGTGATAGCTATGAACTTCTTGCCCTCCATGTCCTGCGGAATGACGAGGGCGGCATAGCTGGCAAGGGCGGTTGTTTTACCATCGGCCAGCTTATTGGCAACAGTTAACTTCTTGGCTATAATCGTGCCCATATCGTCTGTACCGGTTGCGGGAGTCCATGTGCCTGCGGTGTTATTGCCGGTCGGAATGGAGTATGCACCTTTCAGGGAGAGGTTCTTCTCGTGACCGATAACCACACTCTGTATGGCAGAGGCATTCGTAGCCGCTTCGGCGTTCACGATGTTGATGACCACCTTTGCCGTCTGGTGGTAGAAGGTCAGGCTATTGTCTGCTCTGGCCTGGGGGTTGAAAGCGATGCTCTTGGCAGGGGCGTAGAGGAAGTCGCTCCGCTGGTAGTTATCATCAGCATTGTCCGGTTCCGTCTTGCTTTGGTGGGGCTGCACCGCCCACGACCACGATGTACTTGTGGGCGGCGTAGCACTGTATCCCGTACCGAGATACCATGCCGAGACATTGATATCCGTGCTTTGCCAGTAGAACGGAGAAGTGCTGCTCAGGTCGCCATTATTTGCTACCTCATATTTCTTCACAACTTCGCCTACCTGTACGGCTACTTCTTCGCTCCCCTTCCACGTATTGTCCGTGGTGGCGCGGGTGGCGGTCAGCCCGTCCATCGCTGCGGTGAAGGTCATGGGGTACCGGCCTTCGGGCAGGGCGTTCTCGTCTG
>NZ_CBVI010000025.1 GCF_000513195.1 Bacteroides timonensis | reverse complement strand
TTCCAAACATTCAGCGTACTTTTTTGAGGGGAAACAGAAAATAATGGGAGCGTGCGCAGCCCTGTTCTCCACCGCCTTGACGAGGGAGAGCCGTGTGTTTCTCTTAGCTGCCGTTTGTCCGTTCATATCTTCTATCTTTCTTTAAAATCTCGTCAAAAGTAAAGATAAAAATTCAGATTGCCGCACAAGCGGAACATCTTTTACGGGCAAAGGCGTAAAAATCTTCAATTTAAGTACTTCCTCTAAATGATTTTATATTATTATATTCATGAAAGCCCTTTTTAATAAGTAATTTATAAAACGAGAATAACATAAACTAATTAAGGCGACATACTTAGCGACAAATAAGATGGCGATATAAAGATTCTCAGATACTGGAGCCTGTTTTGTAGAAAGAAGATGTCCATTTCTGAACATGTTTACTGTCCGATAATGAACACCCGCCCCTGTCCGGAAGCATCCTGGCGCTTTGGCACGCTCTTTGCTTTTCTGCTTACAACTATTTTTTGATAAACATGAAAAGGAATATTTTACTCGCAGCTTGGATGCTATTTCCGTTCGCCGCTTTTGCACAGAACGATACATTGACAAACGAACGTGAACGTCTCATCTCTTTAAATGAAGCGATAGCTTTGGCACGTACCCAGTCAGTGGATGCCGCCGTAGCGCTGAATGAATTGAAGACTTCATACTGGGAATATCGTACTTTCCGTGCCGACCTGTTACCGGAAGTGAATCTGAACGGCACTTTGCCCAACTATAATAAATCTTACAGCAGATATCAAAACTCGGATGGTTCCTACTCATTCGTGCGTAACAATACGCTGGGACTTTCCGGAACGCTCTCCATAGACCAGAACTTATGGTTTACGGGTGGTAGACTGTCACTGGCCTCTTCTCTTGAATATATCAAGCAATTAGGTTCCGGAGGAGATAAACGGTTTATGTCCGTCCCCGTCAGCCTGGAATTGACGCAGCCTATCTTCGGAGTGAACAACCTGAAATGGAACCGCCGTATCGAACCGGTGAGATACGCGGAAGCAAAAGCTGCCTTTATCACTGCTACGGAGCAGGTGACGATGAAGACAATCACTTATTTTTTCAATCTGCTGCTGGCAAAAGAGAATTTGAAAACTGCCCACCAGAATAAGGTGAATGCCGACCGCCTCTATGAAGTGGCGATGGCAAAGCGCAAGATGGGGCAGATTTCAGAAAATGACCTGTTGCAGTTGAAATTAAATGCTTTGCAAGGCAAGGCGGACGTGACGGAAGCGGAGAGTAACCTGAATGCGAAAATGTTCCAGTTGCGTTCCTTTCTCGGCTTGTCGGAAGACGAGAGCCTGAATCCGATGTTGCCGAATTCCGCGCCGGATATGAAGATGGAGTATAATCTTGTATTGAGCAAGGCTCTGGATCGGAACTCGTTTGCACAGAACATCCGTCGCCGCCAGTTGGAAGCGGATTATGAAGTGGCTACGGCTCGCGGAAATCTGCGTAGCATCGACTTGTTTGCCAGCGTGGGGTATACGGGGCAGAATCATGATTTCACTTCCGCTTACAAAGATCTGCTCGATAACCAGATTGTGCAGGTAGGTGTGAAGGTACCCATCTTGGACTGGGGAAAACGCCGCGGAAAAGTGCGTGTGGCAAAGAGTAACCGTGAAGTGGTGCTTTCCAGAATCCGGCAGGAACAGATGGACTTCAATCAGGATATCTTCCTGCTCGTAGCGAACTTCAATAATCAGGCACAACAGTTGGGTATTGCACAGGAAGCTGACGGCATTGCCGAGAAACGATATAAAACCAGTGTGGAAACCTTTATGATCGGACAAATCAGTACGCTGGACCTGAACGACGCGCAGAAATCAAAAGATGAAGCAAGGCAGAAACATATTTCCGAGCTTTATTACTATTGGTACTATTTCTATCAGATCCGCAGTCTGACGCTTTGGGATTTTGAACGGAATTGTGAACTGGAGGCGGACTTTGAAGAAATTGTGAGGGGATAATTTCACCACGGAGGACACAGAGAACACAGAGGTAAAGAAAATATATTGAAAAAAACTCTGTGACCTCTGTGTCCTCTGTGGTGAAAATGGTTATTTTTGCAAACCATAAAACAACGAAATCTTATGATACTGATAATCGACGATGATAGTGCCGTACGTTCTTCCCTCAGTTTTATGCTGAAACGTGCAGGATATGAAGCGCAAACTGTTCCCGGACCGCGCGAAGCAATGGATGTGGTGCGTGCCGAGGCACCTGCCCTCATTTTGATGGACATGAACTTCACCCTTTCCACAACGGGAGAAGAGGGATTGACTCTGCTGAAGCAAGTGAAAATATTCCGTCCCGATGTACCCGTTATCCTGATGACGGCTTGGGGTAGTATACAGCTTGCCGTGCAGGGTATGCAGGCAGGCGCGTTCGACTTTATCACAAAGCCGTGGAACAATGCCGCTTTGCTGCAACGTATCGAGACAGCCCTTGAACTGACTGCCGTCCCGAAAGATGCACCGGAAGAACAGGGCGAGATGCTGAACCGCAGCCATATCATCGGAAAATCCCAGGGATTGATGGAAGTGTTGAATACGGTGGCACGCATTGCGCGTACCAATGCCTCGGTGCTGATTACCGGTGAGAGTGGAACAGGTAAGGAATTGATTGCCGAAGCCATCCACATCAACAGCCAGCGGGTGAAACAGCCGTTTGTAAAGGTCAACTTGGGCGGTATCTCGCAGAGCCTTTTTGAAAGCGAAATGTTCGGTCATAAGAAAGGGGCTTTTACGGATGCGACAACGGATCGTGTAGGACGCTTTGAACTTGCCAACAAGGGTACTATCTTCCTGGATGAAATTGGTGACCTCGATCCTTCCTGCCAGGTGAAACTGCTTCGTGTATTGCAGGATCAGACGTTTGAAGTGCTGGGTGACAGCCGTCCCCGCAAGACGGATATCCGTGTGGTATCCGCTACCAATGCCGACCTCCGCAAGATGGTGTCGGAACGTACATTCCGCGAAGATTTGTTCTATCGTATCAATCTGATAACCGTTAAGCTGCCTGCCCTTCGCGAACGCCGTGAAGATATTCCTTTGCTGGCACGCCACTTTGCCGACCGCCAGGCTGAGCTTAACGGACTGCCCCGCACGGAATTCTCGGCAGATGCCCTGAACTTCCTTTCCCGTTTGCCTTATCCGGGAAATATCCGTGAATTGAAGAACCTTGTGGAGCGTACGATCCTCGTCAGCGGGAAGCCGACACTGGATGCTTCGGATTTCGATGCACAATATCTGCGTCATGATGAACCGGTGAAGGCCTCGGACTCATCGTCTCTGGCAGGCATGACGCTGGATGAAATAGAGCGTCAGACTATTTTGCAGGCGCTCGATCGCCATAAGGGAAATCTCAGTCAGGTAGCTATGACGCTCGGCATCAGTCGTGCCGCACTCTATCGCCGGCTGGAAAAGTTTAATATAACGGTTACGGAAAAGTGAGAATAAAGTTCTATTTCTCCATACTTGTCCTCTTCCTCCTGGGGTTAGGTGGTGCTCTTCTCTATTTGGCGAAGGGGATGCAGATATTGCATCTTTACATTGTAGAGGGGATCATTGTGTGTATCCTGGTGTTTCTGGTTGTCTTCTACCGTAAGATTGTGAAACCGATGAATATTATCGGCAGCGGTATGGAATTGCTGCGCGAACAGGATTTCAGCAGCAGGCTCAGCAAAGTAGGGCAATACGAGGCGGACCGCATTGTAAATGTGTTCAACCGTATGATGGAGCAATTGAAGAACGAACGTTTGCGTCTGCGCGAGCAAAACCATTTTCTGGACTTGCTAATCCAGGCTTCGCCGATGGGAGTTGTCATTACCACACTGAACGGTGAAATATCCCAGCTTAATCCGATGGGATTGAAGATGATGGGAGTACGTCTGGAAGAGATTATGGGAAAGAAAATAGAGAATATAGACTCTCCTTTAGCTGAAGAACTGGCGAATATCTCAAAAGATCAGACGGCAGTGGTGCGTCTGAATGACTCGAATATCTATAAGTGTACCCATTCCTCCTTTATCGACAGAGGTTTTCATCATCCTTTCTATCTGATAGAGAAGATGACGGACGAAGTGATGCGTGCTGAAAAGAAAGCGTATGAGAAGGTGATTCGTATGATTGCGCACGAGGTGAATAATACAACGGCGGGTATTACGTCTACGCTCGATACTGTGGAACAAGCTCTTTCCACCGAAGAGGATATGGAGGATATCTGCGATGTAATGCGCGTTTGTACCGAACGTTGCTTCTCCATGAGCCGCTTTATCACCCGTTTTGCCGATGTCGTGAAAATTCCTGAGCCCACTTTGGTTACGGGTAAATTGAATGAATTGGCCTCCATGTGTAAACGCTTTATGGAGGGTATGTGCAACGACCGGAATATTCTTCTCTGGCTGGAATGTGATCCGAAGCTGGAACCGGTACGCTTTGATGCGGCACTGTTGGAACAGGTATTGGTGAATATTATCAAGAATGCTGCGGAAAGTATCGAACATGCGCCCGAAGGAACGATCCAGCAGGGTAGGGTTGTAGTCCGTACAATTGCTCCTACCACGATTGAAGTGGTAGATAATGGCCCCGGTATAACAAAAGAGACTGAAGCAAAGCTCTTCAGTCCCTTCTTTTCCACCAAACCGAACGGGCAGGGAATCGGTCTGGTGTTTATTCGCGAGGTGCTTACCCGTCATGGTTGTACGTTCTCTTTACGCACGTACAGTGATGGGTTGACACGGTTCCGCATAATCTTCCCATAGGGAAGAAGTTACGAGCTACAAGCTACGGGTACCTTGAGGCATTATAGCGCAGCCTACTCGTTACTTGTAGCTCGTAGCTTGTAGCTTCTGGCGTATTCGTCAAGAATCCGCTTGATGCCCTGGCCGATGACCACATAGTCCTTTTCGTTCAGGTTGGCAAGCGAGGCGCGTATGCTCCATTCCGGACCATCGAAACCACCACCGTTTAGCAGGACGAGAGACGTTTCTTTCGCCAGGCGGAATACGATGTTCAGCGGGCTGTAGGTACGTTTCAGGTATTCTACGAAATCATCTCCATAGAATTTCTTTGCCCATACCAGCATGTCGATCTCTGTATAATATCCTACGCGGAGCGGATCTTTTATTAAGGTGAATCCTGTGTTATCCCACAAGGCATGCAGACGCTTTTCAATGATTTCCATCATCTTCAATTTGTATTTGTTTTCCTTATCCAGCAGGGCGAAGGAAGCGAATAAACTCATTTGCATCTGTTGGGGTAATGACAGGCCGGCGGTATGGTTCAGTGCAACCTGTCGGCTGTCGGCTACCATGCGGTCAATGAACTTCATTTTTTCGGGATGCAGAGTCAGGCTTGAGTAGCGGCGGTTCAGCGCATTGCGTTTATCTTCCGGCAGGCGGGCGATTTGCTTGTCGTAGATGTTGTCTTCGTGCAGGGCGATGACGGCATCACGCCAGCCGGTAGCTCCGAAATATTTGGAGAAGGAATAGACACAAAGCGTATTGTGCGGCAGTTCGGCCATGAATGAGCGGAAGTGCGGGCTGAATGTGCCGTATACATCATCCGTGATAACCATCAGGTTGGGGTTATCATTCTTCACGATATCGGCAATACGTGCCATCGTCTCCGGGCTGAGGGCGTAACTGGGTGGATTGCTGGGGTTGGTCACGAAGAGCGCTTTGATGGCGGGATCTTTCAGGCGGTCGATGTCTTTGTCATTGTATTGCCAGAGGTGGAATCCGTCGTCCGTCATGCGGTCGGCATGCAGTTCTATCATGTTGAACTGGTAGCGGCTCAGTTGCGGAATTTCAATGTAGGGGGTGAAAGCGGGCACCATAAGGGCGATGCCGTCACCTTTATCCAGCAGGAAGTTCTCCTGAAGGGAGTCGAAGAGGTAACACATGGCGGCGGTTCCGCCTTCGGTGGCAAAGAGGTCGAATGTGCCGCGTGGAGGGCGGTTATCACACATCTCTTGCGACAGATAATCTTGCACCAGTATTTCGGTGAAGTGCAGGATGCGGTCGGGCACAGGGTACTGGTCGCCGATGACGGCTTCTGCCCATTCATGCACCAGGGAGTCGGGATCGGCGGCATGTTGCATTAACAGGTAGTTATAGGTTTGCTCCAGGAGCTTGGCACCGTGGGCGGCGTTGTTCTTTTTGAGGAAGGCTTCGAAGCGGGAGGCAATGCCTTCTTTTTGAGGAATGCCGGCGATGCCTTCGGGGAGGTTCATGACGCGGCGACATTCTTCCAGTCCGAACTGTCCCAGGAGGAAGAAGGCTTCGCGAGGGGTGGTAGCTATCCAGTTAGGATTACCACGTCCGGCGTTCAGCATCGTGCGGGCAGTTTTCTTCAGGCTTTCATCGGCCATATCGATCAATTGGTTTTTCAGCTCGAATGGGCTGATCGTTTCCATTTTCTTTTCAAAGTTTTTGGTATCCATATAGTTAAGTTTTAATTGTTATCATATTATTTCTTTGGTGCGACGAACTAATCTTCGGCATATTAGTTGTATGCACATACTTCCCGGTTAAATCAGTAGTACGATGACGACACCCCATATTATCAATAAGGTGTTGCCCACAGCATACGTTACCGTATAGCCCAGCGCAGGCGTTTCGCTTTCCACTGCATCTTGTATTGCTCCCAGTGCGGCTGTCGTTGTACGTGCTCCGGCACAGCATCCCAACACTATTGCGGGGTGAAATTTGAAGACGTACTTACCCAGCAGCAAACCGATGATAAGCGGCAGGGTAGTAGCTATGGCGCCCACAATGAACAAACTGAGTCCGACATCCCGGAAACCCTGTACGAAACTCGGTCCGGCGGCTATTCCTACTACGGCGATGAACATATTCAACCCTACATTATTCAGTACCCACAGAGAAGCTTCGGGGATACGTCCGAACGTAGGATGCTTGCTGCGCAGCCAACCGAAGAATAATCCGGCTATCAATGCGCCTCCGCTTGTACTCAGGCTGATGGGAACACCACCGATGTGGATGGATAATGCACCGAACAAACCACCTATCAGAATACCTAATCCAACGAATATCATATCCGTTTGGTGGGTAGGCCGATCTACATATCCTATTTGTACAGCGGCACTTTCCACTTCCTGCTTGGTGCCTACTACTTCGATGACGTCGCCGGCATCCAATTGGGTCTGTGCCAGTACGGGTATTTCAATTCCCGCACGCTTGATGCTGCGGATGCTGACGCCATGCATGAATTTGTGCCGGCGGATATTCGCCACTGTCTTTCCGGCGAACGTTTTCTTTGTGACCGTGACAGGTAACGTCTCCGCTGGGAAATCAAGCAACTGTGCGTCCTGTATTTCATTGCCTATCCAGTCTTCTTCGCCGATAACGAATTCACGGCGTCCGCTGAGAACGACTTCGTCTCCTATATTCAGTGTGGTATTCGGGGATACATCCCGAACGACTCCTTGCTTGCGCAGGCGCTCTACGAACAGGCGCTTTCCATCTTTCTGGAAGTACATTTCCAGGTCTATCACCCGACGGCCTTGCTTGAACCATTCGTTTTCTATCTTGTAGGCGCGGAAGGTTACGGGGCGTGCGGCGTGCATGAAGCCCGGTTCGTCTGCCTCGGAACTACCCATTTTGGCTTCCAGTTCTTTGCAGGCAGCTTTTACTTTCTCCAGTCCGCCCAATAGTTTGGGACCGAGGGAGGAGAGTACCCAGGCTGAGCCTGCCGTACCGAAAACGTAAGTCACTGCATAAGATACGGGGATGATGTTGATATAACTTTGACGTTGCGCTTCGTCTAGTCCCATGTTTGCCATGGTGTCTTCGGCTACTCCGATGACGGCGGAGATGGTCTGCGAACCTGCCAGTAATCCGGCGGCTTCACCGGGATTGTAGCCCATCACGAGGGCGAGAAGCCAGGTTACCACCAATACCGATACACACATCAGTACGGCAAAGCCTACCTGGGGGAGTCCGTCTTTTTTCAGTCCGCGGAAGAACTGCGGTCCTACTTTATACCCGACGGCGAACAGAAAGAGAAGAAAGAACACGGATTTGATGGGGCCTGGCACGTCGATCTTCAACTGTCCTACCAATACGCCTACAAGCAATACGCTTGTGACCGTCCCCAAGCTGAACTTCCCGATGCGTAGCTTGCCAAGCCAGAACCCCAGAAACAGGGTGAGGAATATGGCAAGTTCGGGGCGCTCCCTGAGCTGGTTTATTATCCATTCCATAATTAAGTTGTTTAGGTTATTAATTGGTTTTCGATGCTTTTCGCGTCGTTTAAGACATATACAACAGCCTGCAATAGGAAGTGTTTCGTGCAAAAGTGGTTTTTTAGAACATTTATTCAGTAAAACTGGACCTGACGTTCGTACCCTTCAATTCCGAGTCCTTCGGTTTTACGGGACACTTGTACGTTACTTTGGACAGTATCTATGCCAAGTGGGATGTATATTACAGGAATTATGCGTATGAACCATCTGCGGATGCCCTTTCGGCCTTTAAGAAGCCGAAAAAAGTGATTGAGCCGGCCGAAGCAACGCATCGCACGGAAGCTTACTGGGACGATAACCGTCCCGTTTCGATTATGTCTGGCGATTAACTTACAGAAATCTGCCCGGAATTGATAAATCTGGTCTTAGAATCAGTCTGCACATGACCTTTTAACTTAAATCTTACTAATAGAACATTAAATCGGATAAAATGACGAGTCTCAATTGAACAAAATAGCCTAAATTTGAGCAATTTTTAAACTTTAAAAGATACAATGGCAATGAAAGAAAACATTAAGCCGGCAACTGGTCGTTTGGGTGTACTGGTAGTCGGAGTGGGTGGCGCGGTCTCAACCACCATGATAACGGGTACATTGGCTGCTCGTAAGGGACTGGCAAAACCTATTGGGTCTATTACACAGATGGCCACAATACGCATGGAGAACAACGACGAAAAGCTGATTAAGGACGTAGTGCCTTTGGCAGATTTGAACGACATTGTTTTCGGCGGATGGGATATCTTCCCTGATAATGCATACGAAGCCGCGATGTATGCGGAAGTTCTGAAAGAAAAAGACTTAAATTTGGTAAAAGAGGAATTGCAAGCTATCAAACCGATGCCTGCTGCCTTCGACCACAACTTTGCAAAACGTCTGAATGGTACGTACATCAAACAGGCTGCCACCCGTTGGGAAATGGTAGAGCAATTGCGTGAGGATATCCGTAACTTCAAGGCTGCCAACAGCTGCGAGCGTATTGCCGTGCTGTGGGCTGCAAGTACTGAAATCTACGTTCCGTTGTGTAAAGAACACGAATCGCTTGCTGCTTTGGAAGAAGCAATGAAGGCTAATAACACGGAAGTGATTTCTCCGAGTATGTGCTACGCTTATGCTGCAATTGCAGAAGGTGCTCCGTTCATCATGGGTGCTCCTAACCTGTGCGTAGATACTCCGGCCATGTGGGAATTCTCTAAGAAGATGAACGTTCCCATCTCCGGTAAGGACTTCAAGAGTGGACAGACACTGATGAAAACAGTGCTCGCTCCGATGTTCAAGACTCGTATGCTGGGTGTAAGCGGTTGGTTCTCTACCAATATCCTGGGTAACCGTGACGGCGAAGTGCTCGATCAACCCGAAAACTTCAAAACAAAAGAAGTCAGCAAGTTGTCTGTTATCGATAACATCTTCGAACCGGCAAAATATCCCGACCTCTATGGTGATGTTTACCACAAGGTTCGTATCAATTACTATCCTCCCCGTAAAGATAATAAGGAAGCATGGGATAACATCGACATCTTCGGATGGATGGGTTACCCGATGGAGATCAAAGTAAACTTCCTGTGCCGTGACTCTATTCTTGCAGCTCCTATTGCACTCGACCTCGTTATTTTCAGTGACCTGGCATTGCGTGCAGGTATGTCTGGAATCCAGACTTGGTTGTCATTCTTCTGCAAGAGCCCGATGCACGACTTTGAGCATGAACCGATCCATGATCTGTTCACTCAATGGAGAATGGTGAAAGAAACAATCCGTACGATGGTGGGTGAAAAATCACCGAGCTATCTGGACTAATCATAAAATAAGATGATAGGATGGTAAAATGATAGGATGGTGAGATTGTATTGAGCTATCATATCATTTTACCGTCTTATCATCTTATCATTTTTTATATCTTTTTTCTATGAAGAGACCTTCCTTCTTCCCTGTCCTGATAGGCACGGGCTTCGGCTCAGGCTTTTCTCCCTTTGCTCCGGGCACGGCGGGCGCTTTACTTGCTGCGCTAATCTGGTTCGGACTTTCTTTACTCATATCAGAAACTTGTCTGTTGTGGACGACTGTCGCATTGATATCCTTGTTCACCGTAGCCGGAATCTGGGCTACCGACCGTCTGGAACCCTACTGGGGTGAAGATCCGTCGCGCGTGGTGGTGGATGAGATGGTAGGTGTGTGGATCACGCTCCTGGCAGCTCCGGCAGGTCATATCTGGTATGGACTGGCAGCATTTGTTTTGTTCCGCTTCTTTGATATTCTGAAACCGCTGGGCATCCGGCGGATGGAAAATCTTCCGGGCGGAGTGGGAGTGATGATGGACGACGTATTGGCAGGAGTGTATGGTTTCATTGTTTTAATTGTGGCGAGATGGTTGATGGAGTAGAAGAACAGAGTCGGTTTGCTGGTTGGCGCAGGGAAGTGTGGCTTTTTATGAAGGCGCAGCTTTCTGCACAGATAGCTACTGTGATCGATTTTCTGATAACTATTCTTTTGGTGAAATTATTTGGTATATATTATTTGTATGCCACATTTATAGGTTCTGTGGTTGGCGGTATTGTCAATTGTGTAATCAACTATGGATGGGTATTTAAGGCGGAAGACTGCAAGAAGATACATGTAGGGTTGAAGTATTTCATAGTCTGGGGTGGGAGCATCCTGATCAATACATGGGGTACTTTTGCTTTGACGGAATGGCTGGCAGGAATGAAATGGGTGAACGGCTTGCTGGGATACTACGTCTATGATGTGTTTATCCTGTCTAAAATAACGGTTGCTCTGCTGGTTGCATTTTTCTGGAACTATTATTTGCAACGGGTTTTCGTCTACCGGAACCACAACTTAAAAAAAATTCTGAAACAACGTTTAGAGAAAAAAATAGAATGAACATGAATTACAGAGATTGGCTGCAACAGGTGATATACAAGATTATCAATCCCGTTGTGCGCGGCATGATTAAAATTGGCATTACGCCTAACTTTATTACTACTACCGGGTTGATACTTAACATTGTGGCTGCCGGTATATTTATTTATGCAGGGTTAGTTACAGATTCGGAAGAAGACCTTTCCTTAGTGGGGTGGACAGGCGGACTGATACTTTTCGCCGGGTTGTTTGACATGATGGATGGCCGTGTGGCGCGTCTTGGCAATATGTCTTCTACCTTCGGGGCATTGTACGATTCGGTGCTCGACCGTTATAGTGAACTGTTTACCTTGTTCGGTATATCCTATTATCTCATCTTGCAGGGCTATTTACTGGGTTCCATTATCACTTTTCTTGCTTTGATCGGTTCGCTGATGGTAAGTTACGTACGCGCACGTGCCGAAGGGTTGGGACTGGAATGTAAAGTAGGTATTATGCAGCGCCCTGAGCGAGTGGTGCTGACCAGTCTGGGAGCTTTGTTTTGCGGTATATTTTCCGATTGCACACTCTTCGATCCGATGTTGATCCTGATTGTTCCTCTGGCAATCATTGCCGTATTGGCTAACCTGACGGCTTTTGTCCGTCTGGCACATTGCTATAAACTTTTGACTAAATGATAAAAAGATATTTTCCTCCGGTGAGGGAGACGGTATTGCTGGTAGTCATTATGCTGATTTTTCTGTTGCTGACGGCTACTTTTATCGGACTTCGCACGGAGCATTTTCTAATGGCGGGATTGTTTCTGGTTTTGTTCTTTGCAGGAAGGACAACCCGTAAGCTGGCAGTGGCTTTGCTGCCTTTTGTTATCTTCGGAATTTCATACGACTGGATGCGGGTGTATCCCAATTACCAGGTAAATCCTATCGATGTACAGGGTTTGTATGAAGCGGAGAAATCCCTTTTCGGTATATCCCTGAATGGAGATACGCTGATTCCTTGTGAATACTTTGCCATACATCACTGGCCGATGGCTGATTTCTTTGCCGGAGTGTTCTATCTCTGCTGGGTGCCTGTGCCTATAGCTTTCGGTTTGTGGCTTTATCTGAAGGGAGATCGCCGGATGTATCTCCGTTTTGCTATGGTCTTCCTGCTGGTTAATCTTATTGGTTTTGCCGGATATTATATTCATCCTGCCGCTCCCCCTTGGTACGCTATGAACTATGGATTTGAGGTAATGCTGGATACTCCGGGAAATGTGGCGGGGCTGGGACGCTTTGACGAACTGCTGGGATGCACGGTTTTCGACTCTATCTATGGGCGTAATGCAAATGTATTTGCAGCCGTCCCTTCGCTGCATGCGGCATATATGGTTGTGGCGTTGGCTTATGCTATTATGAATCGCTGCAAGGGCTGGCTGATAGCATTGTTCGCGTTTATCATGGTGGGTATCTGGTGTACGGCCGTTTATTCGGGACATCATTACCTGATTGATGTATTATTGGGAATATTCTGTGCTCTCTTGGGCATCTTTGTCTTTGAAAAAGGATTGATGAAATGGGGAGTATTCAAGCGCTTCTTCGAACGTTATAGTAAATATATCCGTTAATGAATAATTTCGTTTTTTACAGTCCTACCGAATTTGTATTCGGTAAGGCTACGGAAATGCAAGTCGGTGCACTGGCACGGAAATATGGTGCGCGGAAAGTGATGATCGTGTACGGCGGCGGTTCTGTTGTACGGAGTGGCTTGCTGGATAGGGTGAAGCAATCCTTGCAGGAAGCAGGGATTGAATATTGTTTGATGGGTGGTGTGCAACCGAATCCGGTGGATACGAAGGTGTATGAAGGCATTGAATTCTGCCGTCGTGAACAGGCTGATATGTTGTTGCCTGTGGGTGGTGGTTCTGTCATTGATACAGCCAAAGCTATAGCGGCAGGTGTGCTTTATGAAGGTGACTTCTGGGATTTCTATATCGGAAAGGCTAAAGTGACTAAAGCGCTGAAAGTAGCTGTTGTGCTGACTATTCCTGCTGCCGGAAGTGAAGGTTCCGGTAATACGGTTATAACGAAACTGGACGGTTTGCAGAAGCTAAGTTTGCGTGTACCGGAGGTTTTGCGTCCGGTATTCTCTATTATGAATCCGGAACTTACTTATACTTTGCCGCCCTTTCAGACAGCCTGCGGTGTGGCTGATATGATGGCTCATATCATGGAGCGTTATTTTACGAACACTCAGGAGGTGGAAATTGGAGATCGCCTTTGTGAAGGCACTTTGATGGCTATCATCAATGAAGCTCCCAAGGTAATGAGAAATCCAGAAGATTACGGTGCGCGTGCCAACCTGATGTGGGCGGGCATGATTGCGCATAATGGTACCTGTGGCGTAGGTTGTGAAGAAGATTGGGCTTCGCACTTCCTGGAGCATGAAATCAGTGCTATTTATGGGGTTACCCATGGTGCCGGGTTATCTGTTATCTTCCCCGCTTGGATGACGTGGATGCTAGAACATAATGTAGGAAAGATTGCTCAATATGCCGTTCGGGTATGGGGCGTTCCTGAATCAGAAGATAAGAAAGCGGTTGCTCTGGATGGTATTGGTAAGTTGAAAGTTTTCTTTAGTTCTCTTGGTCTGCCTGTGACATTTAAAGAACTGGGTATTGAAAATCCTGATATTGATCGTCTGGCGGATAGTCTGCACCGCAATAAAGGAGAGTTGGTAGGGAATTATGTGAAGTTGACAAAGCAGGACAGCAAAGAGATTTATCACCTTGCATGTGCAGGGGAGTGTTGGTGAGGAAAACAAAAAAGACGGCGAAGTTTCTGATTTACTTCGCCGTCTTTCTTATTTAATTTCGAATTCTTCCTTCATGTCAATCTCTTCCCCTTGCGGGTCGTAGAATACATATTCCAGGAACGCGAGTTTCTGGCTTGGAATAATCTTGATACCAAATCCGTATTTCATCTGCCATTTCCGTTTCAGGGAAACGAGTCCCTGGTTGATGTAAGCAGCAATATACGGGTGGATGTGTAACGAGAATTTCTTAATCTTCAATTTGTTGACTAAGTAATCAATTTTACTCTCTAAAGTGTCCGTAAAGAGGATGGACGACTTGATGGTGCCTTTTCCGAAACAGGTGGGACAGATTTCTGTGGTATTGACATCCATTGCCGGGCGCACACGCTGGCGGGTAATCTGCATCAGTCCGAATTTGCTGAGCGGTAGGATGTTATGTCTTGCCCTGTCTTTCTGCATATTGGCACACATACGTTCGTAAAGCTTTTGTCTGTTTTCGGCTTCGTTCATATCAATGAAGTCCACCACAATGATACCACCCATATCTCTCAGTCGCAGCTGGCGAGCCAATTCGTCGGCAGCTCCCAGGTTCACTTCGAGTGCGTTGCCCTCCTGTCCGTTGGCATTTTTGGTGCGGTTACCGCTGTTCACGTCTACTACGTGAAGCGCCTCAGTATGCTCAATAATCAGGTAGGCACCACTCTTGTATGAAACCGTTTTGCCAAACGAAGACTTGATCTGCTTGGTGATACCAAAATTGTCGTAAATGGGGAGTTGCCCTTTATACAGTTTTACGATTTCTGCCCGGTCAGGGGCGATAAGAGTTACGTAATCCTTGATTTCGTGGAACACGGCTTCGTCGTTGACGTGGATGTTCTCGAAAGAAGGATTGAACAAGTCGCGCAATAAGCCTACGGCACGGCTGGTTTCTTCGTAAATCAATGTCGGGAATTTGGTAGCTTTCTGTATTTTGGTGACAGCATCTTCCCAATGCTTTAATAAAACTTTAAGCTCTCCGTCGAGTTCGGCTACGCGTTTCCCTTCGGCAACGGTGCGGACGATCACTCCGAAATTCTTCGGCTTGATGCTCATCAGCAATTGTTTGAGGCGGGCGCGTTCTTCGCTCGATTTAATTTTTTGTGATACGGAAACCTTGTCGTTGAAAGGTATCAACACCAGATATCTTCCGGCAAATGAAATTTCGGAAGTCAGGCGCGGACCTTTGGTAGAGATAGGTTCCTTGACAATCTGCACCACAACTTCTTGTCCTACCTTGAGTGTGTTGGCTACGGTGCCATCCTTTTCAAGGTCGGGAAGTATGGTTGCTTTTGTGATTTGAGGTAACTTCTTTTTGTCGCTTAAAGTTTGCTTTACGTACTTCTCTAATGAGTTAAATTGAGGACCTAAGTCCAGATAATGAAGAAAAGCATCTTTCTCGTAACCCACGTCCACGAAGCAGGCATTCAGGCCGGGCATCAATTTCTTGATTCGTCCTAAATACATATTGCCCACTGAGAAGTAAAGGCTTCTTCCTTCACTTTGCAGTTCCACCAGGCTCTTGTCTTCGAGCAGTGCGATGGAAACTTCTTTGGGCTGTACGTCTACAACGAGTTCACTTGTCACAATTTTTCTTGCTTTTTTAGGTTCTAAAGTCAATGAGGTTATAAGTAACCTTGTTGACTACAAATTACTACTTAAACAAAGAACAAACCCGCGAGACAAATAGCTTCACAAGTTTGTTCTTTATTTCTGTCCTCCAGACTAAAAATTACTTTTTGCTTTTATGTCTGTTCTTTCTTAGTCTTTTTTTACGCTTGTGCGTAGACATTTTATGTCTTTTTTTCTTCTTTCCGCTAGGCATAGCTTCAATAATTTAATGGTTAATACTCTTGTTTATTATTTCTTCACGGAGATGGTGAATGTTTTAGCAGGCTTAAATGCCGGAATATTATGTTCCGGAATGATAATCGTAGTATTTTTTGAGATGTTACGAGCAGTTTTCTGTGCTCTTTTCTTCACTACGAAGCTACCAAACCCGCGGAGGTAAACATTTTCATCTTTCGATAAAGATGCTTTTACTGTGTCCATGAACGCTTCAACCGTAGTAAGCACTGTTACTTTGTCAATCCCGGTGTTCTTTGTAATTTCGTTTACAATATCAGCTTTAGTCATTTTTCTTTAAAAAAAATATTATTACTATAGTTTCCTAATTTTTTGGACTGCAAATATATAGCTTTTTACGCTCTCTAAAAAATATATTCTGGACAATTTTCTAAAAAAGTCTTTTGATTAAGGTTTGTTAGGGGGAAAAAGAACTATTTTTGTGCTGTAGGAAGGGCTACACGCTTTTATATTAGGGATATAGCCATGAATTGCGAAGAAGATATCCGTCCGAGGCGAAAGATGTTGCCCTTTTTAGACTTTTATAACTATCTGTAATAGAGATGAATATATTTAGTGAGAAATTGATAGCCTGGTATGCCGAAAACAAGCGTGAATTGCCTTGGCGGGATACCACTGACCCTTATATTATATGGATTTCAGAGATTATACTGCAACAGACCCGGGTAGCGCAGGGTTATGATTATTTTTTGCGTTTTATCCATCGTTTTCCTAATGTGACAGCCTTGGCTGAGGCACCGGAAGATGAGGTGATGAAATGCTGGCAGGGACTGGGGTATTATTCCCGCGCACGCAATCTGCATGCGGCGGCAAAAAGCATGAATGGTGTTTTTCCGGCTACTTATGAAGGGGTGCGTGCGTTGAAGGGGGTAGGGGACTATACTGCTGCGGCTATCTGCTCATTCGCCTATGGTATGCCTTATGCTGTGGTGGACGGGAATGTCTATCGTGTGCTTTCGCGCTATTTCGGCATCGATACGCCAGTGGACAGTACGGAAGGCAAGAAATTGTTTGCTGCTTTGGCAGATGAGATGATGGATAAATCGCAGCCGGCTGTCTACAATCAGGCGATAATGGATTTCGGTGCCATACAGTGTACGCCGCAATCACCGAATTGCCTGTTTTGCCCTTTGGCGGACAGTTGCTCCGCCTTGAAGGAGGGTACGATAACGAAGTTGCCCGTAAAGCAGCATAAAACGAAAACCACCAATCGTTATTTCAACTATATATATGTACGTGTGGGCGCGTGTACCTATTTACATAAGCGGACGGAGGATGATATCTGGAAAAATCTTTTCGAATTTCCGCTGATAGAAACGGAAGTGCCTGTGACGGAAGAAGAGTTTCGTGAATTGCCGCAGGTACGTGCGCTTTTTGCAGACGGGGAGGTTTCGGGACTGCGTTTAATCAGTGGAAATGTGAAGCATGTACTCTCCCACAGGGTGATTTATGCCAATTTCTATGAAGTTGTTTTACCGGAAAATTCCACTTCTTTTTCTGCCTTCCAGCGGGTGAAAATAAAGGATTTGGAGCAGTATGCGGTCTCTCGTCTGGTGCATGCCTTTCTGGAGAAATATCTATAAAAGTTGCGCTAACTCTTGCATTGTGTGATTATTCTGTTTAATTTTGGCAGCAAATTCAAATAAAAAGAAAAAAGGCTTATGTCAGTAAATAAAGTAATATTGATTGGAAATGCAGGGCAGGATCCTAAAGTAACCTATTATGATGGGGGAAATTGTGTTGCCCAACTTTCTTTTGCTACTTCTGAAAAAGGATATACTTTGCAAAATGGTACACAAGTTCCTGATCGTACAGAGTGGCATAACCTTGTTTTCCGGAATCGTTTAGCGGAGATTGTAGATAAATATGTGCATAAGGGTGATAAACTTTATGTAGAAGGCAAGATTCGCACTCGTTCTTATGATGACCAGAAGGGCGTTCAGCGCTATATTACAGAAATATTTGTTGATAATATGGAGATGCTGAGCCCCAGAGGAACTGCTGCACCGGGTGCTGCCGCTCCGCAACCGGGTATGTCACAAGGCGCTCCTGTACAACCTATGGCACAATCGCAGGCAACCCCTGCACAAGATAATACAACGGACGATTTACCGTTCTAATTGTTTAACTAAAACCAAGATCTTTGGACCCAGACGCTTATTTATGCCAGTTGGCAAATGTTTTTAATGGTATATCCGTACATAGCCCTACTATTTCGGCAATCATCGCCATTGTGTTGGCAGGCTTGCTGTTGCTCGTATCCGGCTTTGCCTCAGCTTCAGAAATAGCCTTTTTCTCTCTTTCTCCGTCCGACCTGAATGCCATTGACGAGAAGAAACATCCCTCGGACGAGAAAATTAGTAAACTCTTGGAGGATACGGAAAGGTTGCTGGCAACCATTCTGATAACAAACAATTTTGTGAATGTGACCATCATCATGCTCTGTAACTACTTCTTCATGAGCGTGTTTGAGTTTCATTCTCCTATTGCGGAATTTCTGATACTGACCGTCATCCTGACCTTCCTTCTGCTTCTTTTCGGTGAAATCATGCCGAAGATTTATTCAGCCCAGAAAACGTTGGCTTTCTGCCGTTTCTCCGCTCCGGGTATTTGGATGTTTCGTTCCCTTTTTTATCCGGTAGCTTCTATGCTGGTACGTTCCACTTCGTTCCTGAATAAGCATTTTGCTCGCAAAAATCATAACATCTCGGTAGACGAGCTTTCTCATGCCCTTGAACTGACGGATAAGGAGGAACTGAAAGAAGAGAATAATATTCTGGAAGGTATCATTCGTTTTGGCGGTGAAACGGCGAAGGAGGTGATGACTTCCCGTCTGGATGTAGTCGATCTGGATATTCGTACTCCTTTCAAGGATGTATTGCAATGTATTATCGAAAATGCTTACTCCCGTATCCCTATTTATTCCGAGAACCGGGATAATATCAAAGGTATCTTATATATCAAGGACTTGTTGCCCCATTTGAATAAGGTGGACTTCCGTTGGCAATCGCTGATACGTCCTGCCTATTTTGTTCCGGAAACTAAGATGATTGACGATTTGCTGCGTGATTTTCAGGCCAATAAGATTCATATAGCCATTGTGGTTGATGAATTTGGCGGTACGTCGGGAATTGTGACGATGGAGGATATCATCGAGGAGATAGTCGGAGAGATTCATGACGAATATGATGACGAAGAACGTACGTATGCAGTGTTGAACGATCATACGTGGGTGTTTGAAGCCAAAACGCAGTTGACGGACTTTTATAAGATTACGAAGGTGGATGAGGAAGTCTTTGATGAGGTGGCGGGTGATTCCGATACGCTTGCAGGATTATTGCTGGAGCTGAAAGGTGAATTCCCGGTCCTGCATGAAAAGGTTACTTACGATCACTATGAGTTTGAAGTCCTGGAGATGGATAACCGTCGTATTCTTAAAGTGAAGTTCACTATCAATACTCCTCCGCCGGATTCCGATAAGAAAGATTGATTTATAAAATAATATGTCTCTTTTCATACAACATACGTATCCTTCATATAAGTGGGGAGTCTGGAAGATGGATGAAGCACTGGATGAACTGCTGAGTATGCTTCCGCAACAAGAAACATATCAGGAAGGGTTGCAACGTTTCTCTGCTGAACATCGCCGGTTGGAATGGCTGTCGGTTCGTGTGTTGCTATTCACTCTGTTGGGAGAGGAAAAGGAAGTTGCTTACTATCCCAGCGGGAAGCCGTATCTGGCAGATAAATCTGCATCCATCAGTATTTCTCATACACGCGGGTATGTATCGGTGATTATCGGTGAAGCCGGTAAGGAAGTGGGCATTGATATAGAACAATACGGTGAACGGGTACATAAGGTGGCGCATAAATATATGCGTACTGATGAACCTCTATCTTTATATCAGGGGACGGATACCTGGGCGTTGTTACTCCATTGGTCGGCTAAAGAAGTGATGTTTAAATGTATGAACACGCCGGAGGTTGATTTCCGGGAGCATCTGCGTATTTTTCCTTTTACGGTTACTGAAAAAGGAGCTTTCTTAGCTGAAGAGTACAGAACGCCGGGACAGCGTAAATTTGAAATTCACTATATGTTGCATCCGGATTTTGTGCTGACTTGGCAAGTTGATTAATCTTAAAAACATGATATTATGAAACTGCAACAGTAAGAAGGAGAAGAAGAAGTTTTTGTCAAAGGAATGATTTATTGACAAAAAGATAGTAAGGTATTTGCTAATTCTTGTATAAATGCTTATATTCGACCCGTAGAAATTCTTCTACGGGTCTTTTTGTTAACTAAATGTCAAAATAATAAGCAAGCACTATGGAATTACCTTTTGCAGAGTCTTGGAAAATTAAAATGGTGGAACCCATTCGGAAGAGTACCCGCCAGGAACGTGAACAATGGCTGAAAGAAGCCCATTACAATGTGTTCCAGCTGAAATCCGAGCAAGTATATATCGATTTGATAACCGACTCCGGTACGGGAGCAATGAGCGATCGCCAATGGGCAGCGATGATGCTGGGCGATGAAAGTTATGCAGGTGCTTCTTCCTTCTTCAACCTGAAAGAAGTGATCACTCGTCTGACAGGTTTTGAATATGTCATTCCCACCCATCAGGGGCGTGCCGCCGAGAATGTGCTTTTCTCTTATCTGGTACATGATGGAGATATCGTTCCGGGGAACTCTCACTTTGATACCACAAAGGGGCATATCGAGGGTCGGAAGGCCATTGCTTTGGATTGCACCATCGATGAAGCGAAGAATACCCAGTTGGAAATACCTTTTAAAGGCAATGTCGATCCTGTGAAGCTGGAAAAAGCGTTGCAGGAACACGGTGACCGTATACCGTTTATCATCGTTACCATTACGAACAACACGGCCGGCGGACAGCCCGTATCCATGCAGAATCTTCGTGAAGTCCGTGCTCTTGCGGATAAGTATAATAAACCTGTGTTATTTGACTCCGCACGTTTCGCGGAAAATGCTTACTTCATCAAAATGCGTGAAGAAGGCTATAGCGGTAAAACGATCAAGGAGATTACGAAAGAGATGTTCGACCTGGCGGATGGTATGACTATGAGTGCCAAGAAGGACGGTATCGTCAATATGGGAGGTTTCATTGCTACACGAAAAAAAGATTGGTATGAAGGTGCCAAAGGCTTTTGCGTGCAATATGAAGGGTATCTTACCTACGGTGGTATGAATGGTCGTGACATGAATGCACTTGCCACGGGATTGGATGAAAATACGGAATTTGATAATCTGGAAACCCGCATCCGTCAGGTAGAATATCTGGCAAAGAAGTTGGATGAATACGGTATTCCTTATCAGCGTCCGGCAGGCGGACATGCCATCTTTGTGGATGCAACGAAGGTACTGACGCATGTACCGAAGAATGAATTCCCGGCACAGACTCTAACGGTTGAGCTATATCTTGAAGCCGGTATCAGAGGATGTGAAATCGGTTATATCCTGGCAGACCGTGATCCGGTTACCCGTGAGAACCGTTTTACCGGACTGGATTTATTGCGTCTGGCTATTCCCCGCCGCGTATATACGGATAATCACATGAATGTGATAGCAGTAGCGCTGAAGAATGTTTTCGACCGCCGTGAAAGCATTACTAATGGAGTCCGTATTACTTGGGAGGCTCCCCTGATGCGTCATTTCACAGTTCAATTGGAACGTACCTAATTACTTTCTTTTTCATAATACAAATGAGGTTATCCGGATTCATATCTTGAAGGGGTAACCTCATTTCTTTTATTTATCTTCTTTCTCGTTATTCAGGGAACTCATATTGGCAACGTTCTTCATTGTCAATCAGTTCATAATCTGCTTCCATAACTCTTCGTATTAATTGTTTACTGTATGTATAACACGCGGATGATGAAATTTGTTTTGGGAAAATTACAGAATAAAATGTCCGGGCGAAATCCCTTCGACCGGACACCATTCAAATAAACTTGGCAGAGTTTATTGTTCCTTACTTTCTTTGAAGCAGAGTGGATGAATGAAATGATGGGACGATTTGCCCGTTTCATTAGACTCAACGCTTTTTCCTCGAAAGCAGTGATAAAAACAGTGCATGGCAGGTCTTCTGACTTGTTTCTGTTGCCAAGCGCCTTCCCGGAAGCGGACTTCCAGTGGCTATTGGTAGTTTGCCTGCAACCTATCATGAAACTTACAGCAGCGGGACTGTTCAGGATTTGCACCTGATTCCCTTTTAATTACCGTCTCCGAACAAAGACAGTAAACCAATGCATCGCAAAGATAAGGAAAAAAGTGATTAGTGGTTAGTGATAAGTGATTATTTTTTTATGCAATCACAAACCGCTAATCACTAATCACTTACCACTAACCACTTCTTACTTTTCCTTTGCCAGCGTGAATACGAATTCCAATCCGCCACCCTGGTTGTTCTTGGCCGAAATGGTACCTCCATGGATGATTACCGAGTTCTTTACGATAGCCAATCCCAATCCTGTGCCGCCCAGTTTGCGTGAGCGTCCTTTATCTACCCGGTAGAAGCGTTCGAATAAGCGGTTCAGATGTTCGGGAGAGACACCTACGCCGGTATCGGCAAAACTGAAATAGTAGAAATTCTCGTCCTCGCGGAAACAGCTGATGTTGATGCGTATATCCGTGCCTGCATAGGCAATGGCATTGTCCATCAGGTTGCGGAAAATGGAGTATAGCAGGGAATAGTTTCCCCGTAGTTGTATCTTCGGTTTTAGGGAGTTGATTACGGTGATATGCTTTTCTTCCAGTTCCAGGGATACCTCGTTTACGATATTGCCTACCAACAGGCTGATGTCTACTTTCTCCATGTCGATCATGTTGGCGGCTTCGTCCATACGCGTTAATACGGAGATGTCGCGTAGCAGTCGGCTCAACCGGTTGCTTTGGGCATAGCATCGCTCCAGGAATGCCTGCATTTTCTCCCGGGAAATGTTTTCATTGTTAACGATGGTTTCCAAATATCCCTGTATGCTGCTGACCGGGGTCTTCAGTTCATGTGCGATGTTCTGCGTCAGCTGGCGTTTCAGCCGGATCTGCTCTTCTTCCTGGGTGATGTCGTTGATGGATATCTCGAAGCTTAAGTCCTGGAATATGATACATTCCACAATAAACATACGTCCATTCTTATTGATGCTGATAGACATGCGCTTTTCTTCCTTGCCCGGACGCTTGGGAGTCTTATTGATGAAATCCGTGATTTTCTGGAACTCACTGATGGAGAATATTTCCTCTGTTGTTTGCAGGTTGGAGTCCGAAATCAGGTTGCTGTACTGTGTGAACAGGTTGTTGACCAGGATTTCTTTCTTGTCCTTGTTGAATACGCCCAATCCTTCATGCGAGGTTTGTAAGTGGGTGATCAATTTCTCCCGTTCAATGTATAGCGCCTCTTTGGTTTCTCGCAGTCGCTTGTATATCTGGATGATATGCTGTGAAATCTCTCCCAGTTCGTTGTGCGGGAAGGCGGATTGCATATCTGTTTCCACAGGCTCATTCTTATCGGCACGTTTGGCAAACTCGCGTAGCTGATTGATGGCTGTCCCCAGTTTAGAGGTGAATTTGTAGAAGATGAAAATTAATAGTAATGATACGATGAGGGTAAACCAGATGTAGTGCTGGTCTGCTGCAAGGTGTCTTACAAGGTTCAGGTCATAGGGGAGGGCGGAACGTATAATGTAGCCTTCATAGAGTGTGGCAGAATAGAAGTAGGGCACTCCTGTTGTTTCGGAAGTACGGCGTACATCATATCCTTTTCCTTCTGCCAACGCTTTTTGCACTTCCGGGCGATTGATGTGATTGCCTAACTTCTGATTCTCGAAGCTGTCATATAATACGTCACCCTGTACATTAACTACCGTAATGCGTAAATCCTGTTTGATGTATTTTTCCAGGTATCGTTCCAGCGTGGTGTTCCATAAGCTGTCCGGAATGTGGGCAAGCTCCTGGTGCAACCGTTCATTATAGTCCTGTAGCTGTATATCCAGCAGATCTATCTTATATTCTTTTTCACGCTGGTATTGATATGCCAGGAAGCATCCGGCAAATACCAGAAACAGTGAAATGACCGAAAGAAATAACTTCCGGCTGAACGACAGGAAATGTGTGGTATTATTCAGCTTCGAAGCAGTATCCATATCCTAAGCGAGTTACGATGCATTTACCATAAATACCTATTTTTTTACGCAAACGGGTGATATTCACATCGATGGTGCGGTCCAACACATAGACCTCGTCGCTCCATATCCGTGCCAGTATATCTTCGCGGGAGAATACGCGTCCCTTGCTCTGGAGGAGTAAAAGTAATATCTCAAATTCTTTTTTGGTAAGAGGGGTTTCTTCCCCGTCGATGTTTACTTTCTTTTTTACAATATCAATGACTAACGTCTTGTAGCAGATTTGCTCCGGTGCCCGTTCCGGTTCTCCTTGCTGGGTGCGACGCAATACTGCTTTGACGCGTGCGATGACTTCACGCAGAGAGAAAGGTTTGGAGATGTAATCATCAGCTCCCAGATTGAAGCCGGTTACCGTATCATTTTCCGTGTCCTTGGCGGTGATGAATATAATAGGTACCTGAGCGGTCTTCTTATCTTTCTTTAGTAAGCTGGCCATTTTGAAACCGGATATTTCTCCCATCATCACGTCCAGCAATAACAGGTTGTAGCTACCGATATCCATTTTCAACGCCTCTTCGGCAGAGTTGGCCGTGTCCACTTCATACCCTTCATTTTCAAGGTTGAATTTCAGGATCTCGCAAAGGTCCTCTTCATCGTCTACAACTAAAATACGATAATCGTTCATTGCTTTTTCTAATTAATATGAGGTATTCAAAACAAATTCTCCTACCACAAAGTTATACTTTATTTCTTTTCAGCGACAAAGGTGCGGTGTTTTTGTTACGGGAAAGTGAAACACGTGTTACAATTCAGTTACATTTTAGTGTGTGCTGAAGGTAATCCGGTCCGTATCAACTCCGTACTGGGTCCGTATCCGGTCCGTATCAACTCCGTATCAGGTCCGTATTAACTCCGTATCGGGTTCGTATCAGGTCTAAGCGTATAGGTACGGAGATGGTACGGACCTGACGCGGAGTTGGTAAGGCTTTGACACGGTTTTGGTAAGGTGAAGAACTGTAAACTATTACTTTTACATCCTAGTTTTTCAGTTTTTATACTTACCTTTGTCTTAATATAAATAACATTGGTATGAAAGAGTTGACTAATATAAATTTTTGGCGATATAAATGGCGTTTGCCCGCTCTGATAGCTTTATTGGTGGTTGTTGTGGCAGGTTCCTTTTGGCTGAATACGGCTCCGTTCCGTTCCGGGTTTGAGATAACGGATGAGTTGGGAGGCAACATCTTTCCTTCCAGTATTCTTTCTGTAGCGACGACGGATGCGCAAGTCATTGTTCCGGCTGATTCCTTATATGTGGGTAATTCTAAATCCTGCATTTCTATCCGGATTCGTTCGGGGAAGGCGTATAGCAGAGTACGTATTGAAGTTGCTGAAACTCCGTTCTTTTCCCGTTCCGTATCTGAGTTTGTGTTGGCTAAACCACGGACGGAATATACGATCTATCCCGATATTATCTGGAATTACGAAGCGCTGAAGAATAATAACCAGGCGGAACCGGTTAGTGTGGCTGTTAAGGTAGAAATGAATGATAAGGATTTGGGGCAACGGGTTCGTACTTTTTCTGTTCGCAGCATCAATGAATGTCTGTTGGGGTATGTTACGAATGGGACTAAGTTTCATGATACAGGAATTTTCTTTGCGGCATACGTTAATGAGGAGAATCCGATGATTGACAAATTGTTGCGTGAAGCACTGAATACCCGTATTGTCAATCGTTTCTTGGGCTATCAAGGTGGCAATGCTGAAGTGGTGGACAAGCAAGTCTATGCTTTATGGAACGTGCTTCAAAAGCGTAATTTCCGTTACAGTTCTGTTTCCAATACCAGTCTGTCTAGTAATGTGGTCTTTTCCCAGCGGGTTCGCACGTTCGATGATGCATTGGAGTCTTCGCAGATTAACTGTGTGGATGGTAGCGTGCTGTTTGCTTCCCTGCTTCGTGCCATTAATATAGAGCCAATATTGGTTCGTACTCCGGGACATATGTTTGTGGGGTATTATACAGATGCCGGTCGTAAGAATATGAACTTCCTTGAAACCACTATGATTGGAGATGTGGATCTGGATGATTTCTTTCCGGATGAGAAGCTGGATTCAACGATGGTAGGTAAATCACAGAATCAAATGTCGCGTCTTACATTTGATAAGTCTAAGCAATATGCTAATAATAAGTATAAGCAAAATAAAGAAGGCATCCACTCCGGTAAATTGAACTATATGTTTCTGGAAATTTCTAAGGATGTGAGAAGGAAAATTCAACCGATAGGAAAGTAGAAGAGAGGGTGCATTATGTAAATACGTAGCTAAAAGTTGTTAGCGAAATTTGTTCATTATATCATTTCGTCTGTTTTTTCTTAAATCAACTTTGGCTATTTCATCTAACTGTTAACTATGTATTTTCCGGATAAGTCAGAAAAAAATCCTTGAAAATGGGCTAAGTTCTTTGGGAACTTGG
>NZ_CBVI010000024.1 GCF_000513195.1 Bacteroides timonensis | reverse complement strand
CAAGTTCCCAAAGTACTCAACAAGCGAAGAAAATTACAGGTAAAGTTGTAGATGCAACAGGTGAACCTATTGTTGGCGCCAGTGTATTGGTGAAGGGTACTGGTACAGGTACCATAACTAATGTTGATGGTCAATTCTCTGTGGATACCCAGCAGGGTAGCACATTGGTAATCTCATTTGTGGGATACACTTCAGCTGAAATTAAGGTGGGTGCAGGAAGTGTGTATAATGTGACATTGAAAGATGATACTCAGACATTGAGTGAAGTTGTTGTAACTGCGATGGGTATCAAGAAAGATCGCAAGTCATTGGGATATGCTATTGATGACGTGAGTGCAGAAGAACTTATGAAAAATAAGAGCGTGAACCCAATCAATTCTCTGGCTGGTAAGATAGCAGGTGTTAATATTACACAGGGTGGTGGAGCTGCCGGTGCGGGTTCTCAAATAATTCTTCGTGGTGGTACTTCACTTGAACGCGATAATCAACCTGTGTTTGTTGTTGATGGTGTAATTTATGATAACTCCACTACTGTAGTAGGTAATTCTGCTTTCGATGGTAGTACATCAACTGCTTCTACCCAATCAAACCGGGTGATGGACATCAACCCTGAAGATATAGAGAATATGTCAGTACTCAAAGGTCCTGCTGCAGCTGCACTTTATGGTTCTCGTGCTGCTGCTGGTGTCGTTATCATTACAACTAAAAAAGGAAAAGAAGGTGCTGTTGAAGTGAATTTTTCAACTAAATATATTACGCAATGGGCTAAATCTCTTCCTAAAACCCAAAATAAATATAAAAGAGGATTTGCTGAAGATCAATATGATTCAAGTGGCAAATATACTGGAACAACATTCAATGATTTTAGCTATAATTCATGGGGGGAAGCAATAACTGATGGAGCTCCTACTTATGACAATATCGGAGACTTTTTTCAGCAAGGCGGTGCTTGGGATACTAATGTAAGTGTAGCCGGTGGATCTCAAAATAGTAACTTTTATCTTTCAGGTTCTTATTATAATCAAGATGGTATTATTCCTAATACTGGCTATGAGAAAGCAACATTCCGTTTCAATGGCGAACAAAAGTGGAAAATATTCACCTTTGGTGCAAATGTAGCATATTCTCAGGCAAATACCGATAAGACGCTTACTTCTGCAGGTCTTTATGGATCAAGCGGGTCGGGTACAATGACCAACTTGTATCGCTGGTCGCCTACCGACGATATGAGTCACTATTTGAACGAAGATGGTACACGCTATCGTATGTTTGGCGATCGTCTTGACGTAGTTGATGAACGAGATAACCCCTATTGGATTCTCAACAAGAATAAGCTGCAAGATAATACCGAACGTTTCACTGGTAATTTCAATATTAAGGCCGACATTACCGATTGGTGGTGGATCAGCTATCGCATGGGCATTGACTCTTATACTACTGACGACTCAAAAATACTCTCTGCTGGTGGTGTTTATAAACTGGCTTGGCAGAAGGGCATGTATAGCGAAAACTCTTATCGCTACAAATATCTTTCTACTAATTTAATGACAAACTTCGCCAAGCAGTTTGGAGACTTTAATTTTAATCTGATGCTTGGTACTTCTACCGACGACACTCGTTCCTGGTCTAATTACCGAATGGCCTGGAATTTCGAGATTCCCGATTTTTATGCATTTGACAATGCGACAAATGATAATCGTGACTTTTCGAGTGCTCGCAGTCAAAAACGCCTTGTAGGTGTGTTTGGTGAATTTCGTGCTGACTGGAAGAATACGGTATTCCTGACCGTATCGGGACGAAACGACTGGTCTTCGACACTACCAGTTGAAAATCGCTCTTATTTTTACCCATCTGTTAGCGGTAGTGTTGTGTTTACGGAATTCCTTCCAAAATCCGACTGGTTGTCATTTGGTAAGGTTCGTGCAAGTTGGGCACGTGTAGGTAAAGATACAAGTCCATATTCGTTGGATACGGCATTGTGGCCAAGCCAGTCATTCCTTGGCGGTCTTACAGGTGTAAGCAACTATTGGACTGCCGGTAATGCTGCCTTGAAACCTGAGATTACGGAATCTGTAGAAATCGGTGTTGAATTACGTTTCTTCAATAACCGTTTAAAGGTGGATTATGCATACTATACCAACAATTCTTACGACCAGATTATGTCGCCTCGTTTGTCTAATGCAACAGGTTATATCCTTCGTTCGGTGAATGCCGGTGATGTATATAATAAAGGTATGGAGCTCAGTATTGGTGGTACTCCGATTCAAACTAAAGACTGGAGCTGGGAATCTACTTTTAACATAAGTGGTAACCGTGGTACGGTTAAGAATCTGCTTGAAGGCGTGGAAATACTTTATGTGACTGATGTGCAGGTAGGTAATGCTAAAGCGGCATCTTTTCCTAATGGTAATTTTATGGCAATTTCGGGTAGTCAATGGAAGCGTGATGAGCAAGGTAATGTAATGCTTGACAAGAATGGGCTTCCCACAAAAGACAGTGCAGGTTCAAATAGTGTTAATCGCGAAATTGGTAATCGTGAACCAAAATTCTCTGGCGGATGGAATAACACAATCTCATACAAAGGATGGTCACTTAATATGCTGTGGGAATTCCGTGTAGGCGGACATGTGTACAATGGTACGGAATATGCAATGACATTGGCCGGTGTGAGTGAGCTTTCCGCTAAACGTGAAAAGATTGAAATATCAGGTGTAAACACAGATGGTAATTTCGTAACTAACACTTTTGAAGCCAATAAGACTTATACTTACAATGGTAAAGAAACGAGTGGCAGGACAATTATTGCTAATTACTATCAGGATATTTATCCCTATGAGACTGCAAACTTTATGACGAAAGTCAATGCGCTTCGTCTTCGTACTTTATCACTCTCATACACTTTGCCAAAAATATTACTTGCCAAGACAAAGGTTATCAAACGTGCTTCAATTACAGCTTCTGCCAATAACCTCCTTCTCTTCACCAACTATAATGGCGATCCGGAAGTTGCAGCAGCCGGATCAGGTGCAGTTGGTTCATCTTCGGTAGGTATCGACTATTGCGGTGTTCCTTCGACGGCAAGTTTTGCATTTGGTGTTAATTTGACTTTCTAAATATTGTCTAACTGCAGGAAAAATAGAATATAATATGAAACTATATAAGAAAATAATCCTTGGAGTGGCAGCTTGCATTTCGCTTTCTGCATGTAATGATTGGCTTGATGTAAACACCAATCCGAATACCCCTATATCTACTGATGCTGAATTTCATCAGCGTGTGCCTTGGATGCAATTTTATATGAGCCATATCTATCATATTGTTGCCTCTAACACGAGCTTTTATTGTGGTCATTTCTATCGTAACAATGCCCGTGAAGGTGGAGCAGCTAAGTGGCAACTTGACTCTTCTACCCGTGCCAGTAATGCACAGCAGTGGTTTTTTACCCAGGTAGGTGTGAATTGTAATGACTTGTATAATCAGGCAATGGAAGCGGGTGCTTACCATTATGCCGGTGCAGCTAAATTCTTCCGTGCTTATGGCTTTATGATGCTTACAGATCTATTTGGTGAACTGCCTTATAACGAGGCATTTGGCGAAAAACCTTCTCCGGCTTATGACAATGGTAAGACTATATTCCTTGGTTGTATAGCTGACATTGATGAAGCAATACAACTATTTTCCAGGCAGCAAGAGACTATAAATGGTGTTACTCCTAAAACGTTGGCTGAAGGTGATAGCTGGAATGGTGGTGATGCAGATAAGTGGCTTAAAATGTGCTATCTTCTAAAGGCCCGATGGTTGAACCACTTGATTAAGAAAGAGGCTGGCAGCTACAAAGAAGGCAAGTATGATGCTCAGGAAATTCTTAACTGTCTGGCTAAGGCTCAGCAAAGTAACGCCGACAATACTCTCATCAGACATACTGATACTAATACACCTTCTCATGATGTGTTGGGGTGGAATGAACCGGTGGATTATTCTGCTCTTTATTCTTGTATCGGCATGAACAGTAATATCTACATTACCAAGAATTACTACGACAACCTGACTAATTTTGATGGTAAGGGTGTAGAAGATCCGCGTGCCGACAAGTTTATCCCCTGGACCCGCTCAGTGAAGGGAGCTACTACTCCTGTTGATATCAAATGGTCGGATGATGGTAAATGGCGTCGCTCAATGGGTGTTGATATGCAAACTGATATCCTTAGTCAATCAGGCCCTTATGCATTGTCATTCAACACTTCTACCCAGAGTTGGTATTGTGACAGCCCATCCCGTCAAGGCGATACTATCTACGTGTGGACAACTTGTGGTGGTACCGGCTACTCAGGAGGGGTAGATATTCTCTATCATCGTAATAAGAGTTATGATAGTTCGGCACTCAGTGGCGTATTTTATGCCCGTGCTACAAGTCCTACTTATATGGCTTCCTATGCTGAGGCTTGTTTTATAAAAGCAGAGGTGCTTTTCCGACAAGGAGAAAAGTCAGGTGCATTCACTGCGTATAAGGATGGTGTTAAAGCAAGTATTGATGCTGTTAACGATCAAATTGCAGTGTGGACTTCTGAGGATACAAATTTGAATTCCTGTCCATCGTTTACTCATATTGAACAAACGGAAATTGACAATTTCTTGAACAATGGTTTGGGAACTGCTGACAATCTTACTCTTGGAAAAATTATAACTCAAAAGATGCTTGCGATGCCATTCTCTAATGAGAACTGGAATGATATGCGCCGTTATGATTATGATACTAATATATTTATGAATTGGGATAAACCCTATTACTACAAAACTACTCCTGCAGGTTTTACTTACTGTCCGGAAGGTGAGTCACCCCGTCGTTGGAAACAAGCTTCGTATGAGTTGACTTACAATACTAAAAATCTTTCTGCGATTGGTGCTGAAGTTCCGGGGGCGGCTGAACTTGGTGATGGATGGTATAATAGTAATGTTATTTGTACTTTGCAGGTATGGTGGGATTCTAAACAACAATAAATTGTCACGGTATTTGATAATTTTTGAAATCTAGTTATTATGAAGACAATACTTATATCGATATTGATGGTTATACTGCCATTGACATCTCAACTTGATAAGATAGTGTATTTTGAAGGAAATGATTTGGTTCATCCTAATGAAACAGCTTCGTTGACGGTATATCTTGAGAATGTATCTTATATATACGAATGGAGCTTTGATCCTGAACTGGAAAAAGCTCAAAACGTTTTTGATATTGTTATACTAAAAAATAAAATTACGATGACACCTCGTGCTGGACTAACTACTGGTGTTTCCAATGTTTTTTGTACTGTGTATGATGGAAATGGAAACTTAATAGGAGAAGATAGTGTATGCGTTGTAATATACTAAATGAATTTTCCGAAGACTCAAGCAGTCTTCATTCATAAATGATGATTGGGGCAGCCGGTTCGTGAGAATCGGCTGCTTTTTTGCATATTAATCTATAAAATTCCATAGTTTATAGAACGTTAATTTAAATATCTTAAAATATTGGGAATCTATATATTTCATTGATTATCTTTGCGCTCGGAAACAGAAATATGATTTTCTTTGAAGTTTCATAGAGATTTAATAAGATATTGAAGACTGTAACGGTCTTCATTCATAGATGATGATTGGGACAGTCGGTTCGTGAGAATCGGCTGTTTTTTGTTTCTGTTTGTTTGCATATCAACGGATGTAATGTTACTTTTGCCGAACGAGGTCAGGTGGCCTCGTTATTAACCTCTGAATAGCAATGGCACAAAGCAAGAAATTTATCTCTCCGGGAGCATGGTTTTCCATGTTGTATCCCGCGGACTGGAATGAGTTTGAAGATGGGGAAGGCTCTTTTCTCTTCTATAATCCAAGTGAATGGACTGGAAATTTTCGTATTTCTGCATATAAAGGTAACGCTATGTATGGTCGGGAAGTTACCCGTCAGGAACTGAAAGACAATCCTTCGGCAGTCTCCGTTAAAATAGGAAGCTTGGCATGTGCTTACAGTAAGGAGATGTTTGAAGACGAAGGGGCTTATTATACTTCTCATCTTTGGATTACCGGTGTGGATGATGTTGCCTTTGAATGTTCCTTTACAGTAAGTAAGGGAGCATCTGTGGCAGAGGCCGAAGCCGTTATCGCCTCGTTGGAAATACGCAAAGAAGGAGTGAAATATCCGGCAGAGCTTATACCGGTTCGCCTGTCCGAAATTTACCAGATTAATGAGGCTTTTGAGTGGGTGACCACTACTGTAAAAGAACAACTGAAAAAAGATTTCCAGGGTATGGAAGAAGATTTGGACAGCATGCAACAGGTCATTGATAGTGGAACTATCGGTCCGAAGAAGAAAGAAGCATGGCTTTCCTTCGGTATTGCCATCTGTGTGATTCTTGTCAATGAAGTAGACGGCCTGGAATGGATGACTTTGATAGATGGTAATCGTGAAGCTCCTGTACTGCAGAACCTTATTACCGGAGAATGGATTGACCCTATGAAATTAGTGTGGAGCAAAGTGAAGGCAGGGGAACCTTGCAATCTGGCAGAAACCTACAAATCCTTACTCTGATCATTTGCCAACCAGCCATAAATCATAAATTATAAATCATAAATCTTAAACTGTGATTAGTTATCTTCAGATAGAAAATTTGACCAAGTCATTCGGTGATTTGGTATTGCTTGAGAATACTTCGCTCGGTGTGGCCGAAGGGCAACGTATCGGACTGATTGCCAAAAACGGCAGTGGTAAAACTACTTTGTTGAATATTATTGCCGGCAAAGAAGGGTATGACAGTGGAACCGTTTCTTTTCGTCGTGACCTTAGGGTCGGATATTTGGAACAAGACCCGCAATATCCCGAAGGACTGACCGTTCTGGAAGCTTGTTTCCATCATGGCAATAGTACGGTAGAACTGATAAAGGAGTACGAACGTTGCATGGAAACAGAAGGGCATCCCGGTTTGGACGAAATCCTGGTGCGCATGGATCATGAAAAAGCATGGGAGTATGAGCAGAAGGCCAAGCAAATTCTTTCCCAGTTGAAGATAAGAAACTTCGATCAGCAAGTAAAGCATCTTTCCGGTGGACAGTTGAAGCGCGTGGCGCTTGCCAATACCCTTATCACTGAGCCTGACCTGCTGATTCTGGATGAGCCGACCAACCATCTCGATCTTGATATGACTGAATGGTTGGAAGATTACCTGCGCCGCACAAACCTCAGTCTGCTTATGGTGACGCACGACCGTTACTTCCTCGACCGTGTCTGTACCGAAATCATTGAAATAGACAATCGTCAGATCTATCAATATAAAGGAAATTATAGCTATTACCTGGAGAAACGTCAAGAGCGTATCGATGCAACGAATGTTGAAATAACCCGTGCCAACAATCTGTATCGCACAGAGTTGGAATGGATGCGTCGTATGCCGCAAGCCCGCGGGCATAAAGCGCGTTATCGCGAAGAGGCTTTCTATGAACTGGAGAGAGTAGCTAAACAGCGGTTTAATAACGACAATGTGAAACTGGAAGTAAAGGCCTCCTACATCGGTAGCAAGATATTCGAAGCAGACCATCTGTACAAGTCGTTTGGTGACCTTAAAATATTAGAAGACTTTTCTTACATTTTTGCCCGTTATGAAAAGATGGGCATTGTAGGTAATAACGGTACTGGTAAATCTACTTTTATCAAAATACTGATGGGAGAGGAGAAGGCCGATAGTGGAACAATTGATATCGGAGAAACAGTACGTTTCGGTTATTATTCGCAGGATGGCTTACAATTCGATGAGCAGATGAAAGTGATTGATGTGGTACAGGATATCGCTGAAGTCATAGAGTTAGGCAATGGTAAAAAGCTGACCGCTTCCCAGTTTCTACAACATTTTCTCTTCACTCCCGAAACCCAGCATAGCTATGTTTATAAACTGAGTGGTGGAGAACGCCGTCGCCTGTATCTGTGTACGGTATTGATGCGTAATCCTAATTTCCTTGTGCTGGACGAGCCTACCAATGATCTGGATATCATTACCCTGAATGTGCTGGAAGAGTATTTACAGAATTTCAAGGGTTGTGTTATCGTAGTAAGCCACGACCGCTACTTTATGGATAAAGTAGTAGACCACATGTTAGTCTTCAACGGTCAGGCAGATATCCGTGATTTCCCCGGAAATTATACCCAGTATCGTGACTGGAAAGAAGAAAAAGCCCGGCTGGAAAAGGAGAAAGAAAAAGAAGCCTCTAAACCGCAGGAAGATAAAACCGCTAAAGTGCGTCTGAATGAAAAACGCCGGATGTCCTTTAAAGAGAAAAGGGAGTTTGAACAGCTGGAGCAGGAAATTGCTACATT
Organism: Bacteroides timonensis; assembly: GCF_000513195.1. Classification (GTDB taxonomy): domain Bacteria; phylum Bacteroidota; class Bacteroidia; order Bacteroidales; family Bacteroidaceae; genus Bacteroides; species Bacteroides timonensis. Next base: position 81,017 of record NZ_CBVI010000024.1, on the reverse strand, counting down.
GGAGGACGAAAAGAAAACCATTGAAGCTGCCCTGTGCAGTGGCACCTTATCCGTAGAAGAACTCACAGAGAAATCAAAGCGTTTGCCCGAGATCACGGATTTGATTGATGAAAAGACCATGCGTTGGCTGGAACTTAGTGAGATAGAAGAATGATAGGGTGATAAGATGGTTGATAAGATGATAAATGATAAGATGATAAAATTATGAGCAACAGAACTGGAAATTTAACGAACTATCATAGTCATAGCTTATATTGCGACGGACGTGCTAATATGGAAGACTTTATCCGCTTTGCCCTGAGCGAAGGATTTACTTCTTATGGATTTTCTTCCCATGCCCCTCTGCCGTTTTCTGCAGCGTGGACTATGGAGTGGGACTCTATGGATGACTATCTGACCGAATTCCATCGTCTGAAGGCTAAGTATGCCAGACAAATAGAACTCTATATCGGTCTGGAGATTGACTATCTGAATGAAGAGAGCAATCCATCTGTTACCCGTTTCCGCGAATTACCGTTGGATTACCGTATTGGTTCTGTGCACTTGCTTTATGATGATAAGGGAGAAATAGTGGATGTGGATGTGACGGCTGATAAATTCCGCAGACTTGTGGATAAACATTTCAATGGTGATCTGGTGAGAGTGGTGCATCTTTATTATGACCGTTTGATGCGTATGGTGGAACTGGGCGGTTTTGATATTGTCGGTCATGCTGACAAAATGCACTATAACGCATCTGCTTATCATCCCGGCTTACTGGATGAACCTTGGTATGATGCTTTGATTCAGGAATATTTTGATGCTATTGCCCGAAAAGGATATATCGTAGAGATTAATACAAAATCTTATCTGGAATTGGGCACTTTCTATCCTAATGAACGCTACTTCCCTGTATTGCTTGAAAAGGGAATCCGTGTACAGGTTAATAGTGATTCCCACTACCCGGAGCGTATAAACAACGGACGCCTGCAAGCTTTAATGGCTCTGCAAGCGTCCGGTTATCACACTGTCACGGAGATGTACAATAATGAGTGGAAAGATATGCCACTCCTCATTCATACATAACTCCAGTGACTTTTTCTTATATATTATTTCTTCTTTAACAAGAAATCTTCAATTGCCTTTTGGTAAGTGGCTTTATCAGCTGCACCACGGAAAAGCTGAGGTTCTCCTTCCATCGGAATGAAGACAAAGAGAGGAATGCTGCTTGCATTGAATAATGCGGCAAGTTCACGTTCTTTGTCCACATTCACTTTGTAGATCACGATCTTTCCGGCGTATTCTTTTGCCAGATCTTTCATGATGGGCGCTGTCATGCGGCAGGGACCACACCAGTCGGCATACAAGTCAATGATGGCGGGTTTGTCACCCTTATATTTCCAGTCCTGGGATTTCTCGTAATCGAATACATCTTTAATAAACATATCCTTGTTCATTACGATTACTTCTCCGCTCTTGGCTTCTTTTTGTTCCGGTTCATTGGGTTGTGCTTTTGCTCCATCCTTGCAGGCGAATGTCAGTACGCTGGCAAAAATCAGAATGGCAAATGTTAGTACTTTCTTCATAATGTTTGTTCTTTATGAATTTTGTTCAATGACGCCTTTCAGCTCACTGCCCTTAATAACTCCGGAATGACGCCAAACGGCTTCACCTTTCTTGAATACGATAAAAGTGGGTACCGCTTGTATACGATACTTAGCAGCCAGTTCCTCATGTTGGTCTACATCGATTTTCACGATGCGGGCACCATCACCGATTTGTCCTTTCAGCTCTTCCAATACGGGATGCATTGCCTTACATGGGCCACACCAAGTTGCAAAAAAGTCTACTAAAACAGGTTTTTCTGATTGTATAAGTTCTTCAAATTTCTCCATAATCTTTTCCTTTCTGTTATTAATTCATTTTTTTTATAAATACAATATTAGTGTCGTTGTCTGTATAGTGAAACAGTTTGTGGTGTCTTTTGTTCACGATCTATTGCTTTTCATACTGTTTAAATGGCATATTTGGGTATTTTTTAGAATACTTTCAATTTTGAAACATTTTCCATAGGAAAATTTATCGAATGATTCTGATTTCCTTACTGGGTACCCTGTGGGTAACTGTTGTACTATGGTTGAATGAAAACATTTCGCCCCTGCAAACATTGTGATTGACTTTAGTTATTCGCTTTACTTGCAGGGGCGAATTATGGTTCACCTGAGTATCCGAGTGATATTTTTATACTTCCTTTTATTTATTCCGCAATTGTCAGCTCCTTGATAATATGTGAGGCACCGGCATACTTCTCTATGATAAATAAAGTGTAGCGAATGTCTACGCAAGCTGCACGCTGTGAAGAGGGGCGGAAGGCTATATCTCCTGTAAGTCCTTCATAATTGCGGTCGAAACCTGTACCGATGAGCTCACCTTTGGCATTGAATACCGGACTGCCGGAGTTACCGCCGGTGTTGTCTGTATTCACTATGAAGCAGATAGGCATTTCACCATTCGGCATGGCATAGCGTCCGAAGTCCTTGGACTGATACAGTTGTTTTAATTTGGCGGGAATCACAAACTCCCAATTGTCGGGATCTTCCTTTTCCATGGCACCTTTGAGGGTGGTATAGTAACCATATTCCACTCCGTCAGCCGGTTCATAAGGCAATACCTTTCCGTAGGTGAGGCGCAGGGTGGAGTTGGCATCCGGATAAATGGGAGTACCCGCACTCCGTTTCATATCCATCATACCTTTTACCCATACTTTGTGTGCGGCATTGTAATTCTTGTTGGCGTCTGCCATAGCAATGGCGGTCTGCAACAGTCCGTCTGTGATGGAATGTTTGAACAGTACCATCCAGTCAAATCCCAACTTATACGAGCCCGGTTTTCGGATGAACTTTTCAAAGTTTTCCTTCTTGCCGAAGATAGAGTGGTCGAAACAAGCATCGACAAAGGCATCACTGTTACCTTTGAAACGTTTGTCAATGACCTCAAAGATGCTGATGCGTTGTTCCGCCGGGATATATTGCATATAGGTCTGCAACATTTTCTTGGCGACTGTACGTTCCACATCAGGGAAAGGTACGGATGCAAAATATTTGTCAGCGGCAATCTTTAAGCTATCAGCGGCAGTCTTTATCTGTGCCTTATCCTTACTTTTCAGGGCAGCCAGCATGGCAGAAGTGTTGGGGATGCGCATAAAGTCCAGGCCTGTCACCAATGCTTCCTGAATGGCTTGCTGATGATAGAGGGCAGGGCGGCGATGCTCAATGATACTGCGTATTTGATCGAATGCCTTCTGATAAGAATCATCACCCTGTTCACGTCCGCGAGCCAAGAGTTGTTCCTGTTGGGCACGTTTCGTGTCGAGTACTTTCAGGCGGATAAGCCCTTCGTTCATACCAATGGCATTTTTCCAATAATTAGCAGAAGAGGCATACTTACTGGCATAATGGATGCGTACAGCAGGATCTTTCTGCATTTGTTCCATCAATGCTTCCTGGCGAACACCACGTACATGATGGCGCATGAAATTAGTGGTTTGCATACGCTCTTCCACTTCGTCGGAAATCATATAGCGCCAGTTGCGTCCGGGGAATCCCATGACGAAAGTGAAGTCACCTTCTTTGTACCCGGCAAGGCTGATGGTAAGATGTTTCTTCACTTTCAGGGGAACGTTATCCTTGGAGTATTCCACCGGATTTCCGTCCTTGTCGGCATATATGCGGAACAAAGAGAAGTCACCTGTATGTCGCGGCCACATCCAGTTATCGGTATCCGCACCGAATTTACCGATAGAAGAGGGAGGTGCACCCACCATACGGATGTCACTGTAAGTGGTTTTAACAAACAGGTAGTAGCGGTTACCACCGTAGAAAGCTTTCAGTTCAAGCTTGCGTCCCGGTGTCAGGGCAATGCCTTGTTCGGAAGAGAAGCGCTCGGCTACTTCCTTCAGGTATTTGGGTGACAGATAGTTTGTACCGTTTGGGTCCGGATCTATCTTCAACTGTTCGTTGACGTAGTCTGTTACATCCAGAATTTCATCAATGTAAGTAATGGTAAGTCCTTTACAGTGAAGCTCTTCTTCGCGGTTCATTGCCCAGAATCCATCTGTCAGATAGTCATGCTCCACTGTACTGTGCTGTTGGATAGAACCATAGCCACAATGATGGTTAGTGAGTACCAATCCTTCGGCAGAGATCACTTCACCTGTGCAACCGCCACCGAAGTGAACCACTGCATCTTTCAGGGCGATGCCGTCAGGATTATAAATCTGGTTCACCGGGATCAGTAATCCCAGTTCCGTCATAGCGACTTCGTTCTGCTTTTGCAGGTCGGTCAGCATCCACATGCCTTCGTCGGCGCGGGCGAATAGCCCGGCGGATGTAATAAATAATGAAAGTAAAATTCTTCTCATACAAAAGTGCTTTAGAAGGGTTTTTAAGGGGGGGTAATGAAGTAACGGCTGAATAGGAATGAAGTAACGACTGAACCTAATTCACTCGTTACTTCATTCCTATTCACTTATAGGGTCATTCCCCGATAGAGTGGTCTGTTACTCAACTATGTTCATTTCTTTAATCAAATGTTCGCATCCTCCCAGTTTTTCAAGGATGAACAGTACATAGCGGATGTCCAGGTTGATACAACGTTGCAGGTTATTATCAAAATTGATGTCACCGCTGAGAGACTCCCAGTTGCCATCGAAAGCAGTACCGATTAATTCACCGTTTGCATTCAGCACGGGGCTACCGGAGTTACCACCGGTGATGTCGTTTGTGCTGAGGAAGCAAACCGGCATATCACCGTTGGGCAGAGCATAACGTCCGAAGTCTTTTTTCAGTATCAGCTCCTTCAGTTTGGCAGGAACTACGAATTCACGGTCTTCGGGATTTTCCTTTTCCAGAATACCGTCCGTAGTAGTGTAGTACTTGTAATGTACGGCATCACGCGGATTGTATGATTTCACGTTACCATACGTCAGTCGAATGGTAAAGTTAGCGTCCGGATAAGAAGGAACGGGTTCTTTCATTTCGCCCAGTCCGCGGATATATGCTTTGTGCAATAATGCCAGTTCTTTGGAAGTACTGTTCAGTTCCTGTGCCAGTGACATCAGTTTTTCAATCTTGGCGCGTGAATATTGAGTTGCCAGATCCTTTTCGATAGCTTTTACCGTAGGTTTTTTGATGAACTTGTCAAAGTTGGCCTGGTTTGCCAGGATGGAATTGTCATACATGGCATCAATATAGGCATTATAGTCGCCTTTAAACTCTTTTTCAATAGTCTGATAGAAAGCCGGGCGTTGTTCTGCCGGAATAATTTCGGCATATACCGGGAAGATAGCTTTGGCTACTTTGCGGTCTACTTCATGATCGTAGTCTTTATTATGGATGTCAGCAAAGACCTCTTTCAACTGTTCGAGAGACTTATTGATGAGAGAGTCGTTCTTTTCTTCCAATCCCTTTTTCAGGTTATCCATAACCATGTACGGGCTACCGAATTCAATGGCACCACTGAATGCTTCCATCAGGTAGTAATACTGACCGGTCACCGGCATTGTCCGGTTTACAATGGCATCGATTTTTTCTACCACACCTTCATACTCCGGTTTACCTTTAGCGAATTCTGCGAATTTCTTCTCCTGTTCTGCCTTTGTACCCAGTACATCATTATCAATGATCGCTTTATTCATACCGATGGAGTTCTTCCAGTAATTGCTGCTGCCGGCATACTTGTTGGCATATTGAATACGAGTTTTGTCGCTGGCAGCCATCACTTCTTTCAACACGGCGAGGCGTGCGCCACGGATAGTGATACGCGGTTGATTCTGTGCTTCCATACGTTCCTTTACTTCCGATACGGTGAGGTAACGGCTTGTGCTTCCGGGGAAACCCATGATCATGGCATAGTCGCCTTCTTCCAGTCCCTTGATAGAGATAGGCAGATATTTGGGGGTCTTCAAAGGTACATTTGATGCTGCGTATTCTGCGGGATCACCGTTAGCATCGGCATAGATACGGAACATGGAGAAGTCACCCGTGTGGCGGGGCCACATCCAGTTATCCGTTTCACCACCAAATTTGCCTACGGAAGAAGGAGGTGCGGCTACCATACGTACGTCTGTGTACACCTTCTTATAGAACAAATAGAATTTATTTCCGGCATAGAACGGCAAAGCTTGTACTTCAATGCCTTTTTTACCTTTCAGATCGCTCTTCTCGAACAATTCTTTAGCCAGTTTATTGAGGAACGGGCGGGTGAGTGCATTTACTTCAGTTACTTCACCGGCAGCGATCTTTTGGTTCACGATGTCCGTAATGTCTTCGATACGGTCAACGAACTGGAATTTCAATCCCGGAGTAGGCAATTCCTCACCACGGTTTTTTGCCCAGAAACCATCGGTCAGATAGTCGTGTTCCACGCTGCTATGCTGCTGGATAGAAGCGTATCCGCAATGATGGTTTGTCAGAATCAGTCCTTCCGGTGAGATGATTTCACCTGTACAACCACCGCCAAAGATACCTACCGCATCTTTCAGTGATACTCCATTCGGATTGTACAAATCATCCGCTTCCAGTTTCAAACCTTGTTTTTTCATCAACTCAATGGAGTTCTGCTGTTTCATCAGTTGCAGTAACCACATTCCTTCGTCGGCACGTGCTGTAGAGCCGAACGCCAGCGCTGCTAGCGCTACTAAGTAGGTTCTAATTTTCATTGTTATCTGTTTATACAATTTATTGTTTTATGAAATTCATTACATTGGCAGGCGGACGTTGGTTCATCAGTTCATTCTTCATGAAGTCCATGTATGGCGCTACATGACTGAAAAAGCGATGATATCCCTTACACAGATAATTCAGTCCCGGTTCGCCACTTGCCGTTCGTGCGAAGCGGTTTTTAGGACATTCGCCATTGCAGGCAAACAGCCATTCACACTCCCGGCATTGGGTGGGCAATGATTGCTGCTTCATTTGTCCGAAAGCCTGCTGCTTTTCACTATACATCATCTCCACCAGCGTCTTCTGGTAAATGTTGCCCAACTTATATTCGGGGAATACAAAATGGTCGCAGGAGTATACGTCTCCGTTGAACTCCATCACTCCCGCATGTCCGCAAGTCTTTGCCATGGAGCAGACGCCCGGTTGTTCGCCTATCCAGTTGGCTAGGGTAGAGTCGAACAATTGAATGTAATAGGTGCCTACATCCTTTTTCACCCATTCGTCAAAGAGGGTGCAGAGGAAATTGCCCCATTGCTCAGGGCTGATGGAGAAATCCGCCAGTTCGGCCACCTCTTCACGATCGGCCAGTGAGGCCAGATGACGTCCGTCCTGATGCCGGAATACGCGCTCTACGATGGGGGCGAACTGTATGTAGTGGCAGCCTATCTCCTTGAAGAAGTTGTAGAATTCTAGTGGATAATCGGCATTGTAGTCGTTCACTACCGCCATGCCATTCCATTCCACACCATGCTTTTTCAGCAGATTGATGCCTTGCATTACTTTTACGAAAGAAGGCTTACCTTGCTTATTCTTGCGATATTCGTCGTGAAATTCTTGCGGGCCGTCGATAGAGACACCTACCAGCCAGTTGTTTTCACGAAAGAATTCGCACCATTCATCCGTCAGCATGGTTCCGTTGGTCTGTATGCTGTTGTCTATTGTACGTCCGCGGGCATATTTTTTTTGCAGTTCCATGGCCTTTTTGTAGAAGGACAACGGGCGCATCAAAGTTTCTCCACCGTGCCAGGTGAACATTACCTGCGGCATGGTTTGCGAATTTATGTATTCTTCAATGAACTTTTCCAGCAACTCCTCACTCATAACGTGCTTAGGGTTGTTTTGGTATAGCTTGCTCTTTTCCAGGTAGTAACAGTAATCGCATGCAAGGTTGCATACGGCGCCTACCGGTTTCAGCATGACATAAAGAGGCTTGGCAAAAGGAGCATAAGTTGACATAGGAGATTATCTTGTTTCAGTTACAGGGTTTACATTTTGTTAGTTATCACTGCAAAAATAAGTAAACTAAATGAAATATCCTTTCTTTTCTCCCTCCTTATAAGGATTATTAATGGAAAAAAGAGAGCAAAAATTAAATATTGATAAAAAGTTTCTTTACAGCCCGAATAGGTTGTACCTTTGTATCGTGTTTCATAAAAATCGTTTCCTGCATGATTAGAATGAATGTGAACCGTATTTTGCCCTTAATGCTTTTGCTCGTGCTTTTTGCTTCGTGCAGCCGCAAGTATAAAGTGGAGGGTGTGTCATCGGTGACCAGCCTCGATGGTAAGATGTTATACCTGAAAACGCTCCGCGACGGGCAGTGGATAGCAATTGATTCCGCCGAAGTGGTACACGGTTTGTTCTCTACGAGTGGTCCGTCGGACTCTGTAATGATGGTGACGCTCTACATGAATGATGAGGCTATCATGCCTCTTGTACTTGAGAACGGTAAGATTGAAGTCTCCATATCCAACTCTCAACTCACCGCTAAAGGTACGCCGCTAAACAATGCTTTGTATGAATTCATCGAAAAGCGTAATTCGCTTGAGTTGAAGATTGAAGAACTGGAAAAGAAAGAGGCACGTATGGTATTGGATGGCGCCGCATTGGATGACATCCACGAACAACTGACTCAGGAGGGAGAAGCTCTGGTAAAAGAGATGAATGACTATATCAAGGAGTTCATTTCCACCAATTATGAGAATGTCCTTGGTCCCAGCGTATTCATGATGATGTGCAGTACACTGCCTTATCCCATCATGACACCGCAGATAGAGGATATCATCCGTACAGCCCCTCAAACTTTCAAGAGTAGTCCTTTGGTGAGGGAATTCCTCGATAAAGCTAAAGAGAATATGAAATTGATAGAGGAACATCGGCGTATGGAGGAGAGCGCCGCTACGCAGAACTAACTACCTGTAGTTATTGGTCCTGATCCTCATTTTTCACCATTCCCTTGTATTCTTCCGGTAAAGCACTTTCTACGGCGGCGTAGGCTTCGGCCATCGTCGCCTTGATGTTTTCTATACCTTGTCCTTTGGGCGGGATCGGATCGTGAATAGTCAGTATCATGCGGTACGGATGTATCCATTTGCCCGTGCGGGGCAGAATTTTGAATGATCCGTCGATAGTGACCGGCACCACTTCCAACTGTAATTCATCTGCCAACTGGAATGCACCTTTCTTAAAATATCCCATGTGTCCGGTAAAAGTACGGGCACCTTCCGGGAATACCACCAATGATACTCCGTCTTTTAGCGAAGCCTTTGCCTGGCGAATGGTTTCCAATACTTTCTTGGGACCTGAACGATCCACAAATATGTGTCCTGCACTTTCGCAGGCTTTCCCTACGAAAGGTAATTTCCGCAGGCTCTTCTTCATCATCCATTTGAAGTTACGCCCCAGAAATCCGTAAATGAGGAAGATATCGAACGCTCCCTGGTGGTTGGGTACGAATACGTACGATGTATGTTTATGTATTTTCTCCCGGCCGCGCACCTTTACAGGAATCAGCAGGAAAACACAAATCAATTGTGACCATATTTTTCCGGGATAATAGCCCCAGATATGTGCACCGCCTATCAGAGAGCCGACGATAGTCACCAAAGCCGTGAGAATAGTCAATACCAACAGAATTGGTAAAGCAAAACATATTTGGTAAATATAATAAAGTATCTTCATAGGTGTTGGATTTTTGTTTCCGCAAAGATATATAATTTGATTTAGATATGCTACCCGGTTATCGTACTTTTAGATTATTCGGTAATTCGGCTTTTGCCAGGGCTACACCCTTTGTCCCGGATGGTGTAGCCATTTGCACTAAAGGGTGTAGCCATCCGAGGCAAAGGGTGTAGCCATTTTTAATATGCCTCACAAGAGGTTGCTGGAGGGGTAATAGGGAGATGTCGGTGAAATATTCTCCGTTTTTTCGGAATATCGAAAAACGAAAAAAAGAACAATAATTCTTCCTTCGTACCTTCCTTCGTACCTTCCTTGGATCTTCCTTGGATCTTCTTCGTACCAAGTTCGCTATTTTGTTCTCTCTATAGGAGCGAAGGAGATGCGAATAGGGTGGATGGGAGAAGAGAAATGGAACAAAGCGATGTTTTATAAAAAATGCTGAGTGATTGATGTGTTTTGTGCTTTTCTGTATTTTGTTTTTGTTATATTTGTAGGATAAAACGTTTGACAGGCAATAATATGTAGATGGTATGAAACTTAGTAGGTTAAATTTATTTTGGGGAGGGATTGTTTTTTGCACTGTGGTTACAAGCATATACGTATATACGCTTTACTGTAACTATTCGGAGCTGGTGGCTGAGTGGAATATGCAGGCAGAGGAAACATTTGTAAAGGCGTTGCAACAGGAAGTGCAGAAACGGGGGAATATTGTTGTGCCATTTGTAGCAGGTGTTAATTCTCCTGAAATGAAAACATTGGAAAGTCCATTCCAAAGTCCTGTAACTTTGACGAGTAAGTATGGAACGCACGACTATGAGATACCACGTGTGAAATTTGACAATAGTCTTATCAAAGATACCGAAAAAAGAATGTTACTCAGCTATGTGCTTGAAGAGCATCCTCTGAATGCTGATACGCTGAATACATCTTGGAATAGTCTATTGATAAGGAAATCAATTAAAGCTAATACAGGTATTCGTCTTTCAACAATGGATTTGTTGAAACAAACTTCTGTCGTCTGTTCCCCCGATAGTATAAAAATATTGGAGGGAGATAGTTTGCTATCCCGTTATCTAGGCTTTCGTTGTGAAGTGGAAACTACAGGTTTTGTGTCTTATAGTTGGTGGCAGGCATTGGAGGTATGGCCGCCCATCATTATATTACTTCTGCTTTGGTTTTGTTTCTTCCTTCTTTTCTCATATTATAAACAGATTACTTTGTTTTTGCGATGTAAGCTTGTGAAGAAAGAAACTGTTGTCCATATTCAGGAGAAAACGATTGTTGTTGAAAGAAAAATGCATTTGGAAGAAGTAGTAGAGCAAACCGGATTATATGAATTGGCCGATGGGACTATTTTGGATTCGATAAAAGGTGTTTTGGTGAATGGAGAAAAGACGCGGCAGGTACAACCGCAAACAATAATCTTGTTGAAGCTTTTTTTATGTGCCAAAGATTATCGACTGACTGCGGAGGAAATGAATAAGAAATTATGGGAAGGGAAAGGAACTTCCAGTCAAATTCATGCTGCCATTCATCGTTTACGCGAAGCATTGAAAAATGTCTCTTCTCTTATAGTAGAAAAAGAAGATAAGTACTATTGTTTGAAAATGCCCCATTTCATCGAGAAAAATCCCACTGAAGCATAAGATAGAAGAACTTACCAACGCTTACCAAAAGGTGTATAATTAAACTTGGTAAGTCTTGGTAAGTCGAAAAAGTTGGTTTGATATAGAAACTCATTTACCTTTGGGGCAAAAAATGAGGCAATGCTGTTTTGTATGTCTCATAATAGATATCTAATATAAAAATAAGTGAAACATGAAAAACAAGATTAAAGTTGCTGTAATCGGTTTGTGTGCAGTTGGTGCAATAACTGCTTTTTGTAGTCAGAAATCGGGTAAGCAAATGGATGATTTACTACTGAAAAATGTAGAAGCCTTAGCTTGGGGTGAAGGAGGAGTACCCTCAAACTGTTTAGGTCTGGGTGATGTTGACTGTCCTTTTTCGAAAACTAAAGTGAAATATGTAATGACTGGTTACAGCCTTGAAGACCTCTATTAGCATATTATTAGTCTTTCTCTTCGCTGCATGCACTTCTGTGCCCGATGAGAGAATGATGTCATATTCCGACTTTCCCGAAGTGAGAGAATTGACAGCTTGGACTTTGCCATTAGATACAGCTTTGTTCCGTTATCCTTATAGGGTACGTGTACAAGATGACAAGGCTGTAGTACTTGATTTGCATGGAACGGAACATTTCTTTCATGTTTTCCACTATCCCGACTTTCATTACTTATCTTCTTTCGGCAAACGAGGCGATGCTCCCGAAGAAATGCTTTCAGCTGAAAATCTTCGATGGGATGGAGACTTTTTGTGGATACTTGATTCTAATAAGTCAGAATTAACCCGGTTAGGTTTTGCTTCATCCGGAGACTCATTGCTTCGTCAGGAAGTGGTGAGTCTGGATGAAGAATTACTCCGGGCACTGGATTTTGTGCAATATGATGATTCTACTTTTATCATTCCCGATTATTCTGGTGACAGTCGTTTCTCTTTGGTTAATCGGCAGGGTAAGTTACTTCGTAAAATAGGTACTATTCCCACAGCCAACAAGGATGCTTTGAAGAATGCCCGTCCTGCTTTGGCGCAGGCATGGCGCAGCTTTATCGATTATAATCCGAGCAATGGCGTACTTGTGGCAGTTACCCAACTGGGAGAAGTTCTTGAAATTTATAACTTGAAAGATAGCACGTACATAGCTTGTGTTGGTCCTAATGGTGAACCCGAGTTTCAGATCGCTCAGGGGTATGGTATACCGACCGGTATTATGGGATTTAGTGATATACAAGCGACGGATAGTGCTATTTATGTTGTTTTTCAGGGTCGTAAATTCAAGGATATTCAACAGAAAGCACAGCAGGGCATTAATTTACCGGATGGTGGACAATACATTTATGTATTCGGTCTGAAAGGTGAACCGCTTCGGAAGTATGTCTTAGATCACTATATCCATGGAATTTCGGTAAATGAGCAGAAAGGAGTTATCATAGCTACGGATGTGAATAAGGATGAACCGATAATAGAATACCATATGAATGGTATGTAGAGTGATTATTAAATTATTAAAAGGAGCAGACGGTAAACGACTTGTTGGTGCAATAGAATACCGAATGCTCCGTAACCCCTAAAAATTAGAAGCCTGGCAAAGATATGAATTTTTAAATGAAAACGGAAATTGGGTTCAGCTGTGACGATAGGACAGTATGGACGATGGTCTTAGTAAGATATATTGTATCTTAATTCTTTATAGTATATTAATGTGCATTTGACATAGATGCTTAAATCGCTAAAAAAAAGATGAAGAAATTTACAAAATTACTTTTTTTAGTTTTGTGCATTGTGATTGCAGGGTATGGTGCTTATGCTAGTCAAAAAGCGAATCCATTATCAGGTTTATGTTTGGCTAATGTGGAGGCATTGGCTTTGGATGAAAGTGATGGTGGTGCTGTTGATCCTAATAAGGCGTATGGCTATAAACTTACCAATTGCTATGATAAATATGGTGCTGCAGAAGGTGCAAGATGTGTAGATGTTATGGATCAAAAATCTTCTTGTTCATATAGTAGTACTTGGGGGAAGTGTGATTAAAGAAAATACGCATATTCTAAACATTGAGTAGCCAAGAACAATTTATTTAAAATAATTTGTTCTTGGTGAACTTATTTGGTTATGCAAAATGAATATATAAATTAATTTGATTATAAAAATGAAATTGATTATGAATAAATATAGTATAGTAGTCTATTGGCTGTCTATACTTGTCTTTAGCATTTCCTGTTCGAAGGATAAAGAACAAAAGGATTTAGTTGTAGATTTACTTAGGGAGGCCAAAGATAGTGTAGGATATTCAGTATTTGTAGATTCTATAAAGTATATTAATTTGGAATTAACGGACAGCTGTCTGATTGGAAGAATTACAGATATGGCGATAAGTCGGAACCGTATGTTTATTTTTGATGAACAACAACAAACAATATGGGTCTTTGACAGGGATGGTAAATATTTAAATAAAATATATAGAAAAGGTGAAGGGCCGGGTGAATATGCCTACATTAACCATTTTGAGTATGATGAAAGAAAAAATCAGATAGTAGTTCTTTCTCCTTGGCAACAAACTCTTTTATTTTATACTCCAGAAGGTAAATACCTAAAGACTGTGAGAGTTGAAATGAAACCTGACGATTTTAAGGTGTGTCCTCAAGGAGGATTTATTTTGTCTAATTCTGGATTAGATGAGCCAACAGCTGGAGTTTATTATGTAAATGATTCCGGTCAAGAAATGAAGTGTTTAGTAAAGAGGAAAAGTAATCATTTAGTTTACTTAACCTTTGAATGGGAGCTGTGCTCTTATGGAGATATAATAAATTTTATGGCTCCTAATTTTGATAATACAGTGTATCATTTTCGTAATCGAGAACTTTCTGTTGAGTATCCTTTCTCCATGAAACCTGATTTGAAACATGATTATGAAGAGACCGTTTCTTTGCAAAACTTTGAAGATTTTATACGAACAACATATTTAGAAGGAGAAAAATGGATATGGGCAACTTATTGGTCTTCCGGTGATGGTTTAAGAATATTTATTTATTCAAAAGAAATTGGGGACTATTGGATAGGAAAGACGATTGTCAATGATTTTGATGGTAAAGAAGTCGGTAGAAGAACATCTATAACTGGAGATAATACATTTGTTACTTGGAGCGAAAGTGAAAATCCTGATGAAAATCCAGTTGTTAGTATATTATATTTGAAATGAGTGTACTTAATGGCTACATGAAAAAAATAAGAAATATTTATGCCTAAGAATATATACGTATTAGTTTTAGTGTTCTTTTTATTGATTTCATGTAAAGAGTCTAAAAAGGAAAGTATTTCTCATTTGGTGACGGAATGGATGGGGAAAGAAATCGCTTATCCCGATGATATAGCTTTTACTTTGTGGGGGAAAGATACTATCATGAACCGTACCTCTTATACAATTGTGACTTATGTAGACTCTATAGGTTGTATTAATTGTAAATTACAACTTAAAAAATGGCTTGCATTTATAACAGAATTAAGGGATAAAGTGGGGGATAAGGTTAAAATGCATTTTATACTTTTCCCTAAAGACCCCAAAGAAATGGTGGCTTTATTAAGACAGGACAAATTCGACTATCCAGTATGTATTGATGTAAATGATTCTTTTAATAAATTAAACCATTTATCTTCAATCATGATGTTTCAAACGTTTCTATTAAATGAAGATAATGAAGTGATAGCTATTGGAAATCCTATCTATAATCCAAAAGTAAAGGAATTGTATGTGGGTATAATTAATGGTGAAGTAGATGTACAGAAGGAACATATAATATTACAAACAGAAATAACCGTTAGCAATAATAGTACTTCTTTGGGTGTATTTTCTTGGGAAGATGAACAAACTACTAATTTTACATTAAAGAATATAGGAAAAAATCCTTTAGTGATTGAAAATGTAAGTACATCTTGTGGTTGTACGTCTGTTTCCTATTCAAAAGAACCAGTACGCTCAGGAAATTCAGTTATTCTAAATGTTAGCTATAAAGCAGATCATCCTGAACATTTTAATAAGACAATCACAGTGTATTGTAATGCTGAGTCTTCTCCGATACTTTTGAGAATAGCCGGTGATGCAGAGTAAACATTCTTAATAATTAGATCGTAGGAAATGAAGAGATGAATAAAAATAGTAATCTTAGTGAGAGAGGAGGTTTTAGCCGGTTCATTGATAGGATTATGAATCTATTTTTAATCATTTGTGGAGCGGTACTACTTTGGATACTACTTCAGGTGACCAGTATTGCTTCTTTCAAGATTCCTTCTGATTCTATGGAGCCTGCTCTGCTTGCTGGGGATAATATTTTAGTGAATAAGTGCGTGATGGGAGGTCGGTTATTTAATATTTGGGATGCTTTGGAAGATAAGGAGATAAATATATCCCGTTTACCCGGTTTAGGTAAAATAAAAAGAAATGATGTAGTGGTTTTTAATTTTCCCTATTTGGAACAGCGTTGGGATAGCATTGTTTTTAGAATAATGAAATATTATGTGAAACGCTGTGTTGCTTTGCCTGGTGATACATTTGAAATAAAGAAAGGGCATTATAAAGTACATGGTTGCACCTCGGCATTAGGAAATGAGGAAGCACAAGACTGGCTAATGCAGATTATTGAACGAGGTAAGGAAGGAGATTACGGAGTTGTGATGAGTGGATATCCCTATAATGATATTGTGAATTGGAATATAGTGAACTTTGGTCCCTTGTATCTTCCTGTAAAAGGCGATGTTATAGAGATGTCCCCTAAATATGTCGCCCTGTACCGAAATGCGATAGAATGGGAGCAGAAAAAGAAACTCTTTCTACGTGGAGACACGATTTTACTGAATGATAGCGTGATACATACTTATCGCTTTAAGGAGAATTATTATTTCGTGGCGGGTGATAAGGTGATGAACTCACAGGATTCCCGTTATTGGGGCTTGCTGCCCGAACCTTTTATTGTAGGTAAAGCTGTCAGGATCTGGAAGTCGGTGGATAGAGAGACGGATAAAATAAGGTGGAATCGGATATTTAAAAAGATTGAGTGATAAGTTTACGTTTACAGATACATAAAATAAAAGACATTGCATGGGTATTCAACCTTTATGCAGAGCCGGATTTTTATAACCCTGGCAAGTTGAAGGAGGTTGCAGACATCGTACTGACTAAAGAATCTAAAGTGCATTCTACTGCTATAAAAGAAATGCGCAGTAAGGTCAGGGAGATATTAGAGAAAGCAAATATGGAATAACAAAAATGAGATAAACTATGGATGCATACAACGAAAATTTGTTTTCCTGTCTGTTATTCAGGAACAAGCAACTGACTAAGGAGTTAAAACGGTTTGAGGATCTTTCTGCTTTATCTGTTTCTTCTTCACAAATGTTGGCTTTAAGCCAATTGCTCAAATTGCACTTGGCTCCCACTTATGGAACTATCAGGAATGAATATGAGTGGCAGAATCTCTTTGCAGTGATTGATTTACTTTATGGCGCTGATTGGCTTCAGGAGGATTTGAAAACCAGTCGTTTAAGTATGCAGGAATTGAAATTATGTTATTTGGTACGCGCTCAACTAACTAACAAGGCTATTGCTCTAATTTTTAATATTACTTCCTGCTCTGTACTGAAAGCCAAACAACGCATAAAGGCTAAATTATCTTTATCAAGAGAGGATAGTTTTGATAGATATATACAGAGTAAATATTAACTTTATTTCCGATAATAATTAGCTTTGAGCTAGATAATGTTGCGCCTAATCACGCAACGTTATTACTGTAATTTCCGGCCATGCCCCGAAGCGGAACGGCAGTCCTACATAGCCGATTCCTATATTGACATATAATCCCCGATCTCCTTCAGTGTACATCCCTCCCCATTCGGGATAAATCAGCGAAGCAAGTGAATGACCGAACATGATAGCCTGCATCGCATGAGTATGTCCGGCAAGCATCAGCTCGATGTCTGTATCCGGCAGTACTTCCCGGCGCCAGTGCGTAGGATTATGGCTTAATAGAATACGGAACATTCCATCTGTACCTTTAGTCGCTTTTTTCAGGTCGGCAAATTGTGAGAAAGGAGGTTCACCATCATTCTCTACACCGATAAGTGCGATGCTGTCCCCCTCATGATGTAATATATCATACTCATTGTTCAGTAGTTTCCATCCCATTGCCTTTTGCATCCGAACCAGATTGTCAATGTTATTAACCTGTTCTTTCAGGTTTTTCCAATGATAGTAACTTCCGTAGTCATGATTACCCAGAATGGAATATACTCCATCTTTGGCATGCAATTGCGCCAGAATGTCCTGAAATCCTTCCAGTTCGCAACTTCTTTGGTTCACCAAGTCACCGGTAAATACTATCAGATCGGGTTTCTGGGCGTTTACGAGTTCTACCAGTTCATTGATGGGTTTCTCATTGTCTATCCAGCTGCCGATATGTATATCCGATAGTTGCACGATACGGTAACCGTCAAATGCTTTCGGAAGATTGGGGTGGTGAAATTCGATATCCTTCACTTCAAATTTGCTGATACCCACCAGGGTGCCATAAAGTATATTAAAGAAACTGACTACACCCAATACTAACCCTACAGCCGTAAACGGTGAACGGGGCCAGCGCAGCAAATAGTGAAAAGGCAGCCCCACCAACGAACATATCATAAAGATGGTCTTGGGGATGGCAAACAGGAAAATGCAGATAGCCAGTCTTCCGATGGCTTGTGCATGGTGTGCCATCGCATTTTCGCCTATGCCCTGCATCAACAGAAAGTAGCCTGCTATCAATAAAAGAGTGGGGATCCAGTGCGCAATGCGCAGCCAGGTGTTTTTAGTTTTCCGAACAATGTACATAAAGTAGATGTACAAATCGGGGATCAATAAAAAAAGGATAAGGAGTAGGGTTATTCTGTGCATATATCTTCTAATTCTTCTATATTTTTTTTGATGTCGTTAAGGAATTTGTAAGCTACTTTTTTGTATAGCAGATAGATGATGGCAATGTCACACAATACAAAGAATGCAATCAAAGTGGCCTGAACACCGAAAGAAGCTTTGTAATAGCCCATCACCCAATAATTGAGTACATTGAAAACAATCACCCATGCGGAAATAGCGATAATTTCATATTTCGTCCATCGGCGGAAACTTGCCATACGTTTGCTTACTATGGCTACAGGCATTTCATCTATTTTCGTGTTTCTTATCCAGCGATAGTTTTTGTGATCCCACCAGATTCCCAGCAGAATACTGATGCCGACAAATATTACGAGTGTATTAATCCTGGGTTGCCATTCTTCGTTGATCTGAAAGATGGACGGCAGTAACCAAATAACCAGAAGGAGAGCCAGTCCCACGACTCCAATACCTATGGAGAAGCGTTGCCAACCCGTAAGGCGCCCTATGCTTTTGCGTGCGTTTGCCTTGTATTCGGCAATCATGCCCGCAATCTGCTTTTCATCGGCAATTGGTTCTTTCTTCAATTGCTCGTCCAGCGCATTCCAAGATTTCTTTAGTTCATCCAATTCCATATTATTCCTCCTTGTTCATTTTTCTAAGTTTGTCTTTGATCCGGCTGATTTTGGTAGCGACGTTTGTTACCGTCAGGCCGGTGATTTCAGCAATTTCCTCGTAGCTTTTTTCTTCCAGATAAAGCAGAATAATAGACTTTTCCAACGGGCCCAGACGGTTAATCATCCGGTAGAGCTGCTTTAGCATGGCTTGTGTTTCGTCCGATTCTTCCATTCGGTCGGAGTCCTGGCTTAGAGTCACGATTTCGGGAATGTTCTTTTCTTTGCGAATAAAGCTAATACAAGTATTCAGTGCGATGCGGTAAATCCATGTGGATACTTTGCACTCTCTCCGAAACTTGGGGTAGGCTCTCCACAAATTGAGCACGACGTCCTGATACAGGTCGTTAAGAGTAGCATTCGGCGTCGTGTACAGATAGCACACTTTATATATGACGCGTTCATACTCCCGTATCACGGACAAGAACTCCTGTTCTACATTCTCCATCGTCTGTTTCTTGCTTCTTGAATTGCTTTTGCTCTGTTAGTCGCAAAGGTAATTAGAAAATCACAAGGGTGTGATTAGATTTTAATCATTTAGTATTCCTTTTAGGCTATTTGGCTGTTGAAATTGCTTTTTTGGCTAAATATTATAAAAAAAGAGTTTGATAATTATAAAAGAGTACATTATCTTTGCAAGGATACTATTAACAACAATATAAGAGAACGATGATGAAATATTTTATTGGAGTGTGTTGTGCAATGCTGCTGGGTTTGTCGGCATGTGGTGATATTGATAGCCCGGAGTTTCCGCCCTCTGAGGTTAAGAGTGAAGTAAAGGAGGTGGTGGATTTTTCATATACCGAACTGGAAAATTTAGAATCTACCCATGGTATGCATCTTAATTACCGCAATAGGGTGTATGTGTTTTCAGCTGATATAGTGCTGGATTCTCCTTATCAGTCATTCGGGCATATTGAATACTTTATATCTCCTGACAAAGACAATTTGACGGATAAGGCTTTGTTGTCATATAGCTTCGATTATAACAATGTATATAGTGTCTATCCCGAGTATTATTATGGTTGGCAAAGTACTACAGCTATTTGGTATTTTGATCATTCTGATTGGCAGGCCGGTACCTATTATTATCGTGCGGTTGCTTATAGTAACAGTTGGGGTAGTGGTCCCGGTATCCTTCATGACTGTTTGCAGCAAGATAGCAGGCAAGCTACTTTGGATGATCTTAAGTCCTTTACGATTCCTACGAAATACCTTCCTTATGCAGATTTAGGATATGCTAATGAGAATGAAGTATCAGTTTACTTTGGGGTGGATGGATTTGAAGGAAGATTTAAAGAGGTTGGGGTTTGCTATTCCGATGTAAATCAACTCCCTACCATTGCTGATAAAACGTATGTTTCTGAGTCGGCTGATGGCATGCATTTTATTGGCCCTCTTCTGCAGAAGGCTTATTATATGCGTCCTTTTGTAGTAACGAAAGATAATGATACGATCTACGGATATGTTCAACGGATTCAATACTCAAGATAAGAAAGATGAAAAAACTGATTATAACCATGCTCATGGCGATTGCCGGACTGACAACCCTCATGGCACAGCAGACGCACGATATAAAAGGTGTGGTAACTGACAAGAGAAACGAACCGATAGTAGGTGCTTTGGTCACCGCAGAAGGTACCGACATCAGTTCAATAACCGATATCGACGGTAAATTCCTGTTGCGGGATGTACCTGTTGATACTAAGAAAGTGATCGTAGAGTCAATCGGTATGGAGACTACCGATGCAAAGATTGACCGGCCGATAATGATGGCTGCCCGCCCGAAGCGTCTTTCGCTGGTAGTGGAAGCCGGAATGGACTGGAGCCGTTATACGGCAGAGGGCTCTGATAGCAAAAACGGTTATCACTTTGGTGTAGGTATGGAAGTGCGTATGTCTAAGCGTTGGGCATTTCGTCCGATGGTGCAACTGGCCAGTCGGGGTGCGGAATATAATTTCACGGAAGGATCATACTCTTATAAGGAAACCTGGAATCCGTTGATGCTGGATGTACCGTTGAATTTTCTGGTACGTTATGACCTGGCTCGTAATATGAGTTTGGTACTTTCTTTCGGCCCGGTATTTTCATGGGGACTTAGCGGTAAAGTAAAAGTTTCAGAAACGGGTAAGGAGGATGCTGAATATGACATTTATAGTAAAAATTATGAGAGTAGCTGGGGAAATTATAAGCATGCATTGCTGCATCCGCTCGGGTTCGGTATGACTTATGGCATAGGTGTGGAATATAAGAAGCTTATGATAAACGTTTCCGGTAAGAATATGGGAATTATTGCGGAGGATGAAGGACTGGGAGATGTGAAGGAACATAACTTTGTGCTGGGTGCCAGTGTTTCATACCGTTTCTAATCCTACTTATCAAATGTTGAATTTATAAAGAATACTATTATATAATGAAACGAATAATTATATTAGCAATTATAGGCCTCTGCATATCAGGAGCATCTATGGCGCAGGGACAAAAACTGAAAGGCAGACTTATTGATAAGGATCATTATCCGGTGAAGAATGCCAAAGTAACCGTAAAAGGCACAAATTTGAGTGCTACTTCTGATAAGGATGGTAATTTTTTCATTGAAGATGTACCGTTGTACCTTGATTCTATTCAGGTGGAGAAAGGTCGGAAAGACATCACCGTTAACACACCTATGAAGATTTCGATGGGACGGTTGGTTATAGATAAGCGTTTTTCCTGGTTTGTGAAGGCAGGTGTAGGTGTTAGTCGCTTTTTGGGTGCTGACGAGACGAAGGATAAAGTGTCTTTTCATGTCGGGGGAGGTGTAGACATTAAAATGGCCAAGCATTGGTCTTTCCAGCCGGCAGCTTACATTGCGCACCGTGAAATGGAGGGCAACACATGGTATTATAGTAATGAAACTACCAATTATAAATTGACATATCTGGAAATTCCTTTGCTGTTTGCTTATAAGTTCCGTTTAAGCTCCTCGATGAACTGGGTAATTGCTGCCGGCCCTTATGTAGATTGCGGTATTAATGGAGATATTCGTGATGTGAGACAACTTCAGAGTCCTAACCCGGATGGCTATGGCTCTCAGTATACATACGAAACAGAAGAATCTGAAGCTTTTGGTAAACGCTTCACCGGTGGAGCAGCTTATAGTATGGGGGTAGAAGGACGCCATTTCACATTCGGACTGACCGGACGTACAGGTTGGACTTCATGGCGTAGGAGTGAAGGATTTACGAATCTGGAGTTTGAAATAGGATATAAATTCTGAATAGAACACTTGCGGTTGCATCAGCTTACACTTGCGGCTGCGTTGTCTTACACTTGTATAAGTGTGAGCTGACGCAGCCGCAAGCATATAATAACGCAACTATAAGCTGATGTTATTCTTTTTAATAGGGAGAAAGTTAGAGATTGGCCGCCAAAAACTTTCTTACTTCATTAATTGGCATTCCTCTGCGTCGTGCATAATCTTCCAATTGGTCATTTCCAATCTTGCCTACTGCAAAATATCGTGCGGCAGGGTGAGCCAGCATTAATCCGCAAACAGTGGCGTGTGGACGCATAGCGCCGTTTTCTGTTAGCGTAATGCCTATTTGCTGCATATGAAGTAATTCATTCAACAGAAAGTTGACAGACTGATCGGGCAGAGAAGGGTAACCGACGGCAGGACGTATGCCTTGGAATTTTTCCTTTAACAACTCGGGGATGGAAAGGTTTTCGTCCTTTGCGTACCCCCAGGCAACTTTACGCACGTATTCATGCATCTTTTCGGTGGCGGCTTCGGCAAGTCGGTCGGCAAGTGTCTGTACCAACATACGTTTGTAGGGATCATCCTCATAGAGAAGTTCAACTTCTCCGTCACAGGAAGCTGCAAAAATACCTACCGTATCAGGTGTACCGGAAGCAAGGGGACGAACAAAATCGCTGAGGCAGAGAAAAGGACTGCCATCCGGATGGGGGATCTGTTGGCGGAGTAAAGGAAAGCGTGTGCCGTCCAACAGTAAATTATCCCCATCGGCATTAGCCTTGCAAAGACGGAAAATGGTGTGTACATGATAAGTCTCATCCAGCTGGTTAAGCATCAGGTTAGCTTCTTTGAGTAGCTGCATTGCCTCGGCAGCTTTGGCACGATCATCCTCAGAAAAAGTCGTAAGCCAGGAAGCACGGCAAGCATCGCAGCCGTGGATATCCGCAATGGCGGCGAAGCGAGGCTGAAATCCCCATGCATGAAAGAAGTATATCCAATTGATGTATGGAGTAACGTCATGGATGGCGTACGTCAACACTTTATCCGCAGGGCTGTTCATCATTTATCTTTGTAATCGAATCTCAACTCTTCGCCACGGTAAGTATCATCTACTTGTCCGTCACTGTATATCAGGTGTCCGTTAGCAAATGTTTTTTCTACTTTCCAGCGGAAAGAATTACCTTCAAGCGGGCTCCATCCGCACTTGCTGAGAATATTCTCAGAGTTGACTTCCCAACGGTCTCCGTGGCTGACAAGTACAAGGTCAGCCTTATAGCCTTCGCGGACATAACCGCGATCACAGATACCATATATCTGGGCAGGAGCATGGCACATTTTTTCTACAATGGTTTCAATAGAGAAAATTCCTTTTTCTGCCAGTTCGAGCATGCTGACCAGAGAGAATTGAATCATGGGCATACCCGACATGGCTTTCAGTGCGCCACCTTCTTTTTCGCTGAGCAGGTGGGGCGCATGATCGGTAGCAATCACATCAATCACTCCGGTATTGACGGCATTCCGTAAAGCATCACGATCAGCTTGTTTTTTTATGGAAGGATTACATTTGATGCGTGTTCCCAGTTCTTTATAGTCCTGTTGGCGGTATAACAGGTGTGCGACACAGGCTTCGGCTGTAATATGCTTTTCTTCCAGCGGTATATCACTGAAAAATTGCAGTTCTTTGGCTGTAGAGACATGAAGCACGTGCAGACGTGCACCCGCTAAGCTTGCCATGCGTACCGCAAGTTCTGTTGAGGCGTAGCAGGCGGCTGAAGAACGTATGTTAGGATGCTTGCTGATAGGAACTTCCGGTGCATCACTGAACATTTTCTTATAGTATTCAGTGTTTTTTTTGATGATTTCCTGGCTTTCGCAATGGGTAGCAATCAGCATATCTGTTCCATTGAATATATTGAGCAGACTGTTTGTTTTGTCTACCAGCATATTTCCGGTACTGGAACCCATGAAAAGTTTGATGCCGCATACACGATGTTTGTCCAGCTGGTTGAATTCCGTATAGTTATTATTAGTGGCTCCGAAGTAGCAGGAGTGGTTAACGATACACTTCTCATTCAGTAAATCAAACTTTTGTTCGAGCGCACTAAGGGTGGTAGTCAGAGGGTTGGTGTTCGGCATATCCATGATGGAAGTGACACCACCTGCGGCGGCTGCACGACTTTCGGTGAAAATATCCGCTTTGTGGGTTAATCCCGGATCGCGGAAGTGTACATGGTCGTCGATAACACCCGGCAACAGGCAACAGCCGGTAGCGTCTATGGTTTCATCACAAGGGACAGAGAGCTTTTTCCCATAGGTAAGTATTTCGGCAATCCGGTCTCCTTCAATCACTACGGAACCTTGTACAGAGCGTCCCTCGTTCACTATTGTTGCGTTATGTATCAGTGTTCTTTTCATCTTCACTAATCATTTATCATTAATCACTAATTGTTTTTTACTGCTTGCGGGTATTTATGGAACCAACTATGCATTTTCAGTTTGATAACACCGAAAACGGCCTCTCCAAAGATACTGCTGTTCATTTTCGAGGTACCCAGTTCCCGGTTGATAAAGATAACCGGTACTTCCACAATCTTGAAACCGCATTTGTAAGCAGTGAATTTCATTTCAATCTGGAAGGCATAACCTTTGAAGCGGATACCATCCAGGTCGATTGTCTGCAATACCTCACGACGGTAGCACTTAAAGCCGGCGGTCGTATCATGTATCGGCAGTCCGGTGATGAGGCGTACATACTTGGAGGCAAAGTAGGACATCAATACCCGTCCCATAGGCCAATTCACTACATTGACGCCACTGACGTAGCGTGAACCGATAGAGACATCGGCACCTTCTTCGGCGCAGGCTTTGTACAGGCGTGGCAGGTCGGCAGGGTTGTGGCTGAAATCGGCATCCATTTCGAAGATGTATTCATAATTATGTTCCAGCGCCCATTTGAAGCCTGCGATATAGGCAGTACCCAGTCCCAGTTTGCCTTTGCGTTCTATCATGAACAAACGTTCGGGGAACTCTTGCTGAAGGGTCTTGACTATGTTGGCAGTGCCATCAGGCGAGCCATCTTCTATAATCAGGATATGGAATACTTTTTCCAGGGCGAAAACGGCACGGATGATGTTCTCGATGTTTTCCCGTTCGTTGTATGTAGGAATGATAACGATGCTGTCCGATGTCTGCATATTCATAAAAGGAGGTTCTAAATTGGGAACAAAGTTAAGTGTTTTCTACCACATACGAATAAAACTAAGGATTATTTAGTAATTTTGCGCCCGTTATGATGACTATTACCGAGCTACAACAACGATATGCCGCCCATCCCAATGTGGAAGCTATGAGTGGTTTACTGAAGAATCCGTCTGTACGCACTCTTTTCTGTGGCGGACTATGTGCTTCTGCTGCTTCACTGTTTTCGTCCGTGCTGGTGCAGCGTGGAGAATTTCCTTTTGTTTTTATTCTGGGCGATCTGGAAGAGGCGGGATATTTCTACCATGACCTTACGCAGGTGCTGGGAACAGATAAAGTCTTGTTTTTCCCTTCTTCATTTCGCAGGGCAATAAAATACGGACAGAAAGATGCTGCGAATGAAATACTTCGTACTGAAGTGTTGAGTCGCTTGCAGAAAGGTGAAGAAGGGCTTTGTGTGGTGACATATCCTGATGCATTGGCCGAAAAGGTCGTTTCCCGGAAAGAATTGGGGGATAAAACCCTGAAACTGCATTCGGGGGAGAATGTGGATACGAACTTCATCATGGAAGTATTGCGTAGCTATGGCTTCGAGTATGTAGATTATGTGTATGAACCGGGACAATATGCCGTACGTGGTAGCATTATCGACGTGTTTTCTTTTTCTTCCGAGTTTCCGTACCGTATTGACTTCTTCGGGGATGAAGTGGAAAGTATCCGCACGTTTGAGGTGGAGACACAGCTTTCCAAGGAAAAGAAAGATAGCATTGTAATTGTCCCCGATTTGAGCCGTAGTCTGGAGCAGGGTGGTGCGAGTGGCATGGTTTCGTTTCTGGATTTTCTGTCGGCGGATACCGTACTGGCAATGCGTGATTTACTTTGGTTGCGTGAGCGCATTCAAACAGTGCATGATGAAACACTTACTCCACAGGCAATTGCTGCCCGCGAAGCAGAAGAAAGTGGCTGTATAACCTTAGATGGCAAGCTGATTGACGGAAGCGAGTTTACACTCCGTGCATTGGATTTTCGTCGTATGGAATTTGGTAATAAACCGACAGGTACACCGGATGCTACGATTACTTTTGATACGTCTGCACAGCCTATCTTCCGCAAGAATTTTGATATGGTAGCTGAGAGTTTCAAAGAATATATGGAGAAGGGATATGCGTTGTACATCTGTAGCGACAGCATGAAACAAACTGACCGTATCCGTGCCATCTTTGAAGACAGGGGGGATCAGATTGCATTTACGGCCGTGGAACGTACGTTGCATGAAGGGTTTGCCGATAATGCCTTGCGGCTTTGTATCTTTACGGATCATCAGTTATTCGACCGTTTTCATAAATATAATCTGAAGAGTGACAAAGCGCGTAGCGGTAAGGTGGCTCTAAGCTTGAAAGAGCTGAACCAGTTTACTCCGGGAGATTATGTCGTACATACCGATCATGGAGTAGGGCGTTTTTCAGGACTGGTGCGTATTCCTAACGGAGATACGACACAAGAAGTGATGAAACTGGTCTATCAGAATGAAGACGTGGTGTTTGTTTCCATTCATTCATTGCATAAAGTATCTAAGTATAAAGGTAAGGATGGTGAAGCTCCCCGCCTGAATAAGTTAGGTACCGGTGCCTGGGAAAAACTGAAAGAGCGCACCAAAACTAAGATTAAGGATATTGCACGCGATCTTATCAGGTTATATTCTCAGCGTCGGGAGGAAAAAGGATTCCAGTTTAGTGTGGACAGTTTCCTGCAGCGGGAGTTGGAAGCATCGTTTATCTATGAAGATACACCTGATCAGAGTAAAGCTACGGCGGATGTAAAAGCAGATATGGAAAGTAATCGCCCGATGGACCGTTTGGTTTGTGGAGACGTTGGTTTCGGTAAAACGGAAGTGGCAGTCCGTGCAGCTTTTAAGGCGGTGGCGGATAATAAGCAGGTGGCTGTCCTGGTACCTACGACAGTGCTGGCTTACCAACATTTTCAGACGTTCAAGGATCGTTTGAAAGATTTGCCTTGCAAGGTGGAGTATTTAAGCCGTGCCCGCACGGCAGCGCAGGCAAAAGCAGTTATAAAAGGTTTGGCTGCCGGAGATGTGAATATACTGATCGGTACACATCGTATTTTAGGTAAAGATATACAATTCAAGGACTTGGGATTACTGATTATTGATGAAGAGCAGAAATTCGGGGTATCTGTAAAAGAGAAACTGCGCCAGCTGAAAGTGAATGTAGATACCTTGACTATGACGGCTACACCTATTCCCCGCACATTGCAATTCTCATTGATAGGGGCACGTGACCTGAGTGTGATACAAACACCTCCGCCCAACCGTTATCCTATTCAGACTGAAGTGCATACCTTTAACGAGGAAGTGATTGCTGATGCCATCAACTTTGAAATGAGTCGTAACGGACAGGTGTTCCTTGTGAATAACCGTATTTCCAATTTGCCCGAATTGAAAGCAATGATTGAGCGGCACATTCCGGATTGCAGAATAGCTATCGGACATGGGCAGATGGAACCGACAGAATTGGAAAAGATAATCTTTGGCTTTGTCAATTATGACTATGATGTATTGATAGCTACTACCATTATAGAAAGTGGTATTGATATTCCAAATGCTAATACCATTATTATCAATCAGGCACAGAACTTTGGTTTAAGCGATCTTCACCAGATGCGCGGCCGCGTGGGAAGAAGCAATAAGAAGGCTTTCTGTTATTTGCTGGCTCCTCCTCTGTCTTCTTTGACTCCCGAGGCGAGACGTCGTTTGCAGGCTATTGAGAACTTCAGCGATTTGGGTAGTGGAATTCATATTGCCATGCAGGACCTCGATATTCGTGGTGCAGGCAATATGTTGGGGGCAGAACAAAGTGGTTTCATTGCCGATCTTGGTTATGAAACTTATCAGAAGATATTAACGGAAGCTGTTCACGAATTGAAGACTGATGAGTTTGCCGATCTCTATGCTGAAGAGTTGAAAGCCGAAGGTGGTGTCATTAGTGGCGAACAATTTGTTGATGAATGTCAGGTCGAAAGTGATCTGGAACTGTTGCTTCCCGCTACATACGTCGCGGGTAGTAGTGAGCGTATGTTACTTTACCGCGAGTTGGATAGTCTGACATTGGATAAAGATGTAGAGGCTTTCCGTAACCGGCTTATCGACCGTTTTGGTCCTGTTCTGTCAGAAACGGAAGAGTTACTGCGTATTGTGCCGTTGCGTCGTCTTGCTGCCCGCCTTGGTGCGGAAAAGGTTTTTCTTAAAGGCGGACGTATGTCGCTATTCTTTATTTCCAATCCGGAAAGCCCCTATTATCAGAGTCAGGCATTCGGTAAAGTTATTGCATACATGATGAAGTATACCCGTCGCTGCGATTTGCGCGAACAGAATACCCGTCGTAGTATGCTGGTGAAGGATGTGAAGAATGTGGAAACGGCAGTTGGTGTTTTGCAGGAGATTGTGGCGATGCAGGTGGAAGAAGGATAGTTTTCTGATAGCTATCGTCCAAATTGTATCGCAAATCCCAGATTAAAGAATGTAACATTGTTTTTAAACCAACTATGGTCTATTCCGTCATCATAATCGTATGGATTGGAAAGCCGTGCGTCGGGGTTTGCAAACCAGTCGGCTGTGAGTATATCTGCACGAAACACTCCTGATAATTTCTTGGTAATGTAGAATTCGTAACCCATGCCGAATGACAGTCCGCAATACCCTCTCTGAAAAGACATTCCATTCCGTTCACCTCGTTGGTAAGTACGTTCCTGATAGTTCATGTAGCCTATGCCGAATGAAAGAAACACCCCTTGGTTTCCCTCGCTCCACAAGTAACGGTAAGTTATATTGGGATGTATATAATGGAGGTGCATTTTATCCGGCAGACGAGCTACCCGTAAGTAATCATACTGAAGCCCTAGGGCAAAGTTGGGCATGAAGTAGTAGCGTCCTTCTGTCATCAGGTTGTATCCCGCACGGTCGCCATTTTTACTGAAAAAGTCATTACGGTTTCCTTCTACGCGCGGCAATGTTAGTCCGCCACCCAGTGAGATACTGAAGTTTTGCGGCAGGTAGTCTTGTGCTTGCAAGGTTGTGCTTGCATAACTCAAAAAGAGAGTGAAGAGAATAAAGAGTCGTTTCATCATTGGTAGATTAATATTTATCGTTTTCCATATAATTTGTCTATCAAATCCATCCGTCCGATACGGCGCAGTTCGTTGATGATGTTCTTTCGTTCTTCCGGTTTATACCAGAAGAAAAACTGACGCTGCGCCAGCTTTTCACGTGGCGTTTTGGCACTGAATACAGGCTCCAATGTGTATGGATGATAGCCGGTATACCAGGCTTCAGTGGCTACGGTCATGGGGGTGGGGGTAAAGTCTTGCACCTGTTCCAGATGAAAATCAAGGCGTTTGGTGATAACAGCCAGTTCTGCCATGTCCTCTTCCTTGCAGCCGGGATGACTGGAAATGAAATAAGGAATCAGCTGTTGTCGCAATCCTTCTTCGCGGTTGATACGATCGAATATCTTCTTGAATTCCTGGAACTGGCCGAACGAGGGCTTGCGCATGATACTCAATACCCGGTCACTGGTATGTTCCGGAGCCACTTTAAGGCGACCGCTTACGTGGCGGGCTATTAACTCGCGGGTATATTCACTCGTGCTTTTATTAGTTGCCGGATCTTTGCTTTGGTGCAAGAGCAAGTCGTAGCGTACACCACTGCCGATGAAACTCTTTTTGATGCCGGGTAGAGTGTCTACCGCATGATAAATATCCAGTAAAGGACGATGGTCGGTATTCAGGTTCGGACAAACTTTAGGAAGGATACATGAGGGGCGCTTGCACTTCTTGCAAATGTTCTCATCCCTCCCTTTCATCCGGTACATATTGGCGGATGGACCGCCAAGGTCACTCAGGTATCCTTTAAAGTCGGGAAGCTCCATGAGTGCCTTTACTTCTTTAAGAATGCTTTCTTTACTGCGGCTTACAATAAACTTTCCCTGATGTGCCGAGATCGTGCAGAATGCACAACCACCGAAACACCCACGATGGATATTCACCGAAAACTTAATCATATCGTATGCCGGAATTCGCTTGTCTTTGTATTTGGGATGAGGCAGACGGGTGTAGGGCAAATCGTACGAACGGTCGAGTTCAGCTTCCGTCAGGGGTGGGTAAGGAGGATTGACAACAACAGTCATGTTATCCACTTCCTGTGTAATACGGGAAGCTGTATATTTATTACTCTCTTCTTCAATGTGGCGGAAATTGGCAGCCTGCTTCTTCTTGTCTTTCAGACATTCAGCATGAGAAAAGAGACGGATATCTCCTTCTTCACTGATGAAGTCCGTTGTCTTGCATAGGTAAGCAATTTGCGGAATGGTATTTAGTGATAACCGCTTATCATTGAATCTTCTTATCAGTTCCACCACAGGTTTTTCTCCCATTCCGTAAATCAGCAAGTCGGCCCCGCTTTCTATGAGAATGCTTTTCATAAGCTTATCCTGCCAATAATCATAATGCGTCACGCGGCGCATGCTTGCTTCGATACCTCCCAATACGACGGGAACGTCGGGATATAATTTCTTCAGAATTTGAGTGTAAACAATTGAAGGGTAATCCGGACGCATATCCGGACGTGCATCCGGTGTATAGGCATCGTCACTACGTAAACGCTTGTTGGCAGTGTATTTGTTTACCATAGAGTCCATACATCCGGGACTGATACCAAAGAACAGGCGGGGACGTCCTAACTTCTTGAAGTCGCGTAAGTCATCCCGCCAATTGGGTTGAGGTATAATCGCCACGCGCAAACCCTCTGCTTCGAGGATACGTCCGATAACAGCAGCCCCGAAAGAAGGGTGGTCTACATAAGCGTCACCACTGAACAGGATAACGTCCAGTTCGTCCCATCCGCGCAACTCCACTTCTTTTTTCGTTGTGGGCAACCAATCAGTCAGTCGATATTCTTTCATGCCGCAAAGATACGCATAAAATGAAGTTCAGCCAGAAAATGCATAGTTAAATTCCTGTTGACGATGCTTGCGGTTCGTCCCCAAGTCCGAGGTAAAACGGCTTCGTGAGACGACGAAATCCGCCTTGTAAGATGAGCGCTAACAAAAATATCAGAGAATCGTCTGTTTTATCTTTATATTTTATACTTTTGTACGCCGATGGCACAAATAAAATATAAATCAATCTATATATTATGGAAATACCTCCGTATGAAGAATCAAAAGATGTGATACAACGCAAACTCGATCAGACAACTATGATTTTGCAGAATATCAATGCTTATTTTTTACTGATTGATAAAGATTTTATAGTCTGCGATACCAATTACTATTCCTTGAATAAGCTTCCTGCTCCTGAGGTTGGTATGACACAAAAGGTCGGTGACCTGTTGCATTGCCGGAATGCTGCCGAAGCCGGCGAATGTGGTATGCATCAGCAGTGTAAACTTTGTGGTATCCGCGCGGCTATTGGAAGAGCTTTTCATAAGAAAGAGAGTTTCCAAAAAGTAAATGCTTCTATGAATCTTCTGAATGACAAAGAAGACAAAGTGATTCCTTGTGATGTTTCAGTATCGGGTGCTTATGTTGTTATTGACGGGGAAGATCATATGGTATTGACGGTTTATGATGTGACGGAACTACAGAATGTTCAAAGGTTGCTGAATATTGAGAGAAAGAATTCGATATCTGCAGAGAGATTGAAATCCACTTTTATTGCGAATATAAGTCATGAAGTCCGTACACCACTGAATGCGATTGTTGGTTTTTCGGGATTGATAGCTACTGCTTCTGATGAAGAGGAAAAGAAAATGTATATGGATATTATTTCAGAGAACAATGAACGTTTGTTACGTTTGATAAATGATATCTTTGATCTTTCGCAGATAGAAGCCGGAACTCTGAATTTTGAGTATTCTGAGTTTGATGCCAATGACTTGTTAAGAGAACTGGAAGGTATGTTTAAGGTGAAACTATTCAATAATCCTTCAGTTGATTTGATTTGTGAAGACTCTGTGCAACCTATTATCATGTATTCTGAACGCCAACGCATCATTCAGGTGATGGCAAACCTGATTCATAATGCGATCAAGTTTACCAAATCAGGTGAGATACGCTTTAGTTGCCGTATGGAGGGAACGGATGAGGTTCATTTTTATGTGTCTGATACCGGAATTGGGATACCGAAAGAAGAACAGCAAGAGATATTTTCCAGTTTTAAAAAGTTGGATCGGGAAGTACCGGGAACAGGTCTGGGGTTGACACTTTCACAAACTATTATTCAAAATTTGGGAGGTAGGGCAGGTTTGGAATCTGAGGTCAATAAAGGTTCTACATTTTGGTTTGTAGTACCCTTGATTATGAATCGGGAATATAATTAAATGAGAGAAAATAATATAAAAACGAATCCTGTTAGAAGCTTTCTTATGCTGAAACAGGATTCGTTTTTTATTTCTTATTTTCCGGATACGATCATGAATGATGATTTGCTATTTACTGCACAATTTATCTTTTGGTGAATTGCACCGTCATTTGTTCGCCATCGTAAATCTCACGAAAGCCGATTTGTTGTTCTGCCAGATATTCTTTTAAATCATTGAAGGCAGCAGTATCATTCATGATAATTTCCAGTTTCTCACCCAGTGTAGCTTCGCACATGGCTTTGACGGCCGGGATGAGAGGACTGTAAAGTTTTTGACCGCACGTGTCGATTGTTTTCATTTTATTATTCCTCTTCTATGGGTTCCTGCTTTGAAAACCATTCCAGATAGAGCTTAATCAGTTGCTGTAATCCGAAGGCCTTCATGTTGTTATGGTATATCACGTCGATGCAGAGGTCGAGCAAGTCTTTGCTGTCTTCTTCCTGTGATGCGATGAGGGAGCGGATATTCAGTCGCAGTTTTTCCAAAACAGATTCGTCTACAATACCATTACTGTCAATAAGATGACGGAAAAGTCCATATTTCTCAATGGTTGCCAGGTTCTCTTCGGATATTTCTAGGCTGCGGGTACCGCTGGGGTTTGCTTGTATAGTATACATAGTGTTTTATATTTTTAAAGGTTTATACTCTGAGAGCAAAGATAAGCGTTATTTTTAATTAGACGTATTGTTTTCTACTTTTTTGCTTGAAAGAATTGCAGGATAGAAGCCATGACAGCGTTGCGATCCGTTTCCTGTTCAATACTCTCTAATGGGAACCCCATAACGAAGGTACGGTAGTTGCCCTGATAGGCAATGGCGGCACTTTGATTTCCGGAAGTATAGGTGAGTACCGGGAAAGCGGTACCTATCGGTAGAATACATTCGGGAGCAGTTACGGGATAAGCGTACTCATTGGGTAGGCGGGGGATACTGAATGTACGTCCCAGACCATTAATATTTCCTGAGCGATTATCGGTGATGGATTGTCCGTAGGCATATTTCAGAATGTTTTGTGTGAAATCCCGGTCTCCCTGCGAACCGTTCATATCGCTGCCAAGATAGGAACCGCTCACAAGCAGATTTCCACCGGATTGGCAATAAGCGGTCAGTGCTCGCTGCATGGCAGAGGAAAAGGTTTTGTAATATGCATTGCTTGCCGGATTGCTTTGGCGGTCTTCTTTTTCCAGTCCGAGGATATAGTCTACGATATCGTAAGCTTCCAATGGAATACGTCCGCTTTCTACGGCTTCATCACTGCATGATACAAAACTATAATCTCCGGATGCCTGTATCGCCTTTCCGTGCATGAACGGATAATCGAAGCTATTCCCGGCAATTCGCATTCCTTCCCATTCGCTACCACTGCGTCCCAGTTCCTTTCCGGTCTGTTTACGGGAGAATTCTGTTTGAGCACCACAAAGTGAGATGTCATATAAGTAAGGTACACCCGGATCTTTACTTAAATCGAATCCGGCTTCAGTGGGGGTATCAATGGCGGCTGGCCCACTGAGGCGATCGAATCCATTGACAATTAACACACGTCCTTTTTCTTTCTTTGCTTTATAAGCTGCAAGAATTTCGGAGGGGAAACTTTCTCCACCCCGGTTGGCCGCGGTTACTTTAAAGGAATAGACAATACCGGGTTCTATCTTTACGGTATAAGAGGGACTATTGACACGTACGCCATTGTCAAAGCCTCCACGGCCGATGCGGGTATATACGATGTATTCGCGCGGTTTGGCAGTTGGTTCCAACGGATCTTCTTCACCATTCCAGGAAAGTTCCAGTGTGTTCTTTTTGTTGCCGAAGCGAATTGCGAAGTTACTTATAGGAAGAGGTTGTACCACATAATCCTTGCCATGCTGGCCGCAAAGGTATTGCAGAATGGCTTTATAAATAGAGCGTCCTACGGTGAATTTAAAGTTGGGATCATGTCCGAGGCGCATATCGGCAAAGTTCTGGTGCGAAAGTAATTCGACAATAGTGGAAGGAACGGCGGGCAGTCGCGTTTCACTGTAATTACGGTTCCACATGCTGCGGCGAGTCCAGTCCGTAGCATAACTGGAACGGATATCCCGCTGGAGTTGGGTAAGCAGAATGTCGGAAAGGTCTCGGGAGGCATAGCGGTCTGTTCCGGCTCCGAGTACTCCGTTATTGAAATCGGTGGTATATATGCCGAGCGTACCTATGATTTTATCTTCTTTGCTGGCACCCGCATCGCTGTGCAATGCCATTGAGAGTTCAAAAGGTACTCCTAAACCTTTGTCTTTGGGATTGAATATCGAGCCGCCGGACAGATAGTTAATCATTCTGGAACGTACATTAATGTCATCAGACATGTCATCTTTACCTTCACGCCCGCCATAAACCGAATAAGGCATACCGGCCCATTGGGCGGAATAACGGGCACCTTCCAGATAACGAGGCATTCCACTGGTTTCTCCACCGCGTTCTATATTGCCCATTCCACCACCAAAGCGTACGGCATCAGCGCAGACTACACCTTTCTGTTTGCTTTCATTGCTAAGTACCACCATGCCATAATCGTTCTTTCCCTTATCAAAAGAAAAAGTACCGAGATACACCCATGTACCACCACCTATCTGCTGATTTACTTTGAACTCAGTGGTTCCTCCATTATGGAAAACAATATATTTGGCATCACTTACGCTATTAGGCAAAGTTTGATAAGAGACGTATACAGCATACTCTCCTGTTTCCGGAATATCGGGTATCCACTCGGCAAAGGCTTTGTCTTTTTTCTTTTCTGTAGGGGCAAAACGTGCGGTACCACTGACGAAGGGGTTCTCTCCGTCCCGATAAACCTGTTTGCGCCAGGCAAAACCGGGGAGTCCTGTTTGCTCCCATTTGGCTTTACGACTTTTCACATCCAGGTATAGGGAATTCTGCGTTCCGTCATTATCGACAATGACTTCCTGCTTTTGTGTATCCCGCTCGCGGGGGGTAAATACGTTGGCACCGGCATTCTCCAGCATTGGGATAACATAAGGCAGGATAAAGGATTGTGTAAACTGGTCTTCTGTGGTGCAGAACAATCGGGGGCGTTGCCAACCCCATTCGCCTGTTTTGTTGATGAAATACTTCCCGTGGCTTTGCCATAAAGCTATATGCTTACCTTCCAATCCCCGGCTGACGTTGTAAGGATGGGAAAGTCGTGTCACCCAAGGTTCACCTTTGTATTCCAGTCCGTTGTACAGGCGAGACTTATCTTTCTTTCCTTTCCGATATAAGTTTGGAATGAGGTTTTCGATAGTTTGTCCGCTTGTTACTACCGTCAGATCGTAGTAGTTCACAGGACCCGGTAATATTTGTTTCAGATGTCGATAAATGGCATCCACTGTTTCCGGCCGAAAAGGCTGATAGGAAAACTTTTCATCGGCATAGATGAACAGCTTTTTCTTTTGGTGATTGATGCGGAAACTATCCAGTTTGCAAGTTCCTATATTTACGGTTGTGGTAGTATATTCCCGGAAGAAAGATTGAAGACGATCTTGCACGTTCGCCTCGATATCTTGTGCAAAGAGTGAGCTTCCATATAGAATTATGGTAAGTAATAAAACAATTCTTTTCATACGTAATACGGTTTAGTTCTGCCATCTGGGAACAACAAAAGATATTTTGTGCTCCAGAGGCGGACAAAATTACGTATTTTATTGGTTGGGAGATATACATTTCATTTATTTTATATATTTGAATCATTTCCCCCGTCTTGTTCTTTTATTATATCTTTGCATGCCAATGCAGCTATTGAATATAAACTGCCAAAGATTATGATACGTTTATTGTTGATAAAACGTTACAAAAAGGCGATATTCCGCTTGCCTTGAAACCTTCCCAAAACCTGTGTTAGGGAAAGTCGTTACCTTTGCCACCCTCAGTCGTTACCTTTGGATACCTTACTCGTTACCTTTCCTACCCCAAAGTCGTTACCTTTTCTTATCCCCTTTCAGAAGGTGCTGTAGGGGCGATTGAGGCTTTGATATTCTGGCTCTGGGTAAAGATGGGGTGGAGGTAGAAAAATGCAACATTTGATAGAATAGTTGTCCTAAGGCTGATAATTGAGGATTTTTAATTATCTTTGCAATGTAAAATTTAATACCTATGTCAGTACAAAGTGAGGCTGCACTTGAAAGTGGGCTGATTGCAACGCTACGTTCAATGAACTATGAATATGTTCATATAGACGAAGAAACTAACATGAAAGCTAATTTCAAGAAACAGCTTGAAATACACAATAAGAAGCAATTGGCTGAATTCGGACGTACTGGATTTACTGATGCTGAGTTCGAGAAAATATTGATTCATCTCGAAGGGGGAACTCGCTTTGAAAAAGCAAAGAAACTCCGCGATCTTTATCCGCTCGACACGGAAGATGGTAAACGAGTATGGGTGGAATTCCTGAATCGTACTCATTGGTGCCAGAATGAATTTCAAGTAAGTAATCAGATAACGATTGAAGGACGTAAAAAATGTCGCTATGACGTTACTATCCTTATCAATGGTTTGCCTTTAGTTCAGATAGAGCTGAAAAGAAGAGGCGTTGAATTAAAGCAGGCATATAATCAGATACAACGATACTATAAGACATCATTTCATGGCTTGTTCGACTATATCCAGTTATTCGTTATTTCAAACGGTGTGAATACACGCTATTTTGCTAACAATCCAAATAGCGGATATAAGTTTACTTTCAATTGGACTGATGCAGCTAATACTCCATTCAACGAATTGGATAAGTTTGCAACATTCTTCTTTGATAAGTGTACTCTCGGCAAACTGATAAGCAAATATATTGTTTTGCATGAAGGAGATAAATGTCTCATGGTGCTTCGTCCTTACCAATATTATGCGGTTGAGAAGATTCTTGATAAAGTTGAGAACTCCAATGATAACGGCTATATATGGCATACGACAGGTGCTGGCAAGACTTTAACTTCATTCAAAGCTGCCCAATTGGTATCAGAGTTGCCAGATGTAGATAAGGTAATGTTTGTTGTAGACCGCCATGACCTTGACACTCAGACCCAATCAGAGTATGAAGCATTTGAACCAGGCGCAGTTGATGGTACTGATGACACAAGTGAACTTGTAAAAAGACTATCAGGTACATCAAAGATTATTATCACTACAATACAAAAGCTCAATACAGCTGTAACAAAAACATGGTATAGTAATAAGATTGACGCTATTCGCAACTCTCGTATTGTTATGATATTCGATGAATGCCACAGAAGTCATTTTGGTGATAGTCATAAGAATATAGAGAAATTCTTCCATAACACACAAATGTTTGGATTCACTGGAACTCCAATATTTGTAGAGAATGCTGTAGATAATCATACTACCAAAGAAATATTTGGAAACTGTCTGCATCAGTATCTAATCAAAGATGCCATTGCTGACGAAAACGTGCTTGGCTTCCTTGTAGAATATTATAAAGGTAACGAAGAGGTAAATAAAGGGAATGAAGACAGAATGCATGAAATTGCCAAATTCATTCTCAATAATTTCAATAAGTCCACTTTTGATGGTGAATTTGATGCACTCTTTGCTGTTCAGTCAGTACCAATGCTTATACGCTACTATAAGATATTCAAGGAATTGAAACCTGATATTCGTATTGGCGCTGTGTTCACTTATGCAGCAAATACAAGTCAGGATGACGAACTCACAGGAATGAATAATGGCTTCGTTAGTGATAGCGTGGGCGAAGCTGATGACTTGCAAGAAATCATGGATGACTATAATTATATGTATGGTACATCATTCAGCCAAGAAAACTTCCGTGCATATTACGATGACATCAATCTTCGTATGAAGAAGAAACGTTCCGACATGAAGTCTCTTGATTTATGTCTTGTAGTTGGTATGTTCCTAACAGGATTTGATTCAAAGAAACTGAATACACTTTATGTTGATAAAAACATGGAGTATCATGCGCTTCTTCAGGCATTCAGTCGTACCAATCGTGTACTTAATGAGAAGAAACGTTTTGGTAAGATCGTATGCTTCCGTGATCTTAAGAATAATGTTGATGCTTCAATAAAGCTGTTTAGCAACAGTAATAATACAGAGGATATCGTTCGCCCTTCATTTGAAGAGGTAAAGAACGAGTATGTAGAATTGACTACAAACTTCACGGATAAATATCCAAATCCAAGCAGTATAGATGCTCTTCAAAGTGAAAATGACAAAAAAGATTTCATCCTTGCATTTCGAGATATAATTAAGAAACATGCAGAGATACAAATCTATGAAGACTATAACGAAGATGCTGCAGACTTAGGTCTTACAGAGCAACAATTTATGGACTTCAGAAGCAAGTATCTTGATATCTATGAGGGATTTACGTCTGACGCCCCTAAACCACCGACAGATAATCCTGATTCTCCTAATGATGATACAGAAGACCTGTCTCTGAAAGATATTGACTTTTGTTTGGAATTGCTGCATAGCGATATTGTGAACGTAGCATATATCCTGGAACTCATTGCAGATTTGAATCCTTATAGCGAGGATTATGAAGCTAAACGTGGGGAAATCATTGACACGATGATAAAGGATGCAGAGTTGCGTGGTAAAGCCAAGTTAATTGACGGATTCATTAAGAAAAATGTAGATGACGATAGAGACAACTTTATGAATAATAAACAAAAGGCTGATGGTACAACAGACTTAGAAGAGCGATTGAACAACTACATTACAGAAGAACGTAGCAAGGCTATTACTTGTGTAGCTACGGAAGAAGATTTGAATGTAGATATACTTAATCATTATCTTTCCGAATACGATTATCTTCAAAAGGAGCAGCCTGAAATTATTCAAGAAGCGTTGAAAGAAAAGCATTTGGGATTGAGTAAACGTCGCAAGACAATGGAACGTATTCTTGGTAAGTTACGCTCTATTATTAAAACATTTAGTTGGGATTAATATGATAAAGATAATAGAAGCATTATTTCTTACAGAAAAAGGTTGCTGTATTAAAAATCGGACAGATAACCCAATTCATATTAAACAAGGTGATATTGACGGAGCTTGTTCCGTTTATTCATTGATGATGTATCTAATGATTCTGAAAGTCATTAAAAGGAATCAGTTAGATGACTTGTATGACACTCTAAAAAAGACACCGGAAGTTGAAAATCTTTTTTGTAATTTCTTTGATAAATATGGCTTGGTTAGAAATGGCTTCTATTTTAGTCAATTAGAAAAGATGCTAAACCGCAAGACAATAGAATCTATATCAGCGGAAAGTTTTGATGACGAAAGTAAGGAATATCTGAAAGATGGATTTATTGAGCAAATTCAAAACACAATAGATTTAGATTCTCCCATAATGCTTGGTATAGATTATAAGGGAGGAGGTGCTCATGCAGTTTTAGCTATTGGATATGAGAAGAATGAAGACGGAATATTTAATATATTCTGTCTTGACCCTGGTTACGATTGTAATCCTACATCATATTGGAATATGGTTATAGCACTTAATTCTTTTCGAGGTGTATATAAGCATCAGTGCTTAACATCAAATCCATACAATTGTCCAGCTATAAAAATAACAGAAACATTATTGATAACAAGAAAATAATACAATGAGCGAAGAATTACAACAGAAACTCCGTACCCAATTGTGGGCGGTAGCAAATAACTTGCGTGGAAATATGTCAGCTAGTGACTTTATGTATTTCACGCTTGGCTTTATTTTCTACAAATATCTATCAGAAAAAATCGAAACGTTTGCTGATAAGGCATTAGAGGATGACGAAATAACATTTAAACAATTATGGCAACATACAGATAGCGATTCTATTGAATTACAAGAAGATGTGAAGAAAGAATGTTTGGAAAATATCGGTTATTTCGTAGAACCAAACTATCTGTTTTCTTCAATTATTGAAGGAATAAACCGAAAAGAGAATATTCTTCCTAATCTTGAACGCTCATTGAAACGTATCGAGGATAGTACACTTGGTCATGAAAGTGAAGAAGACTTTGGTGGTCTGTTCTCTGATATTGACTTAGCTTCTCCTAAACTAGGAAAGAGTTCTGATGATAAGAATCAATTGATTAGCAATGTTCTTATTGCGCTTAATGAAATAGAGTTTAGTGCAGATGCAGCCACACAGATTGATGTGCTTGGTGATGCCTATGAATACATGATAGGTCAATTTGCAGCTGGTGCCGGCAAAAAGGCTGGCGAGTTCTACACTCCACAGGAAGTTAGTCAGATATTGGCTGAAATTGTTACTACAGGACAAGACCGTTTGCGTAATGTCTATGACCCTACTTGCGGAAGTGGCTCTTTGCTAATTCGTGCGGCTCATACTGGTAATGCAGCAGAAATCTATGGTCAAGAGAAGAATCCTACAACTTACAACTTGGCTCGCATGAATATGTTACTTCATGGCATCAAGTTTAGCAATTTCAAGATTGAAAATGGTGACACTCTTGAAGCTGACGCCTTTGGTGAAACTCAATTCGATGCAGTTGTAGCAAATCCTCCTTTTTCAGCGGAATGGAGTGCATCCGAGGAAAAATTCAATAATGACGATCGCTTCAGCAAAGCAGGTCGCCTCGCACCTAAAAAAACTGCCGATTACGCTTTCATACTTCACATGGTATATCACTTGACTGATGGTGGTACAATGGCTTGTGTTGCACCTCATGGTGTTCTGTTCCGTGGAAATGCAGAAGGAGTTATCCGTCGTTTCCTTATTGAAAAGAAAAATTATATTGACGCCATTATTGGTCTGCCTGCCAACATATTCTATGGAACAAGTATTCCTACATGTATTCTTGTAATGAAGAAATGCCGTAAGGAAGACGATAATATCCTGTTTATTGATGCAAGCAAAGAGTTTGAAAAAGTCAAGACACAAAACAAACTCCGTCCGGAGCACATTCGGAAAATTATAGATACCTATCGTAATCGTACAGAGATAGAGAAATATAGCCATCTAGCCACTATGCAAGAAATAGCAGACAATGACTATAATCTTAATATACCTCGCTATGTTGATACCTTTGAAGAAGAAGAACCTATAGACATTAAAGCTGTAATGGCTGAAATAAAAGATCTT
The DNA here is from genome assembly GCF_000513195.1 of Bacteroides timonensis. Lineage (GTDB taxonomy): Bacteria > Bacteroidota > Bacteroidia > Bacteroidales > Bacteroidaceae > Bacteroides > Bacteroides timonensis. The sequence continues at coordinate 39,192 of NZ_CBVI010000024.1, read as the reverse complement.
GAAGCCAAACGCGCAGAGCTTGATGTTGAGATTGAAGGTTACTTGAAAGAATTGGGATTGGTAGATTAATTTAAATAGACATGGACGAAAGCATGAATCATACAAATGGCTTGCAACCGGTCACAAATTGTGACCGGTTAAGCAATGTCACCCAAATAGAAGGACGTATTCTATCAATTAGAAACATTCAAGTTATGATTGATAGAGACTTAGCAGAGCTTTATGGCGTAGATACTAAGGTTCTTAATCAAGCGGTTAAACGTAATATCGAGCGATTCCCTGAACGTTTCAGATTCCAGTTATCCCAAGACGAGACAAAGGAACTGGTCGCAAATTGTGACCGATTCGAGAGCTTGAAGCATTCTTCGGTATGTCCTTATGTCTTTACTGAGCAAGGAGTAGCGATGTTATCTTCGGTACTTCGTAGCGAAACAGCCGTATCTGTAAGTATTCAGATTATGGATGCTTTTGTTGCAATGCGTCGTTTCCTTGTGAACAATGCCCAAGTATTCCAACGACTTGAAATGATAGAGTATCACCAACTGGAGATGCAACAGCATCAACAGGAAGCAGACAAGCGCATAGACGAGATATTCCAGAAATTCGAGGAGAAAGAAACTACAAGCCAAGGTATATTCTTTGATGGTCAAGTATTTGATGCGTATATGTTTGTATCTGATTTAATTAAGAAAGCTAAGACTTCCATTGTTCTCATAGACAACTATGTGGACGAAACAGTGTTGACCATGCTTGATAAAAGGGATAATGGTATTGTTGCAACAATCTACACACAACAAATCAGCCCTCAACTGCAACTGGATATAAACCGCCACAATGCTCAATATCCGCCTATCACCGCAAATGTCTTTCGTCAAGCCCACGACCGTTTCCTGATTATAGATGATGAAGTCTATCATATCGGTGCATCCATCAAGGATTTAGGCAAGGAATGGTTTGGCTTTACGTTGATGAAAGATATTACAGCCAACGAAATTATTAATCGTATAAATGGAAGGCACTAATTATGGCAAATACTAACAACAATAAAAGCCTCAATGTTCCAATTTTGAGATTTCCGGGGTTTACTGGGGAGTGGAAGGAAACTACAGCCGCGGAAACTTGTTCTGAATTTAAGAGTGGAAAGGGACTTAAAGCTGAAAATATTTTGAGCGAAGGACTTTATCCTGTTTATGGTGGTAACGGACTAAGAGGATATACAAGCACATTTAATCATGACGGTTTCTTCGTCCTAATTGGTCGACAAGGTGCTTTATGTGGCAATATTAATATAGCAGAAGGAAAGTCATATATAACAGAACATGCAATTGCTGTTCAAGCAAATACTGAAAATGTAACCGGCTTCTTTCAGTATTTGCTTCTTAATATGAATTTAGGTCAATATTCTGATCAATCCGCGCAACCAGGATTAGCAGTTAATAAACTGCTCAAACTAAGAATCAATTTACCTTCAAAAGAAGAACAGCATAAAATTGCAACGATGTTGTCGTTACTTGATGCTCGAATTGCTACCCAAAACAAAATCATTGAGAAATACGAGTCCTTAATCAAGGGATTAAATGATTCATTATATAAGCAATATAGCAATGGAATAACTACATCATTTGCAGAATTAGGACAATCATATTCTGGATTATCGGGGAAATCAGCAGATGATTTTGGAGCAGGCAAACCATTCATAACATATCTGAATGTCTATTCAAACAATTTTATAAATGAGAATGACTATCAATATGTTCGCATAAACGATGGAGAAAAACAGAATGTTGTCAAATATGGCGACATATTGTTTACTCTATCTTCTGAAACACCAGAAGAAGTTGGTATTGGATCTGTCTATTTAGGGAAAAACAGCGTTTATTTGAATAGTTTTTGCTTTGGTATTCATATTGAGAATGAGCAACTTGCCTATTCTCCATATTTTTCATATTATGTATCTTCAACTCCGTTCCGAAAATTCATATACCCATTTGCACAGGGAAGCACACGATTTAATCTTTGCAAGGCAGATTTTGAGAAAGCAAACATTATGTTGCCTTCGTTAGATAATCAAAAGCGGATTTATTCAGTATTGAGCAGGATAACAATAAAAATAGAGACCGAAAAGTCAATGCTTGAACAGTATACTACTCAAAAGCAGTATCTGCTTCGCCAAATGTTCATATAAACATCTGACGGAGCAAGTATTGCTTCTGCAAACCAAAATTTGTTAGAATATTCTGTTCTGCCAATAGTTTGTTATCTATTACAGATAATAGCTTGGCGTATCTAAGTTGCTCAGAATATGATGGACAAAAGATTTTGGCTTTACCATAGTCTTTGAAATATATGTGAGGTATTGCCACCCCTGTTTTATATGGTTCAAAGTTGAATACTTTCAGTAAATAATAAAGATATTGGAGTGAATAACCTTCTTTAGCTTGCAAGATACTCAATGTCCCTGTTGCTGAACACTTGCCGGTAACATAAGAAACAGTTCCCACTCCCGAACCATCTTTGATAATATAAATAGCTTCACTTTGAGTATTATAGTTGTCAAGGTAGCCAACAATTCCATTAGCACCATACACAGGATAATAACCAGACTCCCAAATTTCGCTTTCTTGCAAAGTTGAAGAGCTGCATTCCAAACATTCGGCTATGCGTACATTGAACTTGTTGCTGTGCGCTATACTCTGTGCAATTCCCTTGATTAAGGACTATTAATATGCAAATTACTTACTTATCCTCAGATATGAGCAATACTTAGCAAGCAGGTTCTCTAATGGAAGGTCGCCTTTTTCAAATCGCTCTGCATCAAGTGGCAAAATTCTTTCGCACACTTTTAACTTGCCTTTATAGAGGGCTTTGATGTATTGATTTCCATTTTGCTGCTCGATGCTGATTTCAGAAAAAAAGACAGTGATGTCTTCTGGGTCATATATAATGGAATAGCTCGGTCGTTTGGCTCCGGGAATATCTTCTCGAAGAATCTCTTTATCTACAAGATCTTGAATATCTCGTATAGCTGTGTCTTTGGAACATTTAGCTAATGATGCCCAAGTTTTGGAAGTTATCTTTGCTTCATAGCCATCAAGGAACAGGTTCAGCATATCGGTCTGTCTTTGGCTAAGTGGTACAGAAGAAGCCTTTTGCCAAAAGATACTTTTGTTCAAGATGGTACTGACGATATTTTCCGCTTCGTCAAGTGCAACCGACAACGTACTAGCATACCAGTATATCCATTCCGTAATGTCACCATCGCTGTGTTGAGCTTTTTCTAAAATATCGTAATAGTGGTTTTTATCTTTATTTATTTGAGAGGAGATATTATAAAATCTGAACTCACTCTTATCTGCACGGGCCAACAACATATCAGATAGTATGCGTGCCAAGCGTCCGTTACCATCTTCAAATGGATGAATACTAACAAACCAGAAATGTGCAATGGCTGACCTTATAACTGAATTTATATTTTCCTGACTGTTGAACCAATCAAGAAAATGTGCCATTTCTTCGTCTACGCGTTCCGGTGAGGGAGCAATATAATGGATTTTCTCGCGACCGAACATTCCGGAAACTATATGTTCCTCGTTTGTACGATACTGTCCAACTTCAATCTGTGACCCCTCACTGAAACCTGTCGGAAAGAATGCTGCTTGCCATGCACAAATTTTCTCTTTTGTCAACAACTGGTCGTAATATTTTACTGCATCAAGCATGACTGCCACAACAGAATCTATGTAGTGCGACGGTGCTGTCTGTTTGATATTTTCTATACCCAATTTTCGAGCAATGGATGAACGTACTTCATCTACATTCAATCGTATTCCTTCTATTTCTGACGAATAAACTACATCATACGTCAGATTTTCCGCCATCGCTTTTAATTTGCTATCAAAGCCAAGCGAGGCAAGCCTGCCATACAACAAACCCTGTTTGCGGTTCACTTCTTCAAGAAGTGCCGTTAGCTCAGTCGCATTCCAACGGAATGTAGTCCAATTGTCTCTTTCGTGTATATACATATCTGATGCGTCATTAAGCAACGAATAACGTCGCAATATTTGCGGCAAATATACTCAATTATTGTCGTATCAACAAGAGAGACCTTATAATATCGCAAAAAATGCGATGATTTTAGGCGTAAAACGTCTGATTAGCTTGACTTGTATCTGCATTTTCGAATCAAATTAGGGATTGCGCATCTGCAATTATTGAAAGTCTATTAAGTAGTATTCGTTCTAATGAAATGTTACTTAGAGATGTAGGCTCATATATTCGTGGGTTAACATACAGTAGTAATGATGTTATTGAAGAAGATGGCATACTTGTCGGTCTAACAATATTGTCAACGGAAGTTCACTTGATTATAATAATGACGTTGTGTTTGTGCGCAAGCAAATGTCTGCCGAACAACAATTACAAAGTGGAGATATTGTTATTTGCATGGCAAATGGTAGTTCTTCTTTAGTTGGTAAATCATCTTATTATGATAGAGAGTGCTTATCCCCTATTACGGTTGGTGCTTTTTGCGGTATCTATCGTTCCAAAGAACCTATTGTGAAATGGTTATTTCAAACTAACAGATACCGTAGATATATATTGAATTCTCTGCAAGGCGGTAATGGGGCTATAGCGAATCTTAATGGTGAAGATATACTTAGTATGTCGTTTCCAATCCCAGAAAAATCAACGATGAATCATTGTACAAAACTTCTCACATCATTAGATTCTTTGATAGAAAGCAATATGCTTTGTGATTTATATTCTTCACAAAAGAAGTATCTACTCCGTCAAATGTTCATATAAACATCTGGCGGAGTAGATATTGTTTCTCATATTGTAAGGCAAACAATAAATTTTCCTCAATTTCTGTTTTTCTTTCAAGCAATGACAAGCAAGCAGAAATAGATTTTTGTTGATCCATTGTTATAATCTGTACCTTATAGTCGCCCAGATCCTTTTTCTGAATGTTTGGAAGACCTGATCCGATACGGAGCTTCATGATCGAGCCTTCATTAGATTTGAGATAGTGGTATAGATAGCCTTTATCCACAACATCCTTAATGTTTTGAATGGTATAGCAATGTCCCCCACTCCAAAAAGGAGAAGAGTTGAATTGTACATATCCACAAGAGTTACCTCCTTCACTAATTGATATAGTGTTGGCTTCGACATTATAATTTTCATAATATCCAGAAGGCTCTGTGCCTCCATTCATTACATAGTATTTGCCACTGTCTTTGAGATATTCGCCATTGATTTGCTTTCCTTTAATTATATCACATATTTCTCTCAAGGTTACGATCTCTCCAATTGCGGACTTGAAAAGCTTTTCTGAAATTGCAGACTTTAGTTTCTTCAAATCCTCAATGATTTTGTTTTGGGTAGCAATTCGCTCGTCTATCGCACGAAGCAGTTTTGCTATTTTAGCTTGCTCTTGAATACTTGGCAGTCTTAATTTTGTATTCTTTATTGACGTAAGAGATAGATTCTTTATGGTTGAACCTGTGAGCTCCAATATAAAATACTTTTGTATTTTGCTATTCTGCAAGTAAAAGAAAAGAAAGTCTCGAAGAATTTTCGCACTAGGATTTATGTAGCATGCACTTTTCCCAAGCATTATACGCTCATTGTTATATATAGCAACATTACCAATAGTGCCATTAATAGAGAGTAGTAGTGAATTGTCACATAAGACATTCGCATTTTGTTTTAATGCTTCTTCTTTTGTAACCTTTTGTGTGTTATTGAAAATCTTGATTTTTCCATCAACTAAATTATTCCCATTAATAAAGAAATAATCGCCATATTCATTATATGTTGGAGTTGAATGAATACCATCACCAATTCTTTCAGTAACGTTTTCCATTAAATCTTGTCTCCACTCCCCAGTAAACCCCGGAAATCTCAAAATTGGAACTAAAATGATTATATTTCTCTAATTATAGAGTACCTAATTTAGAATTAGTATGACAAATAAAACAATTAGAAAAATTGCGGATGCTTGGAAAGTTGAAAAGCGACCGTATGTAAAGCAATCAACATTTGCAACATATATGTTGATTCTGGAGAATCACATTTTACCTTCCTTTGGTGAAAGTTGTGAGCTGAGTGAAAAACATGTTCAGGCATTCGTCTTGGAAAAGTTGGATACCGGACTAAGTGCCAAATCCATTAAGGACATTTTAATTGTACTAAAAATGGTGATGAAGTTTGGGGTAAAAAATGAATGGATGAATTATTATGAGTGGGATATAAAATATCCAACGGTGCAATCAAACAAGGAGATTGAAGTATTGACCGTTCAAAACCATAAAAAGATATTAGATTTTATTCATGATAACTTCACTTTTAGAAATTTGGGTATTTATGTATGTCTAAGCACAGGTTTGCGAATAGGTGAAATATGCGCTTTAAAATGGTCTGATATAGACGTAAACACAGGGACAGTCACAGTTCAGCGAACTATCGAGCGTATCTATGTGATAGAAGGGGAAACAAAACATACAGAACTTGTCATCAACACGCCCAAGACCCAAAACTCATTTCGTGAGATTCCCATGAGTAAGGAATTACTATCTATCGTTAAACCACTAAAGAAGGTGGTCAATGATGATTTCTATGTGCTGACGAATGAGAATGAGCCAACGGAGCCACGTACCTATCGTAACTACTATAAGAAACTTATGGAGCAACTGAAAATGCCACAACTGAAATTTCATGGGTTGCGCCATTCTTTTGCTACTCGGTGCATTGAGAGCAATTGCGACTATAAAACAGTTAGTGTAATATTGGGGCATTCTAATATCAGCACAACTCTAAACCTCTATGTACATCCCAATATGGAACAGAAGAAAAAGTGCATTAATAAAATGCTAAAGTCTTTGGGCAAATAATATCAACCATATAGCCGATGTCACGGTACTGATCAAAATAGGTATTGGGGAATTTTATAGATGTAGGTAATATGTCTTTCGAAGTTTTCAAATAAGAGGGCATTGTAGACACACTGAAAAAACGCATATCTCATTATCAGCTATTTATGTGTATGCGCTGTAGAGATCCTCCTGCATTTATGTCTTTTCCCATTATTTCTCATTTCGAGTTCTTGATAAGCCTTGTAGAGATCTGGCTTTTGTATTGTGTTGTGTTACAGTGCTTTATAGAAGCCGGTTGTAGATGCCATTTTCTTGCTTTTGCCTTCTCGCCGCCCTAACTTTGCAATATCGGATTTGAGGAAGGAAAAACGTTTCCGCCGGGGCCTCGCGGCAATCTTTTCTTCTTCCTTATATATGCGATGCGATTTCGGGCTGTTCGCTATAAACAGGTAGGTCAAGGCAGGGATGACTGGTTCACTGCAACAATATTATCAATTTAATACATTATTATTATGGCATTTTTTAAGAAACAGCAGCAGCCAATCAATGGCTTATGGTATCCTCAATCCGTTACAGTAGGCAAACCGGTAACTACTGATCAGATTGCTGCAAAGTTAGCATTTGTTTCCACTGTAACACCGGGTGATGCTTATGCAATTGTGAAGAACTTAGGAGGCGTATTGGGCGACTATATGGCTGACGGACGTACGGTGAAACTGGATGGGGTAGGAACTTTTTATTACACTGCTGCTACCAACAAAAATGGGGTGGCTTCACCGAAGGAGGTGAGTGCCAAGCAAATAAAGGGTATACGTGTTCGCTTTATTCCTGAAGTTCACCGTAATGTGAGTAGTCAGGTGACCACTCGCTCCATGGTGAATGAATCCAATGTCTTTTGGGAAGAACTCCAAGTTGCTTCCACCGGTGATTCTTCTTCCGAAGAGGGCGGCTCCGGTAGTGGCGGAGGCTTGGATGAGAATCCGTTGGGTTAACCATTAAAAAAAGGTTGCAATGTTTTGACATTGCAACCTTTTTTCTTTATTATATGGTCAGTTGATTACAGCGGAATATATTCCACGAATGCTTCCATTGCCTCGTAAGATGCCAAACCGAGATTGTCATACAATGCGGCGGTACCACGATTGCGGTCTTCACTGCGTTGCCAGAACAAACGTTCGTCGTTGCCCAGGAATGGTGCACTTTCCATCTGAGACTGGTGTTTCAGGATTGAATTACGTTTTGCACGCAGTTCTTCCGGACTGATAGGTACTGCCATTTCAATGTTTTCAATTTCCCACTCGGCCCATGCACCACGATACATCCAAATACGGCAATCTTTCAACCATTTTGCACCTTCTTCTTTTTCCAGATCAATAGCAGCAAATACGGCATCTGTGCAGACACGGTGTGTGCCATGCGGATCGGCGAGGTCACCGGCAACGAATATTTGATGAGGTTTCACTTCACGCAGCAGGTTACGTACAATTTCCACATCAGCTTCGGTCAACGGACCTTTCTGTATTCTGCCAGTTTCGTAGAACGGCAGGTCAAGGAAGTGGCAATGATCCAGAGGTATATTATTGTACGTACAAGCGGTGCGCGCTTCACCACGACGTATCAAACCCTTAATTGTGAGGATGTCCCGTGTATCGATGTCACCGTCTTTCTTCTCTTTCAGGAATTTACGGATTTCTGCATATTTATCAACAACTACCTTGTCTTCGCTATTATTGAAGATCTGGTTGAAACCATTGATGAAATGCAGGAAGCGGATTACTTCTTCGTCACCTACGGCAATGTTACCGGAAGTTTCGTAAGCCACGTGTACGTCATGCTTTTGTTCTACCAAGCGGCGGATTGTACCACCCATGGAGATTACGTCATCATCGGGATGCGGAGAGAATACAACGATACGTTTCGGATACGGTTTCGCACGTTCGGGACGATAGGTATCGTCCGCATTCGGTTTACCACCCGGCCATCCGGTGATGGTATGTTGCAGATCGTTGAAGATCTTGATATTCACATTATATGCCGAACCAAACAGAGCCAGCAGTTCGCTCAAACCATTTTCATTGTAATCCTTGTTTGTCAGTTTCAGGATCGGCTTGCCTGTCAGTTGACACAACCAGACGATGGCGCTACGAATCAGTTTGTCGTTCCATTCGCAGGAAGTCACTAACCATGGACGGTGGATACGTGTCAGGTTACCGGCAGCAGAAAGGTCGATAACTACATGAGCATTGTTGTGAGTTTGCAGGAAAGATGCCGGAATGGTATCTGTTACAGTACCTTCTACGCACTCTTTTACCATTTTGGCTTTGTCTTCACCCCATGCCATCAGATAGATTTTCTTGGCAGCCAGGATGGTAGAAACACCCATTGTTATGGAGCTGATCGGAGTGCTTTCGATGCTACCGAACATTTTGGATGCTTCATTGCGTGAATCGTTGTCCAGTAAAATCAAACGGGTGGTGGAGTTCAGGCGGGAACCCGGTTCGTTGAAACCAATGTTACCTACGCGCCCGATACCCAGTAATACGGCATCCAATCCGCCGAAACTTTCGATGCGTTGCTCGTACAGGCGGCAATATTCAAAGATGGTATCTTTAGGAATTGTACCGTCCGGGCTAAAGATATTCTGCTTGTCAACGTCCACATGATCAAGGAACATTTCCTTCAAGGCATTCAGGTTGCTGTTGATGGCATCTGATGTAAGAGGATAATATTCGTAAAGGTTGAATATGATAACGTTGCGGAAACTCAAACCTTCCTCTTTATGTATACGGATAAGGGCTGAGTATACGTTGCGGGGAGAATTACCGCCCGGTAATGCCAATACGCAGAAGCGTCCGGCTTTCTGTTTATCACGAATAAGTTGAGCTATTTCGTAGGCAACGTGGTTGGCGCCTTCCTCTGCCGATTCGTAGATGTCGGTTGGGATTTTTTCCAGTCGGGTCAATACCGACCTTTCAAATGCATTCTCAGGCCTGTAATACCTGGGGGAGACTCTGTTGAGAGTGATTTGAGAACTAAGATTGGTTTTCATAACTTAATTGGTATTAATAAATTGATTAAAGCTTGTCGCTTCTAAGATTTAACAAATATACAAAAAACAATGTTCACTAATTCTAGTGTTGGGGTTGTTTTTCGGAACAAGGTGTTTTCTTCTGACACTGTTTCGGGATACAAATGTAGCCACTTTTTGGTAACTATGCACTCACTTCTTTTAGGTATTTTCATTAAAAAGACTAAAATGGAATCTTTTTGTACAAAAACACCACCTGTTCAAGGGGGATGGATACGCGGACGACACGGATTGGGCGGACGAACGCGGATAAAGAAGAATTGCACAATAATATTAATGAATTAAAAATCCGCGTTCGTCCGCCCAATCCGTGTCGTCCGCGTACCTGTCTTTAGGAAAATCGGTTTCATTAACCCTAATTGATATAAAATGTAGTGGTTACTGTATTTCCTGCTTCGTCTATCGCTGTTAGTGAATGTTTTCCGGGCGTGGGTTGCAAGGAGATCTTATGAAAGTCCTGTGTATGGGTAAGATAAGTGTTATCAAGGTGCCAGAAGATGGTGGTACTCGGATTGCCGTGGGCCAGTTCGGCGGTTAGAAAGCCCGGACTTCCATCCATTTGTTTAGGTAACACAATATGGGCATTCATAGATGGATAGATGAATTGCATGGGTTGCAATGCATCCTCTCCGCAGCCCGGTTTGAAGGGAGGGAGCGGATTGTATTCCGGATGATGCTGTTTGTAATACCATTCCCATACAGGTGGCAAAGTGAACCAGGACTTCTGGATAGTTGGTTCCAAATTTGCGCAATTCTCGTAGATACGGTGAGTTTCATCGGCTGAAAGGGTGATAAGGTGATGATAAGGGCAAGCTTCCGTCTTTAGTCCGGCAGGAAGAATCAGTAAAGTATCTGTTTCTTCGCAAAACCTACCCTTCAAGTGTCCGGATTTCCGGCATATCTCAGCCTTGACAAAGACATCTCCCGGACGCCTGAACCACCGTGTCGGAGGTAGCAGACTAAATACATCAAACAAAACCGGACCAGCTGTCCGTGCTCCTACAAGACCAGGTTTACCTTCTCCTGTAGCATTTCCTACCCACACACCTACGGCGTAGTGAGGGGTGACTCCTACAGCCCAGGCATCGCGGAATCCGTGGCTTGTTCCGGTCTTCCAGGCAATGGGGTGCATGGAGGGGATTGATTTCCAGTCTATTTCTTCGGGACGATTCACCTCGGTTAGCGCATTGAAGGTTTGCCATACGGCTCCCGGTTGGAAAGTATCCGTCGATTTTTCCGAAGCGAAGACTTCTGGTTCTCCTGATCCTTCAGCGTCCGCAAGCAGCAAACTACATTCTGTTTGTGGAAGCTGCAATAAACTCCGCCCCATGTAAGCATACGCATTTGTCACATCCCACAGGGTAGCTTCCGCTCCGCCCAGAATGAGTGATAAACCATAATGGGAAGCCGGGCGGTTGATTGTTTTTAAGCCTATTTGCCTCAGAAAAGTATGAAACTTGGGAACACCATATCTTTGTAGCATCGTCACTGCCGGAATATTCAATGAACGTGCAAGCGCTTCCGAAGCAGGAACAGCACCTTCGAATTGCAAACTGAAGTTTTGAGGTGTAAAGCCATTAATATTAACCGGTATATCGGGCAGTAGCGTATGAGGTAGCAGACTGCCTTCCTGCAACATGGCGTAATATAAAAATGGTTTCAGAATACTTCCCGTGCTTCTGGGTGCCTGAATAACATCTACCTGGTTACCGGCTTGCTTCCGTTCGAAATTGACATTGCCGCAATAAGCCACAACCTGATTGGTTCGGATATCAATCACCAGAATTGCCAGGTTGCGTATATCACTCCGGTTAAATTCATTGCTCCAACGTTCGGCTGCGTTCTCTATTTGGGTTTGAATACCCCTGTCGATGGTTGATACGGAATATTTTCCGTTTCGTTCCTGATAGAAGCGACTGACCAGATGGGGAGCGGTTTGGGGGAGTGGGTGAGGCTCGTCGGGGAGTGGTTCGCTGATAGCCAGTTCGTAAGTGGAGTTATCTATAATCTTTCGTGCATATAGTTGTTTTAGCAGACGGTTTCTTTTATTAAGTAATAATTGTCGTGATTTGGAGAGATGAATCATGGCGGGTGCGTTTGGAAGTACTGCCAGCATGGCTGCTTCTGCCCAGGACAGTTCTTCGGCGGGATGTCCGAAATATCGCCAGGCAGCGGCATCGAGCCCTACTACGTTTCCTCCGAAAGGAGCATGTGAAATGTACATGGACAGGATTTTCTCTTTTGAAGCGCGAAACTCAAGTCGGGTGGCCAGGATCATTTCTATGAACTTTTCTCCAAAAGTACGCGATTCGTTTCTTGCCAGACGGATCGTTTGCATGGTGAGGGTACTTCCTCCACTTACAATGCGCTTATTCTTTAGGTTTTGGTAGGCGGCTCTGCCAATGGAGACAGGATTGACTCCCCAATGGTGATGGAAATGCCTGTCTTCGAAAGTGATGAGGCATTGCTTTATTTTCTCCGGAGTAGTGGTCCGGGGTGGAAAGCGCCATTGACCGTCGGATGCAATGCGTGCGCCCAGTAATTCACCGTTCCGGTCAGTGACGACGGTGGAGTAGGGCACATGGAAAAGTTGCCGGGGGAGGCAAAAGATATAGGCTATCACCAGAATTGTAATAAGTATGAGTATTACTTTTCTGGTGATAGACAGTTGTTTGAAGTACTTTATAATCTTAGTCCCCATGAAATGAACTTAACGGCTGACAGTCGTTCTTCCCGCCTTGGTCCGTGCCTGTGCCGAATCGTCATACATGGCTTCGCACTGGATAGCCGGCAAAATGAAATTACCTGCATATGTAGCTTGCAGTCTTATGGTGAACTTTTTCAGTTCGCTGCGACGCAAGTCGAAGTAAGTCAGTACGCGGTCGTCACGAATATCCTGGTAGGTATACTCACGGGTAGGCGTCGCTTCCGGAGTCATCAACCGGTCATTGTAAATTTCCCAACCTGACGGCAGAATATGTGTCAATGCTAAATTGCTGTAAGCAGTGGTTCCACTGATATTACCTACAGTGATGACTGCCATAAAGTCTGTTCCTTGCTTGATATCATCTATAGATATCGTCGCTCCGTTCATATCCGTATATTTTACGTCCAGGCGGAGGTTATTGGATATTGCGGGTAACGTATCATTAAGTAATTGCGTGCGTGTAATGAGGTCCACACTTAATGCACCTTTACCTTCATTCTTTACTATAATATTACCCGAAGCCGGTGAAGTGGACAGTTCCTTTGCAAATACAGCCTTGGCTGATTTCACTACGGGTTGCTGCTTTCCGTTCCAAGTCCAGGTGAAATCCAAAGTACCTGAAAGCTTCTCAGCCAGGCGTCCCATCGCCATCAATGAGAAAGCAGTGGACTGTGTACTGAACCAATTCTCTTCGGCCAGATTCTTGGATACCTTCTTCGCCTGTTGCAATGCCGCCTGGTCTCGGTTCATCAGGAGTAAAGTTTCCAATATCATAGCTTCGTCACGATCATACGAACCATAGATGTAGTTCTGTGAGGAATAAGGAGCAACGGTGGTTTCTGCCTTAAATACCAGTTCTTCAGCCGGTTTCATCTTGCCTGTCAGGGCATAAGCGGCTGCCAATCTCCATTTGGCTTGCAGAGGCAGGTTAGCTTGTTCTTTCATCCGGTTCATGGCACCCTGCTCAGGTGCACCGGCCAATGCCAGTGTGTACAATCTGTATGCTTGTTGCACTCCCGTTTGCCAGTAACCCCAACTGTCATCCTGATCCGGCATCCGCCAGTTCTGGGCAGCAGCACGTTGGAAGCGTTTCCACTTATTCAGTACATTCGAGTTGACAGCATAGCCTTTCTCCTGCGCCAAAACAAGGAACATGCCCGCATAAGAAGTAATCCACTCATCGGCACTGGCATTTCCCGGCCAGTAAACAAAACCGCCGTTCGGAAGCTGGCGCGCATAGAGTTGCCGTATCGCTTCCTGTACGTTGGCCTTAATCTTTTGAGCTTCTTCCTCATCCACAGCTTTAAACTGGCTGACGAACAATAGCGGCAGAGCTTTGGAAGTCAGCTGTTCGGTGCAATGATGCTGATAATTATACAGGTAGTCGAACCTGCGGCTGATATCTACCGAAGGAATACGTGAGGCTTCCAGCAGTATACGGCTATTTGCCGGAGAAGCACCATTCAATGAATAAGGAAGTGTTACACTTTCTCCTTTTTCCACCCATTGGCTGTTGCGGAAGGTCACTGCCGGATTCGGGTTTCGGACTTCGATTTCAATGGTCTCTTTCGCCTGCTGACTGCCACCGCTGGCAGTGATATGTATCGTTGCTTTTCCTGTTTTACTTCCGGTCTTTATTTTAAAGTAAACGAGTTGGTCACCCGGTTGACTGAAAGTTATGGATTGTTTATTGGGATCGATCACTTGTACACCTCCACCTGAGGCCTGGATGGATACCGATACATTCTTCACTTCCTTCTCCATGGCAAAGACATTTACCGGAACAGTAATCTCTTCTTGTGTGCTCAGCACACGGGGCAGTGTTGACAGCAACATCAATGGTGTCCGCACGAAAGAAGTCTTTTCCGCTTTTCCATAAGCTCCGTCTTGCCCCGCTACCACCATCGTACGTACAGAACCTACGTACATCGGTAGTTTCAGCGTGTGCGTCTTCTGTTTTCCTTTATCCAGATAGAACGGACCGATAAATTTCACTACCGGCTTGAAGCGGTTAGCTTTTGCATCGGCCGGTTTCAATGTCTCGTCACCACCCGTACTGAACAATGAACTGTAGCGTCCGGCAGATGCTCCGAGTACATCGTCATACATATCCCAGGTGCGGATGCCCAATGCTTCGCGGGCATAGAATTCATTCCACGGATCGGGAGTCTTGAAATTAGTCAGGTCGAGTAATCCGTCGTCTACAATGGCCAACGTGTATGTTATCTGCTTGCCGTTCTTTTCGCTGACGGTAACGGTGAAGTCCGTTTCCGGCCGCAACACTTCCGGCATTTTAATTTGTGGTTGCAATATAGTTTGTTTATTAGTCACCAATACCGGAACCACACCGTACATACGTATCGGCAAATCGTTCACCGTCTGTGCATGAGGTTGCAACAGGCTGATGTGCAGGTAAACGTTCGGAGCCATTTCCGGAGTCACTTTGAAAGAATATTTTGTGTCTCCGTTGTTGGAAACTTCAATCCATTCACGTTGCAGAACGGTTGAGCCGTTTTCCAGGGCTACCAGTGCACGTCCTTCCGCAGCGGCAGGAATGATGGCTGTTGCCGTTTCGCCTATTTCATACGAGTCTTTATCCAGAGAGAAAGCAAGCATTTTAATGCCGCTGGGGTCCGTCTTGCTTGAACGTCCGCGCCAATCTGGCCAATCTATGTAAACAGTTCCACCGGTAGCATGCCCACTTTCCTTATCTTTCACATAAACCAGGTAACGTCCCCAGTCCGGGTAGTTTACCCGGAATTTGAAGGTTGCCTTTCCGCCTGTAGTCTGTATATTGCCACTGGCTATGGGAGTGATGGAACTACTGTTGACATAAGTTCCGAATGATTCATCCCGGTTTTCCCACCACCAGCTCCAGGAGATACGGTAAATTTTATATTCCAGATTGGAGCGGTTCATTAATTGTCCTTCTGCATTTACGGTAACAATGTCGAATACATGATCCTGGTCGGTCTCGATGTATTTTCCTTTCGGCTGGTTCAGATTAATACCTACATAAGATGAGAATGGAGAGAACGGAATGCTTTGCGTGTAAATACTGGCATCTCCTCCCGGTTCGAATACACGGCTGGTTAAGGTTGCGTTCAGCATTCCCGGGGCATTGGTGGCAGCCGGAAGTTTCAACCTAAAGTTGGCTTTTCCTTCCGCATCCAGCATTCCGTCGAATACATCGTTTTTCACAGTTGTAAATTCGGTAGCCGGATTATTGAATATGTATTGCCCGTAGTTCTTAAATTGCGTGTTTACTTTTGACAGGGACATTTCCACTTTGGTTTTCAACCGTGAAGCGGTGGCGCCTGTCAACCATGTGGAAGTAAGCATTACCGGCATTTCTTTGGTAGAAGCCTGGATTACTTTCTCCGGTAGTTTCAGATTAATTTTCAGGCGGTTTGGTTTCACTGTTTCTATGCGAAGGCTTTTGTGGAAAGCGGTTCCGCCTACTTTAACATAAGCGTTCCATAATCCCGTCGGGTCTTCGGGGCGTGTCGGCAGGTCAAATGTGTAGAAACCGTTTATACCTTGCGTGGAAATCATTTTGGTATAGAATTGTCCTCTCGGATTATACAATTCCAATGCTACAGGGTGTTTATCCGGAATTCTTTTTTCACGGTCTTCCATAATAAAGCTTACATGCAGCGTATCTCCCGGTCGCCATACCCCTCTCTCGCCATAGACGAACCCCTTCAATCCTTTCTGAATATCTTTTCCGCCTACATCGAACCGGCTGACAGATTGTTCTTCACCATCTGCCACACGAACGTAAGCTTTCTGTTTCTCTACTTCGGCCACCACAATGAAGGGAACACCTTTCGGGGTGATTTCTGTAAATCCTTCACTATTGGTCTCACCGGTTCCGATAGTTTGCAATTGGAAGTTGTAAACAGTCACTTTTGCTTTCTCCATTGGTTTGGTATCCAAGATGTTGCTTACGGCAATCCACAGCTTGTTCAGTGAATTCCGTTTTACAATCATTCCTACATTGGAGGCAAATACGTTGCACGATGCTGCCCGGTCAGAGTCCATATAGTAGGAGGCATGACAAGGATTATTGCGTTCCCGCCAGTTATACTGGCTCCAGTCCATCTTTACATTGCCATTATAGTAGAAATAAGTTTCCGGTGTATCCCATTCAGCTTCATTTTCTTCGAAAGTACTACTTCCGCTGACTTTCGTCAATCCCTCTGAAGCAGTATTGTCTGCAAAGCTCATCTCTTGTTTTTCTGTTCCGCTACAAGGATAGGCTGAGTATTCTTGCCGGAAAGAAAGTATGACACGGTAGATAGCACCCGGTTCTTGCCGAATCAGTCCGGCAAGGTCTATTGAATAATCTTCCCATCGGTGTACGTCTTTTGTACTGTCCTTGCTCAGCCACAATGTGTTCTGATAAACCAATCGTCCGGAACGGCGCAGTTCACTGGCAGATGAGAGCGTATTGGTCTGCATGAACATCAGTACATTGTTTTCAAAAATACGGATAACACTTAAATCTACCGCATAGAGATTGACTGCCCGGAAAGGGATGATCAAACTTTTTGAGTCGGGCAGGATAGCGGCTGATGTAGACATGTTCACTTGTGGTTTCAGATTCAGTTCGCTAAATGCGATGGAGTGTGATGTTCCGAGCGATTTATCCCGGCTGTTTTTCACTCCTTCGTGTATCTTCAAAGTCAGTTTGCTCAGTTGGTTGGCTTCAAAGTAGACATATACTTTATTATTCTCTACTTGAAATATGGAAGATGCTACTTCGGGGATTTCAATCAATCCATTCAGGTCTTGTGTAGTAGAAACAGGATCGGAGAATACTATTTCAATTCCATTCTCCGGTTCGTCAATGCGTTTGGCAGAGAGGAAACGGAAATCATTCTTGGCAGGGATCAGTACGTTTTCTGTCAGTTTGCGGTCGATTCCTGCAGGACTGCCGTTGGCGGTGATTTCCAGCTGGTAGTCTTCCGCTGCGCGAATGACACCGGCTATTTCAAACTGATAACACGTCGGATGATCTGTCGGAGTGATACTGACCGGATAGCTTTGGCCGTTTCCGCCTTTGGCAGAGAGCATTTTCTCAACTGCTTCTTTGGGAGTGGCATCACTGAAACGTACTTCACCTTTCAATGTCACCAAGTCGCCATGGCTATCTATGTCGATGGTTGTCAGTGGTTCGATATACAGTGTGAAATTGGGTTCCTGTACTCTGAAAGAGAATTTGAATTCTTTCAGGCGACTGTCCACTTCTACAAACCTGCCTAATTGGAACGTACCTTCATAGAACTCTCCCGGCTTTAAAGTTCCTGGTTCAGGAACGAATTCAACCGTATTGTTGCTGATCCAATACGCTTTACCTTTCAAGGACGGGGAGAAGCTAAACGGATTTTCTTTCAGTTCATTGTTCAAATCTACCATAGGCTGATCTTGCGTCAGTTCTATACGTATGTTCGAAGTTTGCGAGATAACTCCTCCCGTATATGCATTCACAAAAGGTGCATACTCGGCAGAAGGAACAATATCCTTTTTGCTGTTTGCGCAAGAGGAAAAAACTAAGATGGTCAGTAACAGAAAGAATAACCTGTCAGCTATGCGGTGTTTAGCTTTCATTCGTCCCATAGTGCTTTAATTATTAATTATTAATTCTTAATTTGGAAACATTCAGCATCTTTCCATGCAGGGAATTTTTGTCTGAATTCTCTCAGGACAGAGAGGTCGAGAGTTGCGGTGGCGGTTCCTTCTTCATGGTCGGGTACGCTGGCAAGCAAATCGCCCTTTGGTGAATAAATGACGCTGCCGCCATTATATAGCATTTGATTTCCATCCGTACCGATACGGTTGACACCGCAAACATAACTGATATTTTCGAGTGCACGGGCTTGTAACAGAATGTCCCATACCCGGCGGCGGGGAACAGGCCAGTTGGCAACGTATATCAGAAGATCATATTCATTATTTACGTTCCGGCTCCATACCGGGAAGCGAAGGTCGTAGCAGACTAACAGCAGTATATTCCACCCCCGGTAGGAGGTAACAGGCCGCTGGCTACCCGCTGTAAAATGCTCCGTTTCCTGGCCCATACGAAAGAGATGTCGTTTATCGTAGTAATAAGCTTCCCCTTCGGGAGTCAGGAAAAAAGCACGGTTATAATAAGACTTATCAGGAATGGGAACCGCATTTTTATTTGCATCTACTTCTTCATTACAAGCTATATAACTGCCTGTAATGGCGAATTGGAATTCTGCCGCCCATTGACGCAGGAGGGTAATGGTTTCACCCGATACCGGCTCAGCCAGTCTCCGGCTATCCATACTGAAACCGGTAGAGAAGGTTTCGGGTAAGACAACAATCTCCGCTTCTCCGCGAAGCTTTATCAGCTTTTCCCGGAGCAAGCGGAGATTTTCTTGTTTATCTTCCCAAACGATGTCTGTCTGTAATAGAGTTACACGCATAATACTTAGTTAAGAAAATGATTATCGGTTTTATACGTTCAATTGTCAGTCAGAAGCGTATCCGGCTCGTGTCTGATCCGTATCATCTCCGTATCAACTCCGTATCTAAGAGTACGGAGATACTACGGAGATGATACGGACCGGATACGGAGATACTACGGAACAGACACGGAGTTGATACGGAGAAACTACAAGGAAGATACGGAATTAAGAACTTTAAATGTTTCCTAAAGCAAAGTTCTTCGGGTTCTTCCCTTTGAAATTCTTATAATAGAGCTTTACCTCGCGCATATCCTTTTCGATATCTCCCGACGGCATAATCGCCTTTGTCGCAGAAATCGTTTTAGTGGTATAATCGATACCTATCATTACAATAGGTACCTGCGCTTTCAATGCAATAAAATAAAATCCTTTCTTCCAATTAGGATTCGCTTTACGGGTTCCTTCCGGTGTAATGGCGAGTTGGAATTTCTTGCTTTTGGCGAATCTTTCCGTCATCTGGTCTACCAATGATGTTTTGCGTCCCCGATCTACCGGTATGCCACCTACGGCTTTGAAAATTAATCCCAGCGGAAAGAAGAACCATTCTTTTTTCATCATGAAGCATGTTTTCCGTCCGATAGCTCCGTAAAAAAGTTTGCCGATAAATAAATCCCAATTAGATGTATGAGGTGCTGCAGTTATCACGCATTTATCATAATCCGGTACCGTCACGTTTGTCTTCCATCCCAAAATGCGATAGTAGATAAAGCTGTATATTGCTTTTTTCATTCCCGGTGCTTACTTCAGGTTACCGATAGCGTCAATAATTGCGTCTACTTCTTTATTAAAGTCTTCGCGGAATTTCTTGTAGAAACCTTTTACATTTCCAGGTTCGGTATGGCTGATTCGGCTGATAAATTCATCTTGCACACTCAGGATTCTGCCCATCAGCTCGTCGGCTTTAGTTTTATCGGTTCCGGGTACGTATAAGCTGTTTACCAAACACTCCATGAACAGTTCACCTGCGATATAATTGACGTTTTTCTTAAGTTCTCTTCTACTTGCCATAATCTTTACGTTTTAAGTGAATAAATTGAAATATTTCCGGTAAAGATAAGTACTTTCCACGGTATAAACCAACATTTCATATTTTTTTTGATGTGCGCTTCCTTTCATAATTCAGAAAAAAACACGAAATTTGCGACGCTTTTGAACGAAACTTTACTAACACCTTTAAATAATTAGATAAAATGACAAAAAGTGCATTGCAAATTGCAAGGGCTGCTTATCAGCCCAAACTTCCGAAAGCGCTGAAGGGTGCCGTTAAGGCGGTAGCTGGAGCAGCTACTCAATCTGTAGCCGATCAGGAAGCTATCCAAAAATTGTTCCCTAACACGTACGGAATGCCTTTGATCAAGTTTGAGGCTACTGACGAAGTGGTTAACTTCCCAGCTATGAACGTGGGCGTTATCCTTTCTGGTGGTCAGGCTCCCGGTGGTCACAATGTGATTTCCGGTATCTTCGACGGTATCAAGAGTTTGAATAAAGACAGCAAGTTATATGGTTTCATTCTTGGCCCCGGCGGTTTGGTTGACCATAACTATATGGAACTGACTTCAGATATCATTGACGAATACCGTAACACGGGCGGTTTCGATATCATCGGTTCAGGTCGTACTAAATTGGAGAAAGAAGATCAGTTTGAAAAAGGTCTGGAAATCCTGAAGCAACTTGATATCAAAGCATTGGTTATCATCGGTGGTGACGACTCTAACACAAATGCCTGCGTACTGGCTGAGTACTATGCAGCTAAGAAGTGCGGCGTACAGGTAATTGGTTGTCCGAAGACTATCGACGGTGACTTGAAGAACGAAATGATTGAAACTTCTTTCGGTTTCGACACTGCTTGCAAGGTTTACTCTGAAGTTATCGGTAACATTCAACGTGACTGTAACTCAGCTCGTAAATACTGGCACTTCATCAAGTTGATGGGACGTTCTGCTTCTCACATTGCATTGGAATGTGCTTTGCAGGTACAACCTAACGTTTGTATCGTATCAGAAGAAGTTGAAGCTAATGATATGTCTCTGGACGATGTCGTAACTTACATTGCTCAGATAGTAGCTAACCGCGCTGCTCAAGGCAACAACTTCGGTACGGTTTTGATCCCTGAAGGTTTGATTGAGTTTATTCCGGCTATGAAACGTCTGATCGCTGAGTTGAACGACTTCCTTGCTGAAAATGCTGAAGAATTCTCTCAAATTAAGAAGTCTCACCAACGTGATTATATCATCCGTAAACTGTCTCCTGAAAATGCGGCTATCTATGCCAGCCTGCCTGAGGGTGTTGCACGTCAGCTGACGCTGGACCGCGACCCACACGGAAACGTACAGGTATCTTTGATCGAAACAGAAAAACTGTTGTCGGAAATGGTAGCTACTAAGCTTGCTGCATGGAAAGAAGAAGGTAAATTCGTAGGTAAGTTCGCTTCTCAACACCACTTCTTCGGTTATGAAGGCCGTTGCGCTGCTCCGTCTAACTACGATGCTGACTATTGCTATTCACTGGGTTATACAGCTGCTTCTCTGATTGCTAACGGCAAGACAGGCTATATGTCTTCTGTACGCAACACTACGGCTCCTGCTGACCAATGGATTGCAGGTGGTGTGCCCATCACGATGATGATGAACATGGAACGCCGTCACGGTGAAATGAAACCGGTAATCCAGAAAGCTCTGGTGAAACTGGATGGTGCTCCATTCAAGGCATTTGCTGCTCAGCGCGACCAGTGGGCTATCACTACAGATTATGTATATCCGGGACCGATCCAGTACTTCGGACCTACGGAAGTTTGTGACCAGCCGACGAAGACTTTGCAGTTAGAGCAAGCTAAATAAATCGGCAAACTGACGAAGAGTTAATAAAAAGAACGCAAATTATGCGAATTACACAAATTTGAATAATCTATTTGCGTAATTTGTGTAATTTGCGTTCTGTTTTGAATATTACATGGCAACTAAAAGGAAATCTGCTGCACGTCGCGGTAAAAAGAAAAGCGAAGCGCGTATCATGCCTGCATGGTTACGTACAATACTTGCTGTTTGTATCATTGCCGTATTCTCTGCCGGGTTTTATTGGTTTTTCATTCGTCCGTATACCTATCGTTGGAAACCTTGTTATGGTCAGAAAGGATATGGGGTCTGTATGCCCTGCGACTATGAAGTGCATGGCATTGATATCTCCCATTATCAAGGCAGT
This sequence comes from Bacteroides timonensis, assembly GCF_000513195.1. GTDB lineage: Bacteria > Bacteroidota > Bacteroidia > Bacteroidales > Bacteroidaceae > Bacteroides > Bacteroides timonensis. The sequence goes on along the minus strand of NZ_CBVI010000024.1, from coordinate 16,824 downwards.
ATTGACTGGGTGCAACTGACAACCAACAAAACAACCAAATTTCCTATCCATTTTGTCTTTATGAAAGCTACCGAAGGTGGTGATCATGCTGATGATACTTTCCCGTTCAATTTTGATCAGGCGCATCGTTACGGTTTTATTCGCGGAGCTTACCATTTCTTCTCTCCTAAAACAGATCCGCTAAAACAAGCCGATTTCTTTATTCGTACGGTCCAGCTTATTCCCGGAGATCTGCCACCTGTACTTGATGTCGAAACTATTGGTAAAAGCACGCCCCATGACTTAAGGATTGCTGTCAAAACCTGGCTCGATCGTATAGAATCACATTATGGTGTGAAACCGATTCTTTATACATCTTATAAATTCAAGAACCGCTATCTTAGTGATTCGGTATTCAATACTTACCCCTACTGGATTGCCCACTATTACGTAGACTCCGTCAAATATGAAGGTTCATGGCACTTCTGGCAACATACTGATGTGGGCAATGTTCCCGGTATCAGAGAAGAGGTCGATTTGAATGTATTCAACGGATCTTTGGAACAATTGCGGGCGCTTACTCTACAGAAATAGTTTCGCATAATAAGCCGTTACTTTTAATATGTATTTCAAATCAGTTATGGTTTGCATATACTTTTTGTAATAAGTGTGCTCCGAGTATCGGTCTGTAATGTCCTTTTTCGTAGTAGTTATGAATATCGTTCGTATATTCATTGATACCACTGAAATCAAATACGTTTTCATAGCCAAAAATGCCTTTTAATATTTCCACATCTGTCGGATTTATGCTGATCTGGTTATAGTCGGGACTGATGATGATTTTAACCGAGGTGTTATGTTTCCGGCAGATTTGATCTATTTTCTTCAATAATCCGGTCTGTGTTTCCCATAGGAATTGCTCACCTTCCCGGTATTCACCATTTCTGTAATTGCAGTCTCTGGCTTTCACAAATTCTTTTTTGCGATTTTCCCAATATGCCTCTCCTTCATCCCGGATCATCTTCTCTCTGGGATTGATTGCATCATTTGTCACTGCATCTCTGATTGCGCCATAAGGGTTTATCACTCCTTGCATATAGGGACGGTATTGATGAAATATTTTATAATCGAGATAAGGAAACAGGAAATTAGGGAAGAAGAAAGCCTGACAGAATTTCTCCTGAAAACTAAAGTTGCTGATCCCTGAGATAGCCGGGGGCAACACATGGTTATGGTTGCTTGAGAGCTGGTCTTTACCCAATGACTCTTTATCCAGAATCAGGAGCAGATTCTTTATTTCTGCACCATTTCTTTCCAAAGCCTGCAACTTCTTACTGATGGCGGCTATGCTTTCTGCATTTTCGAACAGGCGTACCGCCCTGCCACCATCCAGATATTTTTCCCATTCATGACATTGATAGGCCATGGTGCAGGAATTTCCCATGATAAAAGAATCAAATGCAATGGAATCCCGGTTGTTCATATACATTTGCCAACCGATATAGCCTTCATTCAACATGACGGGTGAGTCGTCATAACGGTTATAATGCCTTAAAACCATAAAAGGATCATTGAGGAAATACACCACTAGTAAGGTTATAAATGGCGTCAGGAGTATAAATAGTTTCATCGTGAAGCGCATAGCTGCACTTCGCTCACTGTTTTTCTTCATTCTGCTATCTTTGTTTTTAGATTAAAATTGCAAATAAATAAAACTGTCGGAATTGAACTGTCCCAAAGTAAAGAACATAATGGCCAGCAGATAATAAATGCCCCATCTGACAAGCATGGGTTGTTTTTCCAACGCTTCTAGAAGATCTCGTTTCGACATAAAATATTCGTAAACTAAAATCACTACAAGAGCACTACTGGCCACAATACAATTATGATCCGGAATTCCGATGCTTACTTCTTTCCAGCTGGCATGAGTACTGAACGAGATGTTTCTGATGTAATAGAGAGCATCGCTCACCGACTCTAAACGGAAAAAAATCAAGGAAACTGCGAAAAGCAGATAAGTGCGGAGGATGGACAGGGTTGCAAACATCCTGCACCATGCCAGGCACCTAATCCTGCAAATGTCAGGCTCAGACTCAGGAATACTCCCCACTGTCCCCAACGGCGCATGCCCGAAGATAGGGGCAGATATAAGTAATCCCTAACCCAAAATGAAAGAGACATGTGCCATCTTCTCCAGAATTCGGCAGTGGTTTGAGCTATGAATGGGCGGTTGAAGTTAGGGCTGAGTTTGAATCCCAACATACAGGCACCTCCAAGTGCAATATCCGTATAACCGGAAAAGTCACCATACAATTCTACCGGATATAAAAGGCATGCCATGAGTAATTGGATACCGGATGCCGTATGTATAGAGTTGAAAATACCATCTATATAAGGGGAAATATAATCGGCAAGGATCAACTTCTTTATCAGTCCCACTACGATCAGTTTCATTCCGTAGACAATGGATGGATATGCTACCGGTTTACCCGATTTCAATTGTGGAAGCATATCTCTTGCCCGTTCTATAGGTCCTGATAGGAATTTCATGAAAAAGAGCATATATATCATGAAGTCTGCAAGGTTCTCTTCCGGTTCTTCTTCTTTCCAATAGATTTCCGTCAGGTACGAAAGGGCCTGAAAGGTATAAAAGGAGATGCCTAAGGGGAATAGCCAGTGTACGCCTGGCAGGAGGTTGGCATATCGGAATGCCAACCAGCCTGTAATTAGAAAACACAAGCCCGAAATATAGATTCTTTTCGCATCCTTCTCATGTTTTGATTGTCCCACCCATTTACCGAGAAAAAAAGTTGCCAGTGAAATGAGAAGGGCTATGATCAGGAAAGCTATGTGGTAATAGCCTATGAAAACACAGCTTGACAACAAGAGTATAGCTTTTCTATATTTAGGTGGAAGTGTGTAGTACAAAAGAAAGGTACATACAAACAGTGTGACAAAATTCAAAGATATGAATGACATGTCTTATTTGGTTTTGGTGAGAATGGCATTGCAAATATCTCCTACATTCTTGAATCGGACAATGTCTCTGAAGGTGAAGTGAACATTGAAATCTTTCTCTATTCTGCTTATCAGTAACATATTGGTCAGTGAATTCCAACCTTCCACATCCTGGGCGGTGGTTTCACTGGTAAGAACGATGTTGTCTCTCTTCAATATCTCCTGAAAAATCAGGCTCAGTTCATTTAAAATCATTTGCGTATTCATGTTAGTTTAGTTTTATATTAGTTCCAGTATTCTTTTTCTATCGGTTTTGCTGCTGGTGTTCAGTGGGAAATGTTCCATACAATCCTTCCCTTCGATGAGGCATTCTTTAGTCTTTTCAGGAGCGTTCCAATAGCCGTTCATCACTTGTCTGCCACTGATCCAGAGTTTTCCGGTTTCGCCTGTGGCGACGGGGCTACCGTTATTATCCATAATTAGAACATCTACTCCTTCGAATGGCTTGCCTATAGCAATCATACCGTTATGATGTTTGCATGAGGTGGTCGGTATCCGGTAGGCTGTGCAATAAATTGTTCCTTCTGTGGGACCATACAGGTTCACAAAAGAGGCGTTGGGAGCACAGGCTCTGAAGGCAGATAGTAATTCAACATCCGATGCTTCGGCGGTAACTATCAGGTATTTGAGTTCAGGAAGTTGTATCTCAGAGAAATAGGGTAATAATAACTGGAGTAGGGAGGGGGCTACGGCAGCAAATGTGAGGTTGTATTTTTCCAGGGTTTCAATGACATTGATATACTTTACGCCTTCCGGAGAGACTGTATATATGCATGCACCTATTGCCAGGGGAAATAAGAAAGAAACGATAGAAACGTCAAAGGTTAGTTCGAACATTTGCAGCATACGGTCATTCTCGTCCAACTGCCAGTCCAGATGGCTGTATGCGTTATAGAAAGCGTTTAGGTTGTTACGGGAGATAGGAACTCCTTTCGGCTCTCCCGTACTGCCGGAGGTGAAAATGATATAAGCATTTTCATTCTTTTCCGGATGTATGCCGGAAGAAGACGGAACTATTTCCTGTAACTCCGAAGTGCATATAAAATCTACGTGTTCGGTATCCAGGTTCAATACACGGATGTCCTTTGTATATAGAATTAAATGAATATCGGCGAGTTCCGCAATCTTTCTATTCCTGTGTCTGGGATAGGCTGGGTGTAGAATGACATACGTTTTCCCGCTGATTAATACTGCCAGTATGGAGGCATAAGTCTCCAATTTATCTTCGGCTATAATGCCGATGATTTTATCTTCCCTGCTATTAATCAAAGCGGATATTTTATATACAGTTTCAGACAGTTGACGATAGGTATAGGTGATGTTGTTAATAACAAATGCCTGATGTCCTGCATACTTCTCAAAAGCCTCTATGATCTCACTGATCATATCTTTTTGATCCTTTTCCATTCTGTTCGTGATTTTATAGTTTATAGTAAATGTCTAATTCGTTTTCTGTGTAGTAAAGACAGGAGGATTTGATATTTTCCCTATTGAGGAGGGCTTAATGTGTGTTAAATATAGAAGGAAGGTATTAGGAGATAATCTTTCTCTCTTTTGATGTAATGACTATTTCTCTGATTTATAGACGAATAATAGAATGGCTTTGACCTTTTTTATTATAGATAGAAAGTATGAAAAGAGACATTTCTAAAAAGTATTTAGAGGAATGATAATGCATTGATATATAGTTATATATCGTCCTGAAATAAGGGGTGTGCAAAAAATGTTCGTTTAATGTGCGCAAAGATAATGGGTATTTTTCGAATGTACAAGGTGTTTAATAAAAATATTTCTAATAGATTTTATTTCAAACATTATATTGTTGATAATCAATATTCTATATTATATCTAAATGGATTTAATATCTTCTCATTTTTATAATTCTTGGTATCCATTTTTTACGTTTAAAATGGCGCACATTAAACGAACGATTAAAAGACACTTCGTTTTCTTTTATCTCTTCGTTAATAACCTTTTTACATAACTATTTCACTGCTTTTTGATCGAGATGACGGAACGCTTTGGAATAAGATGAATGCTAAATAAGTTGTTGAAAACAACTGCATTACATAAAATAATCGGTAAGTATTTCACTACTCCGGTGTCCCCAAAGAATATTCTGACGTGAACATCCCTCCTCGCCTCCACTGGTTCGCAGTACGTGTCACATATGGCCGTGAACTGGCTCTGAAAGCTTTTCTGGATGAAGAGAAGATAGAGAATTTCATTCCGATGCGTCGCGATTATGTCGTGAAAGATGGTCGTCGCATTTGTAAGTTTGTTCCTGCCGTGCATAACCTTGTTTTCATTCGCTCTACTCGTAAGCGTATCGATACATTGAAGGATAAAGCCGGTATGAACATCCCTATACGCTATATAATGAATCGGGAGCATCATCTTCCTGTTATCGTTCCAGACGATCAGATGCGTAGTTTCATTCTTGTTGCTGGTACCTACGAAGAATCGGTTATTTATGTAGAACCCGCTGAACTTCAACTGGTAAGAGGCCAGAAGGTGCGTGTCATGGGCGGTGTTTTTGAGGGTGCTGTAGGAGAATTTGTTCGTATCCGTCGCGACCGTCGTGTAGTTGTCAATATTGAAGGTGTCATGGCTGTTGCAACGACTTTTATTCACTCTTCGCTTGTAGAACCGATAACTGACTAATTTCAGTGTCATAAATCATAAATTCTAAATCATAATTAAATATATGAGTGATCAAGTTTCATCCTTATTTTCCCTGGCTCACAGTCTTCTCACTCTAGGTCAGGATGGCAGTCCGATTTATGTTGATAGTTTCACCCGTCTGAATCGTGATGTTTATGAATCAGCCCTAAACTCGTATGGAAAACATGGCTCAACTCCTGAAGCTGAAGCTGAGCTGTGTTTAGGTCTTTTAGTAGCCTTCAATGCCACAATGTATGATAATGGGCATAAACAGGAATATATTCAGAAAGTTCTGGAGCGTGCTCTTAACGTTCTTCCACTGATCCCTGCTTCATTGTTGAAAGTTCGTCTGCTGACTTATTGCTATGGTGAGGTTTATGCAGAGGAGTTGGCTAAAGAGGCTCATGCTATTATTGATAGCTGGGGCAGTTTCCGACTGACTGCTGAGCAGGAGGAAGCAATAGAGGAACTGAAGAATATTGAAGAAAATCCTTATCCATGGGAAGAGGCTGAGGCGTGATTCTATTTGGCATAAGTATTCATAGTCATAACGGTGTGGATAGGTCAGTTTGGCTTGAATTTCATATCTAAAGGTCTTTTGACGGAAGAAGAAGGCCGTCTGTATTCCCCGTTTATTACAAAATCGCATAACGGGTGACTATAATGATTTTTTTGATTTTGCAAGTGAAGATGTACTTCCTCTGTTAGAGCCAACGCGTCAATTGTTGGTCACGCTTGATAGATTGATAAATCAGTTGTAACTATTCCCTTTTATTTTTGGCGCTGCATTTTTTTATTGCAGTATGAATATATGTGCCGGCTTACCTGAAGAGTGAGTTGGTCAGAATTTTATATTCTCATTAAGTATTCCCATTTATATGATTGATATTTCAGATAAAGCAATGTGTTGCGGTTGCAACGCCTGTGGCGACGTGTGCGCTCATGATGCAATTACTTTCAAAACGGATATTGAAGGGTTTTGGTATCCGGAGGTAGATAAGGATAAATGCACTGATTGCGGGTTATGCGAGCGTGTATGTCCCATATTGCACGTTGAGGAATTGAAGCGCAATGATTATAATCCACCGGTTTGTTACGGAGCTTATCATAAGAACTTGGAAATTCGCTTCGATAGTACATCCGGCGGAGCTTTTTCTGCAATGGCGGAAAGTGTATATAAACAAGGCGGTTATGTTGGCGGAGCTGTTTATGATACTAATTTTTTTGCCCACCAGTTTATTTCAAACAACAAAGAGGATTTGAAAAGACTCCGTAGTTCCAAATATTTGCAGAGCGATGCTGAGGGCTTCTATACTGCAGTCAAGAAAGCGGTAAAAACAGGAAAACCGGTATTAGTTTGCGGAACTCCTTGCCAAATGGCTGCCTTGCGCAGGTATTTGGATAAAGACTATGAGAATCTGATAATTGTAGATTTTATATGTAAGAGCATTGCATCACCTAAAGCTCACCGGAAATATTTTGATTATTTGGAAGAAATAAATGCCTCTAAGGTTGTTTATTTTAAGGCTAAGAATAAAGAGTTGGGCTGGCGTAGTCTGACCAAAAAATCTACGTTTGCCAATGGAAAGTCATACTATGGTGTGAGAGGTAAAGACCTTTACAGCAGGGCCTATCATAGCGGCATGATAGATCGGCCTTCTTGTTATTCATGTCAATTCAAGGGCTATCCACGTATGGCTGACATCACTTTAGCTGATTTTTGGGGGGTGGAGAAAGCAGCTAAGGATTTGGATAATAATACAGGCACTTCAGCTGTCCTTATTAATTCAGAAAAAGGGAAAATTTTCTTTGAACAAGTAAGCAAGCGTTTACGGAAAAGAGAAGTGAAAATTGAAAATATACAGCCTTTCAATCCTGCTTTAGTAAAGCCGGCAGTTTGTCCCGATTATGACAGGAAACAATTCTTTTTGGATTTGGAAAGTATGCGTTTCGACCAATTGGGAGATAAATATTTCCCGATATCAACAAGAAAATATGATAAGATACGGACATTGGTTTCTTGTACACGCACTTTTATGACGATGACTCAATTACGTCCTAAAGCGGTTTGGCAGTTCTTTCACCTGAATTTTTTTCATCCGGCTATAAAGACCGATTGGAAAAAGGGTAAATTACTTTTTCCAACTCCCTATTGTGTCTTCGAGATTGATAAAACTGCTAAAGTAACAGTAGGTGGGAGAATTCTATTGGGCAATAAAAGGTTTCGTAAATCTAAACTGGAAAGTCGTTTCCTGTTTGGCAAGAATTCTAAGGTTGAATTTCAGGGTGATTTCCGTTTTGGTTATGGTTGTGATGTGGAAGTGTTTGATAATGCGGAGCTTGTATGTGGTGCCTCCGGTGGTGGAAACATTGGCTTGACGCTAATTTGTGGTGATAAGATACATATTGGCAGCCATACATTCTATGGCCGCGATGTCTCTATCCGCGATACTAATGGTGGCCATATTATTGCCCAACAAGGTTTCAAGGATACTAACCCTGTTATAATTGGTGATTTTTGCTGGCTTTGTTCCGAATGTAAAATCATGCCGGGTGTAAAAGTAGGTGACGGTACGGTGGTTGGTTCCAATTCCGTGGTAATCGCTCCATTGCCTGCCCGTGTATTGGTGACCGGATCACCGGCTCGGATTATTGATACAGATATTGTGTGGAAGCATTAAAAATGAGGAATATGAACGAACAAGAATTTTTAGAGTTTTTCAAAAGCCTTTTTGATGGGCTTAATGAATCTATTGATATGAGTACGGAGTTCCGCTATATGGATGAGTGGAGTTCGCTTGCTGGTTTAGCTTTTATGACTGATATGGCTGATAAGTATAATAAGAATTTTGTGGTATCTGAGATGAAAGGGGCAGAGACTATAAGTGACTTATATCGACTCTATCTCTCCAAATAATGGATAACATTTTATGAATGTATTAATGATTGGTGGTACAGGGGTTCTTAGTACAGCTGTTACCAATGAAGCTTTAAAACAGGGAATACAGGTGGTCATGATAAATAGAGGGCATCGAAAAAAACTTATTCCTGATAATGTGGAGTTGATTAAATCCGATAAAAATGATTTTAATAGAATTCGTGGTTTGCTGGGGGAACGAAAGTTTGATGCAGTAATGGACTTTCTCTGTTATAATGATAAAGAGACAACAGAAAGCTTTAATTTCTATTCGCATTATACCAGACAGTATTTTTTTATTTCCTCATGTGCCGTCTATAATACAGAGTTAGCAACTGTGTGTAATGAAAATTCTCCAAAAGTCCGTCCTATGTGGAGATATAGTGTAAATAAGTGGGCAAGTGAAGAACTTCTGATGAAATTGGCTGCTAATTCCAATTGTAATTATACTGTGATTCGTCCATGTGTGACGTATGATGACACTCGTATTCCTTATGGTATTTCTCCTCAATACGGTTATCACTGGACATTGATTGCACGTATATTAAGCGGTAAGCCTATCATAAGATGGAATGGTGGAATAAATCGTTGCAATATGATGCGTGTTGAAGACTTTGCTGTAGGTGTGGTTGGATTAATAGGGAAAGATGAAGCCTATAACGAAGCTTTTAATGTTTGTGGTGATGAGACTCCATCTTTTAATGAAGTGCTTGATGTTTTGTCTGAATTTACTGGAAAAAAAGTAAAGACAATAGATATAACGAGTGATTTCTATGCCAAAGAACTTCCGAGCCGCGCTGGTGAAATATTGGGAGGACGTTCCATTGATCGTTTTAATAGTAACGACAAGATAAAAGCTGTTGTTCCTTTGTTTCGGCACACAATTTCATTGAGAAAAGGCATTGAGATGACTTATAATGCTTATCGAGACAATCATTATCAGTTTGGAATAGATTGGGATTTTGAAGGTGATACAGATCGCATAATACTGAAATGGTGTAAGAAAAACAGAATTAATACAGATGGGTTAAACCTGCACTTTATTGATTATCTCGGGGATGCTGATTCTTCGGACAAACGAAAATATATTTTTGCTTTACATAGAGGTCGTTGGGATGTTGTGGTAATGATGTTTGGTTTTAGAGTTATTAGAAAAGTAAAAAGAACATTATTGGGGAAATGATGCAAAACAATAGAATACAATATTTAGATTTGATCAGAGGAGGACTTATTCTCTATGTGGTTTTTTATCACATGTCTATGCAATTTGGACTTATATCCTATGAATCAGGAAATAGGCCTCTTCTATTCAGTATAATGTCTTTTTTTATGACGTCATTTTATTTTTTCAGCGGTTTTCTGTTTTCTTCGAAAAGATCTGCTTCTGATTTCGTCTATAATAAAGTGAGAAAGTTGTTGTTTCCTTATGTTTTTTGGTCTGCAGTTTCCTTGATTGTTTACTATGCAAACAGATATATTTTATATGGGACAATAGATTTCTTAGCACCTTTTTATTCTCTTGTTTCTACAGGGGCCTTGGCGTCAAATACGCCATTATGGTTCTTTTTTAGCCTTTTTAGCGTTTCTATTATATATTTTTTTATAGATGTCTATGTGCAAGGATATTACAAGCATGTTTTAATCTTAGGAAGTTTTCTGTTTGCATGCTTGGTTCATAATAGAATGCAGATTCTTTCTGATGGAAATATAGCTTTAGGACTGGTTTACTATCACTTTGGATATCTTTTTAAGAGACTACTTAAAGAAAAGAAAGATTTTCCTGATATTAAGATTCTGGTATTAACCATTGTTGTTTTTGTTTTGATATTGTTTTTTAACAGACAAGATTTGTCGTTCGTTTTGCTATATCAACGGACGGGAAGTTTCTTGCTCAATCTGCCATACTCATTATGTGCTTGTTATATTCTTTGGTATATAGGCTGTAAAATAGGGTCTGCCAAATATCTTGTTTTGATAGGAGAATATTCTTTGACGTTGTTTGCCTCTCATAGAATAATATTGAACTGGATATACGACCCAATTGTGCGGTATTTAAATCCCCATATTCCTTATTATGAATATATGCTAGTAGGAGGGAGTGTAATCTTAGTCTCTTATTTAATCTTAGTGCTTCTTTTAAAGAAAATATTTCCTCAAGTGATAGGGCTTTAATAAGATGATGGAGAAAACAAACAATAGAACCATCGCAAAGAATACCGCATTCCTGTATTTCCGTATGATGTTTACAATGATAGTTTCATTGTATACTTCACGTGTGATACTACAAACGTTAGGAGTTGACAATTATGGTATTTATCAGTCCGTAGGTGGAATTGTTGGCTTTTTGTCTTTTATTAATAGTGCGCTCAGCACAGGTTCGTCTCGTTTTTTAACTTACGAACTGGGAACAGGCAATCTTGAAAAGTTGAAGAGAACTTTCTCTACAACATTGACTATTCATATAGCAATTGCTCTCTTTGTTGTTATAGTTGCAGAAACGCTCGGAGTATGGTTTCTTTATAATAAATTGGTGATACCGGCTGAGCGGATGGACGCTGCAGTTTATACTTTTCATATATCCATATTAACTGCTGTGTTTACATTGACACAAGTTCCTTATAATGCAAGTATTATTGCGCATGAGAAAATGTCGGTTTTTGCATATATGAGCATTATAGAAGTTTCGGCAAAACTAGGAATAGTCTATCTTTTATCCATTGGCAGTTATGATAAATTAAAATTGTATGCCACTTTATTATTCATAGTTCAGGTAGGACTCATTTGTATCTATCGTTTGTATTGTAGTCGGCATTTTAAGGAAACGGTTTATCGTTTTGTTTTTGATAAGGCTATATTCAAAGAAATAGCGGGATTTTCGGGATGGAGTTTATTTGCCAGTAGTTCAATAGCTCTTAATAGTCAAGGTATTCTGATTTTGTTGAATATGTTTTTTGAACCTGCCGTGGTTGCGGCACGATCTATTTCTATTCAAGTAAATATGGCAGCTAGTCAGTTTGTTAATAATTTTCGTACAGCAGCTAATCCGCAGATAGTAAAGAAACTGGCGGTGGGCGACTTGATGGGTTCTAAAAGGCTATTGTTGGCATCCACCAAATATTCTTATTATATGATGTTTATAATCTGTTTTCCTGTCTGTCTTCTCGCGCATCCTTTATTAAAAATATGGCTGGATGTTGTGCCTGATTATACGGTTATATTTCTTCAGATTATAGTTATTCAGAGTCTGTTTCAAGTTTTTGACACTTCTTTTTATACAGCTTTGTATGCTAAAGGACGGTTGAGGGAAAATGCTCTAATATCACCAACCTTAGGTTTTATTAGTTTTCCTATAATCTATTTCTTATTTAAAGCGGGATATTCTCCTGTCGCTCTTTCATGGGCTAGTTTATTGACTTATGCCGTATTGGGGTTAATAGTAAAGCCTATATTAGTAGTGAAAATAGCAAATTATTATTGGAGAGATGTCTGGAATGTTTTTAAGCCCTGTTTGTTGGTTACTATGGCTGCTTTACCTGTACCTGTTTTTTTATATCATATAATAGGCGTTGATAGTATTCCACACTCCATTTTTATAGGTTTTATAACTGTTATTATAATTATATTGTCAATATATTGGATTGGGATTGACATGTTGACCAAACAAAAAGTTTGGTTATATGTAAAACGAAGATTTAGAAGATGATAGCGAATTTTATAACAGTTTTTTTATAAGGCATCTGATAAGATGCCTTATAAAAAGGAAATGTTTTACGGTATAATTTTATAATTCCCTATATTCCTTTGCCGCATCAAAACAAGGACAGTTTTTCATCGGGTTGAGGTCGTGATGACCTACTATCAATGCCCGTGGAAATACCCGTTTCAGTTCGCGCAGTAAAGCTACTAACGAAGCTTTCTGATGTAAGGTGCGTGTATCAGCCGGTTGTCCGGAAGCGGTAAGTCCACCTTCGTAGCAGATACCTAAGGAATGGCGGTTATGATTCCGGCAATGTGCTCCAATGCGTTCGTAAGGTCGTCCACGGTGAATCTCACCGTCGCGTGTCACGTAGAAGTGATAGCCAATGTCATTGAAGCCACGGTGGCGGATGTGATCCCGCCGACAGTCGTCAAAACTTCGGCGCACGCCCTGAGGCGTGGCTGAGCAGTGAATGATAATGAGTGTGATGGTTCTCATCAGTGCATGCAGGAGGTTATACCGAATACACCGGCCAAGGCAGTGACCACCGTGACGATAACTTTGAGGACAATGCCCCATACTGATTTTGATTTCTTTTCCATAAACCTATTAAATTTAAAAGATAAAAATTGAAATATTAGTTGACGTTTAAGAATTTGCGCAGCCTTTCATGGTTAATTTTTTCATTATTAATTTCTGAAGGCTACGCTTTTAAATTCTATCCCAGCGGGTTTTCATCCAGTCCTCCGCCACCGGTGTTACCACCGTCATCCGGTTTACTGCCGGAATTTCCACCGGAAGAGGGCGTTTTTGAAAAGTCCACTGTCGTCTGTCCCGCCTTTTGAGCTTTGAGCAGCAGACGTGTAGCCGCACGGGTAGGTACGGGTGAAAACTCAAGACCGGAGAATATGGTTTTCAAATCTTCGCCCGGAATGAACTGGATATTAACTCCGGTGATGTTGGTAGCCGTAAATTTTTCCGCGGTTTCTGCACCCCGGCTGGTAATTTGAAGACGAAATTTTCCCAGATCTCCGAAGTCTACTTGTTCGCCTGCACGCAGGCCGTCAATCATGTTTTCTACGGTAGCGATGATAACTGCGGTGACATCGGCACGACTGGCGGTGGTCTGCGCAGCTACACGGCGGCTCAGTTCTTTCAGGGACAGTTCCCCTGTGATTTGTGACTTGGCATACGCCTTGGCGCTCTCATCCTGGTTTTGCGGGTTCTTGAGCATTGCGATACTGTAATTCAATCCCATGATTAATAAATTAAAGAATTAATAATTAAATAATTAAGTTCTTACGGAAAAGCTCGGATCGGCTCAGTGAGACGCTGCGTCCTCCGTGATGAACAATACAAAGATACAATCTCCCGAACCTATGAAAATGAGTGACATTGACACCTGATAAAATTGTTACGGAATGGGTGATATCCGATGACTTTTTTGTACCTTTATAGCATAAACAGTACTCTAAAAGTAATCGTAAGATGAAGACAATCGCATGTAATCATGATACGGATGTGCCCGTAGAAGAATGGCCTGTCCGTCCTTATTCCAAAAGTGAGTTAGCGCGTGCATACGCGCCTGAAATCGGGGAGCGTTCGGCTCTTAACCGCCTTTCGCGCTGGTTGCGCGGGAACGTGCTTCTGTATCAGGCTTTGCTGGATACGGGTTACCGCTCCGCCCAACAGATTTTTACCAGCAAGCAGGTGGAACTGATTTTTGAGTATATAGGGAGACCTTAAGGCTTGAGAGGGAAGATTTGAAAGTGGCACTTGTGAAGTTTGACACTTGCGGCTGCGAAGCCTGACGCTTGCGGCTGTGTAAGCATACACTTGCACAAGCATAGCCCGACGCAGCCGCAAGTGTTATTCCCTTCAACTTTCGATGAGACTGATCCAAGGTGAATGATCCCTACTCATGACTTTGCCTTGTGCTTCCGCTATTACTTGCTCTTCGGACTCCCGTTCGTCGTAACGTCCGCAGGCTTGTCGGACATATAGGACGCTTCCTGTCTGGCACAGGTCCTGATCGCGCACCTTCAGCATGTCGAGTCGGGTATAGTTGCTGTCCTGTCGGTTGATGCGGGATATGGAAAATATGAAATCGGCCAGATTGGCCCAGTTGGCACTGCCTGCTATGGTATACATGTCAATCTCTTCCAGCTCGTTCTTCCCGTTGAGTTTGGTGAGTTTGCGCGGATGGGCTACGATGATGACCCATATATTGTTGGTTCTGCCCCATGCCTGCATCTGCGTCAGCATAGCTTTTATGGCTTGGGTTTCGGTGTTGTACCGGTTGGTTTCCACCTCCATGAAGAGGTATGGATCGATAATGAGATATTTCAGTGGAAGGGTGCGCCGCACCATGTCCGCTCTCGCGATGATATTGTTGGGAGTGGGGGATACTTCATGCAAGTCGAGGTGCACCATGTGGCTATCCAGAAAACTGACAATAGGTTTCAACTGTTCTTGGGTATAATTTACAGTGTTCACTTTTCCCAGCATGAGCTGCACGAGATGGGCGATATGCTTGTCTTTGTCGGGCACTTCGAAAGAGAGGTAACATACATAGCGTCCGGTCTTGGCCATGAGCCGGCACGTGAGGTCGTTCAGAAAATCGGTCTTTCCGCTGTTGGGTACTCCGGTCTCGATAATCAGACCGCCTTGGTCGGTGGGGTGGAATACATGGTCGGTCAAGGGGCCGTAACCTACATCATATCCGTGATCGTATTCTCCGTGCAGCACGTTCAAAATCCCGTTTGCCCGTTCGCTTACGGTGACGATGTCCGCTGTGTGTTGCGGTCGGGCGGATTCGATGATTTCGTGTACGACTTCGATGCCGTATGTGGCGAGTACGTCGGAAATGTCCTTGCAGTCGCCGGGTAGTGTGGTGAGTAGGCAACGCTCTCCGAAGTAGTCGGTGAGATGCTTCATCAGGGTTCTTCCCGGTAGGTCGATGTCTCCGCAGATCACGATGTCCCTCACTTGGTCTATCCAGGGTTCGAAGGCTTCGAAACTTTTAGAGAGATCGCTTGCCGCTCCGTTGGGTACGCTAATAACGTAATGATAGCCTGCTTCTTTGAGTGTAAGCACATCTTTTTCACCTTCGGTGATGATGAGTCGGAGGATGGTTTCTTCGGCTACCTTCAGGGGATTGATGCAGTCGATGTGGTAAGGTGGGCAAGGTGTGGTTGGTGAATCCTGGCTCCAGAATTTGGTATATCCGGCAGCTTTTTCCCTGCCGGTTGTTTCTCCTTCATCTGTGGCCTTGATAGTTGAGGGATCGCACGAGCGATATTTGACATTTATGGGCTGTCCGTTCAGAAAGTTGACGTAGGCTATGCAATGATACATGGTTCCGGTGCTCTTGTTGTCTTCATCCTTGCCGTAGCAGCGATGCATGAGACAGCCGATATGGGCTTCAATAGCCGTTTTCAGTGAGATGCCTTGATCTGCAAGATAGCGTCGGGCAGCGAGTTGATTCTGGTCCTTAGTCTCGGGATCATCTGTCAGCGGTTTGATTTTGGAGAATACTTCGGGAGGTAATTTTTTGTAATCTTCGGGAATCATAGGTACTTCGGATGTGGCTTTTCCACTGCCGTTTCCTGATTCTCTTTCCTGGCGGATATTGTGGGTAGGGTAATGTGTACCCATAAATTTATCACCGGCTGTTCCGGTAAATGACGAATTATAGCTCGGCCTTTCTTCCCAGAAGTCTTTGAGCTTCCCTTTGAAGTCGCAACCGCTGGAGAAGCAGTGAAAAGCTCCTGTCGTTTTGGAAATATAAAGATGTTTTTTGCCGCATTTAGGGCACTCTGTTACGAAATTCTTTCCTGCATTCTTACGTTCGGGAAAGTCACATAGATAATAAAATGGTTTCATTGGATTTATGAATTATAAATTATGGTTTATGGGAGAGTTTTATACCCATTTGTTGCTTAACACATTCCATGTCGCTTCTGCTGATGGTCTTGGTGGTGCATCCTTGGGTATATTCACTGTTCCTTCCATCTCAT
This sequence comes from Bacteroides timonensis, assembly GCF_000513195.1. Lineage (GTDB taxonomy): Bacteria > Bacteroidota > Bacteroidia > Bacteroidales > Bacteroidaceae > Bacteroides > Bacteroides timonensis. Next base: position 530 of record NZ_CBVI010000024.1, on the reverse strand, counting down.
CGTCGTAGAATCGCATTTCGGATTCGGGATCTGTCCATTCGAATTCGTTGAGAGGGTGATTGCTGCGTTGATTACTTCTTATTTCATGAACTGCTTGTTTTCGTTTCTCTCTGTTTGTTCTTGCAGCGTCGTTTAACAGATGTTGTCCGTGGGCTGATTTCAACAGATTGCTTAACCAGCAGAGCCGTCCGGTGTGATTGGATTTCATGAATCGTGCTTGCGAAGCAAAATAAGGAATTAGTAGTTCATTGACCAGATGAATGAGATTCTCACATGCGTGTTTGCGTGTGAGTCCTTCGTGCAGTTGGAACCAATTGATGAGTGGCGTTAGTATCTGTGCTTTCTGTGTGGAATCCTTATTGATAAGATGAAAAAACTCTTTAGCGGCAGCTAAAGATTCCGGTGTAACAATATTTTTTTTAGAAGAATTATCTTCTAAAGGTATGTCGCCTTCAGGCGAAGCTTTTTCGTCAGAAGAACTCCCTTTAGTATTATTAATATTATATATATCATCTACCGGATAAGTTTCC
>NZ_CBVI010000023.1 GCF_000513195.1 Bacteroides timonensis | reverse complement strand
ACTAAGTTTCCGGAAATTCGTCCGGTAATTCTTCCTGTGAAATCTTCCCCACCCAGAGTGGGGAGTAAAATAATTTCATCCCATATGCGTTTTTTTCGGGCATTATCCCGAATGAGCCGCATCGTTTGACGGCTTCCGTGAGAAACTTGGCGTTCTTGAATGCCAGCGCTATACTGATCTCGTAGAAGTTCTCCACCGGATAGGCCTTTCCTTCATTCATGTAAGGTGTCAGTCCGAGGTACAGGTTCAAGAGTTTTGGGATGACCGAATCCGTAATCTTGCGACTTTTCCAGAGGCCGATTGTCTTTTGCAGTTCCGCTATGGAGAGGGTTGGTTTGAGAGGTTTCATTGCTTGTTTGTTTTAAGAATTTGCGGTGAAGTTATGGAGAAAGAAAATAGCGGTGTTACCATCATGTTGGTAATCCGTGTTAAATATTAACATTATTTTAAAGAAGAATATGAAAAAAGTAGTTTATACTTACAAGACTTTGGGAGATAGCATTGCCCTTCTCCGTGAAGTTTCCGGAATTCCGGTAAAAGAATTGTGTGAGAGCTGTGGAATTAGTAATCGCACGTATTATCAGGTGATAATTGGGGAGACGTTAGCATGAGCTATTACATCCGGATCTTTCACTATCTGCGTGAGAATACAGATGAGGAGCGGTGTACCGAATGTCGCTATGCTATGGAAAAATACCTGATGGACGCATGGTTTAGATGAAATTTTATCGTAACTTTGTAATCTGAGCGAAGGGAACTGAAGATGGTTTCGAAGTAAACTGAAAGATATGGAACAGCAAAGACGACTTTATCCGATAGGGATACAGACTTTCCAAAAGATACGGGAAGGTAACTATTTGTATATAGACAAGACGGAGTACGTATATAAAATGACGCACTCCGCATCAAGCTATATATTTCTGAGCCGCCCTCGTCGTTTTGGGAAAAGTTTGCTTACCAGCACGTTGCATGCTTATTTTGAAGGTCGGAAGGAGTTGTTCGAAGGTCTTGCCATCGATAAGATGGAGACGGAATGGAGTCGGCATCCGGTGCTTCATTTTGACATGAGCATGGCAAAGCATGTGGATAAGGAACGTTTGGAACAAATGCTAAGCGTTCAATTGTACAGATATGAAGAAACGTACGGTAAAGTGAATGAGGAAGTGACCTTGAATGATCGTTTTTCCGGACTTATCCGTCGCGTTTGCCATCAAACCGGCCGTCAGGTTGTTGTCCTCATTGATGAATACGACGCCCCTCTTCTCGACGTTGTCCATGAAGAAAAGAATTTGCCTGTGCTTCGGGATGTGATGCGTAATTTCTACAGCCCGCTGAAAGCTTGCGATCCTTATCTGCGTTTTGTGTTCCTCACCGGCATCACCAAGTTTTCCCAATTGAGCATCTTTAGTGAATTGAATAATATTAAGAACATCAGTATGGATGGACCGTATGCGGCCATCTGCGGTATCAGTGAAGAAGAAATGCTGACGCAGATGGATAATGACGTGGATATACTGGCGACACGTATGGGATTGACCCGTGACGAGGTTCTTGCCAAATTGAAAGATAATTATGACGGCTATCATTTCACCTGGCCGTCTCCCGACATATACAATCCTTTCAGCTTGTTGAACGCTTTTGCCGATGGCAAGATGAATTCTTATTGGTTCGGTAGTGGCACACCTACCTATCTGATAGAGATGTTGAATAAATATCATGTAATTCCTCAACAGATTGGAGACCGGAAAGCGCTGGCTGAATCTTTTGATGCGCCTACCGAGCGGATAACGAATATCACTCCGTTGCTTTATCAAAGCGGTTATATCACGATAAAAGGTTATTCTCCCATCACAAACCTTTATCTGCTGGACATTCCCAACAAAGAGGTGCGCTTGGGTTTGATGAAGAGTTTGTTGCCCGGTTATTTGCATCAATATACTATGGATGGGCTTACCACGGTGGCTCTGCTGTACGAGGCTATCTATGAAGAGAGATTGGATGATGGGCTGCGCTTGTTGCAGACATTTCTTTCTACGATTCCTTATTGCGACAATACCGATTATGAAGGCCATTACCAATCGTTGCTCTACACAATTTTCAGTCTGCTGGGTATGTATGTGGATGTGGAAGTGCGCACTCCGCGCGGTCGTGTGGATGTGGTGATGCGTAGTTTGTCCGCTCTCTACGTGATAGAGCTGAAGCTGGACAAAACGGCCGATGCCGCCATGGATCAGATTAATCTGAAGAATTATCCCGAACGTTTTGCGCTGTGCGGTCTGCCGGTGGTCAAGGTTGGGATTAATTTCGATAGTGAGCGGAGGACGCTGGGGGATTGGAAGATAGAGATGGTTCATTGAAAAGTATAATTTTCCTGAAAGTGTAATCTTGTAGTATAATTTTATTGTAGGTTGTGAAACGTTGGAACGTTTACGACCGCATCATTAGTGCTTATAGGATAAGAAGCATACGTACCGGTCGTGTCCGTATAAAATCCATCCATTTTATTTTAATCATATCAAAATGAACGTAATTAAGACTCCGATAGATGGCGTTGTCATCATCGAACCCCGTCTTTTTAAGGACGCTCGTGGCTATTTCTTTGAGTCATTTAATCAGAAAGAGTTTGTAGAAAAGGTGTGTCATACTGTATTTGTGCAGGATAATGAAAGTAAATCTTCTTATGGAGTCATTCGTGGCTTGCACTTTCAGAAGCCGCCTTTTGCTCAAAGTAAATTGGTGCGTGTTGTGAAAGGAGCGGTACTTGATGTGGCTGTAGATATTTGTAAAAAATCTCCCACTTTTGGGCAGCATGTAGCAGTAGAGTTGACAGATGAAAATCATCGTCAGTTCTTTATACCTCGTGGTTTTGCTCACGGTTTTAGTGTGTTGAGTGAAGAGGTTATTTTTCAGTATAAATGTGATAATTTTTATGCACCGCAAAACGAGGGGGCGATTGCGTGGGATGATCCGGATTTGGGGATTGACTGGGGGATACCGGGAGATAAGGTGATACTGAGCGAGAAGGATAGATTGCATTCGAGGTTGAAAGATGCTGAATGGCTATTTTAACTATAAAGATGCTTTGTACTAAATATTTGTCTGTGTGGAATATATATTGCGGCTGTTAGACCATCTTTTGAATAGTAAAACAAAGATTATACTTAAGAAATGATGAAAATAGGTTTATTGTCTCTTCATAAAAATGCAAATTATGGTTGGGTACTCCAATGTTATGCCTTATTATCTATACTTAAAAGCTTAGGGCATGATGTTACATACATTGATAAAGTTGATTTTGTAGAGAAAAAGAAAAAAGTAATAATAAAAAGTCAGATAAAAACTTTTTTAAGACTCATTTTAGGAAAAAAGAAAGTAAATAGCAATATAAATCCTTTTTTTTTGAAATACATAACTCCTAGAACCTCTGAAATTAGATCTGTTAAAGGATTGGATAAATTGCAGTATTTTGATGCTGTAATAGTAGGGTCTGATCAAGTTTGGCGTCCTCTATATGTTCATCCAATAGAGAATTATTATTTGGATTTTGTGAAAAATAGTGCATGTAAAAAGATCAGCTATGCAGCTTCTTTTGGAACAGATAAAGCTGAATATTCAGCAAGTGAAATTCAGATATGTGGTGATCTGTTGAAGTTATTTCATGCGGTTTCAATACGTGAGTCCTCTGCTATAGGTCTGATTCGTGATGTATATAAATGGCAAACAGTTCCTCCGGTACACGTTTTGGATCCTACATTACTTCTATGTCAAGCAGATTACGATAAATTGATAGGGGACTCAGAATCAATAGCTTTTAATGGCAACTTATTTTGCTATTTACTTGATATGACTTCGGAAAAGGGTTCTATCGTTCGAAAATTAGAGTCTGACTTGCAGAAAAAAGCCTATTCAATTCAATTGAATACTTCCTCAATGCCTAGCGTTGAGAATTGGTTGAAAGCTTTTAAGGATGCTGATTTTGTTTTCACAGATTCGTATCATGGATGTATTTTCTCTATTATTTTCAGAAAACCTTTTATTGTGATGGGAAATAGGTCTCGTGGTTTAGCGCGTTTTACTTCATTACTAGAAATGTTTGGATTGATGGATTTAATGATTGAATCATCACAAGAACTGACTTCTACACGTATTGATCGATGTTTGTCAATAGATTGGATTGAAATGGAGGAATGTATTGCAAAGTATCGAAATATATCAATTACGTTTTTGAAAACTGCATTGGATAACTGTTAATCTGTTAAAGTCGTAAAATCTGAAATTATTTTTATGAATTATATATTTTGTCAAAATTGGAAGAATACTGATGGCAATCATGCTGGTATGAAGCATATGTGTCAGCTATTGAAAGAAAACTATCCGGGAAAGTATGAACTAATAATATTTCCGGATAATAAAAATCTGTTTGTAAGCTCTTCAAATAAGTATTTTCGATTTTTTAAAGCTTATATTTTTGATAGAATATGGATACCTTTGTATCATCTGTTTATTACATTTTTTGTACTGATCAAAATTAGAAATGAAGATAGTGTTATTCTATTAGAGTATTTGTTACCTACTTATTCCCAATTAGGAATAGCTAAAACATTTAAATTGTTTAGACCTAAAGTCAAAAGAATTGCATTAGCTCATCTTACTCCATTATCATTGCAGTCTTTTTTTTCACAAAATCAAGTTTTAAAGTGGGGGAAACAAGTTGATTATCTACTAACGTTTGGTTCTTCTTTAACAGCATATTTTGTTGAAATGGGAGTGCCTAAAAGTAAAGTATTTACTATAAAACACTATGTTGATTCTAGTTATTATTATCAAATTAAAACTTCAGAGCCAACTCTAAAACCTACTGTTATTGTAATGGGGGCTATGAAAAGAAATTTTAGATTACTGGCAGATATTGTGAATAATGTTGAGGGGGTTCGTTTTATAATTTGCAAGGGAAAATTGCCATTAGATGGGTATTTTAAACGATCGGATGATATACAATTATTTGGTTTTGTTTCTGAAGATGAACTAAGAAATTTGATGTGTAAATCGGATATTTCATTGAATATTATGGATGATACTGTGGGAAGTAATGTTATTACCACTAGCATGGCAATGGGGTTAGCTATTATTGTTAGTGATGTAGGTTCTATTCGGGATTATTGTGATAATAGCAATGCTATATTTTGTAAGAATGACATTAATAGTTTTAAGACAGCAATTGAAGTGTTGATGCAAAAGAAAACACTTCAATCAATGAAAGTGGCTTCGCTCTTGAAGAGTAAACAGTTTAGTTTTGAGCAGTTTAATGATGTAGTGAAGAAAATGATGGATTGTTAAAGAGAATATTAAATAGCAAAATATGAACTTATTGTTATCAATAATTGTACCTGTCTATAATGTAGAGAAGTACTTAGAAAGATGTCTTGATAGTATCTTGATTCAACCATTTAAGAATTTTGAATTAATTTTGGTGAATGATGGAAGTACTGATAATAGTTTGAGCATTTGCAAACGCTATGAAGCTACAAACAATAGAATTGTTATAGTAGATAAACCGAATGGCGGATTAAGTAGCGCAAGGAATGCCGGTTTGAATGTAGCAAAAGGTAATTATGTATCATTTGTCGATAGTGATGATTTCATATCTAGTGATTTTTATGAAGCTAATATGGAATTCTTGGAACAAAACCCAGATATTGATATGATGATATTGCCATATTGTAAATATTCTGATACGGATAATATCCTTTATAAAAATGATCCACAAGTTTTGCTTAATAAAACTGATGTACTTAATTATTTGTTTTCGAACAAGTATAATTGTGCGGTATGGAGATGTATTTATAAAATTGATATATTCTTATATTCAAGGTTTGCCGAAGGTCGATTATTTGAAGATGGATATATCTTACCTGAAATCGCACAATGTGTTTCGTCATTGGTCATTTCAGAGGTGGGATGCTATTATTATGTAGTACGCGAAGGGTCTATCTGTAATTCTACTTATTCGTTGAGAAAACGTACCCAACAACTTGATACATTGAGAAAAATACTTGACTACTGTATGGTAAAACAACTTGATAGTGTGGTGTTTATACATTATTACTTCTCGTATTCATACCTTATAGTTAAGGCTGTTGCTCAAAATAATTATCAAGTACTGAGTGCTTATATACAAGACTGGAAGAACAAATCTACTTTATTAAGAAAAGCACTACTTCTGGCTTCTTTCAAATATAAGATTGTTTTACTTTTAATAATGATTGCTGGTTTTAAAGTTTCTGCCAAAGTGATTGGTAAAAAATAGTAGACTGCATTTTGATTGATGTACTTTTATATAGTTTGAATGGATGATTTTATTGTTACTATTATTAATAGTTTCCTTTATGTAGTGACTTTTATCTATGTATATAGTAAGCATAGAACGATAAGCGTGGGAGTATTTTTAATGTTCATGTATGCTACGATATCGCTTTTTTGTGTCATTAATTACAATGCTTCTTCTCATTTCTGGCATTTTTCTTTTTTCTCATTTCTGTATTTATATATTGTGATCTTAATCTTCATGAAGCCATTCATGAAGAACCGTTTTGTTATTCAAGAAAATCCGCTATCTAGTTATAATGTTTATCGAACTATAGCCAAAGTTTATATTGTTTTGGCTATATTTAGTAGTATTGTGTATTTCCCGATAGCATTAGATAGTTTATATTCTTCTGATCTGGCGGATATATATGAGATGGCTCATGAAGAAAAGGAAGGTAATCTATTTTCGAAATTTACTAATTTGTTTTTTCATGTTCGATATTTGGGTATGGTTCTTTTTTTCTCTTTTCTGGCAAAGGAAAAACAAAGCAAGATTTTTCTTTTTTTATTGGGGATTGCTGCATTTCTTCCTGTTATATTGGCCACTATCTCTTTGGCGAGTAGGGGAGGTATGGTCGCTTTGTTTGCGAATTTTGCAATCGTTTACTTAATGATGAAAGATATCTTGCCAAAATATGTGAAGCGAACATTGATAATTGCTGTCTCAATAATTATTCCTCTGATTTTGATCTACTTTATTGCGGTGACTGTAAGCCGCTTTGAAGAGAGTTCACTCAATATTGATGCCGGTGAATCGATGATGTATTATTTGGGACATTCCATGTTAACTTTTAATTATGGAGTTATGGACACTATTCAGAACTATGCCAATGGCGCATATATGTTTGATTGTAGTAGTTTAAAGGATGTCCGGTTTGGGACTCATTTTGGAACGAATTTTATTACGTTTGTTGGTGTACTATATCTTGATTTTGGTTTAGTGGGAACAGTTCTGGTGGCTATTATATTCTGCAGTTATTTCTGCAAAATAGGTAGGCATCGTTTTCTTGACATACCTGACATATATTTACTGCTTACGTATTCTATGTTGATATTTAATGGTGTATTTGTGTTGGGCCGTGGGTATGGAATTCAATTATTGGAAGCTTGGATTATATACTTTTTACTAAAATTTATTCAAAGAGCGACAATCGGGCGCATGCACCTGAGAGCGTAATAACACAATTATTATATCATGGTTAAAATTATTGCATATTATTTGCCGCAATATCATCCTATTCCAGAGAATAATGGATGGTGGGGGAATGGGTTTACGGAATGGACTAATGTAGCTAAGGCAAAGCCTTTGTTTAGACATCATTTGCAGCCCAAAATACCAAAAGATTTAGGCTTTTATGATTTAAGAATTCCGGAAGTGAGAGAAGCGCAGGCTGAACTGGCTAGGGAAGCTGGGGTGTATGGCTTTTGTTATTGGCATTATTGGTTTGGGAATGGAAAACAATTGTTAGAATATCCAATTAATGAAGTAGTAAAAACAGGGAAACCTGATTTCCCTTTTTGTTTAGGCTGGGCAAATGATTCATGGTTATCTAAGTCTTGGAATACACAGCATAAATCTCAGGGAAAGATATTGATAGAGCAACAATATCCGGGAGATGATGATATTATAAATCATTTTAAGACTATAATTCCTATTATCTCAGATAAGCGATATATAAGAATTGATAATCGACCATTATTTGTAATATATCGTCCTTTGCTGATTCCTGATTTTCCTAATTTTAAAAGTTTATGGAATAAATTGATTAAGGAATCAGGCATTGCCGATTCTTTTTTCTTTGTAGCGTATTCTATAGATGAAAAAGAAAATAGCAGATTGCTAAATGATGGTTTTGATGCGATCAATATGTTGCGTTTAGGAGCTTATCGATTTGATTCTAAGTGTATTAGAGAAAATGTGTTTAACCTATTTAGATACAAAACATTTCACTATCCCTTAAGATTGAAATACTCAAAGATGATTAAACATCTCATAAAAAAAGAAGTGGATAGTGCGGAAAATATTTTCCCTTCTATTCTTCCCAATTGGGATCATACTCCAAGGAGTGGTAAACGTGGTGTCGTTTTTGAGGGATCTACTCCAAAGCTTTTTATGAAGCATGCAGAAATGGTGATAGATGCTGTTAGGTCTAAGCCCAGTTCAAAACAAATTATATTTTTGAAATCATGGAATGAATGGGGAGAAGGTAATTACATGGAGCCCGATTTACAAAATGGCAAAGAATATATTTGGGCTTTGAAGAAAGCGATAGATAAATCAATAAATCAAGAGTAAGGTCTGTAAATACTCAAATTGTTTTTTTAACGTGTCTTATAGAAAAGATATACTCTGCAAAGGGTACTAGTTCTTAATTAATAAAATAATTCAATGTAACCTAAAGGGAAATATGGAACCTGGTAGTCACGTGTGAATGTATATATTATATGAAAATATTTCATTGTATCAATACTTTAGATAAAAGTGCGGGGGGGCCATCACGGAGTTTACCTACGCTCTGTTGCGGTTTGCAGAATGATGAATTTGAAAATGTAATAGTTGCTTATAATTCATTATCTCCGAATACTAATTTGTTAGATGAAAATGCTATTGAGGTTAGATTGGTAAACCCAGAAGTAAAGTTCATAGATAAAATTAATTGTAGTAATTATGTAGCTTCGATAGATTCTTGTACAAATTTAGTTCAATTGCATAATTTGTGGACATTAGAATTGCATAATGTAGCAAAATTGTGTCAAAGGAAAAATATTCCTTATATATGGACTCCCAGAGGTGCGCTTGAACCGTGGTCATTATCTCAAAAAGCCTTAAAAAAGAAAATAGCTTTATTCTTTTATCAAAGATATGACTTAGAAAAAGCTGTATGTATACATGCAACGGCTGATATGGAAGCTCAGCATATAAGATCATTGGGCTTTAATAATCCTATTGCTGTTATTCCAAATAGTATTGAAATAAATAATTATCCTTTAAAAAAATGGAATATTGGAGAAAGAGATAAAAAAAGGCTTTTGTTTTTGTCAAGACTTCATCCTAAAAAAGGGCTGTTAATATTGTTTGAGGCATGGAAGAAGTTACCTGAGAATATTAGAAGTCAGTGGGAATTGGTAATAGCAGGTGAAGGGGATGCGGAATATACTTTTGAAAACATAAAAAAGATTATTCAAACAGAATATAGTGGTTTGCAAATAGAATTGGTAGGACCGCAATATGGAAAAGATAAAATCGATATACTCCATAGTGCCGATTTATTTATTCTTCCGACATATAGTGAAAATTTTGGTATGGCAATAGCTGAAGCTATGTGTTGTGGAATTCCAGTTATTACAACTACTGGAACACCGTGGGATGTTTTGAAGGAAAAAGATATTGGTTGGTGGATTACTCCATCTGTTGATAGTATATTCTCTGTGCTACAAGAAGCACTTTCTTTGCCATTGGAACTTTTGGAGCAAAAAGGTACTCTTTCTAGAGATATCATCTTGAAAACATATTCAAGTGAAATTGTAACTGGTCAATTTCGAAAATTGTATAATTGGATTTTAAATCGTTCTATAGTTACCCCAGATTTTATATATAATAAATGATATGAATATAGCAGTAGTTGGAACCGGTTATGTTGGCCTTGTATCAGGCACATGTTTTGCAGAACTTGGCGCAAATGTGATATGTGTAGATGTAGATGTTGAGAAAATTGAAAATTTGAATCGTGGAAATATTCCTATTTATGAGCCCAATATAGAGAGTATGGTGCTTCGTAATATAAAAGCAGGACGTTTGCGCTTTACTACAGATTTGGCTTCTGTTTTAGATAGTGTAACAATTGTGTTTAGTGCCGTAGGTACTCCTCCTGATGAGGACGGTAGTGCGGATCTCCGTTATGTATTGGAGGTGGCAAAGACAATAGGTCAAAACATGAATCAGTATTTGGTTGTAGTGACTAAAAGTACGGTTCCGGTTGGTACAGCTGAAAAGGTGAAAGCGACTATCCAAACAGAGTTGAATAAACGTGGCGTAAATATAGAGTTTGATGTGGCGTCCAATCCTGAATTTTTGAAAGAAGGTAATGCAATTGATGACTTTATGAAACCGGACAGGGTAGTAATAGGGGTAGAGTCGGAACGTGCAAAAGAGGTGATGACACGGCTCTATAAACCTATGCTGCTGAATAATTTTCGAGTAATTTTTATGGATATACCTTCAGCGGAGATGACGAAATATGCAGCGAATTCTATGCTTGCTACTCGCATTAGTTTTATGAATGATATTGCGAATCTTTGTGAACTATTGGGGGCTGATGTAAATATGGTGCGTAAAGGAATTGGTTCGGATAGCCGTATCGGCAGTAAGTTTCTTTATTCAGGATGTGGCTATGGTGGCTCTTGCTTCCCAAAAGATGTAAAAGCTTTGATTAAAACGGCATCAATAAATGGTTATACAATGCGTGTACTGAATGCAGTAGAAGAAGTTAATGAGCATCAGAAGAATATTCTTTTTGAAAAATTCAATAAACATTTTCGTGGAAACATAAAAGGCCGAAAGGTCGCAATTTGGGGACTTGCTTTTAAACCTGAAACAGATGATATGCGTGAAGCACCTGCTCTTGTTCTGATTGATAGCTTGTTAAAGGCTGGTTGTGAAATTTGTGCTTATGATCCTGTAGCAATGAATGAGTGTAAACGTAGAATCGGTAATGTAATCTCTTACGGAAATAATATGTATGATACGGTAATAGATGCTGATGCTATTTTTCATGTAACAGAGTGGAAAGAATTTCGTATGCCAAGTTGGGCTATTATAAAGAGAGCTATGAAAGAAAATCCGGTATTGATTGATGGTAGGAATGTTTTTGGCTCATCTGATTTGGAAGGTTTAATATATCTGACAATAGGGTCGTAAATATGTCATCTCAAATAACTAGTAGATAAATTAAAAATATAATTTTTATGTCTGTATTTCAAAACAAAACTCTTTTAATTACCGGTGGGACAGGCTCTTTTGGTAATGCTGTCTTACGTCGTTTTTTAGATTCTGATATCAAGGAAATTCGTATCTTCTCTCGTGATGAAAAGAAACAGGATGACATGCGCCATGCATTGCAAAATCCTAAAGTGAAATATTATATTGGCAACGTGCGTGACAAATCCTCTGTAGATGTTGCTATGAATGGTGTAGACTATGTCTTCAGTGCTGCCGCTTTGAAACAAGTGCCTTCTTGCGAATTTTTTCCGGTAGAAGCTGTCAGGACCAATATAATGGGTACTGAAAATGTTTTGAACTCAGCTATAGAACATGGTGTGCAAAGTGTAGTTGTCCTCTCTACCGATAAGGCTGCTTACCCGATTAATGCTATGGGAATGAGTAAAGCTTTAATGGAGAAAGTTGCAATAGCCAAAGGACGTGAGTTGGGGGAAGGTGCTCAAACGACGATCTGTTGTACTCGCTATGGTAATGTGATGGCCAGTCGTGGCTCTGTGATACCTTTGTGGGTGGAACAGATGATGGAAGGTAAATCTATTACTATTACTGATCCCAATATGACACGTTTTATGATGACATTGGACGATGCGGTTGATTTGGTAATATATGCTTTTACTCATGCGCATAACGGTGATTTGTTTGTACAGAAAGCTCCTTCTGCTACATTGGAAACGTTGGCGCAAGCATTGAAAGAAACATATGCTAAAGTTGACAGAAAGTATCTTGATACGGAAGTGAAAGTGATAGGTACCCGTCATGGTGAGAAGTTGTATGAAACTTTAGTAACTCGTGAAGAAATGGTTCGCGCTATCGATATGGGGGATTATTATCGTATACCTTGTGACACTCGTGATTTGAACTATGATAAGTATTTCACCAAGGGCAATGAAGAAGTTTCTAAGGTAGAGGATTATCATAGTCATAACACTCGCCGCTTGGATGTGGAAGGTATGAAGGAACTGTTGTTGAGACTTCGTTTTGTCCGTGAAGATATGGGACTTGAGGCAAAGGCTAAGGCTCGTGAGATCAGAAGTGAGTAATAAATATAATTATAGCTATGTTGAAAGTAATGACAATTGTTGGTACCCGACCTGAGATTATAAAGCTGAGCCGGGTAATGGCCGAACTGGACAAATATACGGAACATATAATCGTGCATACCGGACAAAATTATGATTATGAGTTGAATGAGATATTCTTTCAGGAACTCCGCATCCGTAAACCTGATTATTTTCTGGATGCTGCCGGTAAGAATGCGGCGGAAACGATAGCCAACGTAATTCGTAAATCTGATGAGTTGATGGAGGAGGTGAAACCGGACGCTGTACTGTTGTATGGTGATACTAATAGTTGTATTTCTGTGATTTCGGCAAAGCGTAAAAAAATTCCGATCTTCCACATGGAAGCTGGAAATCGTTGCTTTGACCAAAGAGTTCCAGAAGAGATTAATCGAAAAATAGTAGACCATCTGAGCGACATCAATATGCCTCTATCTGAACATGCCCGCAAATATCTTCTGGCTGAAGGGTTGCGTCCGGAAACTATTATAAAGACTGGGTCTCCAATGACAGAAGTCCTTTTATATCATAGAGACGAAATTGAAAGAAATACGGTTTTGGAGAAGGAAGGTTTGAAAAAGGGAGAGTATTTTATAGTCAGCACTCATCGTGAGGAAAATGTAGATTCGGAAAATAATTTCTCTGATTTACTCATTTCTTTAAATGCTATTGTTGAGAAGTATCATAAGAAAGTGATTGTATCTACTCATCCTCGTACCCGAAAGAAACTGGAATCTATTGGTTTTGTAAATTCCAATCCAATGATTGAGTTCATGAAACCTTTTGGATTTATGGAATATATCAAGCTTCAGCAAAATGCTTTTTGTGTGATTTCAGATAGTGGTACGATTACAGAAGAATCTTCTATCCTCCATTTTCCAGCAATAACAATCCGTCAAGCTCATGAACGTCCTGAAGGTATGGATGAAGGTACGTTGATAATGACAGGACTAAATAGTAATCGCATTTTGGATTCAATAGATGTAGTTACGTCTCAATATGCAGAGGGTGCAGATACTATTCATTCTATCCCGGACTATGCGGCAAACAATGTTTCTAAGAAAGTAGTCCGTATCATTCTTTCCTATACAGATTATGTTAACCGTACGGTATGGCATAAGACATTCTAAACCTACATTTGAATATTAGATGAAAAAAGTTTTATTGTTCGGCGCCACGGGCATGGCCGGACATGTAACCTATTACTATCTTCGAAGCATGGGAAAATATGATATTTCCAATGTGGTCTATCGTACTCCGTTGACAGAAGACAGTATAGTTGTGGATGTGACAAATCGTGATGCGGTCGCTGATGTGGTTCATAGAGTGAATCCAGAAATCATAATCAATTGCATCGGCATTCTTATCAAAGGCTCCAAAGAGCATCCTGATAATGCTATTTTGATAAATGCTTATTTTCCACATTTATTAAAAAGATTGTCAGATGAGGTTGGAGCCAAGTTGATTCATATAAGTACTGATTGCGTTTTTTCGGGAAAGAAAGGAAATTATACAGAAGATGATTTTCGGGATGCTGATGATGTGTATGGGCGTAGTAAAGCCTTGGGGGAAATTATTAATGATAAAGATCTGACGATCCGTACTTCTATTATTGGCCCTGAACTAAAGAATAATGGTGAGGGGTTGTTTCATTGGTTTATGCATCAGAGTGGTAAGATTCGTGGATTCAGGACAGCTGTATGGGGTGGAGTAACTACTTTGGAGTTGGCAAAAGCTATTGATTATGCTTTAGATAGTGGAACTACTGGATTGGTTCATTTAAGTAATGGCATTGGTATTTCAAAATATGACTTGTTGTGTATGTTTGAAGAAATTTGGCAAAAACAGAATGTTGAGATCACATCCTGCGATGCAAATGGAGTAGATAAATCTATTAAAAAATCTCTCCGTTTTGATTATGAAGTTCCAAGCTATCATTATATGTTAGAAGAACAAGCTATCTGGATGAAAAAATATATTGATTTGTATACTTCTTATTAAATGATTTAATGAAGAAAAAGATTTGGATTGTTTCTGAATTTTATTATCCGGTAGTTACATCTACTGGTTTCTATATGACCGAGATTTCTGAATATTTGGTTTCGAAAGGTATGGATGTACATGTAATCTGTACTGGAGCCAAATATAATGAAATTGAGAATTATCATCCCAAAAAGTTTGAAATACATAATGGAGTACATATTCATCGTGTATTGATGGCAGAAATAAATAAAAATAACTTTGTAAAACGTGCGTTCCGACTTTTTCTTTCAAGTATATTTCTTGCTTTTAAAATTTTGAAGAATGTAAAGCGAGGAGAGGAACTATTGGTGGTTACAAATCCTGCTTTTCTGCTGGCATTGATTCCTGTGATATCATTTTTTAAGGGGATTCACTATAAACTTTTAGTACATGACATCTTTCCAGAAAACTTGGTAGCAATCAAAAAGATAAATATATCTTCTTTAGGATATAAAATTCTAAAAAAGATTTTTGATAAGTCATACGTCAATGCTGATCTCTGCATTTCCATTGGTAGAGATATGACAGAAGTTATCAAAAGAAAAACTAAAGGAAAGACAAAAGTAGAACTGATACCTAATTGGGCGGATCATAAAGAGGTTTTTCCTTTACGTAAGGAAGACACTCGTTTGTATAATCAATTGGAAATTTCTGGCTTTATATTTCAGTTTGCAGGAAATTTAGGATATGCACAAGGCTTGGATAATATATTATCTGCTATTTCACTTGTGGAAAATAAGAATATTTCGTTTTTATTTATTGGCGGTGGGGCGAAAGCGGAAGTGATTAAAGCATTTGGTGAACAAAAAGAGAATGTGATTTATATAGGATTTCAAGAACGTTCTATGCAAAAAGACTTTCTGAATACTTGTGATGTTGCGATTGTAACACTAAGTGATGGTATGTATGGTTTAGGAGTTCCGTCTAAGTCCTACAATATTATGGCAGCCGGTAAACCTATACTATATATTGGAGATGAAAAATCAGAAATTGCATTATGTATAAAGGAATATAATATCGGTTGGCTTGTAAAGCCTGATGATCCATATAGTCTGAAAAACATGATAGAGTATATCTATCAAAATAAAGACAGTTTAATATCTATCCAGAATAATGCTAGACTTGTCGCAGATACGGTATTTGCAAAGGAAAGAATTTTGAATCGATATTATGTCCTATTAAACTGATTTTTGTTCAAAGAAGAAATATGTTTTTATGAAACTTTACGTGAAACCAGGACTTTGCTTGGCTGGAATCCGACGAAAACCAGTTTTTCAGAACTCGTGAAAATCATGGTGGCTCATGATATGAAGTTTGTGAAAAAGTTATATTTGAAAGCTCAAGTTACGGAATAATAATTAGGATATTTCGATATTGCAAATTACCTTTGTAGAAAATATTAAGATAATGAGTAAATCTAAAGCATATAAAAAGCAAGAACCAATAGAGCAGACCGTCAATGAGCCTGTAATGGAATACCGTTCACCTTCTGCGATAGGAGAAATGGAATTATTGTCGGATGAAATTATTATTGGGGCAGTAAAGTATGCTCAAATAGCTCGTGAAAAAGGCCGGATGATTCCTAATAGTGAAGTATATGGATTGTTAGCTGATAGATTGGGATGGAAGTAGTTTGGTCTGATTTGGCTATAGAGTCTCTTTATGATATACTTGCATACGTACAGGGTTTCTTTGGGAAAAAAACGGCAAATAATATTGCCGTAAAAGTTATATCTTTTGTAGAGTCATTGGGAAGTTCTCCTTACGTGGGTAGGCGGTTGTTGCATTTGTCTCAATATGGAGAGATTAGATGCACTTTTTATAAACAAAACCATATTTATTATCAGATTTATGAGGATAGAATTGAAGTGATAATAATATGGGATGGACGACAAGATCCTCGTCGGTTACAAAATCTTCTTATTGATTTTCTTACTAAACAGTAAGTATTCGTTTTTTATTTCTGTAATTTTCATGAACATACTTATTACCAGAATTCACGGTTTCGCGGGTTCCAATCTTGTTATGTCTTTAAAGGAGCACCATATCCTTTATGGACTTGATATTATTACACCTGAGAAAGAGGGAGTTGAGAAAACTTTTCTAGGAAAGGTATTGAACCTACTTCTTTCCCTATGCAGCGAATGCACCCTGTAAATATCTCATTCTTGTTGAAGTAGTCCTCCCCTTTATCTTATTTCCTTTTTCTTATGAAACTTTTATTTACAGGAGCCTCCGGGTTCTTGGGCAACAACGTACACCCTCTTTTAGAAAGAGTATATAGTGTCACAACTGTTGGCCTAACCCAACAAGATAATTATACAGTGAACATTGCTAAGGAGGTTCCGGAGCTACGCGAACGTTATGATATTGTATTACATGCTGCCGGAAAAGCCCATTCTATTCCTAAAACGGGCGCTGAACGACAGGCGTTTTTCGATATAAATCTACAGGGTACGAAAAACCTTTGTGCGGCGTTAGAGAAGGTTGGAGTACCGAGAGCTTTTATCTTTATTTCTACAGTAGCAGTATATGGTTGTGATTATGGAGTGAATATCACGGAAGAGTATCCGCTAAATGGAACCACTCCTTATGCTATGAGTAAACGCCTGGCGGAAGAGTATTTGCAGAATTGGTGTCGGAAACACAATGTTGTGTTGGGGATAATTCGCCCTTCCTTGATAGCTGGGCCTAATCCTCCGGGCAATTTGGGAGCGATGATAACAGGGATTCGTAGAAGAAGGTATTTCAGTATTGCAGATGGTAGAGCTCGGAAAAGTGTGTTGATGGTGCAAGATATTGCGAATCTGATTCCATTGCTGGCTAGAAAAGGAGGTATCTATAATGTATGCGATAGTTATCAACCTACATTCAGGGAATTGGAAACACTGATTTGTAAACAGATGAATAAATCGCTGCCTTTATCGATCCCTTATTGGCTGGCAAAAAGTATGGCTTTGATAGGGGACTGCTTGGGTAAGAAAGCGCCATTAAATTCATTGAAGCTTGATAAAATAACCAAGTCGCTAACTTTTAGTAATGAGAAAGCAATGCGTGAATTAGGGTGGAAGCCAACAAATGTATTAGAAAACTTCAAGATAGAATGAGTATATGTTTTTGGATTGTAATAGCTGTAGTAAGTGTAGCAGCTTTTTTATTTGTCTGTGTTCAGGTATGGTTTCATTGGATTAATAAAAACGAATAATGTATTACGTAATTATTTTAGTTCTGTTGTTCCTGACAGAACTTTTTTATTTTAGGGTAGCTGATAAGTTTAATATCATAGATAAACCCAATGAGCGTAGTTCTCATTCACGGATTACTTTACGTGGAGGTGGCATTATTTTCTATTTTGGAGCTTTGGCTTATTTCCTGACTAACGATTGGGAATATCCCTGGTTTATATTGGCACTAACCCTAATAACATTTATCAGTTTTGTAGATGATATTCGTTCTACTTCTCAAGGATTACGGCTGGTGTTTCACTTTTCTGCCATGGCCTTGATGTTTTATCAATGGGGATTGTTTTCTCTTTCCTGGTGGTGGATCATCATAGCACTGATTGTTTGCACAGGTATCATCAATGCTTATAATTTCATGGATGGCATTAATGGTATTACAGGTGGTTATTCATTGATTATTTTAGGAGCATTGGCTTATATCAATGCAGAAATGGTAGCCTTTGTTGAACCGGCTTTGATTTATACGATGCTTTGTTCAGTGGTGGTATTCTGCTTCTTTAATTTCCGCAGGAAGGCGAAGTGTTTTGCCGGTGATGTAGGTTCTGTGAGTATCGCTTTCATACTGCTTTTCCTGATAGGGAAGTTGATTCTGAAAACGGAGGATTTCAGTTGGATGATTCTTTTGGCAGTTTACGGAGTTGACAGTGTTTTGACTATTATTCATCGCCTGATGCTCCATGAAAATATAGGCTTGCCACATCGGAAACATATGTATCAGTTAATGGCCAATGAGTTGAAAATACCTCATGTTGTGGTTTCGTTGGCTTATATGATAGTGCAGGCAATAGTGATTATCGGATATATCTATTGTCAGAATTGGGGATACTTGTATCTTTTATGCGCTATTTTATTGCTCAGCTTCATTTATGTATGGTTCATGAGAAAGTATTTTAGATTGCATTTATCTGTTTAAGTGAGATAATATTCATACTGGTTCCCGGCAGACAATTATTGTCTTGTCGGGATTTTTTTTGTCCATAATTGAGCAGGTAGCATCAGCCGGAGTTATCCGGTAGATGCTACCAGGGATGAGTAGGCTTTAAAGTTCAAATTTCACTGCCGCCCAACGGTTTTTCTCCTGATGGTGTATAAAGTGTAATCCGTTACGTTCGGCCTCTGCCTGGATCAGAGGAATGTCATCCACATAGAATCCACTCATAAAGAGTTGGGAACCCTTGCGCATGCAACGTACATACTGTTTCATGTCATTCAGCAGAATGTTCCGGTTGATGTTGGCGATGACTACGTCAAACGGACCTTTATCTTCCAGTGAAGAGGCGTCTCCCTGGAATACGGAAATATTGTCTACGTGGTTCAATTCAATGTTTTCAAGTGAGTTACGAACGCACCATTCATCAATATCAATGGCAGTACAAGGTTCTGCGCCACGCATACGAGCAAGAATGGCAAGGATAGAAGTGCCGCAACCCATATCGAGAAGGGACTTGCCTTGCAGGTCGCTGTCCAGTAGTTCACCGATGATGAGACTGGTGGTTTCGTGATGTCCTGTACCGAAAGCCATTTGTGGATTGATGACAATGTTATACTCTGTTTGGGGAACATCGTGGTGGAAAGTACTGTGGATGACACAGCGGTCACCAATCACAATCGGTTGGAAGAAGTTCTTTTCCCATTCCTCATTCCAGTCTTTGTCTTCGGCTTCTGTAAAAGTATATTCGATTTGTGTGTCCGGTAGGGGGAACTCGTCAATAGCTGCTTTTACAGTTGCTTCATCATACAAATCTTTTTGTATATAGGCAGCAATACCGTCTTCTTGTTCAACAAAACTCTCAAAACCTGCATCGCCCAGGATAGCGGAAAGCACATCGTTTACTACTTCTGTACAAGGGGAAGTGCGAAAAGTAAATTCTAAATATTTCATTGGAATATAATTTATTGTTAAATGCAAAGCCTCTGTTAGCGAAGCGAACCAGTTTCTTTGTATATTTGTTTATTAGCTGCAAAGATAATGCAAATCGAATGCAGAACTTTCATGCTTGCATGAAAAAGTTATGCTGAGATGCAGCTTATCTTATCTAAAGATAATGTAAATCGAATGCAGAACTTTCATGCTTGCATGAAAAAGTTATGTTGAGATACAGTTTGTCTTATTTCAAAGATAGGGCATTTAGGGAAATCCCTATAATCATTTGGGGAAATTCTCCTGTATGCGGTAAAATCCGTCGCTATCTTTGTGACGTGATAAAATGGATTAATGTAAAACCTATAAACCACACCCATATGAAAAAGATTGTTTTTTTATCGCTTTTTGCCTTGTGCCTCCCTTGGATGGTTTCGGCGCAGAGCATAGATGACGACCTTTACTACATCCCTTCTAAGGATAAGAAGGAAAAGAAGCAGGAGAAGAAAGTTACAAGCTCTGCTCCAGCGGAAGAAATTGTAGTAAAGTCGAATGCACCGACTACGGTTTATACGTCGCCGGGTAATACTACTGTTGTTGTACAGGATCGTAAAGGGAATACACGTGATGTAGACGAATATAACCGTCGTTATGATTCTCGTGAGAATGACTTCGTAATGGAAGACGATACCTTATATATTAAGGAAAAAGCAGTGCCCGATCCGGATGGTGAGTGGGTAAATGGCTTCGACGGTTCGGAAGATGATTATGAATATGCTATGCGTATCGTACGTTTCCGCAACCCGCGTTATGCCGTGAGCATCAGTAGCCCGTATTATTGGGATGTCGTTTACGGTCTGAATTCATGGGACTGGAACGTTTATACCGACGGAATGTATGCGTATGCTTTCCCGACTTTCTCTAACCGCTTATGGTGGGATTGGCGTTATAACTCCTACGGATGGGGAGGCTATCCTTATTACGGTTGGGGTGGATACTCACCTTATTATAGCTACGGTGGCTGGTCCTATGGCTGGGGCGGCTTCTACGGTGGCTGGAGTTGGGGATGGGGACATCATCACCATCATTATTATCCTGGCGGTGGCTGGTATCCCGGTGGCGGTGGACACTGGGGAGGTAACCATTGGGGCAACAATAATGTTTATACGAGCAGGCGTTCTTATGGAAATAGAGTGTCCTCGGGAAATCGTGTATCAGGTTCATCAACTGCACGGAGATCTTCAGGTTCTACAAGCGGATATCAAACAAGACGTAGTACTGGTTCAACAAGTGGAGAGGTGAGAAGAAGCTCTGGTACGAGTTCAACTCGCCGTGTGGTAGGGACCCGTGCTTCATCTGAACGTCCTGGAATGAGTACACGGACAGATGCTGCTTCATCACGTCGTTCAACATATACTCGTCCGAGTAGCACTCGTAGTGGTGCATACAATAGCAATGTGCAAAGTGTACGCAGTAGTAGCAATCGTGGTAATTCTGCGGTTCGTCCTTCCAGTACCAGTACACGCAGTAGTAGTACACGTAGTTCGTCAACTTATAACCGCGGTAGTTCATCTGCTCCACGTAATTATGACAATGGTGCTAGTACTCGTTCCAGTAGTCGTTCTTATGACTATAATCGTTCTTCTTCCAGCACTCGTTCTTCTAGTAGCTATTCATCAGGTGGCAGCTCACGCTCTAGCGGTAGCTATTCTTCAGGCAGTGGTGGAGGTTCTTCCCGTTCAAGTGGTGGTAGAGGCAGTTCTTCCAGCAGAGGTGGTGGAAGAAGATAAACAGATACGTGAATGTAATAATAGTTTTGAACTAGAAAGAACATTGATTATGAATAAGAAACTGACTTTAGTTGCCCTTTCATTGCTTGTCTCAATGGGAATGGGTGCACAGACTATATATGATGTTACAAAGATGACAGAGAAGGACTTGAATGGAACAGCTCGTTTTGTTGGTATGGGCGGAGCCATGGGGGCATTGGGAGGCGACATGTCTACCATTGCAACTAATCCTGCGGGTATAGGTATTTATCGTAGTAATGATGTTACTGCTTCATTTGGTTTTTCATCAACTGGAACAGAAAGTACATATGGTGGTAATACTTTCAATTCAAATAAGAACCGTTGGCAATTGAATAATGCTGGTTTTGTACTTTCTAATAAAATCGGTAATGAGACCACCTTGCGATATGTAAATTTCGGTTTCAGTTATAACCGTTCCAAATCATTTAATAAAACGACGTCAATGGAGGGATTGCTTAATCTGACACCTGACGGGCAGGTTGTTTCGCAAACATTTTTGATGGCTTCACAAGCTGGGGGAATGTTGGAAAATGGGTATGATATAAAATATATAGATGATAATGCTACTCCTAATAATAATGTATTTAATAATAATAATGTAGGTTGGCTGGCTGCCTTAGGATGGGGTGGTTCACTTTATGATCCCTTATATGAGGATGTGAATAATAAAGACAGATTGACAGGATTTGGTGCTTTTCTTCCCCAACCTTATAGTAAGTTCAGATCACGTGAAACTGGTGGGGTGGATCAATATGACTTCAATATTTCTTTTAACTTTAATGATAGGGTGTATTTGGGAGTAACCGTAGGTGCTTATGATTTGAATTATACCAAAAGTTCCATTTATAGTGAGGATTATGACACAGGAGAATATTATGACTTAAATAGCTGGACAAAGATTGACGGAACAGGATTTGATTTTAAATTGGGAGCAATCATACGTCCTTTTGAAACATCTCCTTTGCGTATTGGACTTGCAATACATACTCCTACATTTTATAAGTTGACCTTGGCTACTAATGTTTTTCTTGAGTCTGGTATCTATGGACAGAATGATAAGGGGGAAACAGAGTTTTATAAAACAACAGTAGATAGTTATGACTTTTTGGATAACAAAGATATGACTTATGATTATGAACTCCGTACTCCATGGAAATACAATCTAAGTTTAGGATATACAGTAGGTACAAATCTTGCTCTTGGTGCTGAATATGAATATCAAGATTATTCAAGTATTCGTCTTTACTATCCTGAAGGGGATGAGATGGGGTATGAAAATTCGACAATCAAAGAAATGCTGAAAGGAGTAAGTACACTCCGCATAGGTGCAGAATATAAGGTGATACCTGAGTTTGCTTTGCGTGCCGGATACAATTATAGCACGGCAGCATATAAAGACGGAGCATATAAGGATTTGCCGCTGAACTCTGTTATGACAGATACGGACTATGCTAATGCTAAATCCAAGAGTAATTACACCTTAGGCATTGGTTATCGCGGTTCATTAGTTTATGCAGATTTAGCGTATCAATATAGTACTTATAAATCAGATTTTTATGCCTTTGATGATGAATATCTAAATAAGACAAAAGTGACAAACACACGTAGTCAGGTGATATTTACTTTAGGTATGCGTTTCTAAAAGAATAACAATATAAGCAAATAACCTTTCATTGCAAATACCTTGTGTATTAACTAAATCCCTGAAGTCTTCATCATAGCACTTTGGGGATTTTTTATATTGCTATAAGTTGAGTGAAAGTTTATGTTGATATTTGTATAAATTACAAAAATAGTTGTATGTAATTGTTTTGTGATATCTTTCTTGCTGCTTTTGAATAAAATTCACCAAAAAATATATATATTTAAAATAAAAACATTATCTTTATAGCAGTTCTGCAGAATTAGATGAGACTTAATGTATTACTATTAAAAGATTAATATTATGAATATTAGATTGAAACAAGTAGGACTACTATTAGCTCTATTCATTGTAGGATCATGTTCTAATGATATGATTGAAACAAGTAATAATTCATCATTAATTGAAGAAAGTTATGATGAAATAGACCTAAACTCTTTAAAAAGTGAATTTTCATTTGCTTTGGCTAGAGTTCTTAATGAAAGTGAAGGCGTAAGAAAGCTTATAAAAGAAGAGGCGATAAAGCAGTTTGATTATGACTATGATGTTTTGTATATGTTAGTTAAAGATAAAAAGTTAAGCGGGGGAGGAACATTAGAGGAGTTTTTATCGAAGTATATGAGTAAAGAGAACTTGCTAGCTTTATATAAGGAAATGCCTACTTTGACTGTTTTTGTTCCCGTACTTCCTAATGATATCTTTTCGGCAGAAAAGTGGAATGTTGCTCAAGAAGTACCTTTTGTTGCTTATAAAAGTAAAGAGAATCAAATTCTTTTTGTAGATAATGCTGGAAAGGTAAATACTATTAAGAGTAATGAAATACCATCATTCCCTATTGTTGTCGTGAAACCGTCAGAAAGAGTTATATTGCAGTCTGCTTCAACGCGAAATTTTAAAGAAGCTAATGTTGTGCGTGCTGAAAATGGCTTGAATTTTGTGTTTGAATATGAGGAATTCAATAATCTTACTAAGGCGAAGACTAGAGTTTCTCCTTTGGATATTCCAACACGGCTTCAAAAAGTTTTTGATGCAAAGATATTTGCAGATCAGAATGGAATTTGGCAAAGGGATTATGTATATTATAATATTATGAAGAAAGATGGTAAAGGCGTTTTCCAAAAAGAAATATCAGAATGTGTATATTTTCTTGAGCTAACAGGAATCCCTGATGTTGTATACCATAGTCTTTCAGATCAAGGTGATGATCCGCATCATTATGACAAGCAACCTCAATCAACAAGAGAGCATCCGATTCCTAGAGGACCTGAAGGGTATTGGTATAATGGAAATTATGAATTTTTAGTGAAAACTTATGTTAGTAACAAGAATTTGGTTTCTGACGAGATAATAAAAGCAATATCAATTCCACCCTATGATTTATTTGAACTTGATTTACAAGCACAGGGAAACAGAATGCCTTATTTGGTTAAAGGAGTTAAAAGTATAAAAAGGTATTATTTACCAGAGCCTTTGCCTTTATTTGATTGGAATATTGAAGATTATTCAACTTCAATAAAGATTTCTATTATAGAAAAGGATCTACAGACAACGACTCAAAATGTGGTTGAAACTACTACTACTTTCGCTACTAATTTTGACTTTGATTTAGGTTTAGAGGAAAAAGTGAAGGTTGGAGCAAAATTTGGCACTTCTACTACAGTACAGCATCGAGTTTCTACTACGGTAACAACGTATTTAGATAGCGATGAATTAGGAGATGTGATTGTTAATTTTGGTGATGATATTATCATTAAGAATGAAATGGATAGTGTCGGTTTTACTTATTGTGGAAGACGTGGTGAATATCGTTGTCCTATTTATGAACCTGCTCTGAACCCTAAATATAATTCTGGATATTATAAACTAGGGATAATTCCTTTGGCGCAATACTAGATATAATAATTGTGTTTATGTTGTTTTGAGATAAAGAATGAATGTAAAATCCCTGAAGTTCTGTAAGGCAGACTCCAGGGATTTTACTGTTTTGTAATTCATTGGAATTTATACTCTTAACTTCTTGTTGATAGGTTCTTAATACTCTATTTTATCTTCTTTCTCGGCCCATGCTTCGAAAGCTTTGATGGCTTCATTGTGTAGCAATACTTCCGAGGGCAGTTTGCGGTCGGCAGGTTTTAAAGCGATTTCATCATATATGAAAGAGTCGTCGAAACCTATATTTTTGGCGTCAGTCTTGTTGTTTCCATAATACATTTTGTCTAGTCGGGCCCAATAGATAGCACCGAGGCACATGGGGCAGGGTTCACAAGAGGTATAGATTTCGCAACCACTGAGGTTGAAAGTTCCTAATTTGGTGGCTGCTGCACGAATGGCACTGACTTCGGCATGCGCTGTCGGATCACATGAGCATGTCACACGATTCGTTCCGGTAGCTATGATCTCTCCATCTTTGGCAATGACGGCACCAAACGGACCGCCACCGTTAGCGACATTCTCCGTGGAGAGCTCAATCGCTTTTCTCATAAGTTCTTCTTTGGTCATAATAAAAATGATTATTTATTTTCGGTATGATACAGATGATTCCTATTTTCCCAACTCTTTATCTCGTAGTCCGGCATCAATATCTGTGAGAATCTGGTGTAAACTAGCGAGTAGGGGAGGAAGTTCTTCACTGGTAATATCGAAGATCAATTCCGGATCTATTGAGAGATATTCATGTGAGATAATATTACGCATCCCTATAATTTGCTTCCATGGTGTTTCGGTATAATGAGAGAAAAGATACCCATGAGTGCGGTCATCTACTTGGCGAATTGTTTCACCGATAGTTTGCAGGCACATACAGGTCGAATTGAACAATACCATGCCATCGTCCGAATTGAGAAAATCTTGATAATTGCTTATCCGGGCGGTGGTTTTTATGACGAATGATGTTTGGCTTTCTACAAAGCGGAGCATATCTATTAATGCTTGTTTAGACGTAGATTGCATCTTGTTCAAGATTATGCCGGAACATTTGACGCATGTTCTCATGCAAGGTTATTAAATCAACTTTTGTATGAAAGAGGTGTTCTAATTCTTCCTTGATCGTCATATAGGCACGAAAGGTGGTTTTGCGTAGTTTTACGCAAACATCAATATCACTGTTCTCCCGTTGTTCTCCACGGGCAGCGGAACCAACAAGAGCAAGACTCTCAATGCCGTACTTGTCAGCGGTTGTTTGCTTGAACTCGTGCAGGATGGCGAGAATTTCATTAGTTGTTTTCATTCTATTTTTCCTTTCTTGCTGTTAAAGGAGTAGCGATACAAAGATACAATTCTATATAGACAAAAACAAGCCCGCCCCACAGTTTTTGTTGCGAGGCGGGAAATGAATTATTAACGTTTTATGCTGTCACCAATACCAACCTATGCCTATAGAAGCCGGATAGAGCTCGGGTCCTTTATTCTTTTCAAACAGAGAAGTGAGAGCGAAACGGGCATTGAACCCCAAGCAACCATAACCAGCCTGTAGCAGCAGATTCATGCCAAGCGGATGGGTATTCAGCTTGCTACTCAAAGTATGTTTCTTATCATCATATTTGGCTCTGGATTTAACTCCTACACGCCATTCCACTTCCGGACCAGCGGCAATGAAAGCACGGCGACTGCCGAATTTGGTTTGCCATTCCAGACTGACAGGCAGACGGAAAGCCCAATAGCGCAGCCAACTCTTTTGGTAATCCACATCTTCGGCTTGCTGGCAAACGGTGATGCCGTCTACTTTTTCAAAGCCGTAATTGTCATCCAGTTTATAGACGATACGTGCTAAACCGAGGGTGGTGGTCAATCCCCAATGATTGTTACGGGTTATGGCAACTCCGGTATTAAACAGATTGATACCCCATTCCCAGGATTTCGAGCCAAGTTGAGGTACTTTGGCAGAGTACTGAAATGTATTGCTTGCCAGTTTGTTGAAGCCGAAATAGATGGCGGGGTAGTGAGGATCAAAGCGGTAATAGCCTTTTTTCTTCTTCACGAAAGGTACGGAAACCGTTGTGGTTCGTTCAATGCTGCGGCCGTCCAGATACACACCTTCAAATACTTGGGTGTTTTCGATGGTGTCATTGTCGGCTTTCGCCTCATACATTTTCACTTTGATTTTGCCATCATGTTCTTTAATGATGATCTTCCGTCCATTGAGATAGAGAGTTGTATCTTGCGGGATGCTTTCTTGTG
This sequence comes from Bacteroides timonensis, assembly GCF_000513195.1. Taxonomy (GTDB): domain Bacteria; phylum Bacteroidota; class Bacteroidia; order Bacteroidales; family Bacteroidaceae; genus Bacteroides; species Bacteroides timonensis. The sequence goes on along the minus strand of NZ_CBVI010000023.1, from coordinate 123,227 downwards.
CCACGACTGTCATGGAAGTCATGATGAGGAATAAAAAGAAAATTCGTTTCATAAGTTTTATTATTTGTGATTTATAAATTTCAGAATTAATCTTTGCTGAATATCAGTGTGACAAGGTCGTCACTGTCTATTTCGCCTTCGATATAGATAAGTGTGGCTTCTCCCTTCTTACCGAGTCGGAATAAGATGAAGCGGTTTATTTTATCCTTTACCGGAGGTAACTGGTAGTATCCCGATTGAATACGTCCGTCTGTCACCACTTCTTTTATTTTTCTGGCATGTTCCCGGTCGGATTCCAGACACCGGTAGATATCCGGTAATGCTTTTTCTGCCTTTGCCAGTTTCAGGCTTTGGTAATGGGTGATGTCCCAATTCTTGGATAACATTTTGGACAGTTCCACGTAAGTGGCCCCTTTCTCATTGCCGTATTTCTGAAATACGGATGCTATTTGCAGTCCTTTTTGGGCATACATGCCGATACTGAACAAGAGCAGCAGGCAGCATAGCAGGGTATGAGTGAACTTTTTCATAATTGTATCTATTAGTTCTTTTTATTATTCAAACATCAGATCAAGCACTTCATCTTCCGTAGTTCGCATATCTCGGAAAGCAGCAAGGGCTTGTTCATGCACCAGGTTTGCATCCGTGTATTGCTTGCCGTCGATAATGACGTAATTTTCCGGAGTGGGGTGAAGGTATCGCTGCGTACCGGCAATGCCGATCACTAATAAAATTCCGGCTGCTATTCCTCCCGCTGTGTAAATAAAGCGACGGCGGAAGGAAGGCTTTTTAACAGGAGCACTTTCTTGTCGGAATGCTTTTGCTTCCTGATCCAGGCAGACAAACAAGGGACGATATACTTGTAACGATTCCGGTACATTTTCTTGCGTGAAGAAACTGCGTAATTCGCGTTCTTCCTCACATGAGGTCTGTCCTTCGAAATAGCGGTCTATTAATTCTTCTATCTTCATACTTGTTTCCTCCTTATTTTTTCTTGTACGGTTTGCAGGTAAATTTCTCTCACTTTCTTTCGCGCTCTCGACAGGTTACTTCGGATGGCTTCCGGATTACAGCCTGTGATATCGGCGATCTCTTCCGTTTCATACTCCTCGATGTCTTTCATCCGCATGATGGTGCGCTGCAAGGTAGGCAATGAATTAATAATTTCATGCATCAGACGGATCTCGTCTTTTATCTCAAGCAACCGTTCCGGTGTTCCACTGGGAGTGGCATCCTGTACATACTCTAACGGTACGCTGGCGGTATGCCTGGTGCGCCACATATCCATGCAGAGATTATGTGTCATGGTCATGGCGAATGCTTCAATGTTGCGGTACTGTTCCAGTTCAAGTCTTTTGTTCCATAGCTTGAGCAGGACTTCTTGTACGGCATCTTCTGCATCGTCCGGACTTTCGGTCAACTTCCGCGCATAATTCAATAGCTTATTGCGGAGGGGTAGAACGGATATTTTAAATTGTTTGAGTTCCATTTACATTACTAAGACGAACGTGTAAAGCGAACGTGACATCAAAAATAAAAAAAAGTGTTGCACAAAGCAATTTTTTGTTTTGCTTTGGCAACACTTACCATTTGGGGAGAATATGAACTACTTGAGTGGTTCCATATCACTTCATGCAATTATAAGGTCAACCGGACAGAGACTATGCTGTTACCGGACAACAGTACATATACACCCTCACCAGATTCCAGCATCTCAGTACTGATAACTTCCATATTTTTGTTTTCATTGGTTTCAACGGCACTTGCACGCTTCATTCCTGCCAACGGTATTTCTATACACTGGGTGGCTCCAGTGAAATTCAGCAATACAACCGTTACTTCATTTCCAGTTTCATTGATGTAGGCTGTGGCACATATTCCTGTATTATTCGTGACAGCTTTAATACGGGTAGTACCTGTGGCGTACTGCGCGTAATGGGCCATGATGTAACCATTCTTAGCAATTTCACCTTCACCCACCGGGCTGCGCTTGTCATTATCGCCCATCAATCCATAGAAACGCTTTAAATACCAGTATACGTATGCACTGCAATAGCCCTCCATACACATGTGGATTTCTTTGCCAAGATGGTTGAGGCAGTATTGCCACTTTTGGAATTCCCATGCTGACGGATCATCTGATTTTTCTCCGTCATTAAAGAGATGTTCCGTCATCCACCAGGTCTTTCCATGGATGCGAGGATAGAGACCGCAGATGTAATCGTGACGATTTTTGACGTATCCATTATCCAGGTCTGTAAAACCTTGATAAAGATGTCCTGCAATAATATCGGTCTGTGCAAATGCTCCGGCATCATTGATTATCGGATCCGTGTATTCGGGCGGTGTACCACATGCTTCGGGAGACATCAGTCTGACTCCGGTTTCACGGATTTTGGCACCGTATTGCTTCACAAAATCTACCACTTCCTGAGGTGTCCAGTAAGTAAAGTCCATATCCGGTTCGTTCTGAACAGATATGGCATAAAGATCTACTCCATTCTGTTTCATGAAATTGATATAACGGATAAGATGATCGGCGTATGCTCCATAGTTTTCTTTTTTGAGATGTTTTACTTCTTTGCCGTTCACCTTGATTTGCTCGGAGAGAGCATCTGTACAGTCCCACGGACATGCAAAAACTATTGCTCCATTGGCCTGTGCCGCTTTAGCCGCTTCGACATCAGCATTCCAATCAGATTCGTTGGGATAAACCATCAGGCGAAGGATGGAGTAGCCCAATCCGCCTTCACCATACATTTGGTCTAATTGCCGGTCAGAAATGAGGTTTCCGCCACACCAAATTTTAGGATTGTACATTCCACCGAATCCTGCTATCGGCTGATATTTTACCGTAGGGTCAATATTAAGTGTAACAGACTTGAAGGCCGGTTCCTGCTCTATCAATAAATCAGTAGTCTGCTTGTTGGTTAGGTCAGTAATGTGAATAGTCTGTGTACGTTGTTTCATTGAAGCGTTAGCATTGCAAACCACTTGGATTTTTGTGTACTGCTTTTCTCCATCACTGCTTCCACCTGACATCGGAGTTATACTTTTTACAATATCTCCCTGTTCGAAGGTTATCTCCCAGGAGGTTTTTGCCCACTCTATAACGACCTCCGTCTGATTTTCACCGGCACTCACTGTAATTGACTTTTTTAGGAAGAGCGCATATGCGCCCTTCCCGCTATCATCAGTCTCCGCATTATTATTATCAGAGCATGCCCAACATGACATTCCCATCAGAAAAATGCATAGATTTCTAATAAATAGTTTCATTATACTTCGGGTTATTTCAATCCTTCAACTATTCCTTCATACATTCCATTTCGATTGTATCCCGAAGTCCAGGGGCAAATCTTGTTACCGGTACTGGTTTCGGTCATACTTGAAATGGATATGCCATATTGCTTGTCCGATGCGATAGTTTTCCGATATTCTTTCATGATGAAAGCTATATAGTTGGCTGCGGCACTCCGTTCATCAGCGGTCAGTTTACCGGTCTGGATGAACTTACCCTCTGTATCTTCCACCATCATGCTGAGGTCGGATACACGTATCAGTTTACCGGTCTGTGCCAGCTTGTCGAACAATTCGGAAATCATCTCTTCATTGGCTTTCTGGGAAGTGGCATCTTTGGAATAAACCGCATGAAGAAGGATGTTGTATCCGTCAATACGGGTTACATCATCTGCTTCCCAGGATTTTACCAATGCAATCAATTCATCGGCTTTCTGTCCCATCTCATCAGATTGATTGAAAGTATTGCTGACGAAGAGGTTAAGATCAATTTTCGCTGTGTCACGAGCCTGTTTCACGGCTGTACGTGCATATTCTACTTCGCCCAAGTATTCACCCCAGTTGAAGGTGTTGGCATCCATGGTCTTGTCAAGTGGTTCGCCTACAATATTCCATACTTTTACAGATTCACCACCGGCATTTACTATACCACCGATCCATTTATTCATCTCTTCCGTGAAGATGTTCTTTTTCTCTTCGGGAGTTTTCTCGATGATGGTATCATCGGCTTTCCAGTGAAGGTTGATATTATCGATGTAAGCATGCCACTCGGCAGAGCCTGAACCTACGGCCAGTTCTATCTCGGTCAAATCCTTCATGGAATTGGGAATAGCGATCTTTCCCTTACCCGTTTCTTCACCTTCTTTCAGGAATGTGATATAAATTTTGTCTCGTCCCCATTTGTCAGCTTCACAACCGAAGTTGAACGGTCCATAGCCACAGTTGAATTCTTGCCCGTTAATCACTACCCGCATGCCGTCACCCCAGCCACCTTTACCATCTATCAGGTACATGTCGAGCGAAAGGCCTATGTAGTCACCTAACGTTCTTCCGTTTTGCAATTTTACTGTGAATTTAGGATAAGATCTATTGCAAGGAGTAGCGGCTGTACCTACATGTAGCACTTTGCCACTGCCTTCAGGATCATCTTCTATTATTGCTTGATTACCATTAGTCATCGGATAAGACGTGCCAAGTTCATCTTTTTTAAAATCGATTTTAGTAACACCTGTTCCGGGAAGCTCATAATTCATCACGATATTGTCGAGGAAGTATTGTGCTCCTCCGGAGGCAGAACCAACGGCAAGTTCAAATTCAGTAAGCCCTTTCATTTCATTCGGCAGGATGAAGCCTGGAGCTGTGGCGCTATTTAAGCTGATGACCGCTCCACGATTCCAAGTGTTGGGATTACAACCGAAAGTTTTAGCATTCATGCCAACGTTGAACTCTTTTCCATTAATAAAGACTCTCATACCGGCTCCATATATACCGTCTTCGTTTACAATACGCATATCAATGGTCAGATTGACGTAATCGCCCAGTTTTCGACCTTCCGGTAACTTGACGTTGAACTTAGGATGTGAATAGGCAGCTTTGTTATCGTCGGTACCTACATGCAGTGCTTTACCACTCTTCCCATCAGGGTCGTTTTCTACCACAGCCTGACTTCCTCCGGTCATACCGTAAGCTTTACCTAGTTCATCATTCTCGAAGTCACAAATCACAGTTTTACCTTTTTCGGGTACGAAGGGAATAATGATGGGTTGGATTAGTTCATTATAGTAAGCGGTGCATTGTCCCTGGTTGGAACAAAGTGTACCGCCATAAACTGTTATGTCAGTTCCTTTAATAGCGTCGAATACTAATTGCATTCCGCCAAAATCGTAAGAGCCATCCTCTTTCAAAGAGTTGGAGGTAGTGAAGGAACCGCCAATATCTACACCATCAAAATTGCTAAGTATGGTGCTGTAAGCAATGTCTTTCTTTAAAAAGTCTGTTGAAGACAAGTTTGCCGTAAACTTGAACGGAGAACTGGCATCGCGGGTAATGTACGATTTCAGCAAATCAAAGCTGGCCAGGTATTCGCTGTTGGCCACTTCTTCAGGCTTTTCTACCTGAAGGTTGCAGTCATACTTATCGGTGCATGCCATAACCGTTACACACATCATGGCAATACCGATTATCTTATGATTAAAGTATTTCATGTTTTCTTTGTTTAAACGTTTATACAAGATAATACTATCTTATTTCTATCTCAAATGACTTGCCACCTTGTACGGCACGACTGCTTAACACCAACGTATCTTTGGTGGCGTACTGCATGTTTTTGGTTTTAAAGTCAATTGTATAGTCCAGATAGATAGCATTACGATCTTTACCGCCAAGGCTGTTCTTTTCGCCCTTCTTCACAAATTTACCGGTACCGGAAATGATGAAATCGTCGGAAGTACTACCTACTGTGCAATTACCATCTTCGGTAAAAGTCAAGCTGAGGTTGTAATTGAAAAGATTACCTTGCGCGTCCTTGGTTGATAAGGATAGAATATTGTCTTTCAGGCTTTCAGTTGTAATATTTACTTTCTCATCCTTCTCTACATATTGCTGATGGCGTACCAATTGCGAAGGAACGCCGTTTATCACAGCTTGATCCACTCCACGACGCAGGTACTCACCATGCCAGGGGTTGACATACTTTACAGCATAGAGTACAAAATTCTTGGGTTGTACACTCCAGTCGCCACTATTTGTCAACATGGGGTTTGCTACGACTGCCTTACCCTGAAGGATGGAGTCTGCACCCTGTACGCCTGTCATCTTCAGAGGAATCACGTAATAATTATCAAGAGTCTTTTTATCGGCAAAGAATGCATCGGTAAACTGTACTTCCACACCACCTATAACTTCACCCTTGGGAATATTGATCTGGTTAGCGGCCAGGGTGTAGTAGGAGGTGGGCATAGGGGTAACAGGAGTGTTACTTCCTTTGAAATAGAGGTTTTCGCAAAGCGATTCATCTACCTGAGTATCAATAATTACATTCTTGCGGTTGGTATAACCACCACCCCAAGCAGCTTTAATGGATACTTTGTGCTGATTATCTAAAGAGTTATCGAGGAATTCGTCTTCTCCCAATTCAATGGTACGCAAACCATATTGATTGGCAAAATATACAGTTTGATAATCGAAGTCGGAGAATTCATTGTCAGAGCTTTCGCACGCGGTGAAAGACAAGAGTAATGAAGCCAGTCCGATATATGCTAATTTCTTTTTCATATCATGCTATTTTATTAATAGTGTTCACAATTTTGTTTATTTCCATCCTTTATTCTGGATGAGGTTGCTGTACTTCAGTATCTCAGAGTTGGGGATAGGGCAACAGTACATATAATCTTCATACGAACGTTCTTCCACGGTTATCTTCTGATAACTGTTACCATTCCAGCTAATGCCATATACCGGTTCGTTCAAGTCGGCTTTCCAGCGACGGAGATCCCAAAAACGGAATCCTTCGAAGCAGAGTTCCAATCGACGTTCGTTGCGGATCAATTCACGCATTTTGTCTTTGCTGGCAGCGCATGCTTCCAGATAGGCATCATTGGTACCACCTATGCCGGCACGTTTCCGGATGGCTTTGATTACATCGTAAGCGGAGTAATCTCTGCCGTTGGCATTTTGGGGTCCCCAAGCTTCATTGGCTGCCTCAGCATAATTCAGGTACATTTCAGTATAACGGATACGGGGTGTGTAATGCGGCTGTTTGGAAATGGATGCCGGATTACAGTTCACATCCATGCGCAAGCGTTTTCTCATGTAATAGCCTGTTCGGGTCGAGCGGTTCTCAGTCACGTTGACACCATCCTGATTTCCCTCATTAATATTGATGGTTACATTCTTGTCGCTGATTGTACTTCCATTGTAAAAGATGTATTTGCCCAAACGGGGATCGCGTCCTGCATAAGGATTGTTGGCATCGTATCCGCTGGCTGCGTCACTGATGGGGTATCCATTGTCCATGGGGAATACATCCACTAGATTTTGTGACGGATTCATGTAACCGTTACCATACAAACTAGGTGGAAAATTTTGTGATTCCTGGTCGTTATCACCACTTCCTTTGTTTCCTCTCCATAAAATTTCATTTGGATTGGCACCGTCCTGAATTGTATTTACAATAGTGGGTGAGTAATATTCCACTCCGTCGGATGCTAATCCTGATAGACCTCCTTTGTAGTCTATTACAGCAGCTGCGGCATTAGCGGCATCTGCCCATGTGGCAGCGTTGGAAGCATCTTCAAAGAAGGGACTGGCAGCCAGTACGGCTGTGCGTGTACGGAAGGCACGGGCTATGATTCCGTTATACAACTGACGTGCTTTGGCACCCATAACGGTGTTGTATTTACCGACGTCTTGTGTGAGACTCTGGAAATCTGCAGGAACGCTTCCTGAAACATCTTCATACTCATAAGGAAGTCTTTTCTCTGCTTCGGAAAGATCATTGTAGATTTGTTCTACACAAGCCTGAAACGAAGCACGCGGTTGATTGAAATCCGATTCTATTGTCTGAGGTTCTGTAAATATGGGTACACCGAGCAGTTCGCCATTTGCACCAAAACCGGCATGGGCACGAAGCAGATAAAAATAGAACATCCCACGGAGTCCGTAAGCTTCGCCAGTGAGGCGTTGCGCAAACAATTTGTTCAGTTCTTCATCATCCGACCATTTTACGCCTCCCACATTCTCCAGGAAGAGGTTGATGTATTGAATGGCACCGTAGGAATTGGTCCACTGATTCTGTGGATTATATGAACTTGTAGTCCAGGCACCGGTGGCCATTTGCAGATACACATTACTTGGCTGGTTGGTTACGGCGTCATCCGTGCCATACTCGCTGTTATCGTAATAGCCCGGAATCAGACTGTATACATTGTGCAATATTCCCCGTGCGTATTCCGCATCGTTGTACATGTTTTCCACGCCTTGGAAATTTTCGATGGCTGGTGAAAACAAATCATCACAACCGGTGAGCATCAGGGCACCTATTATAAAAGGTATAATTTTCTTTTTCATAATCTTCTTCTTTATTAATCAATAAAATCAGAATGCAGCCTTGAAACCTGCATAGAAGTTACGGCATTGAGGGGAACCGGTACTCAGCTCCATATGCTTCCGCTCTTTAGAGATGGTAAGCAGATTGCTACCTCCGCAATAAACACTTAAACCACGAACAAACGTTCCTTTGAAAGTATTTTCAGGGAAGTCATACGTCAACTGCACTTGGTTCAGGCGGAAATAGTTACGCTTATACATCCAGAAAGTGGAATTGCGGTAGTTATTGTCACCATTGGTGGTGGTCAGGCGTGGGTAGGTGGCCACATCCTTTGTATCTTCGGTCCAACGTCCCCATACCACTTCTGAGAATTTGCTCGTACCGCGGTTCCAGTAGTAGGAATTGCTTTTAAAGTCTACAGAGCCGGTTTGACCTGATCCCATGGCAAATAGCGAGAAATTTTTCCACTTCACAGTTAAGTTCAATCCGAAGGAGAAAGGAGGAGCTGACCAACCGTTCTTTCCTAATTCAATTTGGTCCTTGCTGTCGATTACACCATCCTCGTTAATATCTTTGTACTTCAGGTCACCGGGCTTTACCGTACCAAATGTTTGACGGGCATGATTGTCTATGTCAGTCTGATCCTGGAAGAAACCTTCGCATACATAACCATAGGAAGCATCGAGTGCACGACCTTTGCGATACTGGTAATCTTCGTCGTAAAGTTCGTCACGTTTCAGAGCTTCGGAGGAGTACACCATACCATTGAAACCGAGTGTTACGTCAAAGTCGCCGAATTTCTTGTTGGCACTCAGCGCGAAGTCAAAACCACTGCGTCTGTCCTCGTTATAATTGATCCAGGGCATGAAAGTGGAATTGCTGCTTAAAGCAAAATAGGAAGGATAGATAGAAGATGAACCTTGGGTGAGCAAGCCTTTCGTATCTTGTCTGAAGTAATTCGCATTTATTTTCAGCAGACGGTTGAACAGTGTGGCATCAATGCCGGCACGGAACTCCTCACGTGTGATGAAACCCAGATTGGGGTTATCACCGCGCTTGGAAGCCGGAGTCCATCCGCCGGCTGTTCCATCATGCCATTGTACATAGAAGCCTTCGTTTGTTCTTTTGGAGAAAGTGCCTTTATACAGATAATAGTCGGTGATATCGAGATCCTGATGCAGGTTGGCATAAGAAGCTGTGATTTTCAGATCGTCTATAAACTTTACATTCTCCATAAACTTTTCTTTGCTGATCCTCCACCCCAAAGTGACTGACGGAGAGAAAGCGTTACGCTTGCCTTCGGGTAATTTGGCCGAATGGATCACGGCACCACTGAAATCGGCATAATATTTATGATTATAATTATAGGATGCCCGTAAGCCTAAGTTCACATTACTGGTACGGTGATAATCACTGCTTTCATGGTTTTCGTCAGCAGAATTCTGCGTTTGATAACCCCAACCTATGAATGTGGCTGCTACGTTGTGGTATTTTGCGAAAGTGCGGGCATAGTCAAACTGTGCACTGAACGTCATGGTCTGATCATAAGTGGACTTCCCGACGTATTCATTGGGATCTTTTTTGTCTTCATTGTGTTTCTTCAAGGCAATAATCATATCTTTACCATTCACCTGAGACCATGTAGGTTCATAAACGGCGTAGGTCTCGCTGAAAGCTTCCGAATAGTAAGAAGTATAGTCTACACTATAAGAAGTCTTAAACGTCAGGCCTTTCAAGAAAGAACCCAGATCGGCGGCAAGGCTGACATCGAACATAAACATACGTGCCTTTTCCTTAACATATCCGGCAGCCAGAAGATCAGCAAAAGGATTGGTCATGTCGGAGGAAGTTCCTCCAAGCAGATATTTGCCGTCAATCAGGTGATTACTGTTGGTAATATATTCCTGTATTTGAGCGACGCTGGTATCCATCATGTCGATGGGTAATAGCGGAGCAAACCAGTTGGGACGCAAGGTGGATGCGGTTCCCCAAAAGTTTCCGCGACCTGCATACTGATTGGTAAAGACAACTGCCGCATTGGTAGTAGCCTTTAGCCATGAGGCAAGTGTCATGTCTACGTTACCGCGTACATTGAAACGCATATTGTAGGCATTCTTTGATTCACCATATTTCAGCAGATCGTTACTATAATCCATACCGAAATTCAGGTAATAGTGTGTGCGATCATTACCTCCATATACTTCACCTGTCACATCTGCATTATAATATGCCTTTTTCAGATAGTCCGAACTATAGAAATCAATATTCGGATAACGATAAGGATTGGTTCCCATGGCAGTGTTGTAGATATCTGATGCGCTGTATTTGGGGGACACCCCGTCATTACGGCAAGCTTCATTGTAAAGGGTCATGTAGCAGTCTGAATCCAAATATTTTGGATAAGATTTGGGAACATTAATGCCTGCATTGCCCCGTACGTCGATGCGCATCGGTTCATTTTTACCGCGTTTGGTAGTGATCAGGATAACACCCTTTGCTGCACGGCTACCATAAAGTACCACGGCAGCAGCATCTTTCATTACCGAAACACTTTCTATTTCCGAAGCGCGTACATTACTTGCACTGCGGGGTACTCCATCCACAAGGACAAGTGCTTCTTGCCCCCATACGTTACCGGTGTATCCACTTATCAGACTTTCCAGTCCAACTAAGCTACTGGAACTATTTACTTTTTGGGTCAGTTCGGACGTGTTGACCGTAGAAATGGCATGCGTCAAGTCTTCCTGGGCAACCGTACCGAAAGCCACATTCACCAGGCTATCTTTGTTTTCTTCTTGCGCCTGAATACCTCCTGCATAAAACAGAGACATGGCGAAAACAGTACAGCCAATATATATAAACTTTCTATTCATTTTTTGCGTCATTATTAGTTAATACGTCAAGATTACCATCCGGGATTCTGGTAGAACCCTTCATACATGCTAACATCCTTTTTAGGGAGTGGATACCAATAGTGTCTGTCGGTATATTTACGCTCAAGCAATACTACTTCACGCAAGTTCTTGATAGCATTTTCTTCCGGTTCGTCATAATTATAGTCACTAGGATCGGCACGGTCGAACTCAATCTTGGTCTTCAGTGTGTAAGGATATTGGGTGAGAAGCATCCAGCGGCGAAGGTCGGCAAAACGGAAACCTTCGAAGGACAGTTCCACGGCGCGTTCACGGCGTAATTCGCTCAGGAAGTCAGCAGTACTACCTAGGAACTTGTCGAGTACGGGAGCTACCCCGGCACGTTCGCGGATCTTGTTCAATGCCTCTTCGGCTGTGAGTGCGTAGGTAGCAGCTTTACCCTTCGGACCGTTGTAGCCTACAGCTGTAGCTTCAGCATACATCAGATATACATCTGCCAGGCGCATAAGGCTGAGGATCATGATATTGTTTTCTTTATAACCGTCAACCGTATTCATCAATTGCGGACAGAGTTTGCTGTTCATATAGGCTGTGAAGCAGCCTTTCTTTTCATTTGCTTCTTCACTCTCTCTACCTCCGGTGAAAAGTTCTGCCGTTCCACCTGCACCACCGGTACTTTTCCACTTCACACCGTCGAACATGATGGTTTTATAGAAGCGTGGGTCGCGGTTTTTCCAGGGATGTGTGGGATCATAGCCTGATTCGGCATCTGCCTTTGTCATGTCATTAATCGGGTAACCGTTCTGCATGCCATAGTAGTTTACATAGTTGGCGGTAGGATAGCATTTAATACCGGAATACTCAATGGATTGAGGTCGGAAGTCGTTAACCATATTCCAGCGCCAGCGTCCACTATAATCCTTGATATTCTCCATAAAGATGGACTCTTTTACTCCGTTCAGCTTGCCGCTTGAGTTATGCAACAGAAAGATGTCATTATATTTGGAGAAGTCAGCCAGTTCGTAACGGTTGGTCGATTCGGTGAGGGCAAGGGCTTGTCCGAGAGCATCGGCACCTCGTTTGCACAACTCTGCATTGTATTCCTTTGTACCTCCGGAAGCCCAGTTCATCAACGGGCTGCCTGCCCAAAGCAAGGTCTTGCCTTTATAAGCTAAAGCCATGATACGGTTGATACGCATATTGTTTTTGCCTAAAGTCACTTTACCGGCGGTGGTTGCATCCCAATCAACAGGAAGTAGGCTGGCTGCATGTTCAAAGTCGGCTACGCATTTTTCCGCACATTCTTGCCATGTAAGACGGGCTAACGTGGGAGCTACATCCGAAGACAACACTGTATCAATATACGGCATGCCGCCCCACCATTCCATTAGCATAAAGTGGTACCATGCGCGGAAGAAGTAAAGTTGTCCTTCTATGAGATTGCGTTCTTCCTCGGTGGCGCTTATCAGATTGCCGAGGTTGGCGATACCGATATTGGCTTTACGGATGGCATACCAGGAGTTGGCCCATAAGTGACCTTTATCAGTTCGGTTGTTTGAACCTGCCGAGCCTTGATTGTTCGGGTAACCATAGTAAACAGTAGTCCAGGCCCAGAAGTCTCCGTTGTCCACACTACGGGCTTGCATACGCATTTCCTGTGGTTCCCAGTATTCATCTTCACCATAGTTGAAGCAAGTATGTCCGGCATCTTTGTTGTTTGAAACTACCGGGATACAATTATAGAGTTCTTCAGTGAAACCCTGAAAGTTCTTAAAATTCTTGTAAGGGTCATTATCCTGGTAGTCACTTTCCGGAGCTTTATTCAGATAGTCTGTACATGAGGTCATCCCCATTATGCCAGCCATTGCAATAGCCGACATCATAAATAGTTTATTTATATATTTATTCATAATTATCTCTTCGTTATTATAAGGTTATGTCGATACCAAAATTGAAGCGGCGTACCGTAGGGTAGGCACCGTCCGAAGAGCCTGTACCGTAGTTGGCTTCACGGTCATCCGGCATGTCGGTCCACATGTAGAGATTATCGCCGTTCAAGTAGAGACGGCAGGAATTGATGCCCATTTTCTTCAGCCAATTGTTCTTGAATGTATAGGATAATTCAACATTCTTCAGACGAAGGTAAGCACCATCATACCAGTAACGTGTTCCGGTAGCAGCTGCGTCTACAGTAGTTCCCCAGCGTGGAGTGGGTAGGGTGGCATTACCTCCCGGTGTCCAGTATGGACCTTCTGCATAAGCTACGTGGGCTGTAGAACGGAATGTCGGGAAATTGACTTCACGGGTTACATTGGTTACGCCATAGAATTGGGCAAAGCAACTGAACCCTTTCCACTCAAAACCGAGAGAGGCATTATAGGTGTTCTGCGGTGTACTGGCATACTGATAAGGAGCACGGTCGTCGTTGTCAACTATGCCGTCACCGTTGAAGTCTATAATATTGTAGTCGCCCGGTAACTTCATGTCATTTCCGGTTGTCCAATTACTACTACCTATCACATCGTCCCAGGTAGCCAGATTCCCATGGTCGATATATGAATATACTTGGTTAATTGTATGTCCGGCTCCCTTCTGATAAGCAGGTAGCAAAGGAGCGTCATCTCTGAACTTGATTTCATTGATGGCGTGAGTCATACTGGTGTTAAGCCAGGCACGTAGACCATTGTTGAATACATGATTTAAACGTAATTCCAATTCATAACCGTGGCTGTTGACTTTACCTAAATTGGTTCGGGGAGCCGTTGTACCAAAATAAGACGGAATGGCACGGCTGTCACCGCTAATTATAATGTCCGTACGGGTATCGTTGAATACATCTACTGAACCTGCTATCAGTCCATTAAAGAAAGCGTAGTCTAAACCAATATTACGTTTCTCTACAGTTTCCCAAGAGACATTCGGGTTACCCAGAGAAGAGATTTTCCAGTGAGTATAAGGAGAGTTGTCCGGATTGATGCTACCCATGACAGTGTTACCACCATAACTCAACTGATCTTTGTATAAGAAACGACCTGCTGTAAATCTCTGCCACGGAGCGACCACGGCATCATCACCTACTCGTCCCCAAGAAGCGCGAAGCTTTAACATATCGACGAACTTCAGTTTTTTCATGAAACTCTCTTCACTGATCATCCAACCCAGTGAGAGGGAGGGGAAGAAGGCGAAACGATAATCAGGACCGAACTTTTCGGAACCGTTATAAGCACCATTCGCCTCGAAGAAATAGCGCATGGCGTAGTTATAGGTAAAACGGAATACCCAGTCTTCCCGATAGATGGGGAACACACTTCCCTGTGCCTCTTTTAATCGGCTGAAAAGGCCAAGACCGGTCACTTCATGCTTGCCGAAGGTACGGGCATAGTCAAACTGCATGGAGTAGTATAGTTTGCGATAAGTGGCTCCAATATTTGCACTACCGGATTGTTGTAACCAATAGATCGGATTAGTGACTTTGTCGAGTCCTGTTCCTGTATCAGGGTCATATTTATAGGAGATATTGCCTGTATCCGGATCCACCCAGATGCGTTGTGCATCGTTGTACTGGTCACTGAGGCCGCGTTTGTTCTCCGCAAAAGTGTAGTCCATAGAGAAATTCGCCTTGAATCTCAGTCCTTTGGTCAGCATAGCCAGGTCCTGCTCCAAAATGAAGTCAGTAGTCATTTTGGTGGTGGTGCGTTTCTCTTTACCGCCTACAGCCAGGAAATAGGCTGAGTTGGGTACATCGGCATCACGCGGCGCATACCATCCCCACATACCATTGGAGTAGATGGGACGCATGGCGTCGGGAGCGGATTTATAAGCTGAGTTCCAGAAACCGGTGTCATTGTCGCTCATATCCCAAGGCAGCTGACGTTGTGCATTCGAACCAAACAGGTTGGTAGAGAATTTGGTCGTTTTTGTCAAATGGAAGTCCAGATTACTGCGTACGTTGATGCGGTTATAGCCAAAGCCGGAGTTGTAACCACGTCCGTTTTCAAAGCTCTTGAACAAGTCACCTTCGTTTACGAAATCTACAGCTGCGAAGTAATTTACAACTTTAGTACCACCTGATACGTTGACGCTGGTATTATAGGACATAGCGACTTTCTTGAAAAGCTCATCCTCCCAATCCACATTAGGATAGCGGTCCCACTCTTCGGCATTGGCCGGATGACGATACTTATCGATGATGGCCGCCGGTGTGTAGTTTGCCCATCCGGCAGGATTGAGACAAGCTTCGCGCTCAATGGAGTTATTCATCAAGTAGAATGTGTCATAAGCATCATACTTTTCAGGGAGTTTTGATACTACTTTAGCTGTCATATTGGCCTTGATCTGTACGTTGGCTTTTCCTTCCTTACCGCGTTTGGTAGTGATAAGGATTACTCCGTTGGCACCTTTCACACCATAAACAGCAGTAGCGGATGCATCTTTCAATACAGAAATGTTCTCCACCGAGGAGATGTCTACTGAACTCATTTCACGTTCGATGCCGTCTACCAGTACCAGGGGTTCGCTATTATTCCACGAGCTCTGTGTGCGGATAATAATCTTCGGGTCTTCGGCACCGGGCATACCGGTAGAACTGGAAGTAATGACTCCCGGAAGGTTACCCGTTAAGGCAGCTCCTAAATTGCTTACTCCAGACCGCTCCAGCGTTTTTCCGGAAGTCTGTGTAATGGCTCCTACCACCGACGCTTTCTTTTGCTGTCCGTAACCTACTACAACAACTTCGTCCAGTAGCTGTGTATCATCTTTCAGAACTACTTTGATTGTCCCTTTTGAAGAAGCCTTCACTTCCTGCGGCTCCATACCTACAAACGAAACGACAAGAACTGACTTTTCATTGGGCACGGTCAATACAAAATTACCGTCTATATCTGAGATCGTACCTATTGAATTATTTCCTTTTACAACTACCGAGGCTCCAATTATAGTCTCGCCATTGTCGTCCACGACTGTTCCTTTCACTGTTATTCCTTGTTGTGCCGAAGCTGTCAGGCAGCTAAAAAGCATCAAAAGGAACAAGTAAGGAATCCTTTGAATTTTCTTTTTTACATTTTTCATTACCATTAGTTTAAGATAGTTAATAACTATGTTTTCTCTGATGTCATAAAGTTAGGATTAACTGTTGTCATACATGCTTTCCATAATTCTTTTAGTTTTAAGATTAATAAATAATGATAAAGAACCTTTTTGTTCCCGAAGCAAAAGTAGGAAGTATAATAATAGTAATAAATATGTTGCTATTGCAGAAAGATTAACTGATGTTGCATTCTATATTAGAGGTGTATCATAGACTTTAATTGATGTAACACAGCCTTATTCTTTTAGCTCGTAATATGCTCGAAAGTATCTGTAACAGTGATCTTTGGCAGGCTTCTGGAAGCCGTGTACCTTTGTTTCATAGTATTATTAATCTAATTTATTTCTACATGATGAGAATATCATTAAAAACACGGATTGTCTGCCTGCAACTTTGTCTCACTCTGGCTTCGACACTGCAAGCGGCGGATAAGTTTGTCTCTTTCATTCGGGAAGAAGGTACGTTGGAGCTTGTAACATCTCAACAAAGGAGTTTCAGTATTTTATGTGCTGATGAGGAACATAAAGGAGTATTAACGGCTGTACATAATTTGCAGGAGGATTTTTATAAAGTGGCCGATATACGTCCTGCATTAGTGACCGATGCAAAACGGAAGGGAAGTACGGATGGGCAAAATGTACGTATTCTTATTGGTTCTTTTGACGAGTCTCCATTCATAAAGCAATTGGTGAAATCGAAGAAACTGGATACCCGCGAGTTGAAAGGCAAGAATGAGAAGTTTATAATCACCACAGTAAAGGATCCGGTGGAAGGAATACCGGGTGAAGTGTTGTTAATTGCTGGTAGCGATAAGCGTGGAACTATCTATGGAGTTTATGAGTTATCTCGTCAGATAGGGGTATCTCCCTGGTATTGGTGGGCGGATGTTCCGGCGGAACGGCATGAGGAACTCTATATTAAGAAAGGTGTATATACCGACGGAGAACCGGCAGTGAAGTATCGCGGTATTTTTATTAATGATGAATGGCCTTGCATGGGAGGTTGGACCACGGAACGTTATGGTGGCTTCAATAGTAAAATGTACGTGCATGTGTATGAATTACTGCTTCGCCTGAAAGCCAACTTCCTATGGCCTGCTATGTGGAGTGCTGCTTTCTATGCGGATGATCCCATGAACAGTCCATTGGCTGATGAGATGGGTATCATAATCGGTACTTCCCACCATGAGCCTATGGCGCGTAACCATCAGGAGTATGCTCGCAATCGTAAAGTGTATGGAGCCTGGAACTATCAGACAAACAAAGATGGTATCGACCGCTTTTTCCGTGAAGGTATAGAGCGTATGCGGGGTAAAGAAGAAGTGGTGACCATTGCGATGCGTGGTGACGGTGATGCGCCGATGGGACCTGATACAGATACAAAACTGTTGGAAAATATAGTGAAAGAACAGCGTCGTATCATAGCCGAGGTTACGGGAAAATCTGCTTCTAAGACTCCGCAATTATGGGCGCTTTATAGTGAGGTACTGGAATATTACGATCAAGGTATGCAGATACCGGATGATGTAATGATTCTGTTATGTGATGACAATTGGGGAGATGTTCGCCGTCTGCCCGAACCGGGTGTTAAACGTCATCCCGGTGGTTATGGCATGTACTATCATGTGGATTTGCATGGTGCTCCGCGTGCTTATCAGTGGTTGAATATGACTCAAATCCAGCATATGTGGGAACAGCTTTATCTGACATATGCTTATGGTGTGGATAAGATGTGGATATTGAATGTAGGTGATTTGAAACCGAATGAGTTTCCTACGGATTTCTTCTTGAAAATGGCATGGAATCCTGATGCTTTTAATGCGGGTAATCTGATGGATTATACAAGAGAATTTTGCCGCCAGCAATTTGGTAATGAGTATGCTGGCGAAGCTGCACGAATTTTAAATCTTTATTGTAAGTATTGCGCTCGTGTGACGGCAGAGATGTTGGATCACAAAACCTATAATTTGCAAAGTGGTGAATTTAAAGCTGTGGCCGATGAGTTTCTGGCATTGGAAGCACATGCTGTCCGTCAGTTTGCTTTGCTGCCGGAGAATAGGCGCGATGCTTATAAGGAGCTGATATTATTCCCTGTGCAGGCTATGGCCAATCTTTATGAAATGTACTGTGCTACCGCCATGAATCGGCAGTTGGCTGCTGAAAATGATGTGCGTGCCAATGCCTGGGCGGATCGTGTGGAGTATTGCTTCCGGAGAGATGCGGAGCTATGCGCCGATTATAATAATAATATTGCCGGTGGCAAATGGAAACACATGATGGATCAGACCCATATAGGCTATACTTCATGGGATGAACCGAAAGGAGGAAATATAATGCCGAAAGTAACCCGTGTGGATGCTTCCCGGAACGGAAATATGGCAATGGGTGGTTATGAATATGAAGAGAGCAGTAGGGTAGTGGTAATGGAAGCGGAGCGTTTTGCTACATCCGTGCAGGAACCCGGTACACAATGGACTGTTATACCGGACTTGGGACGTACACTCTCCGGACTTTCTTTGATGCCATATACCAAGCCGGTATCCGGTGCTTCGTTGACCTATCAAATGCGATTAAAGTCTGACTTGTCCGGTGTGCGTGTACGCCTGATATTGGATAGTACCTTGCCTTTTATTAAGGGAGGGCATAGTTATGCCATTCGTTTAGATGACGGTGAAGAACAAATCGTGAATTACAATTCAGACCTGACTTGGGCCAACTGTTATTCAAAAATGTATCCTGCAGGAGCGGCACGGGTGATAGAGTCAAAAGTAACTTTTCCTGATGTCACTCTGGAGGCCGGGGTACATACTCTGACTATTCGCCCTCTCAGTCCGGCGATAGTATTGCATAAGATCATAGTAGATTGCGGAGGCGATATGCCCGGTAGGCTTAACCTAACGGAAAGCCCTCGGACAAGAACTTTAAAATAGCTATGTAAAAGATGTCATCTTTTTTATCAAAAGTTGGCATCTCTTGTTGTATAAGTTGGCATCTTTCATATCAAAAGATGCCATCTTTCGTTTTATCCTGCCCTATATGGCGTTCCATATACTCTGATGGTGATATGCCATACATTTCGCGGAATGCTGTGGCGAAGTAAGTGGGATGCGTAAAACCGGTTAATGTGGCTACTTCTGTTATGCTATGCCGCTTGTCGGCCAACAGGGTGGCTGCCTGCTTCAGACGCAAGTTACGAATGAGTTGTTGTGTAGTCTGATTCGTGAGTTCTTTGAGCTTGCGATGCAGATGTACACGGCTGATACCTACTTCCGTACTGATCATTTCGACAGTTAATGCCGGATTGCCTAAATTCTCATTGATAACGCGCATGACACGTTCCATAAGCCGGTCATCGGGAGATTTTACTTCTGGGATTGAGATTTGTTCCTCCTGATTCTGACGGCCACTGAAAGCATTACGCAATTGTTCCCGGCGGCGGATGAGGTTTAAGACAGTTTTTCTCAGCAACTCAATGCTGAATGGTTTCATCAGATAAGCATCGGCACCGGTATCCAACCCTTCCAGATTGTCCTCCTCACTGGTACGGGCGGTAAGCAGGATGATGGGTAGATAGTTGATGTTCACATTCTGTCGTATCTTGCGGCAGAGTGTCAATCCGTCCATTTCTGGCATCATCACATCGCTGATTATCAGATCGGGCGTATGGGATAATATCAATGCTAATGCTTCTTTTCCGTTACTGCATTCGGTCATGTAAAAGTCATTGCTCAGTTCGCGGCAAATGTAGTGGCGAATCTCTTCATCGTCTTCTACCACAAGTACATGGCGACGACTGCGGGCACGGACTTTACCGCTGGCTTCTTCATCGTCATCATAAGGTAGTGGGGAAGCTATGATAGCTGGTTCTGCCGCCGGGATATTTATTATGGTGTTGGCGGTTGTTGCTTCTTCTATTTCTTCCTTTTTCAAATGCCCGTTTCCTAGCGGTAGCCGTATGATAAACCGGGAGCCCGGTTTGCCTTCGCCATTGTCCTCTACGTGAATATTTCCGTAATGCAGCTCCACTAAAGAGCGTGTAAGATGAAGCCCGATACCTGTTCCTATATTTGAGTTGTTCTGACTGTTGTGTATCTGGTAGAATCGCTCGAATATATGTTCCCGTTCAGTGGAAGCAATGCCGATACCACTGTCCGCAACTGTAAGCTCAACATATCGGCGCAGAGGTGCATTTTGGGGAAGGTGGGTATCCTCACCTGTGCTGAGGCTGATTTCCACTTGTCCGTTTTCAGGCGTGAACTTACAAGCATTCGACAGCAGGTTCAGTATGATCTTATCAAAGTTCTTAGGATCTATCCACATTTCTATTTCAGGAGCGGAGGTGTGGAATTTTAAGTCGAGTTTCTTTACCCTTGTCTGTTGTTCGAAGGTTTCTAACAGGTCACGGGTGAAACTAACTATTTCAGCCTTTTTAAACATGAGGGACATTTGACCTTTGTCTATTTTTCGGATATCCATTAATTGATTTACCAATTGCAGGATGCGCTCGGCATTCCGTTGTATAGTACTGTAGAGCTTTCTGCATTCTGCATCCTTATCTTTTGCCATCAGTTGTTGCAAGGGACTGATGATAAGCGACATCGGAGTTCGTATTTCGTGAGAAATATTAATGAAGAACTGTAACTTTGCTTCGTTAATTTGCTCGGCATGGATGTGTTGCAACATCTTTTGATGCATACGGTAACGATGATGCACCTGCATCACAATGAATCCGATGATTGATAATATCAATAGGACGTATATTAATTTAGCCCAACCCGATGCCCACCATGCCGGATCTATCTGGATGATGATTTCTTTCTCTTCCGAGTAGGCTGTATAGTCTTTGGCTTTCATCCTGAAGTGATAAGTACCCGGTGCCAAATCACTGAAAGAAACTCTGTTGACACCCGGTGCTAATGCCACCCAGGTTGCTCCATTCATGGAATAAAGATAGGTGATCCGTTCCGGATTATAGAACTCCATAGCTGAGAATTCGATGCTGAACGAGTTGTCTCTATGACATAAACGGAACCGGCTGGCTTCCTGTACCGCTGTTTCTATAACTTTATGGTTACCGGAACGTGTGCCTTTCTTAACAGCTTTGTTATGGATGTAGAAGTCGGCAATTCTGACCTCGGGCTTTTTGACTTCTGTAGTGATTTCTGCTGGTCGGAAAAAGGTGATACCATTGATACCTCCAAAGATGAGATATCCATCTTTATCTGTACAGGCTGCATTTTTGCTAAATTCATTTCCTTGTAACCCATTTCCTGCATAGTAGTTGATAAAGGTACCTGTTTCCGGGTCCATGTTTGTGATACCGTAATTGGTGCTTATCCATAATCCATGTTGTTTATTGCCTTGAATGGCACAAATGGTATTATTAGGCAATCCATCGTGTGTAGTATAAGTTTTAGAGCTTCCACTTTTCCCGTCTATATGAATAAGCCCTTTGGTGGTACCTGCCCAGATGTCGCCTTGTTCATCCTCAAAGAGGGTCAGTATGATACTGCCACTGAATATTCTGTTTTTCCCATAGGTTGAGGCGAAGTTCATTGTGGGTACGTCCAGACATCCTAAGCCATCGTAGGTGCCGATATATAACTTATTGTTGCGGGTGTACAGCAATGAGGCTACCCAACGGTTGTGGAGTACATTGTAATTCTCCTGATATTCTTTTCCACTTTCAAAAGTATCGCATCTGTTGACTTTTCCGGTTTTTAGATCGATGTAAAACACGCCTCCGCCCATAACGGCCACCCACAATCGTTCACCGTTCTTGTCTGATGTCAGATACGATATATTTTTCACTTCATTTTGATGATGGTCCTGTAATTTATAGTATTGGCACAGGCCGGTCTTGGGATCCATCTCTGCCAGCCCTTCCAAAGGCGAAGCCAGCCACAATCTGCCGTCTGCTGTCTGGTGGATGTGGTTGATTGTGGACGGTACGGAATTGGAAGTCTCTTTGTGCTCAAAGTGCAGGGAAGGTTTATTCTTTCCTTTTATACCATATATACCGTCATTCGCTGTTCCGAGCCATAAGGTTCCTTCATTGTCTTTACATACTGCTTTTATACTGTTAGAACCTATCTTATTGGTGGTCGCGGACTTGTAGCCCATGTACTTGAATTGGTTTGTTGTAGCCGGAAGAAGCATTACCCCTTTGCCATTGATACCCAGCCATAAGTTGCCTGCCCTGTCCTTTGTGATGGCGTGTACATCGGCTTTGCTGAAATCGAAAGTACTGAAACTGAACTCGCTTTCCTTTATTTTCTGTGTGTGTATATCATATACTTTAATGCCGTAACCTATGGTTCCGATATAGATTTTTCCTTGTCCGGCAGCATATATCGTATTGATGGGCAGGTCGGGAAGTATCGGGCAGGAGATAGGGGTAAAAGTATCTTTCTGCCGGTCGTAGATAAATATTCCTTTGTTTAAGTTACTGGCATAGATATTCCCTTTCTCATCCAGGCAAATGGAGGTGATTATATTCCAGGCATTCTCTTTTCCGATGAAATAGTGATAGATTTGACCTGATCCGTCAATACGGTATACTCCCTTGCCTTCTGTAGAAACCCACAGGTTTTCGTTTTGGTCTTCGAATAGGTAGGTGATGAAAAAACTGGGAACCGGTAGTTGCGCCTCTTTGACAAGAGGTTCTGTTTCTCCTAATATCAATGAATAAACGCCGTGGCCGGAAGTGCCTATTAATAATTCTCCATCCTTACGCTCCAGGATCGTACTGATATGTGCGCTCATGTTTATTCCTGTTTCGTACAGGATGGGTATTTCTTTAAAGAGATCTGTTGCCGGATCGTATAGTTGTAATCCACGTTGTGTACCTATCAGGAAGTTCCCTTTGTTGTCTTCGAAGAGTATCTGTACATTGTTATCCACTAATGAACTGTCATTCCCTTCTTTATGTTTGTACACACTGAACTTTGCGCCGTCGTAGCGATTAAGTCCGTCTTCGGTGGCTATCCAGATAACTCCGTCTTTGGCTTGATAAATCTGATTGATATTGCTGTTTGATAATTCACGGTCTACCGTAAATAGTTTCTCTGATTGACTGTATCCGTAGGTTGCAAAGAAAAGGAATAAGATGGATAATAGTGTTTTCATGATTACGTTGGGGTTAGCAGTTGTGATACAAAAGTAATTGAAAACAGATATTCTCGCAAACATAATATGGAGGAAAACCCCCTTTATAAAAGGGGAATGTAACGTATAGCAAATGATGTGTTACATTTCGTGGGATAACTTGAGAGGGGATGAATAGTATTATAGAAAAAGAGGTTACCAGAATGGCAACCTCTTTCCCCTAAAAATACTAAAAAGGATTATTTCTTGAAGTAACGGTTGTACAGACCTTCAAAGCCTTTACCGTGACGAGCTTCGTCTTTTGCCATTTCATGAACAGTGTCATGAATAGCATCCAGATTCAGAGCTTTTGCACGAGTGGCAATACGTTTCTTGTCTTCGCAAGCGCCTGACTCAGCGTTCATTCTCTTTTCGAGGTTAGTTTTGGTATCCCATACACAGTCACCCAACAGTTCAGCAAACTTAGAAGCATGTTCTGCTTCTTCCCAAGCATAACGCTTGAAAGCTTCAGCTACTTCGGGATAACCTTCACGGTCAGCCTGACGGCTCATAGCCAAATACATACCTACTTCTGTACATTCACCCATGAAGTGGTTGTTCAGGTCTTTAATCATTTCATCATCACAACCTTTAGCTACACCGATCACGTGTTCGTCAGCAAAAGACAGAGGACCGTCTTCTGTGGTTTCTACAACTTCTACGAACTTGCTGGCAGGAGCTTTACACAACGGGCATTTCTCAGGAGCGGCATCACCTTCATATACGTAACCGCATACAGTACATCTAAATTTTTTCATTTTCTTTTTGATTTAATTGAATTAGTTATTCGTTCGTTTTATAAAAAACGTTAGTCTTCTTTACATTGTTTACAGATTCCTTTGTAATAATAATGGATTTCCTGCACTTCGTGTCCATCCATATCCGTATCTACCACTTTTTTTATTGCATCGTCACAGGGTAAGTCATAGATTCTTCCGCAACGTTTGCACAAGAAATGTGAATGTGGAGTGGTGTCGGCATCATAGCATGTGTTACGCTCGTCGATGGTAAGCGTTTGTGCGGCTCCTTGTTCGCTCAAAATCTTCAGCGTGTTGTAGACTGTAGTTTTTGAGAGTGTCGGTATAGTAGGAGATAATGCCGTATAAATCTCATCTACCGTCGGATGTGTGCGGTGCTCCATAAGATATTTCATGATAGCAATACGCTGTACCGAGGGTTTAATGTTATGTCCTTGCAATCGTTCTACTACTACTTCCATATTCGTTTAATTCAAACTTGTAATAATTACATTTTTATTTCGCTTGCAAAGATAAAGACTTATTCGATTTTACCAAAAGATTTCCATTCTTTTTTCCTCCTTTTCGTTAAACAGTGTGAATTGGCTGGTAAGGTATTTCTATCCAGAACTCGGAACCTTTACCTATTTCGGAAGAAACTCCGATGGTGGCATGCATCTTTTCGGCAATCATTTGGCAAATGGATAAGCCAAGGCCGGTACCTTGTTTGAAGTTATCCAGCTTTACAAAACGTTGGAAAATGGCTTTCTGCTTTTCGGGAGAAATTCCGCAACCGGTGTCCCGCACATAGAATCGCATGTTTCCGTCTTTGGGTGGATAGTAGCCGACAGTGATACTTCCCTCTGTGGTGTACTTAATGGCATTGGAGAGATAATTGCCAAGTACTTGACTCAGACGATTCGTTTCTGTATAGATGTAGCATTTCTTCATGCCGAACTCTGCAATACATTCCACATTTGCAGGCATTCTAAAATGGAAAGCATCTTCAAGTTTACGGATACAGCCGTTGATGTCTACTTCGGTATAACAGAAGTCCAGCAAACCGGCTTCTATCCTGGACAGGTCGAGTATATCGTTAATGAGTTGTAGCAACAGGCAGTTGTTGTCTTCAATAATCCGGATATATTCATGGCTTTCAGGAGTATTAGCCGTTTCGGCAAGGATACTGGAAAAGCCCACGATAGCATTGAGCGGAGTGCGTATCTCATGACTCATATTAGCAAGAAAAGCAGATTTGAGACGGTCGGATTCTTCGGCACGTTCCTTTGCAAGAATCAGCTCCTTTTTATGCTTTTGGGAATGAATATAATAGAAGATATATAGGCTGAAGAATAAAGCGATAAATAGGATTGTCATCCAGATATAAGTCTTATACTGCTGATAGAAAGTAGGAGGCTGGAAGAAGTAAATAGCGTCTTTCGGGTATAAATTTTCTGATATCTTGCACCATTTTAGGTCGGCAAAGTTCAGATAGGTATGTGCAACTCCGCCATTCTGGTAAGGAATGGAAGAAGCAGTTTCTCCCGATAGGATGCGGCTGATTGTGGACATTACCGTATCCGTGAAGTCGCGGATAGAGATATAATGTCCGCCAGCATAGAGATTTTCTTGCAGGTTTAAGTCAGCTAATGTAAATACGGGAACTTCCAGGAAACTGGGAAGTATCTTTTTGAGATGGTCCGACAGATAGTAATTCTTGTTATTTCCATATTGCCGGAGCCATGCGTAATAGATGACGCCGGTGGTTTTCCTGTAACTGGTAAGTGTATCCAGTAATTCTTCTGTACTTATTTGCTCTGAAGATAGAAGTTCCAGTTTCAGATCAGGAAAATCTTTTTGCATCACCGTACTCACGGCTTGGCGGGTAACTGTGCTGATATAGCGGTTGTCGGAAATAAAAGCAATCCTGTTGACTTCCGGCTGAAGCTGTCTGATGAGTGTCAGAGTTTCCTTGATGTAATAGGGTTGTTTCAGTACGGTGATATTATAGTTTTTGTTAAATTCTTCGATAGGGATACTGTTTGCTTCTGTCAAAGGAGTTTTTGCTAATAATGTTTGCAGAGTAGAGGGAACCCGTCCGCGTGAATAGCAAAGTATGACAGGGATATTTTTCCAGGGGCCGTCGAAAATGGACGCACTGACCAACCATCCCGGATCTCCTACGATTATGACAACTTTAGGTGGTGTAGGAAATGTTTGCAGAAGATTATCTTGGGCTTGTTTGATTTCTTCTTCATTGGTAAGCACCGGGACTGCCAGAAAGTATTCACGTAATTCGATATTTCCTTCATAAGGGAAGCGTTTTTGAAGTTCGTTCCGGAAACCGTGAATCCATGCTTCTTCTGCATTGACGGAACTGAGGAATAATATATACTCTTTTTCTTTAGCGGAAACTGACAGGCACCCGATTAGAAGTATCAGGGAAAGTAACCATTTATGGACTGTACTAGGAGCTCTCATGAGTTTTGTATGGCGTGCTTTAAAAATGTTGCTAAAAGTACAAATAATCTTGGATATCTGAGGTGAATGAAGTGATTATTTTGTGTTTATGGATAAATAACCGTATTTTTGCCGCCATATTTTTAAATGACATCCTTATGAATTACGGATATGTAAAGGTAGCGGCGGCTGTGCCCCGTGTGAAGGTAGCGGACTGTAAGTTCAATGCCAGGGAAATTGAAAAGGAAATAATCATAGCCGAGGGGAAAGGTGTGCAGATCATTGCTTTTCCGGAGTTGTGTGTGACGGGATATACATGCGGTGATTTATTTGCCCAGCAATTATTGCTTGAAGAAGCGGAAATGGGATTGATACAGATTGTAAGTAATACAAGGCAGTTGGATATCATAGCCATACTTGGCATGCCGATAGCGATGAACGGAGTATTGCTGAATGCCGCAGTCGTAATTCAAAAAGGAAAGGTGTTGGGAGTAGTGCCCAAGACTTACCTCCCCAACTACAAGGAATTTTATGAGAAACGCTGGTTTACATCTGCTGTAGATGTGAGCGAAAGGAGCGTACGCCTTTGTGGACAGGTGGTTCCAATGGGAACTGACTTATTGTTCGAAACTGCGGATACGACGTTCGGCATTGAAATTTGTGAGGATTTATGGGCACCTATTCCGCCCAGTTCTTCACTGGCATTGCAAGGTGCGGAAATTCTGTTTAATCTGTCGGCGGATAATGAAGGGATTGGTAAGCACAACTATTTGTGTTCTTTGATCAGCCAGCAGTCGGCTCGTTGCATTGCCGGTTATGTTTTCTGTTCGTGTGGGTTCGGTGAGTCTACTACGGATGTGGTGTTTGCAGGGAACGGACTGATTTTCGAAAATGGCAGCCTAATAGCTCGCAGCAAGCGTTTCTCTTTCGAGGGACAGATGATTATCAGTGAAATAGATGTGGAACATTTGCGCACGGAACGTCGTGTTAATACAACTTTTTCCGCTTGTCGGGCGCATTGCGCGCCGGGAGAGGCGGTACGTGTTTCTACAGAATATGTAAATAGTAAAGAACTGAACCTGACGCGTAGTTTTGACCCTCATCCTTTTGTGCCGCAAGGAGTTGAGTTGAACGAGCGTTGCGAGGAAATATTCTCCATACAAGTTTCCGGTTTGGCTCAGCGTCTGGTACACACTGCTGCCAAGAGTGCGGTAGTCGGCATTTCCGGTGGGTTGGATTCTACATTGGCATTACTGGTGTGTGTCAAAACCTTCGATAAATTGGGATGGTCTCGTAAAGATATTATCGGTGTAACAATGCCGGGGTTTGGAACAACAGACCGCACGCATACGAATGCCGTAGATCTGATGAATTCTTTGGGAATCACTGTTCGTGAAGTCAGCATCAAGGAAGCCTGTATTCAGCATTTCAAAGATATAGACCATGATATCGATGTGCATGATGTAGTTTATGAAAATGCTCAGGCGCGCGAGCGTACGCAGATATTGATGGATATTGCCAACCAGACTTGCGGAATGGTAATTGGTACGGGCGATCTTTCGGAACTGGCATTGGGCTGGGCTACTTATAATGGAGATCATATGTCCATGTATGGTGTGAATGGAAGTGTGCCTAAGACTTTGGTTAAATATCTGGTGAAATGGGTAGCCGAGAATGATATGGACGAAGCTTCACGCATGACGTTGCTGGATATTGTGGATACTCCGATTAGTCCTGAATTGATTCCGGCAGATGAAAACGGCAATATCAAACAGATAACGGAAGATCTGGTAGGTCCTTATGAGCTGCATGATTTCTTCCTGTATTATTTCCTTCGTTGTGGTTTCCGTCCTTCCAAGATATTCTTCCTTGCAGCGCGTACATTTAAGGACGTGTATGATGAAGAGACAATCAAGAAATGGTTGCAGACATTCTTCCGTCGCTTTTTCAATCAACAATTTAAGCGCTCTTGTCTGCCGGACGGACCTAAAGTAGGTAGTATTTCTATCAGTCCGCGCGGGGATTGGCGTATGCCAAGCGATGCATCATCAGAGATGTGGCTTCGGGAAGTAGAGAGCCTTGCTTGATGCAATTAGTTTCAAGGCATGAAACTAGGAATGGAAAAGAATAAAACCGGAAGTTCCGCACAGGGAACTTCCGGTTTTATTGTATAAGCTTGTTTGAAAGGAACTTATCTTTTATTTGAAGTCCGGTAATATTTACGGTAGATAGATTTAAACTCATCACTGTTCCGAAAAGTCTGAAGCCAGCTGTTGAGGCTGTCCAATAGAACAGGTGATTGTTTGCTGACTCCCCAGGAATAGAACTGGGTAAAACTGATATCGGTATTGATATCTATCTGTGGAAGACTATCCGCTACGGCACGGGCGATGCTTTCATCGCATACGGCATAATCTATATCCCCATGAGCTACAAGTGATATCAGCTGTTCCGAACCGTATTTATCTATTTCCTTAATATATATAGTGTCACCAATTTCGTTTCCCAGATTACGAATACGGAGGATGGAAGGCGATCCTTTCACTACGTGCAGGGTTTTGCCTGCCAGGTCTAACTGACTTTTAACGAATAGAGAGTCAGTGGGAGATATGGCTTTGCGCTGTACGAGAACCTGTTTATTAAGTACAATCGGAGTAGTAAGGAGCAAAGAGTCTTTCAGTTCACTGGTGGCGAGAATACCATAAGCGATAACATCGAACTCGCCTGTTGCAAGTCCTTCCAGCCGTTTGTCAAAACTCATTTCGGGAGTGATGGCAGCTTTCCAGCCATGGTCACGGGCAAACGCTTCTATCAGTTCATAATGAAAGCCCGATAGCGTATCTCCGTCAACATAGAAACTGATGGAGTTATATTCTGTGGCAGCACGGATTATTTTCTCGGCTGCAATTTCTGCATAGTCACGCGGATGCCCTTGCTGCTTCTCCTTTTTAAAAAAGAAGGTAGCAATGAAGGCAGCTATTATACCCATAGCAGCGTATTTCAGAATCTTGGCTTTCGGGATCTTCATGTGGAAAGAGTTTTAATCGTAGAAATTCCACGAAACACCTAGCTTAAGCAGGCTCGGGTTGATGGGGTAGTGTGGTACAAGGAAAGAATTACGCGTACCCATGCCTTGATTTACGTGAGAGTACATAGCGAATAGCCGCGTACGCTTCAGTTGCAGGTTTGCATAAATGTTCACTATAGGATAACCACCTATCTCTACCTGGTCATTTCCCGGTTGCAGGTGGAATTGTTGAACGGCAGGCGTATAGGCCGGCGCATTGTATTTGGTGAAATAGCGCACATCGGCTCCCAATTGCACTGTAAGAACTTTCTTTGCCAACTTGGTCAGAATGTATAAGTTGGAGTATAGTGAAAGTTGTGGCAATGGGAGAATTGTTTCATTGCTTGACTTTTGCCAGGTTACTTCGTTATCCAAATGGAAAATACCTGCACGGAAGTTCTGTTTCAGTGTTGCTGAAAGTATTTGTATATTACCGCTATACTGCTCGGGTACAGCTTTCTGGTTGAAATAGGTATAGTTTTTGATGTTTTCTACACCGGCACGAAGATTAGTACCCCAGCGGTCAATGTTTAATTCGCCTTCTACACGGGTACGGAATTCTTTCTCCATATTGTCATTGTCCCAGAAGAAATGGTTGGAGTGATAATGCCGCATATAGAAAGATGGTAGTGTATTCGTCACAAAACCTCGTGCGATAAGGTTTACCGTATCTTTTCCCAATCGGAAATTCAAATCCATATTACCATGTACACGGAATTGCCCCAGCGCTTTGTCCATAATACCTATTTCACCATCTATGGAATAGTGAAGGACTTTACCTTGTCGTTTGGCAAGTTCACCGCCCACAAATATTTCTTGTTCCGTAAAGCGGTCTACCGTCATGGAATCTGCATTCATCAGGTCATAACGGCTGAACTTATGAGAGATATAAGCGGTTAATCCTGCTTTGGCATATTTGTTGAAACCTTCCAACAGGGCTATGCCAAAGATGTTCTTTATGCTGAATGCTGTGGTGGAGTCCCGGCTGACACTTCCGTTTTTATTGAAGTAAGTGTTTTCATACATACCCTCCGGTTCGTTGTATGATTGGAAACGATGGCGTGAGCGCTCCACTTTAAAAGTATGAATGAAACTTGTGACAGGGACGAATTCTTCAACGTAGTTGGTATCTTCTGCCAAGGCGGTGGCGTTGTTAAGGCTATCCAGACTCAGGCTTTTTCTCATTGCAAGCCTTTCTGCTGAAAGGCTGTCGGTGCCTAAACTGTCAGCACCTAAACTATCCATACCTAAGCTGTCTGTAATGGCGGTGTCGGGAATCATGGCAGTAGATGCTGCCGTGGGAGCGAAGTTTTGTTTAACGTTATTGTTTTGGGCTACTTCTTTCAATACTCTCCGCTTGAATCCTAACCGATAGCGTTGCGTAAGGTAAATATAGAAGTCTTTGTTACGGTTGGAAGTCTGTTCCAGCTTCACAGGAATAGTGGTGGATTCATATTCTTTCTTACCGTCAGCCATTGTATCGGGGCGGGTAATGTAACCGTCATTTGCTATACCGCCGTTTTCATTCATCTTCATGAAGAAGTTGTTGTAGACAGCTTGCAGTTGGTAGCGTTCACCAATATAACTTCCGAATATGCCGGCATTGAAGTGCGAAGTAGACTGATTGGAGTAGTATCCACGTCCGTACAGGTAATCGAAATTGAAGCCAAATGCCAACCGTTTGTTTACATTGACAGAAAAATAAGATTTGAATCGCTCTTCACCGTTTACCTTATTGCCCGCCTTATAATAAGTCAGATTTGTATAAGGAACATTACTGTTGGTGAAGAATACCTGATCGGGACGAACAAAGAAACTGGAGAATGGCGTCATAAAAATAGTCGGTTCGGTGCTTTCACGATCAAAGAATATACGTGAAAGACGGGGAGAACCGAGATTACCCAGGAAATTGTATTGTCCCGTCATACCGTCTACCAGGTTTGTATTCTGGAAATTCAAGGAAAGAGTGTCGGCAGGAACGATGGTCCGGTTACCCAGAGTCTCACTTAATTGCCACATATAGAGTTTAGGCGGAATACTTTGAACGTCAGTGCTGGTATCCAGGCTATCTGGTTGTGTTGACGGGTCAACCTGATTCCCATAGCGGTCACGGTTATCCAATGTATTGAGTGGCCGCTGTGCCTGTGCTGCCAGCAATCCCAATACGAATAGAAGTATATATGTCAGTAGAATGCGTCTCATAATTAGGCGCAAAGAT
The DNA here is from genome assembly GCF_000513195.1 of Bacteroides timonensis. Taxonomy (GTDB): domain Bacteria; phylum Bacteroidota; class Bacteroidia; order Bacteroidales; family Bacteroidaceae; genus Bacteroides; species Bacteroides timonensis. Next base: position 91,294 of record NZ_CBVI010000023.1, on the reverse strand, counting down.
ACAATAAAAAATTATTCGCTTGCGGAATTCAGCCTTTTTTGCCTATTTTTACAAACGTACTTTTTATTTCTTTGATATAAATATGGTAACTTATAAAATAAGCCCTTGCAAAAAGAAACTATTGCAAGGGCTTATTGATTTATCGTAAGAGTCAATGGAATTATACCTCTTTAATCAATTCCATTCCTTTTTTAATCGCTTCTTCATTCATCGGTATCAAGTGATGATGACGTTCGGGCAATGTCTTCTTCAAGCCTCTGAGCACGCTATCCAGCGTAACCATCGGTTTCAGTTTCAGCAATCCACCCAGCACAATCATGTTGAATGCTTTGGCATTATTCATTTCATTGGCTGCATCCATTGCGTCGATACGATACACTTTGATATCCTTACGCGTCGGCGGGTTGATGATACCATATCCGTCGTAAATCAGGATACCGCCCGTCTTTACCTTACTTTCGAATTTCTCCAGTGAGGGCTGGTTCAGAATAATGGCAGCGTCATACTTGCTCAGAATAGGAGAGGAGATTTTCTCATCGCTTACAATCACCGTAACGTTGGCTGTACCACCACGTTGTTCCGGTCCGTAAGCGGGCATCCAGCTCACTTCCTTATCTTCCATCAGTCCCGAGTATGCCAAAATCTTTCCCATAGATAATACGCCTTGTCCACCGAAGCCTGCTATAATGATTTCTTCTTTCATTGTTCTTAGTCTTTTAGCATGTGATTATTTATCTTTCAAGTCACCCAGCGGATAGAACGGGAACATGTGCTCTTCCATCCATTTGTTAGATTGCGCAGGTGTCTGTTTCCAACCGGAGTTACAAGTGGAAACGATTTCTACCAGGTTGGAGCCTTTGCCTGCCATGGAGTTCTCGAATGCTTTGCGGATGGCTTTTTTTGCTTTGCGGATAGCACCGACTGTTTGTACACTCTGGCGGGTAACGTAAGCGGTTCCTTCCAGTTGTGCGGCGATATCTGCCATCTTCAGCGGATAACCGTGCAAATGAACATCACGTCCGTAAGGACTGGTAGAAGTCTTCATGCCGACCAGGGTAGTAGGAGCCATCTGTCCACCCGTCATACCATAAATGGCGTTGTTGATGAAGATGATAGTAATGTTCTCACCGCGGTTCAGTGCATGGATTGTTTCTGCCGTACCGATACATGCCAGGTCACCGTCTCCCTGGTAAGTGAATACCAGTCTGTCCGGCCACAGGCGCTTGATTGCAGTGGCAAGAGCGGGTGCACGTCCGTGTGCAGCTTCCTGCCAGTCAATATCCAGATAGTTATAGATAAACACGGCACATCCCACGGGGGAGATACCTACTGCTTTGTCTTCCATGCCCATTTCTTCGATTACTTCGGCTATCAGCTTGTGTACCACACCGTGGCTGCATCCCGGACAGTAGTGCATGGGATTATCGTTCATCAGAGTCGGTTTCTTATAAACCAGATTCTCAGGCTTGATAATATCTTCTTTTGTCATAATCACTTCTCCTTATCTGTTGGTGAACCGTATAAAAAACTCCATCAGCTTAACGAATATTGCTGCGCCACAAACATAGATGAACAGTTTGAAGTCATCCTTTGCAACGAAATATACGATGATAGCTGCCAAGGCAAGTATCATAAAGAGTATATTCAATACGCTTCTTATCTTATCAGGGTTCATTTCTCGATTAATTTTTCTTTCAGTGCACTTACAATCTCTTCCGGATCGGGTACGATACCGCCGAGACGCCCGAAGTGTTCTACTTTTACTTTACCATTCACAGCGAGGCGTACATCTTCAACCATCTGTCCCGCATTCAATTCGGTAACCAGCATGCCTTTCACTTTTTCAGCATAGGCTGCAATGGCCTTTGTGGGGAAGGGCCAAAGGGTAATGGGGCGCAGTATACCGACTTTGATACCTTCTTCGCGTGCAAGTTCCATTGCTTTTTGTCCGATACGGGCCATAGAACCGAAGGCGATAATCAGGTAATCGGCATCTTTACAATTGATTTCTTCGAAACGTACTTCGTTTTCTTCAATCAGTTTGTATTTAGCCTGGAAGCGGATGTTATTCTTTTCCATCTCTTCCGGTTTCAATTCCAGAGAAGTAATGATATTGGGCTTACGTCCGTTTACTCTGCCGGTAGTAGCCCACGGGCATTGCTCGATAACTTCTGCATCTGTACGGCGGGGCTTTTGCGGAGGCAATACAACCTTTTCCATCATCTGACCGATAACACCGTCGGCAAGAATGATAGCCGGGTTGCGATATTTGAAGGCAAGATCAAAGGCCAATCCAACGAAATCAGCCATTTCCTGTACGGAAGCGGGAGCCAAAGTAATCAGACGGTAGTCACCGTGACCTCCACCCTTAACAGTCTGGAAGTAGTCTGCTTGACTGGGTTGGATGGTTCCCAATCCGGGGCCGCCACGCATTACGTTTACAATCAAACAGGGTAATTCGGCACCTGCCAGGTAGGAGATACCTTCTTGTTTCAGGCTGACACCGGGGCTGGACGATGAGGTTAATACCATTTTTCCACTTCCGGCACCGCCGTACACCATATTAATAGCTGCCACTTCACTTTCTGCCTGCAGTACTACCATACCGGTAGTTTCCCAGGGTTTCAGTTCGGCAAGAGTTTCCAATACTTCCGATTGCGGAGTAATAGGATAACCGAAGTATCCATCAGCACCGCAACGGATAGCGGCGTGGGCGATGGCTTCGTTTCCTTTCATTAATACAACTTCTTCTGCCATATTCTACTGATTTACAGATTTATTCAACTTTTACTTTAAAAACAGAGATACATCCGTCCGGGCAAACCTGGGCGCACGACGCACAGCCGTTGCAGGTATCTTCCAATATTTGGTGGGCATAGTTATACCCTTTTACGTTCACCTCTTTGGTGAGGGCTATTACATGCAGAGGACAGGCTACCACGCATAGATTGCAGCCTTTGCACCGTTCGGTGTCCACTACGATTGCTCCTTTAATCTTTGCCATAATTTACGTTACTTTTATATGTTATTGATTATACATATCCTTATTGAAGAAATTCAGGATATCCATTGCCATACGATAGGCTTCACGGGCAGGGCTGTCGGGATTGAGGTCGATAGCATATTGGTAGTTGTTCAAAGCCAGTTGCCAGTTACCTTGTTTACGGTAGGCATTTCCCAGGAGATAGAAAGCTTCATCCCGGTCGGTAGAGTCGGTGATCAGATATTCATCGAGCTGCCGGATAGCTTCTGCTACATCTCCTTGATTGATAAGCTCTTTGATAGTTTTCAGTTGCTCCATATCGTATTGAGTTCCGGATTATTGGAATACAAAGATAGTTTTTATTTAGAGACAACGAACAAGTATTCTGTGAAAAATAAGAAAAATGGGGAAATAAGAAGCCCGAAGTTGAATGAAATTCTGTCAGAATGTCACAACTTCGGGCGTATATGATGTAAAATGTGGTTTTGCTACTTTACAAGTTTTCCATTTATATAGAGATTTTTGAACGTAACGTCTTTAGCTCCTTTTATGTCATTTCCATCTTTGGCAACATTATTAAAGTGGGAGTCTTCAACGCTGATATTGTACACATGATCATCGTCGTCGAGACCGATAATAAGGATACCAAGTTTGCTCTTTTCGCAGGTTACATTCTTTAGGTGAACGTTGCGGACAGTAGGAGTAAAACCGCGGTTACAGTTCTCACGGTTTTCGTATTGCAGGTTGATGCGCAGCACGGCTTCGCGACACTGGCCTACGGTGACGTTACGCACGAACACATTTTCAATCAGTCCGCCGCGGCAGGTGCTGGTCTTGATGCGGATAACACGGTCGAGGTCCGGGCTATCCATCTTACAGTTTTCTACATACAGGTTGCGGTACCCGCCGGAGATTTCGCTACCGATGACTACACCGCCATGTCCTTTTTTCATATAACAGCCGCGTACAATGATGTTCTCGCTGGGAATACCCCATTTACGTCCGTCCTGGTTACGTCCGGACTTGATAGCAATACAGTCATCTCCGGTATCGAAGGTACAGTTCTCTATCAATACATTTTTGCAGGATTCAGGGTCGCAGCCATCGCCATTGGGACCGCGATTATAAACGTATACGCCGCGTACGGTAAGGCTTTCGCAGAATAGCGGATGAATAACCCAGAAAGGGGAATTCAATAAAGTTACATCTTCTATCAGCACTGTATTACATGAGTACAGGTTGATAAGTTGCGGACGTAATCCGTCTTCAGGTGTCATTACACGTTTATAAATAGGAGTGGAGGTTTCACCGTACATCAGCAGGCGTTCCCGTCCTCCGTTGCGTTGTGCCACCATGCCCTCTTTCCAGCCATAGCGGGGGGCGCCACACATAGGCCACCAGGTTTCGTTGGAGCCTTGTCCGTCGATAGTCCCTTTACCGGTGATGGCGATATTTGTTTCACCGTATGCATAAATCAACGGGCGGGCATTATAGCAGTCTATTCCTTCCCAACGGGTGATAACTCCGGGAAAGTAGAGGCTCTGGTCAGTTGAAAATTTCAATACGGCTCCTTCTTCTACATGAAAGTTGACGTTGCTTTTCAGTGTGATGGGACCTGTGTAGAATGTACCTTTGGGAACTACAACCGTACCACCACCATTCAGGCAACATGTAACGATAGCTTGGTTGATTGCCTCATGACAGGGAGTATCCGGGGTGTCGGGCTTGGCACCAAAGTCCGTAATGAGATACGTCTGTTTTGGGAAAGATGTTTTCTTGATTTGCTTTTCAATCTTTGCACTCTCCTTGAAAGCCTTATCGAAATCTATCGAGTTGGCTGTTGCCAATGTGGCCGAGAGAAGCAGGGAAATAATTCCGAGTACTTTTTTCATGCGTTTTCTGTTTCTTTGTTAATGGTTATTTAGACTTATCTGTGGCAAAGATAGGCGAAGTGTCCTGTTGCCAAGGATGAGATTTTGACAGAAAATGTGTAATATTTGACGGGGTTGATTGATTTTGTAGCTTAAACAAACCAGCCCGCATCTCAGAGAAGATATTCCCTTTGATGCGGACCGTTGTTATTGGTATGACTTTATAGGCTTTTGATTACTTATCCGGAGTTTCCTTATACATTTTCCGTAGTAATCGCCGGGCCGGTACGGCTTTGATTTTTCCGTCGGGCGTGCCCTGTATCACGTCCTCGTTGCGCAAAGCTTTTTCTTCGAGCATTCTCCGTTCGGCAAGCGCCAATCCGTAGTGTAGTTTACGGCTCAATTCTTTTCTCTCATCATTTGACATAATTTTGTATGGTGTTAAAGAGTTTCACATCATGTACTTCGGTTGCCATGTCACGTCCGCCTTCTGCAACAATGACGCGTGGGGTATGGCTATTATCAGCCAGCAGCCAATAATCCACTTGAGGCATATAAATATCAAACAGATTGTTGATTCCTGCCTGATAGCGGCGCAGGACAGTTTCTTTGGGGATATCGTGCCCGCCATTGCTGACACGTTGTGCAACACGTTCCACGGCCAGTTCCGGAGAGTTCAGCCAGAAGTAAATCAGGCTAACCTTATAACCCTGCTTTTGTGCTTGGTTGACAAGGCGGATATAAGAACGTGTGGCGAGGGTAGTTTCAATAGAAAAGTTTTCTTTGTTCTTCAGTAATTCGTCAATGCGTTGCAGCATCAGTCGTCCGGCTTCGATGGCCACGTTCGCCGGGTTGAAAGGGGAGAGGCCGCGCGCTATTTCGTCGGCATTGACGAACTCCTTGCATTGCAGTACCTCAGGTAATACAGTATACGATGCAGTCGTCTTTCCGGCTCCATTACACCCACTGATAATATAAAGCTGCTTATCGCTATCCATACTCTTCGTATTACTTTCCGTTGCAAACTTACTATAAAAATGTTGAATTATAAATAGTTGGTAGTTATAAAATGAAAAAGCAAATCGGTCTGTAACCCGGGAATGCGTTTCCCGCAGCATATACAGACCGATATTTTTCTTCTTAGATATTCTTTTAGAAGCTACTTGTACTGATAACCTACCATTATTTCACTGGTATCTTATCAATACGCTTTTGATGACGTCCTCCCTCAAACTGTGTGCTGAAGAATTCTCTCATAATCATGTCAGCTTCTTCTGTGCTGATAAAGCGTCCCGGCATGACGAGTACATTGGCATCATTATGCTGGCGAGCCAGATGAGCTATTTCCGCTGTCCAGCAAAGCGCAGCACGAATGCCCTGATGTTTGTTCAGTGTCATGCTGATACCTTCACCACTTCCGCAGATAGCAATACCCGGGTAACACTCTCCGGCTTCAACGGATAATGCCAAGGGATGAGCAAAATCTGCATAGTCACAGCTCTCCGTTGTATAGGTTCCGAAGTCTTTGTATGCCCATCCTTTAGTTTCCAACCACCCCTTGACGTATTGTTTCAATTCAAATCCGGCGTGGTCGGAACAAATTCCAATTGTTTTCATTTTCTGTTGTAGTATGATTGATTTAGAGGCTCTATAATGGAATACCAAGTGAAAAATATTTCGCCCCTACAAGCCTGTTACAACCTGTAGGGGCGAATAATCATTCGCCCGGTATGCACCAGGGCTTTTTATAACATTGCTTTTACTTGCTTATAAACATTTTCAGCAGTAAAACCTAACTTCTGATCCAGTACTTTGTAAGGAGCTGAGAAACCGAAAGATTCCAATCCCCAAACTTTGCCGTGAGCACCTACCAAACCTTGCAGGTTTACAGGCAGACCGGCTGTCAGACCGAAGACTTTGGCATCAGCTGGGATAACACCTTCCTGATATCCCGGAGCCTGGCTACGGAACAAACCTTCGGAAGGAGCAGATACGATACGTACTTTCACGCCGTCTTTGCGCAACAATTCGGTTCCTGCCACCAGCGTAGATACTTCTGAACCCGAGGCTACCAATATTACATCCGGGTTCTCATCAGAACCAGCTACGATGTAAGCACCCTTAGCAGCCTGAGAGTAGTCATTTCCAGCGGGCAGCATAGCGATATCCTGACGAGAGAAGATCAAACCGGTCGGAGTAGTAGTATTCTCCATAGCCAGTTTCCATGCAATTGTTGTTTCTTCTGCATCTGCCGGACGAAGAACCAACATAGAGTTGTGTCCTTTGTGGTTTTTCAGTTTTTCCATCAGACGGATCTGAGCTTCCTGTTCTACCGGTTCATGAGTAGGACCGTCTTCGCCTACACGGAATGCATCGTGTGTCCAAATGAACTTCACGGGAACTTCCATCAGTGCAGCCATACGTACGGCAGGTTTCATATAGTCAGAGAATACGAAGAATGTTCCGCAAGCAGGGATTACACCACCATGCAGTGCCATACCGATACAGCAGCAAGCCATAGTCAGTTCGGCAACACCAGCCTGGAAGAATGCACCGCTGAAATCACCTTTTTTGAAAGCATGCGTCTTTTTTAGGAAGCCGTCTGTCTTATCAGAGTTTGAAAGGTCGGCGGAAGCAACGATCATGTTTTCTACCTGAGTAGCAAGAGCGCCCAATACGGTAGCTGATGCAGCACGTGTAGCAGCACCTGCTTTTTGCTCGATAGCTGCCCAGTTTACTTCAGGAGCTTTACCGGAGAAGAACAGGTCGAGTTTGGCAGCCTTTTCAGGATTAGCCTTTGCCCATTCTGATTTAGCGGCATATTTCTTAGCCATAATTTCTTTCAGTTCGGCAGCACGCTTTGCGTACAGTTCCTTCACTTCGGGGAAGATTACGAATGGATTCGTCGGATCGCCACCCAGGTTCTTGATGGTATTTACATAAGCATCACCACCCAGAGGAGCACCGTGAGTCGCACAGTTAGCTTCGTAGCTGCTACCATCTGCCTTGCGTGCACCCTTACCCATTACGGTATGACCGATAATCAGGGTCGGACGTTCGTTTTCTGCTTTCGCTTCGTTCAAAGCGCCACGGATAGCATCGGGATCATTACCGTTGATCTTGATTACCTTCCAGCCCCAAGCTTCGTATTTCTTGGCAGTATCTTCGATGGTTACGTCTTTGGTTTCAGTAGAAAGCTGAATGTCATTGGCATCATAGAACATGATGAGGTTATCCAGTCCCAGTGCACCTGCGATACGGCCTGCACCCTGAGAAATTTCTTCCTGTACACCACCGTCCGAAATATAAGCGTAGATGGTTTGCTGCATCACTTCTTCGAAACGGGCTTTCATGAATTTAGCTGCGATAGCTGCACCCACTGCGAAAGTATGACCTTGGCCGAGCGGACCGGAAGTGTTTTCAATACCACGCATGATGTCGCGTTCAGGGTGCCCCGGGGTAGGACTGTCCCATTGGCGAAACTCCTTCAATTCATCCAGTGTGAATTTGCCTGTCAATGCCAACTGAGAGTAGAGCATCGGTGACATGTGACCCGGGTCCAGGAAGAAGCGGTCACGACCTTCCCATGCCGGATTTTCGGGATCATACACCAGAAACTCAGAGAAGAGTACGTTCACAAAATCGGCACCGCCCATGGCACCGCCCGGGTGACCGGAATTAGCTTTCTCAACCATAGAAGCAGCGAGGATACGGATATTATCCGCTGCACGGTTCATAAGTTTGTTGTCGTTCATATTGATATTTATTTGATTTGAATACTATAATAAAGCAGGTTGAAGTGTCACTTGTTAATTTTAACAGCGACAAAGATAACTCTTTATGCGTAATTCGCAATATAGAAAGAACCTCTTTTTTCGTGACCTTTCCGTCCGCTTTTCGTTTTAAATACAATAAGTCTTTAGGGGTGATTTTACTGTAACTCTATAGTAACAATAGACTTGGCTGGTAGTTTTATCTTCAATACGCTTTTATTGATTTTTACCTCTTTGAACGGAGCTAATTTTATATTATTAGGGTTCTCAAAAGAGTTGTAATCCGTCAGGTTGGCAGAAGTTAAGATTTCACCAACGGCTTTCTTAGCCTTCACATCCGGCAGGTTGATAGTAACTTCCTGTGCATTGTCGGCATCGATATTAGACATTGAGATGTGAATTTTGCCGTCCTTGTCTTTAGAAGCTGTGGCACTTACCATAGGTACTTTGCGATTATCGCGTACATCCATGATCTCGCAGTTCAGATCGAGTGGGAGGAAAGTGGCATCCTGGTGTACATTGTACATCTTGAATACATAATAAGTGGGAGTCAGCACCATGTCTTTACCTTTTGTCAGGATCATGGATTGCAATACATTCACTATCTGGGCAATATTCGCCATTTTCAGACGGTCGGTGTATTTATGGAAGATGTCGAAGCTCAGAGATGCAACGAAAGCGTCACGCAAGGTATTCTGTTGGTAAAGGTGTCCTGGGATAGTGCCGGGTTCTTCGTCCCACCAGGTACCCCACTCATCGAGCATAAGGGCTACGTGCTTTTTAGGATCATATTCGTCCATGATGTCGCAGTGCTTTTTGATAACGTCTTCTATCTCACGGCACTTACCCATTGTCCAGTAATAATCGTCTTTGTCGAACTTAGTGGCTGCTCCTTTACTTCCGCTCCAGCCGGTTACGGTGTAATAATGGAGAGAGAGTCCGTTCATACGTCCGCCTACGCGATCCATCAGGACTTTAGTCCAGTTATAATCGTAATCACTGGCACCACTGGCAATCTTAAACAGATGGTTGCCGTCGTAGTTGCGGCAGTAGGTGGAGTAGCGGCGATACAAATCAGCGTAATATTCAGGACGCATGCTTCCGCCGCAGCCCCAGCTTTCGTTGCCTACACCGAGGTATTTCACTTTCCATGCTTTGTCACGACCGTTCTGGCGGCGAAGTCTTGCCATCGGAGAATCTCCTTCGGAAGTCATGTATTCTACCCATTTTGCCAGTTCTTCTACAGTACCACTACCTACGTTTCCGCTGATATAAGGTTCAGTACCCAGCATTTCGCAGAGGTTGAGGAACTCATGTGTACCGAAACTGTTGTCTTCAATTGTACCTCCCCAGTTATTGTTTACCATTTTGGGGCGGTTCTCTTTCGGCCCGATACCGTCCATCCAGTGATATTCATCGGCAAAACAGCCACCCGGCCAACGAAGTACGGGAACCTGAAGTTCTTTCAGTGCATTGAATACATCGGTACGATAACCTTTGATATTGGGGATATCCGAATTTTCTCCTACCCAAAGTCCACCATAGATGCAAGTGCCGAGGTGTTCGGCAAACTGGCCGTAGATTTCTTTGGGAATAACTTGTGTGCCTTGGTCGGCATGAAGCGTGATCGTTGCACTCTTTTGTGCGGACAGCGATACGGATGCAGCTAAAAGTACGCTGCTGAATAATAATTTGTTTCTCATAATGGTTATTAGTTATATGACGTTTGTAATGTTATTATTTGAGTAAGCGGACCTCATAAATAGCAGGTGTCCACTCTGTTCCGTCGGGACTGAAGCGTATCGGATAGCTGCCTGTACTTAACTTTTGGGGTAAAGAATAACAGATCGTTATAAAACCCTCTTTATCAGGTTTGCTGATCGTAGGACTAACGGTTAGTTTTTCATTGTTAAGAAGGATGGCTACCTTGTTATGATCCTCTTTCCGTACAGTGATCATGAGCCGGGCGGCTTCCTCTTTTACTTTGAGGTTATAACTGAACCAACCTTTGGCACGCCGGAAGTGACGGTCTTTATTGATTCCAGTTTCTGCCTGTTCATATAGAATGCCATGATCCGATTCTGGCTGTTGTTCACCGGGGAAAATGAGATCTACAGTCTGGTTGGCAAGTTCCATTGCTTTACGCTCGCTCAATGCCACTTCTTTGCGGATACTTTCTACTTCGGCTTCGGTTACCTGATGGAAATAAACAGCATAACGGGAATCGTGAAGACGGAAGAAGGGAATCAATTTCAGCGCTTCTTTCTGTGCCGGATAGACACTACCGGTATAAGTAAATGCAACCAAGTCATCGTTTATCTTCCGGAGTGATTGAGGCAGAGACGCGGCGGAACCTATCAGCATCGGTATTTCTTGCATGGAAATCTGTTTGCCATGGGCAATGTGTCCGCCACGGCTGTCATCTGCATAAAGCCCGTCCATATTCTCTGTCCCTGTGGGGCTGGCAAGTACGATAGGGCCATACATGAATGCATAGAAATTTTCCTGATCCGGTATTTGCTCCAGGGCAACCTGCATGGGCATATTCAGTGTGATTTCGTCTCCGGCTTTCCATTTGCGGTGGATGGTCAGGTACTCTCCCGGTTGGGCATTTGTTTCCTGTACTTTTCCATTAACGGAAACACTGGCGCCTTTAGCCCAGGAGGGGTAACGGAGTTTGAGGCTGAATGCTTTCTTCTTGCTCTTTTCCACGCGGAAGCGGATTTGCTCTTCGTCGGGGAAACGGGTTTCCTGTACCAGGGTTACCTTTTTCTCTTGCCAGGTCAGACGGGAGGGGATGAAGAGGTTTACATACAGCGTATCCTTTGCATGGGCGTAAATAAACTCTCCGTATTTGGTGTGATTCTCCAATCCGGAACCGACGCAACACCACATGGATGTTTCCGGCTGCGAGTAAACGCGGTAGTGTCCCGGACGCATAGGGGTGAAGTAAACAAATCCACCCTTTTCGGGCTGTTGCGAGGCAAGGATATGGTTATATAGGGCACGTTCGTAATAATCGGCAAAACGAATGTCGGGAGAAGTCTGGTAAAGCATCTTCGTCAGGCGAAGCATGTTGTAAGTATTACACGTTTCCGGACCTTGCACATCATTGAGCATGGATGTGAAATTGTCTGCCGGATGAAAATGTTCGCGTACACTGTTGCCACCAATGCAGACGGAACGATGATTTACCACTGTGTTCCAGAAGAAGCGGGCGGCGTGATCCCAGTTCTGGTCTTGTGCGAGGTCGGCGATACGTTTGTAGCCGATAACCTTCGGTATCTGTGTATTGGCATGCATGCCTGTCAGGCGGTCTTCATCCTTCACAAGAGGGTCCAGAATCACTTTATGGGAGAAGCGGCGTGCCAGTTCCAGGTATTTCTTGTCACCTGTGATTTCGGCAACATCAGCGAAAGTTTCGTTCAGTCCTCCGTGTTCGCTGCGGAGCATGTCTTGCATTTGCTGGTCGGTGAGTCCTGCGGTGATGTCTATCATCCAGTCAGTGAGGGTCACTAACATCTGGCGGGCAAGGTCGCTTCCGGCATAGAGGTAAGCGTCGCGCAGTCCGGCATAAGTCTTGTGTATATTGTATAGGGGTACCCATTTGCCATTGAGGTCGAAACCTCCGGCACGGATATTCCCGGCTTTAATTTCTTCCCAAAGTTGCAGGCTTCCGGGAGTGCCTCCGATGAATCCGGTGCCTACGGCTTGCTGTGCACGATGTAGTTCGGCGAGCATATAGTTCAGCCGATTGTATATGGCTGTGTCTCCGGTAGCGGCATACATCATAGAGAGTGCGGAAATGTAATGTCCGCCGATGTGTCCGTCCAGTCCGGTGTTTTCCCAGTTGGTATAACTTGGCGCTTTGGGCGTCAGTCCGGCTTCGCGCAGGAAAGGGGCGAGCAGGCGGTCGGGCTCCATGGCCATGATGTAATGTAAGTCAGTCTGTTGGGCTTGCAGGAAGGGGCTTTCCAACAGCTTGACGTCTTGCAAAGGGAAATAGGAAACTTCTTGTTGGGTTTGAGCTTTCCCGGTCAGGAGAAAGCAGAAAAGGAACAGGAAGGTGATGAGGGTTGATTTCATATTGTATCAGGGATTTGGGTTTGGAATTATTAGTACTCTGCTGTACGGGGTGTGCGTACCGAGTGGTACGGGGTGTGCGTACCGAGTGGTACGGGGTGTGCGTACCGAGTGGTACGGGGTGTGCGTACTGAGCGGTACGGGGTGTGCGTACCGAGTGGTACGGGGTGTACGTACCGAGTGGTACGGGGTGTACGTACTGAGCGGTACGGGGTGTACGTACCGAGCGGTACATAAAGTATCTGTCATCCTGAGCTTGCCGCGGGCTCTCTTCTCTTTGCACCCGGTGAGATGAGATGCTCCGGCTTCGCTCAGCATGACAGATGTTTTCAATATATCAGTGACCTGCTTACTTCTTAAACTTCACCGCCGCTTCTTCGATGGGCAGTGCTGCCTTGTAGTTTTCGATGTATGCGTTAAAGCCTGCCACATCTTCAGCTGTAGGCGCTATCTCAACACCTGCATCCCCACCAAACACCTGCTCATCCAGGAAAGCGTCGAGAGGTTGCTTCTTCTCGTTGTTCACAAGGAATGAAGCCAGCAGCGCAATACCCCAGGCGCCACCTTCACCGGCCGTTTCCATTACGGAAATCGGTGAATTCAGTGCTGCTGCAAGTACTCTCTGGCCCACATTCTTAGTCTTGAATAAACCTCCGTGTCCTGTGATTCTGTCAACTTTCACCTTTTCTTCTTTGAAAAGAATGTCATTACCAATCTTGAGGACACCGACAGAAGCATACAAGTGCGTCCGCATGAAGTTCGCAAGGCTGAATTTGTCATTGGCCGAACGTACAAACATCGGTCTTCCATCTGCAAATCCTGTTACAGGTTCGCCTGAGATGTAATTGAATGAAATGAGGCCGCCACAATCCGCATTGCCTGTCAGAGCATGGTTGTAGAGTTTTCCATATACTTCGTTCATATCTACAGGTATACCCAGCAGTTCCTGGTATTCTTTGAACAGGTTGATCCATGCGTTGAGATCAGATGTACAGTTGTTGCAGTGTACCATGGCTACGGGACTTCCATCGGGAGTAGTAACCATATCGATCATTTCGTAGGGCTTTGACAGATCTTTCTCCAATACAATCATGGAGAATGAAGATGTACCTGCAGATACGTTTCCAGTACGCTGCTTAACGGCATTGGTTGCAACCATACCGGTACCTGCATCTCCTTCGGGCGGGCAAACCGGTATTCCAGCTTTCAAATGGCCGGATACGTCGAGCATCTTAGCACCTTCCGGTGTCAGGAAACCTGCATTTTCACCAGCCGGCAATGCCTTGGGAAGAATATCCAGCAATTTCCAGTCGTATCCCTTCGGAGCGATTAACTCGTCGAACTTGGCCACCATTTCAGCGGAATAGTTCTTGGTAACCGGGTCTATAGGGAGCATACCTGATGCATCGCCTATGCCTAATACCTTTTTACCGGTCATCTGCCAATGGATAAAACCTGCGAGCGTTGTCAGATAATTGATATCTTTCACGTGTTCTTCGTTGTCCAGAATGGCCTGATACAAGTGAGAAATGCTCCAACGCAGAGGAATATTATAAACGAACAGTTCTGATAAAGCAGCCGCAGCCTGACCTGTATTGGTGTTTCTCCAAGTACGGAAGGGCACGAGAATCTCTTCTTTATCATTGAATGCCATATAACCATGCATCATGGCGCTGACGCCAATTGCCGCCAGAGCTTCTATTTCTATGTCATACAGGCTCTTCACGTTTGAGCGAAGGTCGGCGTAACAATCTTGCAGTCCATACCAGATGGCCTCAACGCTATATGTCCAAAGTCCGTCAACCAACTGGTTCTCCCAGGTGTGACTTCCTTGAGCGATGGGCTTGTTTTCCTGGTCAATCAAAACAGCCTTGATTCGAGTGGAACCGAATTCTATGCCAAGAATGGCCTTGCCTGCTTCGATGGTTGATTTTGCGTCTAGTTTCATAATCAACAAAGCGCTTTGTTCAACATGTAATATACTTCATTCATGCGCAGTTCTTTCTTGAACTCGCTGATAGTTGTATTTTCATCGATGACTACCATTTCGATACCTGCCATTTCTGCATAATCTTCCCAGTATTCTACAGTCAGATCATAAGAGAAGCTGGTGTGGTGAGTACCACCTGCCAGAATCCATGCAGCGGCACCTACTTCGAGGTTCGGCATCGGAATCCACAATGCGCTGGCAACGGGAAGTTTGGGCAGCGGTTTGCTCTTGATACATTCTACCTTGTTCACGATGAGGCGGAAACGGTTACCCAGGTCAACGATAGTAGCGGCTACGCCTTCACCTTGTTTGCTGGTGAATACAAGGCGTGCAGTTTCGCTATCGATACCAATGGCAAGACGGTGTACTTCCAGTTTCGGTTTTGCCTCGGCAATCAGCGGACAAACTTCCAGCATGTGTGCCTGGAGGATAGCGCTCTTTTCACCGTCGAAATGCAAAGTGTAGTCTTCCAGGAAAGAACAACCTTTCGGCATACCCTGACTCATGAACCATGTGGTACGGTACAAAGCGGCAGTTTTCCAGTCACCTTCCGCACCGAAACCATAACCTTCTTCCATCAGACGTTGAGAAGCCAGTCCCGGAATCTGGTCAAAGTCACCGAGGTCGTTGAAGTTGGTGGTAAATGCTTTGGCACCTGTGTCTTTCAGGATACGACGGAGAGCGATTTCTGCTTTTGCAGAGTTCCATACTTTGGTATAAGCTTCTGTTCCGGCTTTTTCCAGTTCAGGAGCATGGTCGTATTCTTTGAAGTAAGTATCTACCATTGCCTGTACATCTTTGTCTTCCACTGCATTGTAGTACTTCATCAGGTCGTTTACCGGACAGTAGTCTACGTGGTAACCCAAAACTTGTTCAGCGGATACCTTGTCACCATCAGTAACAGCAACGTTGTTCATCTGGTCACCGAAACGGATAATCAGCATATCTTGTGCATCAGCCCATCCGGCGCAAACACGCATCCATGTTGCAATCTGGCCCTGTGCTTTTTCATCTTGCCAGTGACCTACCACTACCTTACGGTTTTTACGCATACGGGTTACTATGTGGCCGAATTCACGGTCACCGTGAGCAGACTGGTTCAAGTTCATGAAGTCCATATCCATGGTATCCCAAGGAATTTCTTTATTGAACTGAGTATGGAAATGCAGCAACGGCTTCTTCAATTCCTGCAAACCGTGAATCCACATCTTGGCAGGAGAGAAAGTATGCATCCAGGTGATAACACCGATACATTTCTCATCATTGTTAGCAGCTTTGAAAGCTTCAGTTACTTCTTTAGAAGAGTTTACCGTACCTTTATAAACCACCTTTACCGGCAATTTGCCGCTGGCGTTCAATCCGGCTACCATTTCGTTTGAGTGTGCATCTACTGAGATTACTGCGTCACCTCCGTACAAGAGTTGTGCTCCTGTTACGAACCATACTTCATATTGATCAAATGCGTTCATAATGTTTAATTCTTTAATTATTAATTCTTTCATTTATTAAATTACTGTCCATAATAAGCGTTAGGTCCATGCTTGCGGTTGAAATGCTTTTCTACCAACAGCGGATTCATGGTCAGTTTCGGATTGACAGCATAAGCAATGCTTGCCATCTTAGCCACTTGTTCCATTACCACTGCATTGTGTACAGCATCGTGCGCGTCTTTGCCCCAAGAGAAAGGGCCGTGATTCTTTACCAGTACTCCCGGCGTGTGTACAGGGTTCAGCCCTTCAAAGCGCTTCACGATTACATTTCCGGTTTCCATTTCATACGCTCCTTCCACTTCTTCCTTTGTCATATCTGCCGTGCAAGGTATGGCATCGTGGAAGTAATCTGCGTGTGTCGTTCCAATATTCGGAATGTCACATCCAGCTTGTGCCCAGGCAGTAGCGTAAGTAGAGTGGGTGTGTACCACACCGCCGATTTCAGGGAAAGCCTTGTAGAGTACCACGTGGGTCGGAGTGTCTGAAGACGGTTTCAATCGTCCTTCCACTACCTTGCCGTCGAGGTCCACCACCACCATGTCTTCCGCCTTCATATCGTCATAACTTACACCACTGGGTTTGATGACTACCAGCCCCGTTTCACGGTCGATAGCCGATACATTTCCCCAGGTGAAGATAACCAGTCCATGCTTCACCAGTTCAAGGTTGGCATGGAATACCTTTTCTTTCAGTTCTTCCAGCATAATTTCATTTGTTAATGCGATAAGGTGTTAATGTGATAGGGCGATAAAGGCGATATCGCTCTATCACATTATCACTCTATCACAGTTTAAAATTCGGTGCCTTGCGGTATGCCTTTTCATTGAATTTGTATAAGGCAGCTCCGCGTTTGGAACCTGTTTTATCAATCTTATCTGTTTTTTCAATGTAGTCCATTTCGGCTATCCGTTTACGGAAGTTACGCTTGTCTATCTGTTCACCGTAAATAGCTTCGTAGAGGCTTTGCAGTTGAGACAGCGTGAATAACTTCGGTAACAGGTTGAAGCCGATAGGCTCTGTGGATGCTTTCTGTTGCATCAATTCCCGTGCTTGTTTCACCATTTGCGGATGGTCGAAGATCAAAGGCGGTAATTCATTGATGTTTACCCAGTAGGCATTATGCTGGTGCACCAGTTCGCGGTCGTACTCGTTGATGTTGATCAATGCATAGTAAGCAACAGAGATAACCCGTTCTCCCGGATCACGTTCCACTTCGCCGAACGACCCTACTTGCTCCATATATACATTTTCCAAACCGGTGAGTTCCGCCAGTACACGTTTGGCAGCATTATCCACACTTTCACCTTGTTGCACGAATCCACCCATCAGAGACCATTCACCCATTGCCGGCTGAAAATTTCGTTTCAGCAATAACAGGCTCAGTTCTCCTTCGTTGAAACCGAAGATGATGCAGTCGATACCAACGTAAAAGGTCGGATTTGAACTATAATAGTTATTCATCATATATGTTTAGTTACGAGCTACAGGCTACAAGCTACAAGTGGCTACGCTATCATGCCGGATGGCACTCGTCGCCTGTAGCTTGTAGCTCGTCGCTATTTTACCAGAAATAGATATAGAAAGCGGCAGTGATACCCAGGATAATAACCGTATGGATAATATCCCAATGATTCCAGCTGGCGCGTGTCTCCGCCAATTGTGCCGGGGTAGAGGTACCGAATACCAATCCCCGTATTTTTTCTTCAGATGGTGCTTCTGTAGCCAGACTGACTACTATCACTACAATGATACAGAACAGGAACATCCATCCGCAGAAGAACAACCAGTTCATATCATAGAATAGATATTTGAATGTGCCACCGGCTACATCTCCTGCATTACTGTAATATACTTTTGCTCCCAGACGTGTCAGACCGATTACCATACCGGCGATCAATCCCCACATACCACCTTGTGCAGAAGTACGCTTCCAGCAGATACCCAACAGGAAGGCTGCGGCGATACCCGGTGCCAATACAGACTGTACGTCTTGCAAATAAGTATAAAGTACATCGCCTACGCTACGCATGATAGGTATCCACAAAATACCCAGAATCACAATTACAACAGTTGCCGCCTGACCGATACCTACCAGCTTCTTTTCTGATGTATTAGGTTTGAAGCGTTTGTAGAAGTCAATTGTAAACAGCATGGCAGATGAGTTGAACAAAGATGCCAACGAACTCATCAAAGCTGCAAGGATACCGCAAACCACCAGACCTTTCACACCAGCCGGCAATAACTTGGCTACCAGTGTCGGGAAAGCCGCATCGGCATTGGCGCTGCCATTAGCCAACATCGGCAAGAAACCTTCACCGCCTGCACCGAGGTATTTCTGATGAAGTGCAAAAGCAATCATACCAGGAATCAAGAACAAGAATACAGGTAACAATTTCAGATAAGCTCCGAAGATAGTACCGCGGCGTGCTTCTTTCTGGTTCTTACCTGAAAGAACGCGTTGTACGATGAACTGGTCAGTACACCAGTACCAGAAACCGATGATAGCTGATCCGATTAATGCTCCCAACCAAGGGAAGTTCGGGTCACTATTGCTGCGAATTAATTCCGTCATGGTGTTGCCCTGATCATTAACAGTTACCGCACCACAAATTCTCATCATTTCGTCCCATCCACCCAGTTCTCTGAAACCGAGTACAAGGATTATCAGTGAACCTAACAATAAAATCGGTGTCTGCAATACAGAAGTATAAAGTACTGACTTCATACCACCGAAGATTGTATATAATGCAGTGATCAAAACCAGACCGATAGCTGCAATCCAGAAGAAATCGATTCCCCATAGTTCTTCAATGCCGAATACCTGTTGGAATACCAGACCACCGGCATATACCGTAACCGCTACCTTAGTCAGTACATAACTGATCAAGGAGATTACAGACAATATAGTACGGGATTGCGGGTTATAACGACGTTCCAGAAATTCCGGCATCGTATATACCATACTTCTTGAATAGAACGGTACGAATACCCATCCCAAAATAAGAATCATCCATCCCTGGATTTCCCAGTGTGCCATAGCCATACCACTGGATGCTCCGGCACCAGCCAGTCCGATCAAGTGTTCCGAACCAATGTTTGATGCAAAAATAGATGCACCAATAGCAATCCACGTAGCGTCACGTCCACCCAGGAAATAATCCGCTGAGTCATTTTGTTTCTGTTTGACAACCCAAACAATAATACCAATCAGAGCTAAAGCGAAGACTCCAATTACAATCCAATCTAATGCTTCCACAATTCTAATATTTAAAAGTTAACTATTATTTCTCTACTGAGAATTTGAAAATACATTCACTGTTGTAAGTTTGTCCCGGCTCCAATACCACGCTAGGCCATTCCGGCTTATTAGGACTGTCGGGATAGTGTTGTGTTTCCAAGCATACGGAAGCACGTTGATTATAAGTAATGCCTTTTTTGCCTATTACAGTTCCGTCCAGGAAGTTACCGGTATAAACTTGTATACCCGGTTCGTTGGTATATACTTCCAGAGTGATGCCGCTTTCAGGTGAAGTCAGTTTTGCTGCTAATTGAGCAATGTCTCCATTCGTATTCAGTACCCAGTTGTGGTCATAGCCATTTCCGTTTTTCAACTGAACGAAGTCGAAGTTTGTGATGTCTTGTCCTATTGTTTTAGGAGTAGTAAAGTCCATCGGAGTATCTTTAACTGTTACGATTTCTCCAGTGGTCATGAAAGTACTGTCTACCGGAGTGTAATTGTCTGCATTTACATATAAGATATGATCTGTTGCAGCTTTTGAAGGATTACCGGATAAGTTGAAGTAAGAGTGGTTAGTCATGTTGATGACTGTTTTCTTATCTGTAGTAGCGCTATACTTTATATCTATAGCGTTGTCATCTGTCAGTTTGAAAAGAACTTTAGCAGTTACGTTGCCGGGAAAGTTAGAGTCACCGTCCGGTGAGATACGAGTCAGTTCCAGAGTAGTTTCATCAATCGGATTGGCTTCATATACTTGGTATTGCCAGCCTTTAGGACCGCCATGCAAACAGTGTCCGAAGTTGTTTTGCGGTAATTGGATCGTCTCTCCGTCCAATACAATTCTTCCCTGGTTGATGCGGTTTGCATAACGGCCGATAGAAGCGCCGAAGTCGCTCGGGATGTTTACATAGTCAGCAATGCTGTCGAAACCCAGAACAACGTCCTGCATATTCCCGTTTTTGTCGGGAACCATAATGGAAACAATACGGCCACCGAAGTTAGTAATGCACACTTCCATGCCCGACTTGTTCTTCAAGGTGTAAAGACCTGTTTTGGCATTGTTCACTTCTGTTTGGAAATTCACCGGATTCAGACCGGACAAAGTCAACTCCTGAGCTGGCTTGTTATTGCACGCAGATAACATCAGTGCGGCAATTCCTGCAAGTAGAAAATTGTTTTTCATGGTTCTATTTTTAATGTAAATGAGATAATTATCCGATTTTGGGTGTAAAAGTAACACTTTATTTGAGTGTATTAGCTACACTTGTATATGTTATGTAACATAAAAGTAAAAAAACAGCCTCAAATGTCGGGTTGTTGAGGCTGTTTTTAGAGTCCAGATTTACCAATTCCCTACCAAGTCCGTATCAACTCCTTACCAACTCCCTATCAAGTCCAAATGTATAGACACGAAGCAGATACGGACCAGATACGGTTCATATACTATCCGGATATGGACGGAATCTTATTTTATTTCTTCTTTTTACCCCAATACGTTTTGCTGTTGGTATAGCCCGCATAGACAATCGTATGAGTTCTCGGGCTGGCTTCCCAATCCACTTCCCGTTGCAGACATACTTCCACTCCATTGCTGAATGTGATGCGCTGGTTGTCGGCATCATAGCTCCACGTTGTGCCTTTCCAAGAACCATCGGTTACTTTATGATCGGCAGAAAGTGTCATTGTATTGGATATTTTTTGTTTTCCGTAAGAGTAGGAGAGGTCTATATGTTCCCAACTTCCTGTCAGTTCATCTTCTGTTATGGGCAGTTGGGGCACGGCGCCATAACGTTCCGGCATTACTACCGGCCATCCCGTACTGGTCCATTTGATGGAACGTACATGCCCCATCATCACGGCATTGCTCGCATTGATACCCGGTATATCTTTGGGCAGACGTCCTTGCGAGGCATAGTACCAATTTCCGTTTCCATCGTCAAAAATAGCACAGTGAGCGATACCTACCCATCCGTTGCTGTTGCTGAACTTGTAGGGGTGTGTAACGATGGGGAGCATTTCGCCGCCGAATCTGGTGAGATCTGTTCCGTCAATGCCTAAGTAAGGACCCAGAATGCTTTGAGAACGACACACGCGTGTGTTATAAGGTACATCCAATGCATCATAAGCCATGAACAGGTAATAATATCCAGTGTTTGGATTATAAATGATTTCCGGTCCTTCGGATGCCTGCCAGCGATTCCCAATCTGGCGGGTGACGAGTAGTTGCCCGTAAGGAGCTATATCTTCTTCCGTTCCCCAAGGCTTGGGCAATGTATTCAGTGGCTTTCCGGTGGCTGCATCTACTTCCAGCGCCGCTATGCCGCTATGCCATGAGCCGTAAACCAGATAGTGCTTGCCATCTTTGTCGATAATATAACTGGGGTCGATTGCATTCCATTTATAATAGCAATTTGTCCAGTCATCGGGCTTGACGTTGAAATTTAATTCTTTATCAGAGGCATTTGTGATGACGTATCCTTTGTCTTCCCAACCTCCATTATTGGCAGGGTCGGTGTTTTCCATCATGCCGATAAAGGCACGTTCGCTCCAAGTGTTCTCACCGTTGAGTAAGCCCGGGCATACGATGGAATAGTACATGCGGTAAAGTCCGTTTCTGACTTTCCGGACACAAGGTGCCCAATAGCCAAAGGTATTTATGGCAGGCTGAACTTCATTCAACCCCATGGCTTTGCGTATTTCGTTCAATTTAGGAATCACCCAGTCGGGTAGTGAGTTCATGGTACCTCCCATGTATTCCCAATTCACGAGGTCTTTGGATCGACGGCAGTGAAAATGTCCGCCGTATTCATGCGCATTACCATACGAGGCATCCGTCTGATACATATAATAATAACCGTCTTCAGCTAGTACTATACTGGGGTCATGTACATTGGCTAAATTCCATTGGCTTCTGTTGCTCCAGTCTGCAATGCTGGTATAATCATCAGGATAGGAAGGAGCTATGTATTTGTCCAATTCGGAAGTAATGCTGCGGGCTGCTGTTGTGAATGAAATTTCTGTTGAATAGACAGGACTTCCATTGGCTACAGTAGCAAAAGCCTTGGCATAGTATTTAGTTTCAGGCTCAAGTTCCGTTATGGTCAGGTTGAGTGACAGACCTGCGCTGCTCATTTCAACAGTCTGGTTGGAAATGGTCGGATTAGACTGGGTATCATAACAAATACCTTTCTTTAAAATTGCGGATGGGGTATTTGTTGTGATAGTCGCAATTATAGTTGCTCTATCTTCCGTAACATTTGACACAGATGGTGCCGAAATGGAAATAGTTGTCTCGTCTATGTCAGGCTCATTGCTTTCGCTGCTGCACGCTCCTGATAAAACTGAATAACTGAAGAGTAATAGGGTCCACTTGAAGAACTTCATAAGTAAATTGTTATTGGTAAATTAGTACTATAGAGAAACAAATTACGAGTTACAATTTAAAAGCGTTGCTTTTATAATTGTAACTCGTAATTAATATAGTTTTATTCAGTAGGAGTTTCTTCAGAAGGTGTTTCCGGTTCTGTTACTCCTACAGTCATTTCCACTTCAGGCGAATAAACTACTCCATTAGGGTAAAGAGTAGCAAAAGCCCGTACATAATATACAGTATTGTCTGCCAACTCAGTCAGAGTTGCTTCCATCTTTTCATTCTCAGGAAGAGTTTTCACTGTGGCACTGTAGATGGTAGGATTCTTGGAGGTATCATAGCAGAAACCATAAGCCATTACTCTGATAGCGCCTTCATCCAAATCTTTTTGACTGACCATTACATCAGAAGTTGCTATAGCGGTAGGAGCTGCAATCTCAGTTAGTACAGGTGCACCGAGAGATAGTTCTTGGTTATCGTTGTCATCGTCATCACAAGCGGTAAAACTGATGAGCAGTGAGCAACTCACCATTAGCATGCTTAACCATTTATTAAGTTTCATATTTTCGGAGTTTTAATGAGTTTATTTTTTTATTGCATTTCCCAGCCGGGATTTTGTCCTAAGTTAGGCAATCTCTTGATTTCGGCATCCGGTATCGGGAAGTAGTAGTTCTTCGGGCTGTTGAAAGCACGTGATTGGTGCATTTCCGCCGGACCGTAATTGAACACCGTGCTTTGCCCCGGAGTTACAGCTACACCGTAAAGGTTATAAACCTGTTGGTAGTAGGGCAGACTCTTTTCGCTGGCGGCACTTTTGCCCTCGAATAACTTCCAACGGCGTTCGTCAAAGAAACGGTGATCCTCAAAGCAAAGTTCGATGCGGCGTTCGTTGCGGATACGTTCACGAAGCTGCGACTGACTCATTCCACTGTATGGTGGCATGCCTACACGGGCACGCACTTCGTTTACATATTGATAGGCATTATCCGGTCCTTCTGCTTCGTTGATGGCTTCGGCGGCATTCAGCAATACTTCAGCATAGCGGAAGATAGGACAGGCGTGCGTATAAGTAGTCGGGCTCTTAAATGACATGTTATTCAGGAACTTCTTGGTGTAGTATCCGGTGAGTGTTCCACCGTGCAGTTCATGATAATCTTTGCCGGAACCATAAGTAACATCTACTTCACGCTCTTCATCTTGTTTAGCATCTCCCCAGATGGAGCCGTGATGCAGAATGGTTTGCTCCAGACGCGGGTCGCGGTTGGAATACGGATTTTGCGGATCGTAAGACGAATCTTTATCTATGGGAAGACCATTTTTTGTCTCATAGCTATCTATCAGGTTTTGTGTCGGATTGGTACGTCCGGTTGAGTTTACACTACCACTGAACCCGCAGGGAGCCAGGAATAGTTCAATTTCACGGGTTTGCCATTCTGAACGGCTTAATATATACTCGTTGTTCAGGTGAGGCGTGGAAACGAAACATTCATAATAATTCTTGTTCGGATCATTATCTGTCGTAGTATACAGTCTGTACGGATTGCTCTGGACTCTGTTTTTCGTGATGAAGTCCGTTGCAGCCGTTGCAGCTTCCCTCCATAGGGAAGCGTCATTGCTAGGATTGTGCAAAGCCGATGCTCTGTACAACAATGCTCTTGCTTTCAATGCATACGCTGCAGCACCGTTCACGCGTCCCCAGTTCAGCTCTTCCTGTGCATATCGGAAAGGTAACACGTCTTTTATCTTATCACATTCGTCGGCAATCCATTTCAGTGCATCGGCGCAATTGGTGCGTGCCATGTTCATTTGTTCCGGATTGGTGTATTCGAAAATGATGGGCTCGCCGTTCTCATCTTCACCTATGATGGGGATATCACCGAACCAACTGGCTTGGTCGAAGTGGAAGATGGCACGGAGCAGTCGGGCTTCAGCCATGTAACGGTCGTACAAACGGTTGTCGTCACCCTCCATTTCAGTATTCTTCACAACGCTTTCGCGGGCATACTTCAGGAAGTTGTTGGCGGCACGGATGCCTCTGAAGTTCTTTGGCCAGAAATCTTCCGCAAACGAATGTTTGGTTGCGGAATAAGCGTCTGTCAATACACTGTGATAATAATGTACACTCCAGAAAGAGAGTGCATTATCCGTCATACAGTCGCGCGATGCACCACGGAACTGGCCATCTGTATAACCTACGAACGCATCCGGTAGGTAGGTATATATATTTGCCAGATAGCCGCGGGTATTCTCAAATTTCTGGAACACCTGTTCCGCATCCAGGGTCAAGTCTACCTCTTTGTCTAAGAAGTCGCTGCAAGAGGTGAAATTTACAGCCAGCAGTGCGGCTGCCATATATTTGAATATCTTTTTCATATTTCTCTGTTTTTCATATTAGAAACCAATGTTTATACCGAATGTAAATGTCCGGGTTTTTGGATACCACCATACGTAGCTCATCGGCTTTTCCGGGTCACAACCATCGGGTACGCTGCTCCATGTGCAGAGGTTATATCCGCTGAAGTAGAGACGGCACTTGGTCAGGTTGGCCTTTGCAATCAACCGTTTGGGTAATGAATAGCCTACTTCGACGTTGCGGAGTGACAAGAAGTTGCCGTTTACAATCCAAATGTCATTCTGATAAGTTCCCGTATCGCGGTCACTATCGATGGCATTATAACTACCGTAAGTAGGACGAGGATAGGTTGCATTCACGTTGCGCGGATCAAGCGGATCGTCTGTATAGTAACCCCATGTTTTTACCACTTCGTGGGTACCTTGATTACCCCATCCTGACCAGGCAACAGCCGGAGACAAGAATACATCACGGTTCAGATAAGCGGTAAATACGGCACGGGCATCGAAACCTTTCCATTCGAAACCGAAGTTAAGGGTCGGAATCAACTCGGGGATAATGGTGTATGTATCCGGTATCATGTCGTTAGAGTCAATCTGGCGGTCGCCATTTAAATCTTTGAATATGGCTGTACCTAGTTTCTGTGCACCATTGGAGGCTGCATTATACGGATATTTTTCCGGATGGTCGATAGCATCCTGCTGGCTGGTTGCAATCAGGTTGGCGTCGCTGGCCCATTGAATGAATTTGTAACGGTTCCAACCGCCGACACCGTTGTTGAATGAACTTTCGTACAAACCGGCTACAGAAGTGTAGTCATAGATACGGTTGCCTGTTTTACGTTGCCATTCCACGTTAGGTTCTGTTTCGTCCATTTCAGTAATCTTATTCGTATTGTAGGTTAACATACCTTCAATATAGTAGTTGAAATCACCAATATGATGACGATGTCCGAGTGTAACTTCAAAACCTTTGGTTTCTGCTTTTCCGTATGAGTCTTGTGCAACAGAGATTCCCAATAGGGAAGGTACACTGGTGCGAGTAACCAGAATGTTGGAACGCCATTCTTTGAAAGCATCTACCGAACCATAGATCTTTTTATTCCAGAAGTCGAAGTCCAACCCGATATTCAGCATGTCCGAGATTTCCCATTTGTTATTGGCGTTACCTGCCATTGTTTCCGCAAATCCGTTGATGTAAGAACCGGAATACCCGAAACCGTAACCGGTAGCGGAACCATACGTATTCTGATAAGCGTAACGACCTCCGCCTGTGGTGGATTGTCCGGAACGACCGTAAGAAGCGCGAAGTTTCAAGAGGTTGATATTCTTATTTTTCAACCAGGGCTCTTCGGAAGCTACCCAACCTGCGGATGCACCGTAGAAAGTTCCCCAACGTTGGTCTTCCCTGAAATTATCAGAACCCATGCGTGAGATGTTTCCGGAGAAGATATAACGGTTGGCGTAGTCGTAAGTCACTTGTCCGTTGTATGAAAGGTAACGGTTGGAAGATGCATATCCGTTCGACTGGTTACGGTAAGCGCGAGCGAATGCACGGGCTTCAACGGTGTGTTGACCGAATTTGTTGCTGTAACCTAAACCTCCCATCAAGTTCAGATTGTAGTAGAACTCGCGCTGGTTGGGCGTAGGATCACTCAATGCCGAATAGGTAGTGTATGGCGTATATTTGAATTGTGACGGATCGGTTACATCCATATTCATATAATCATAGTTATATGAATTTACACTGTTCCTTTGAGTGGATTCGAACGTTTCATAAGAGTCAAAACTAATGGTTGCATTCACTTTCAGACCTTTCAATATGGGGCTTAAGTCACCGTTGACGTTCAGTGTAGAATACAAATTACGACGACGGTTCTTTTCCTGACCGGAAGCGGCGAGATAGCGACCTGCATTGTTAGCGGTACTGGAGGCATAGATCTGACCATTCGGTGTGTATACCGGTTCCATCGGATTGGCTTCGACAACACCGAATGTAGTCAGGCTGAATACGCCTTCCGTAGGCTGCGTAATGTTATCGATGCGGCCACCCAAATCAAGAGAAACGTTGAGGTGCTTGGTTACATCAATGTCGATGTTAGAACGTAAGTTCCAGCGGTTCAATGTATGACCGGTGTTGTAGTTCTCGTTGTAATTAGTCCACTTGTCATTCCACATACCCTCTTGGCGGAGATAAGAGAATGAAACATAATAGCGGGCACGTTCGTTACCACCACTGATTTGCAGGTTGGTCTTGTACATAGGAGCTGTTTCGCGATAAAGTTCGTCAGCCCAACTGGTATTGAAGTATCTGTATTGATCGATGCCATCCAGCTTTTCTCCGTTGCATACGCGGCGGTACATCTCAATCTGTTCGTCGGTGTACATAGGGTCTGAACCATCCAGATATTTCACCCGGTTGCGTGTCAGAGCCATGTTATAGGAATTCTGGTTTTCCATCTTGTTGCTCAACATCTGGAAACCTACCTCCTGCGTGAAGTCGATGTTCGTCTTTCCTGCACTACCGCGTTTGGTAGTTACCAGGATTGCACCGTTGGCACCGCGCATACCGTAGATGGCAGTAGCGGCAGCATCTTTCAGGATGGTGATATTCTCAATAGGGAACGCATCGAGGAAAGAAAGGTCACGTTCCATATTATCCACCATAACCAGCGGAGCACGTGCACCGGTGTTCATGGTACGGATACCACGGATATACATGGCTGTTTCCGTCCATCCCGGTTCACTGGACCATTCGTAAGTTTCCATACCGGTAACGGTAGAGGTGAATGCATTCTGAAGCACTGTGATAGGATGCTTTTGCAATTCCTCACCGGTTACTACAGAGGTTGATTCGGTAACCAGCTTCTTGGCTTTGCGCCCGAATGCCACAGGAGTGGTGTGGAGGTATTCGTCAAGGTCTGATTCCAGCTCAATCTTGAAACCTTCATTAAAGTCTACCGCTACTTGTGCATTCTTATATCCCACGCTGCTGATGCATATTTCATCCGATGCTCTTACATTCTTCAAACTGAAGTAACCGTTCTCGTCGGAGAGGACGATGCGGCTTTCTTCGGCTACATTCACCACGGCTCCGGCAATAGGATTGCCTTCCGTGTCCACAATACGGCCTTTCAACGTCTGTGTGTTCTGTGCCCAGACAGCGCCGGTGGCAAAGAGTAAAGTTACCAGTAGCAAGGCTTTGCCTGCTCCGGTCATTTTCTTTATGATATGATTCAAATTATACATATTCTATAGTTGATTTAAGGATTACCATTCCGGATTGTTTTCAATTCCTGTCTTCCAGTATTCACCTTCAGGGATAGGATAGAGGTACATCTTATTTTGGAACACGCGTTCTTGGGCCACTTTGCGGGTGATGGTTCCATTGGCAGCTACATCGATACCGATGATATTGCGTCCCAATGCCTCTTCCGCTACATTCCAGCGGCGTACGTCCCATGCGCGATGTTCTTCGAATGCCAATTCTACCGTGCGTTCTTTGCGAATGAAGTTGCGCATCTTCTCTTTGGTATTCAGATCTGTACGGTCGGCAACATTGCCGGTGATGCCTGCGCGATGACGAATCAGGTTGAGCTGGTCATACACTTCCTTGCAGGGACCTTGTACCTCGTTCACAGCTTCGGCATAGTTCAGCAAGATTTCCGCATAGCGGATGATAGTCCAGAGACGGCGTGAATTACCGCTATGGTTTGCGCTCAATATGGTTTCAGGGATAAGCTTGCGTACATAATAACCGGTCGGGGTAGCGTTAGCATTTCCTACAGGATTATCACGCTGCCCTTTGACAACATTGATTACACCATTCCCCCAGGATACACCATTATAAAGAATGGAAGCTGCCAGACGTCCGTCACGGTTGGCCCACATATTGGCATCGCTGTAACCGCTTGCGGCGTTGACGCTCGGATTAACCCCGTTATAAACCGGAGCACCGGTTTCGTCATATTCCCGGAAGGGGGAGCTGCCGTCAATCATGTCGTACATGTCCACCAGATTTTGTGACGGACAGAGACCGCCGTTGCCACCTTCACCCACCGGGGTGTCATTTGAAATGCCACCCCATGCGATGGTTCCATCATTGCGGTAGAAGATCATTTCTTTGTTGCTTTCTGTATATGGAGTCAACAACCAGGCATTGGTTAATGCTGTCTTTGAGTCCGTACCTTGCATCAACGAGTAGTTACTGCCATAGGTCTCGATGAAACCTTTTGCAGCATCGGCTGCTTGTTGCCAGGTGATACCTGATTCGTTGCTGTAGCGTGGGCTTGCCATATACAGCATGATGCGGCTGTAGAGTGCGCGGGCCATCGGCTGACCGATACGTCCTGCACGAGCATTGTCGGAAGCGTCCGCATAGGTCATCAGACCGTCTTCACACTCGCTTAGTTCTTTCAGGACAAAGTCTACTACATATTCTTTTAGACTCGGACGGGTTTTATAGTTACTCAATAAATCACCATTAGGATCGAGTACTTCTGTTACGATGGGAATAGGACCGTAACGCAGGAAGAGTTCCCAATAAAACCAGGCACGCAGAAAGCGGGCTTCGGAGATATAGTTCTGTTTATATTCAAGATGTTTGTCATCGCCCAAATCAGGATTTTTAGGCACGTCTTCTATGCGCGTAATTATCATGTTACATTTACGGATACCGCGATAATAATGTTCCCAAGTGCCGCTAAGTTCGGCCGAACCGCCACCTCCGTAGTAGTTACCAATGTTGAATGTGGTGCGTACACCTCCGGTCGCGTAACTGGTTTCCGCCAAGTCTGTAGCGGCGTCCAACCAAGAGTTGTTGATGCGGCAGGCACCGTGGCGCAGGAAGTTATAAGTATCATAATGGAACTGTGTCATTAAGTTCCAGTCGCCGAACACTTCGTCGCCCGTCAGCTCATTACTGGGTTGCTTGTCAAGGAAACCTCCAAACATATCTTCGCAGGAAGTAAGTGTAGTAGAGGCAACACCCAGTGCAAAAATGCTATATAATAATATTTTCTTCATCTTCTATCAGAATTTAATATTTACACCAAAGTTCACAGTCTTCATAATCGGATAGCGGTTGGAACCGTTGCTTTCCGGATCACACAGGTCGTCCAGATGATCCCAAGTGATGAGGTTGTTGCCGTTCACGTAGAGGCGGCAGTCGCTCATGCCTACTTTTTCTATCCATTTGGTAGGCAATGTATAGCTCAACTCGATGTTCTTCAGACGCATGAAGGCACCGTTCTTCAGGAAGAAGGAGTTCTGGCGCTGGTTGTGGTCACCGTAACTATCGTAGTGTAGCAATGGGTATTTGGCACTTGCCAGGTTCTCGGATTCCGACTTCGCGGGATTCCAACGATCCAGATGGTGCTCCTTCACTTTACCGCCACTAACGAAGGCGTACATCGCTTCCGCGTCATAATAACGGCTTACGTGGTCTACGCCTTGGAACATTACGCTGAAACCGATACCTTTGTAGTTGCATCCCAAGGTGAGTGCATACGTATTTTCGGGCACATCGCTATAGCCGATGAATGTTTCGTCGCGTTCGTCAATGAAACCGTCTTTGTTCATATCGCGATATTTCAGGTCACCTACCTGTACATTGCCAAAGGTCGATGTCGGGAAGTTAGGATCAGCGAGGTCTGCGGCAGTTACGAAGCCGTCGCATACCAGTCCGTAGTACTGACCGATAGGATGGCCTTCACGCTTGCGGTAGTCCGTTTTCAGTGCTGGCTCATCCATGTTCTTAATTTCATTTTTGGCATGAGAGAATGTCAGGCCGACGTTGTATTGGAAGTCCTTCCCGATACGGTTGTTGTGTTTTAGTTCAATCTCAAAACCACTGTTCACGGTTTCACCCAGGTTACCGGCAGCCATTGTTACGCCTACCCATTCCGGGCGTGTCAGGTAGTTGGTCAGGATATCGTTACGCTTTTCATAGAAAAGGTCGATATTACCATTCAGCAATCCGTTCCACAATCCGAACTCCAGACCGACATTGTACTTGTGGGCACGCTCCCACGTAACGGCATAGTTAGGATATTGAGTTTCGTAGATGCCGGACTGGCCGCTGGTACCGAACATGTAATCATTGCTGATCTGGCTCCATTTCTCTTCATAGAGGAAGCGTTGTGCCACTCCGCCTACAGTATATATATCGTTACCTACCTGACCGTAAGAAGCGCGCAACTTCAGGTTGTTTAACCACTCCTTAGTGTTCTCCATGAAAGATTCGTTGCTGATGCGCCAACCTAAAGAGAAAGCGGGGAAGAAACCGAAACGTTTGCCTTTCATGAAGTTCTCCGAGCCGTTGTAACCGAAGTTAACCTCTGCCAGATAGCGGTCGTCGTAACCATAAGTGGCACGACCTACCAGACCTTGATAACGCTTGGCAAGATCGGCTCTGTAGCGATAGTCATTCTGATTGTAGAGCGCCATAGCTGTTACATCATGTCTGCCGAACTTGCGGGCATAATTGATTTGCGCTTCCATGTAGAGTTTATAAATCGTATAAGAATCCTTGCTGCCCGTTAATTCGCCATCAGAGTTGAAGCGATTGTAGGCATCAATGTTACCGAAATCATCCCGATTGTTCAGTTCGTAAGTGGCGAAACTTGCTCCGTAGAGTGTTTTGTCGTAAGAGTCGTAGTCGAATGAAGCCATACCCTTTACGCTCAATCCTTCGGTCAGCCAATCCATCTTGTAATCAAGGATGAAGTTGGTTTCATTGATGGTATTCGTAGCTTTGTAATATCCGCCTTTCGTCAGAGATGCCACGATGTTGTTCTGATACTGTGAGCTACCACCATAGATGGTTTCCTGTTTTTCACCGTTTTGTACTACTGTAGATACGGGGAAAAGCCATCCGGGTGTGTGGTTCATTTCATAGAATATCTGGCTATAATCAGCTCTTTCAGTCGTATTGGAACCTTTACGCTCTTCAAAACGAGTACCGAAGTTGACAGAGAAAGTCAGATCTTTCGTCAAGAACAAGTCCATATTAGCGCGGAATGCATAACGACGGAAGCTTGGGCTTGAGGTGTTGCCATACTTGTCGTTGCTCAGATTTTTAATCAACCCTTTTTGATCGTATAGCTCACCGGAGGCATAATAGCGCATACGCTTTGTACCGCCACGTACACTGACGTTATAACGTTGTGCGGGAGAAGAACTCTTCAATACCTCATCATACCAGTCTACATTGGGATATAGCATTGCCTCTAAGCCGCTCAATTCGCCGGCAACCGATCTGCGATACATTTCCAGGTCGTTGGCAGAGAACTGTGAAGGAAGTCCGTCGTTGGCGAGGGCTTCTTCCAGCAGGCTGACAGACTGGTAAGAGTTCAGGTAAGTATCCGTGCGCGTCGGGCTTTGTATCTGCCAGTTGGCGGTCAGGCTTACTTCCGGTTTCTGTTCTCTACCGCGTTTGGTCGTAATCAACATAACGCCGTTTGCGCCACGTACACCATAAACGGCTGTTGCCGAAGCATCTTTCAATACCGAAATCGTCTCAATATCGTCCGGGGCTATCTGTGAGAATTCACGTTCCACGCCATCTACCAATACAAGCGGTTGGGCATCACCGGCAAATGTAGCACGACCGCGGATATAGATTTGTGTGTCATCCGAACCGGGAGCACCGGAAGTCTGTGAGGTGATGACACCTGATATTTTACCGGCAATGGCTTGGGATACGTTGGCGGCAGGAGATTGGAGCAACTCCTTGGAAGATACTTGCGAGATAGCTCCCACAACACTTTCCTTTTTCTGTGCACCATATCCTACTACCACAACTTCTTCCAGCATCTCTGAGTCTTCTTTTAATGTCACGACAAAAGAAGTCTTGCCTGCTGTGTTGATTTCTTGCGTCTGATAACCGACGAAAGAGATTTGCAACACAGCTTTGTCGCTTACTGTTAATTTGAAGTTTCCGTCAAAATCTGTTATAGTACCATTGGTAGTACCTTTTTCAACTACGCTGGCACCTATGACAGTTTCTCCGGTGACGTCTTTTACGACACCTGTAACTTGCTTTGACTGGGCGAACAACATTTGTCCTGCCAGTGTAAAGGCGAGCATCAGAAGCAGTCGGGAAATCAAATTTCCCGATGCTTTATGAACTTTGCTATTGTTTATCATATCTTTTGATTTAAAGTTTTTATTGTTGAATTTCACTCCAGAAAGGCATATAACCCACAGAACGGAAGTCAAGATATGAGCCATCTACCGTGAAGAATATACCAATATCAGGTGTTGTGATACCGTTGGGGTAAGTGAATATCATATCACCCAATACTTCGCCGGCAGCAGTTCTGGTTTTGACGGTAATTGTGAGGTCAGCACCTTGACGCTCTACGGCAACGCGGCAGAAAGCACCATTCATTTGCTCCTTAAATGTATCCCAATTAAAACTGTGGGTAAGAGAAATCAGGTCGGCATTATCGTTGGTGTTACCAAAGGCACCCCAGCCATAAGCATCGGCACGCAAAACTGCATATTCAGCGTAACCACTTTCGTCACGGTTTTTACCATTGGTAATTACGATTACCCAGTTGCACCAGTTGTTTGACAAGTTCGTATAATTATAGAACGCATGTACGAACGGAACATCCGTATCGCCTGTGACTACCGAAAGATCAGAGAATTGTGTCCACCAAGCTGTAGAGCAATCCGGTGCTCCGGTAGTGTAAGTCTCTTCCGCATAAACTTTACCGCCTACAAGGGTTTTTTCTACATCAATCTTATAGTATGAAGCATCACAAGTCAGGAATGAACCGATTGTTTCTGCAAGATCGCCTTCAAACCAGTATTCTTGTATGAGAGTTCTTCCATCGGAAGTTGTAGCACAGGTCTTCACTGTAACCTTATTACCTTCACGAACGATGTCGATATCAACAAATGCACCATTCATATCTGCGATGAAAGTATCGAAATTCAAGTTATGGGTTAAACGACCATCCACCCAATATTGTCCCCATCCGAAAGCATCAGAGCGCATAACCACGTACTCGGCGTAGTCACTTTCGTCGCGTTCTTTCCCATTGGTAATTACGAGTACAAAGTTATTCCAGTTTCCGCCTCCGCTACCGTAGTTCCAGAAACCATAGTGGGTGTTGGTGTCTCCTGTCATTCGGATGGTAGGAGAAAATGTTGTCCACCATGCTGACGAACAATCTTCTTCACCCACATAGAGGTAGTTACCATAGTCGGGCTCTTCTCCGCCCATGCTGGGGCGCGCTTGCTCTTTGCTGGTAATCTGATTGCGATAAATATTAATATCATCTATCCACATCTCCCGGGTGTCGGTATCCGACCCACTACCTATATATATATAAGAGGTGTTGCCCATGAATTGCACAATCTTGTTGAAGTCGAAGTTCGTTTCGGTCTTGTCGATGCGCTGATTGCCATCTACAAAAACACTATATCCATCGTTACGAACAGTAATTGCGACATAATGCCATTCACCGGTGGGTGTTAACATGCCAGTCTTGAGGTTACTCGGATTGTTCGCTTCGTACTCACCATCGGTGCCTTCGTACTTCAGCCACCCATTGGCAGTCATAAACATACGTTGAGTGCCATTTGCGTTTTGGAAAGAGAATAGGGCACCTTCCAAGTCATCGTCTAAAGCTTCTTGGGTTTCTTCGTCAACGAGAGCCGCTTGCTTTACCCAAAAGGTAAGCGAAACGCCGTTTTGAACTTTGTAATTGCTCAACGGGTTGAACATACGGGCATAGCCATTAGGACAGTGAAGAACCGTGTCTCGCTCTTCATCTACTACAATTTCGGCCACTTCGCCACCTTCATAAGCATAGTAGTTCATACTTGTTGGGTCGAAATTACCTTGAAAGGTTACGTTGGCTACCTGTTCAAGTTTCGGGTTAACATCATTCCCCGCAGGCGGGTCCATCTGTCCCCAATCCTCACAAGCTCCTAAAGAAAGGACTGTAAAAGCCGCCAGTATAAGTGACGACCACTTTCTTGTCTTCTTCATAATACAGATATTAATGGTTTAACAATATTAGTTATACTACATTCATATTTTAAGTAGTGGTGCAAAAATACGCTCAAAAGGTGTTCTAGAGGTGGACAAATGAATTTTTGAGGTGGACAAATGAATATTAAGTGTGAAAATTACAATTAAAATTCGGCTTCAGTATATATCACGATACTTCAGGCTTATTGTACTGTAAATAAAATGAAAACAGGAGAAGATGCTGGTAAGGAAGGCATCGAAAGGGTGTAGCCCTAACCACCAAAGGGTGTAGCCATATAGGGGAAAGGGTGTAGCCATCCCGACCTTAAGGCTACACCCTTTTTAATCATGCTCACAGGTACTTCTCAATGGGATAATGGCACATCTGGCAACAAGGGGCACATCTGTTTTTATTCTAATAGTGTCAATATATTTGTCCCATTCCGGCGGATTTGTAATCAATCGCGAAGGTTGAGATCAGCGACCTTACTCTTCTTCATTCAGCAATGCGCTTGGCGTCGTATTAAACTGCTTGCTGAAACAGCGGGCGAAATACTTGGGGTCATTGAAACCAACCTCATACGCTATTTCTGCAATATTCATCTGTTTGCTCTCCCGGTTTTTGAGAATCAGTTCCCGGGCGGTATTAAGTCTGTAATTGCGGATAAATTGTCCGGCGGATTGCCCGATGAGACTTTGCAGCTTTTTGTTCAGCAGGCTTTTGCTTACTCCTACGGCTTCACAGAAATCGCTTACTTCGAAGTAAGGGTTTTTATAGTGTTCTTTTACGACCTCCATAACCTGGTTGATAAACTTTTTGTCTCCGGATTCTTCCTCTATATTCAATGCTTCCACATCCATGTTTGTCTTGAATTTCCGTTGATAGCGTCTGCGGTTGTCCAGGATGTTCTCGATACGGGCTAATAACAGGGTTTCGTCGAAAGGCTTTAGCAAATATTCGTCCACCCCCGTGCGGTAACTTTCCAACCGGGCTTCCGGGGATGTCTTGGCAGTCAGCATCAGGAAAGGTATATGCGAGATGGCAAATGTTTCTTTGACTCGGCGCGATAGTTCTATGCCGTCCATTACGGGCATCATCAGGTCGCTGATTATGAAATCTACAGGCTGGCTGTTCAGCACCTCAAGGGCTTCTGCACCGTTGCCGGCTTCAAGCACATTATAGTAATCACGGAGAATGGAACGGATATATCCTCTCATGTCAGCATTGTCTTCTACCACCAAAATGTTGAGTGCCGCTTTTTCTTTCGGCAAATTCTCGTCTGTAGTTGATAAGGCCGATATGTTGTTTTCAATGATTATATGGTCGTTTATGCTCTCTTCTTTCGTTAGCGGCAGCAAGATGCGGAAAGAACAACCGGAAGTGGGGTTGTTGCGGACACTGATCTCTCCATCGTGCATCGTAACGATACGTTTGCAGAGGTACAGCCCGATGCCTGTGCCGGTTTGCCCGTATACAGGATATTTCATTTGCTTCTTTGACTGGTAGAAGCGATTGAATATTTGTGCTATATCCTGATCTGAAATGCCGGTTCCGGTGTCGCTGACACAGATGTAGAGTGCTTCTCCTTTATCTCTTTTAGCAGGCAGAGTGGCTATATATACGGATATGCTTCCACCATTGGGGGTGAATTTAATAGCGTTGCTTATCAGGTTGGTGATGACCTTGTGCATGGCTTCCTCGTCATACATGATTTCGGGATTCGGCATGTGGAAATAGCATTTTATGGAGATGTTCCGTTCTCCGGCAAACACTTCAAACGGAGTGAGCAGCGTACTTATAAACTTCATGAAGTTGCCTTTCGTCTTGGCGATATTCAGTTTGCCGGACTCCACTTTCCGGAAATCCATCAACTGATTGATGAGGGATAGCAGGTATTTGGAGTTGCGCTCCACAAAGTTCAGCTGTTCTATGACTTGCGGATTATAGCTAAGTTTCAAAGCACGTTCGATGGGGCCGATAATCAAGGTTATGGGCGTGCGGAATTCGTGCGTAATATTGGTAAAGAAAGCGATCTTGTCCAATGTCAGTTCTTGAACTTTGTGTGCCATGCGGCTCAACTGTGCTTTCTGCCGGGTGATCTTTTCATTCTGCTGGGTCAGCATCTTGTTCTGGCGTGAAAGCTCTTCGGTCTGGTGCTCTAATTGTTGCTTTTTCTGTTCCAATTGGTATGTGCGTTCCTCTACGGTGCGGTGCAGCAATTCTCTCTGGCGTTTGAAGTTCCGTATGCGCCATTGGTAAAATTGCCATACGGCTAATGAGGCGAGGACGACCAGCATCAATATGAACCAGGTAGTTTTATAGAAATAGGGTAGGATAGTGATCTTCAGTTCAGTGATTTTCTCTGTTCCCTCTCCTCCGTCGGTGGCGTATTTCACCTGTAAGGTATAGTTGCCCGGACGTAAGTTTGTATAGCTTGCAAATCGCCGGTTGCCGGGAACTTGTACCCATTTGTTTTCAAATCCGAGAAGGCGGTAACTGTAAGTAGCCGTATTGCATGGCTCAAAATTCAAAGCGGAGAATTCCAGGGAGAAAGATTTCTCTTTTTCATGAAGTTCGATCTCTTGGGTAACGGCAATATCTTGGGACAAGTATTTACTGCCCGGAAGAATTTCTTCGTTTCCTATCCTCAACCGGGTAAAGCGTACGTTGGCGGGTTGGACAAAGGTAGCGGGAAGATTACTTTCAATAGCTGTAAGCCCCGCTACGTTGCCGAAGTAGAGAGTGCCGTCTGAAGAACGGAATGAGGCGTTCCAATAGAACTGGGCGTCCGGCAACCCGTCTTGTTTGGTGTAATTGGTAAAACGGTTCTCGGTGGGGTGATAGCAGGAAAGTCCATTGTTGGTTCCTATCCAGAGATTGCCGTTGATGTCTTCCTCTATGCTTCGTACGTTATTGTTGATTAATCCATGGGACGTGGTGTGGGAAATAAATTTCTCTCTGCCTTGTTCATCGACTACTCGTTTGTATATGCCATACCCGTTGCTTCCCAACCATAATGTTCCATCTTCCGCTTTGCAAAAACAACTGATTTTCTCTACAAGTTTAGACTGGGGATCGTCCAACTTATAATTCAGATGCCGGTATTGGAATTCTCTTTTATCCGACTTCGGGGAGCGCAGGTCTATGATATATACACCTTCCGTGCTTCCTATCCATAATTTATCTTCCTTGTCGATGACAGCTCCGAGGCAGCCGCGAACATTTTCCGCCGCATTGTTCGCGAAAGGAGAAATGAACTTTTGGGTTTCCAGATCATAGAAAAAGAGCCCCCGGTTAGTGCCTATCCACATTCCGTTGTTGACAGGGTCATAAATAAGTACTGCAACAAAGAACAAGGGGAAACCGGTGTCTGGATGTGTATGAATCACTTGCAAAGGACGCCGGGGAGTCTTTGCATCCAGGATGTTGATACCTCCTCCCCAAGTGCCTACCCATAGGCGGTCTCTGTTGTCAGCGGCAAAGCAGCTCACTGAGTTATGGCTCAATTCGCCGCGTTCCCATTTATAATGGACGAATTCTTCTTTACCTTGTTCTTTACGGTTCAAACCACCCTCTACGGTACCTACCCACAAGCTGCCGTTTTTATCTTCGTAGATAGCATTTACCGGGTTATAAGATAAGCTGGAGGGATTATCCCGGTCATGTTGGTAATTGTGTATGGACAAGCGTTTGGGAGTTAGCTTGTTGATGCCGCCGGTTTCCGTACCGAACCAGATATGCTGTCCGTCTACTTTGATGCAATTGATGAAATTGCTATTCAGCTGGCCGTTGCCGGTTGAGCTATGGGTGAAGCGTTCAAAATCGTCTGTAATAGGATTATAGATATTAACCCCGCGAAGAGTACCTGCGATCAGTTGCTTGTCGTTGGAAATGGCAAGGCTGGTCAGGTAATTTTGCGACAAGGAATGGGGATCATTGGGATTGTTTTCGTATAGCTTTACTGCATTGCTGTTTCTGTTGTAACGATACAGCCCTATATGGGTGGCTATCCATACTTCATTTTCCTTTGCCAGCATGTCTTTGAAGTAGAGTTCCGGCCAGAAGGTCAGGCGTTCTGATAAGGAGGCTTTTTCTAACTTTCCCTCGGGGGGGCGGGCTGATTTTATAGATTGTACCGTTGATGCCGGTCCATATCTTTCCGTCTTCGTCGATATCTTTTAAAATAAGGTCCGGCTCGTGCAATGCCGGTAGTTCCAGGCTAGATAAGGTTTCTACACTGCCTTTTGCGTCAAAAGTTATCCGGTGAAGCGCATTGTCACATTGCAGCCAAATGCAATCCTGTGAATCTCGCATGACGCTATAGGCGGGTTGTTTGATTAATTCCGCCAGTAGACCTTTAGGATCATTGGGGACGATGGGTTGCAGGGTAGACAGGTCAATGATATCTGTGCCACCTTCGGATACAACCCACAGGCGTTGGAAAGTGTCTTCGTACACATTACGTATGAAATTGCTTTTGAGTTTGCAGTGGAAAGTGTTGGGATTGAAGTGGATGAATTCGTAGCCGTCATACCGGGAAAGTCCGCCGCCGGCAGTGGATATCCAGAGGAAACC
This sequence comes from Bacteroides timonensis, assembly GCF_000513195.1. Taxonomy (GTDB): domain Bacteria; phylum Bacteroidota; class Bacteroidia; order Bacteroidales; family Bacteroidaceae; genus Bacteroides; species Bacteroides timonensis. The sequence continues at coordinate 51,580 of NZ_CBVI010000023.1, read as the reverse complement.
ACGGGTGTCTTTATAAATATCATCGATAAAGTTGTGGGGTAGTCCGTCGTCCATCGTGATATAAGAGACGTTGTATCGCTCGGTGAAGCGTTCTTGCGCCTGTAAAGAACCGGACATAATGAGGCAGCTATATATAATAAGGTATAGAAAGATGTGTTTTTTCATATTGTTTTGTATTATCCAAAGCAAAGTTAGGAGATTATCTGTAAATTGCAAAAATGAGACAATGCCTTTTTTAACGATAGGTGGAATATCCACCTGTAATGTCCGTATGTCCACCTCAAATATTCGTTTGTCCACCTTCCCATACCAGCCCGGGCGTATTTTTGCAACAGAATTTATAATCTGTTGATATTATGAGAAACTTGCTACGCATAGCTATTTTGCTGACGAGCGGCTTCTTTGCTGCTTGCACTCCTCCTGTGTTTACTCCTACCGCTTCGCCCAATCCGTGGGCGGATGATTATTCTTCGCTCTCTTCTATGGAGAATTACCGTTCGTGGGGAACTTACAATGTACATGATCCGTCTTGCCGTAAAATAGGCGATTATTACTACATGTATTCCACGGATGCCATTTTCCGTGAAAACCGTAAAGAAGCAAAAGAAAAGGGAGTTCCCTTGGGATTTATACAAATGCGGCGTTCCAAAGACTTGGTGAATTGGGAGTTCCTCGGTTGGGTGCTTCCTGAAATTCCTCAAGAGGCGGTGGAGTGGGTGCGCTCTCATGCCGGAGGGCATGGAGCAACGAATATCTGGGCTCCTTACATTATTCCTTATAATAATAAGTACAGACTCTATTATTGTGTGTCGGCTTTCGGGCGGAAGACCTCTTATATAGGGCTGGCGGAGTCTGATTCTCCCGAAGGTCCCTGGGCATTGACGGGTTGTGTGGTCAAAACAGACGATATGACAGCCATGAATGCCATTGATCCCAGCATCACTGTAGACCCTTCAAGCGGTAAGTGGTGGATGCACTACGGCTCATACTTCGGCGGTTTGTATTGCGTGGAACTGAATCCTGAAACCGGACTTCCTTTGGCAGAAGGGGATAGAGGACATTTGGTAGCTCGCCGTGCCAATTACAAGAAGGATAATCTGGAAGCGCCTGAGATTATTTATAATCCTGATTTAAAAGAATATTTCCTGTTTGTTTCCTACGATCCGCTGATGACGACTTACAATGTGCGTGTCGGACGTTCGGACAAAGCGGAAGGACCTTTCGTTGATTACTTTGGTAAGGAATTGAAAGATACTACCAATAACTTTCCGATACTGACCGCTCCTTATCGCTTCCAGAATCACCCGGGCTGGGCCGGAACAGCGCATTGTGCGGTGTTTACTTCAGACGATGGACAGTATTTTATGGCTCATCAAGGTCGTTTGTCTCCGCACAATCAGATGATGGATCTTCATATACGTCAGGTGTTTTTTACAGAAGAGGGTTGGCCTGTTGTATCTCCCGAACGCTATGCCGGTAGTAAATCACGGAAGTTCTCCGCTGCAGACTTAGCTGGTGAGTGGGAGATTATCCGTGTACAGGAACCTTTGTATGAACGTAAGTTAGAAGCGGGACAAATATTGTGGGGTGAGGGTGAGCTGCAAGATGAAGAATGGAACATGTCTCATCTGTTACATTTAGAGAAAGATGGAAAACTAGGAGAGAATAAAGGAACCTGGAATTTTACAGATGCAAAGCAATCTCTGCGGTTGACACTTGATGGAGAAGATATAAAAGACTTGATCGTATTTGCCGGACATGATTGGGAAAATGAAACGGAAACAGTTCTCTTTACCGGTCTGGATAGCCGGGGACGTTCCGTCTGGGGAAAAAGGATTAAATAATCAATTATAATTTTTATTTTGAAACCATGAAAAGATACACAGGATTATTGGCGGCTCTGGCTCTTACAGCAGGAATGTCGCTTCAGGCACAAACCAATGAGTTTGTGATACAGACCAAAAAATTAGGTGCCGAAATTCAACCCACTATGTATGGGCTGTTCTTTGAGGATATAAACTATGCTGCCGACGGTGGCTTATATGCTGAACTTGTAAAGAACCGTTCGTTTGAACTCCCGCAGAATTTAATGGGATGGAAGACCTTTGGTAATGTTACCTTGCAGGATGATGGCCCTTTTGAAAGGAACCCTCACTATGTTCGTCTGTCTGATCCGGGACATCCTCATAAGCACACCGGACTTGACAATGAAGGCTTCTTCGGTATTGGTGTTAAAGCCGGTGAAGAGTATCGCTTTTCTGTATGGGCACGCTTGCCAAAAGGAGGGACGGTAGAAAAAATCCGTGTAGAGCTGGTGAATACCAAATCTATGGGCGAACATCATGCTTTTGCCACAGAAACATTGACTATTGATTCGAAAGAATGGAAAAAGTATCAGGTTATTCTGAAGCCCGGTATTACAGATCCGAAGGCAACTCTTCGTATTTTCCTTGCATCAAAAGGTACTGTTGATTTGGAGCACGTTTCTCTTTTCCCGGTCGATACCTGGAAAGGACACGAGAATGGTTTACGTAAAGATTTGGCACAGGCCTTAGCAGATATCAAACCGGGTGTTTTCCGTTTCCCCGGCGGATGTATCGTTGAAGGAACAGATTTGGCTACACGTTATGACTGGAAAAAATCAGTAGGTCCTGTAGAGAATCGTCCCCTGAATGAGAATCGTTGGGAATATACTTTCCCGCACCGTTTCTATCCCGACTATTTCCAAAGCTATGGATTGGGATTCTATGAATTCTTCCAGCTTTCGGAAGAAATAGGAGCAGAACCATTGCCTGTATTGAGTTGCGGTCTTGCCTGTCAATTTCAGAATTCAGAAGCAGAGGCACATGTGGCCGTATGTGATTTGGATAGTTATGTTCAGGATGCTCTCGACCTGATAGAGTTTGCTAATGGAGATGTTACAACAAAGTGGGGAAAACTTCGTGCAGATATGGGACACCCTGCACCGTTCAATCTGAAGTTCATTGGTATTGGTAACGAACAATGGGGACCGGAATATCCCGCACATCTCGAACCATTTATCAAAGCTATCCGTAAAGCTTATCCCGATATCAAGATTATCGGAAGTTCGGGACCTGATTCTGAAGGAAAACAGTTTGAATATTTATGGCCGGAAATGAAGCGTCTGAAAGTGGATCTGGTGGATGAACATTTCTATCGTCCTGAGAACTGGTTCTTGAACCAGGGAACACGTTATGATAACTATGACCGTAAAGGTCCGAAAGTATTCGCCGGTGAATATGCTTGTCATGGTAAAGGTAAGAAGTGGAACCATTTCAATGCTGCCTTGCTTGAAGCTGCTTTTATGACGGGATTGGAACGTAATGCCGATATTGTGCACATGGCTACTTATGCTCCTCTGTTTGCTCATGTGGAAGGATGGCAATGGCGTCCGGATATGATCTGGTTTGATAATCTGAACTCGGTACGTACTGTAAGTTACTATGTTCAGCAACTCTACGGACACCATAAAGGTACCAACGTACTTTCCCTTACTATGGATAAAAAGCCTGTAGCAGGTACTGAGGGACAGAATGGCTTGTTTGCAAGCGCTGTTTATGATAAGGATAAAAAAGAGATTATAGTGAAAGTAGCCAATACTTCCGATAAAGCTCAGCCCTTATCATTGAAGTTTGAAGGATTGAAGAAGCAAGATGTATTGTCTGACGGTCGTTGTATAAAGCTTCGTTCAGCTGATCTCAATAAGGATAATACGATTGAACAGCCATCTGCTATCCAGCCTCAGGAAACTCCGGTTTCTATTGACGGACAGGTATTGAATGTAGAGCTCGAACCCAATACATTTGTTGTCTACATTTTTAAGAAAGGATGAAATTAATGAATAAAGTTAGGTTAGATTAGGTTAGTTGATTAGTTTATTTAAAAAGGCTAAAAAGATAAGGGCGTCTCCCCGTGATGGGGGAGACGCCCTTTTAAGTTTGGGCTGTTTTAGTTTTAAACTAATCTGCGAGCACCGTCACTGATGACTACATCATAAACTTTAGGGCTCCTGCCGAATTTTTCTTTGAACTTATCCTTGGCATTCTGGATGAATGTATCATACAGCTCATCTTTCACCAAGTTGATAGTACAACCGCCGAAACCGCCTCCCATTACACGAGAACCTATTACACCGCAATCAAATGCAATATCATTCAGGAAATCGAGCTCTTCACAACTTACTTCGTAAAGTTTGCTCATACCATGATGGGTCTCATACATCTTCTGGCCTACAGTTTCGTAGTCACCTCTTTCCAAAGCATCGCAAACGTCGAGTACGCGCTGGATTTCTTCGATTACGTATTCTGCACGCATGAAGTCTTCCTCGCTGATTTCAGCTTTTGACTCTTGTAGCATCTCCATGGTACAGTCGCGCAGGAATTCTACATGCGGATGTTTCTTCTGGATAGCGGCAACGGCAGCTTCGCAACTTTGGCGACGCTTGTTGTATGCTGAAGAAGCCAATTCATGCTTAACTACAGAATCTACTAATACCAGACGATAGCCTTTCGGATCGAACGGGAAGTATTGGTACTCCAGTGAACGGCAGTCCAGACGGATAAGGCTGCCTTGCTTGCCAAATACAGAAGCAAACTGGTCCATAATACCGCAGTTTACACCGCAATAGTTATGTTCGGTAGCCTGACCTACTTTAGCCAGTTCAAACTTGTCTATCTTATTGTCGCCAAACAGGTCGTTCAACGCATACGCATATGTACTCTCCAAAGCGGCAGATGAAGACATACCTGCACCTAAGGGAACATCCCCGGAAAAAGCTGTATTGAAGCCCTTTACATCAACGCCACGCTTAATCATCTCACGGCATACACCGAAGATATATCTTGCCCAGCTTGCACGGGGAACATCTTCTTCCTTCAAACCGAATTCTACATAATCTTTCAAATCGATGGAATAAGCTCTTACCATGTCAGTGCCATTCGGTTTAATTTCAGCAATCATGCCTTTGTCGATTGCTCCGGGGAATACAAAACCACCGTTATAGTCTGTATGCTCACCAATGAGGTTGATGCGTCCTGGAGAAGCGTAAACTGCTCCTGTCGTTCCGTCAAAATGCTTGATGAAACGGCTTCTTACGTGTTCTATATCCATAATCTTTTCAAATTTATAAGTGAATAAATTAATTACCTATACCTTTTAATTGCGTTAATCCTCTACTGGGATATCTTTATTTACATTTTTGCAACCTACCAAGCCGTAGAACAGCAGATAAGCAAGAGCTGCGATAATCAACCAGTAGCTGGCCATATAACCTACAGAGTCAGAGATGCTTTGCTGGATCAACGGCAATACACCACCACCAACAACCATCATCATGAAGATACCGGATGCTTGTGCCGTATATTTACCTAACCCTTCTACTGCAAGGTTGAAGATGCCACCCCACATTACAGAAGTACAAAGACCGCAAAGAACGAGGAACAATGCGCTGACGGGTACTTGTGCCATCATAAAACCTTCGCCTACAGTGTAACCGGGCATTGAAACTGTTACATCTTTCGGAGTGAAGATAGCAATCAATACAAAAACAATAGCAGTGGCAGATACAACGATTAACTGTGTACGGCTGGAAACCTTACCGCTGATAGCACTACTGGCAGTACGTCCTACAAGCATCAACAACCAGTAGATAGCGGCAATGGCACCACCGATAGCGGCACCGTTCATCATAATTCCGGCACCTTTATCGCTTGTGTCGGCAAGATAGAAGTTCAATGTACCCGGAATACCGATTTCGATGCCTACATAAATGAAGATACCAATTACACCCAGTACTGTGTGACGGAAGCTCCATGGGCTGTGAGAGAACTTCTCTTTCTTCGCTCCACCCTTCTGAAGGTGCGGCTCAGGAATAGCTACAAAAGAAATAATAATGAATGCAGCTACGAATACACCCATAGCAACAAAGAGAAGAGGGGCAACATCCGACATAGCTGTCTTGGAAGTTACTGTACCGATCAAAGCGCCTACGAAAAGCGGAGTCAATGTACCGGACAAAGAATTAAGGGCTCCACCTGTTTGAATCAACTGGTTGCCTTTGTTACCACCACCACCAAGAAGGTTCAACATCGGGTTCACCACTGTGTTAAGCATACAAACACAGAAACCGCAGATGAATGCACCAAGCAGATAGATAACGAAATTTAATTTGATAACATATTCGCCGAATGCGAAAACTTCGGCATTTGCTCCGAATAAGCTGGAAAGGTATTGCGTGAACAAACCGAGGAAACCTACTGCCATTGCAATCAATGCGGTCTTCTTGTAACCGATCTTAACAAGCATGTTACCGGCAGGAATTCCCATAAACAGATATGCCAGGAAGTTCATCATATTTCCCATCATACCTAAAGTATTCGAACCCGCATATTCGTTTCTCCAAATCGTACCGAATGGTGCGGCAAGATTTGTAACGAAGGAAATCATCGCAAAAATGAAGAACATGGTAATAATAGCGACAAGATTACCGTTCTGTTTTTGTTGTGTCATGGTCTTTTGATTAATTAAATTAGTTATAAAATTAGGTTAGTTATATTCATTCTTGTACACCGAACTTGTAAATAGTTACTTGTTGGTATTCATCGTCCGGGAGCAATACGGCCGATGGGAAATATGGTTTGTTAGGTGTGTCGGGGAAGCATTGTGCTTCAAAGCAAACAGCACTGCGTGCCGGGAAAGTAGCTCCGTGAGCACCGGCAAAGCCGCCCAGCCAGTTTCCGGTATAAAGTTGTACTCCGTTCTCTGTGGTATATACTTCCATGGTACGTCCGCTTTCCGGTTCCGTATAAGTAGCGGCAAGGCTTAATTCACCACTCTCGTTTTTATTCAGTACATAACAATGATCATAGCCTGCGCCATTTATCAATTGCTGGAATTTATCATCAATGCGTTCGCCGATAGTGTGCGGTGTACGGAAATCCATAGGAGTACCTTCCACTTTCAGGATTTCTCCTGTCGGAATGGACACTTCGTCAATGGGAGTATAATGATCAGCGTTGATAGTAATGGTGTGGTTCAGAACCGTAGGGGTGGGATTGGCAATACCTGCCAGATTGAAGAAGCCGTGGTTGGTGAGGTTGACAACAGTTGCCTTGTCTGTAGTAGCCCGGTATTCAATAACCAGTGCATTGGTTTCATCTTCCAGACGATAGGTCATTTCTACTTCCAGATTACCGGGAAAGCCCTCTTCGCCATCTGCGGATGTATAGTTGAATACAACAGTCGTCGGATCCGGTTGGACTGCATCCCACACTCTGGCGTGGAAACCTGTGGGTCCACCGTGCAAAGAATTTGGCCCGTTGTTGATTGTCAGATTGTGCTCTTCGCCATAAAGAGTGAATTTTCCTTTGGCTATACGGTTTCCGTAGCGTCCGATAGTAGTGTTGAGGAAAGGTTCGGGGCTGTTGACTACATGGTCTATACTGTCATGTCCCAGAATTACGTTAGCATACTTCCCGTTTTTGTCGGGGACCATAATGGAAAGGATAGCGCATCCGTAGTTAGTTACTGCAACTTCCATTCCCTGAGCATTTTTAAGAATAAATAAATCAGTCTTCTTGTTATTTATATCTTTTTGAAAGTCTTCCTTGTTCAAACCCGACAAGTTACTTTCCGTTGACACGGTGTTTATCATATCCATGGTATAAAATTAAATTTCTTGCAAATAAAAAGAAATTCTTCCGTACTCCCAAGGGTTTATCTTGAAATGTGAAGAACATTTTAGGAAAGTTTAGCGTTTAACATTTACGAGGCGAATTGATATTTTTTGTATGTTTGTCGCGTTAATCTAAAAAAATGTAACATTTTTATTTAAAGCTCTAACAAAAACTACGAATGTATCCTTTGAAATTTGAGCCTATTCTGAAGCAGACGCTTTGGGGAGGCGACAAGATTATTGCTTTCAAGCAATTGAATGAAACGCTATCCGGAGTAGGCGAAAGCTGGGAAATCTCGGCTGTAGAAGACAACGAGTCTGTCGTCGCTAATGGGCCTGACAAAGGCCTTACGCTCCCTGAGATGGTGGGAAAATACCGTCATGAACTTGTCGGTGAAGTGAATTACTCTCGTTTTGGCACAAAGTTTCCCTTGTTGATAAAATTCATTGATGCCAAGTTGGATTTATCCATCCAGGTACATCCGGGAGATGAGTTGGCGAGAAAACGCCACAATTCTTTCGGCAAGAATGAAATGTGGTATGTGGTATCGGTAGATAAGGGGGCAAAACTGATTTCCGGCTTTTCTGAGCAGATAACTCCGAAAGAATATAAGGAAAGGGTTTATAATGGAACCTTTGCTGAAGTGTTGCAAACGTGCGATGTAAAACCGGGAGATGTGTTCTATGTTCCTGCCGGTCGTGTACATGGTATCGGTGCCGGTGCTTTTGTTGCTGAAATTCAGCAGACTTCGGATATCACTTATCGTATTTTCGATTACAACCGGAAAGACAAGGAAGGCAAATCTCGCGAGTTGCACACTACTCAGGCTACTGAGGCAATTAATTTTGCTGATGTACAGGATGACTTCCGTACAGAATATGATCGTCTGAAGAATGAACCGGTGGAATTGGTTGCCAGTCCTTACTTCACTACTTCTCTCTATGACATGACAGAAGAAATTACATGTGACTATTCTGAATTGGATTCATTTGTGATTTTCATTTGTGTGGAGGGCGCATGCCGTATCACGGACGACAGCCAGAATGAGATTGCTGTGCGTGCAGGTGAAACGATATTGCTGCCTGCAGTTACTCAAGAAGTTACAATTGTTCCGGAAGACGGTGGCGTGAAGTTGCTCGAAACCTACCTGTGATCATTGGAATTGAATCAATAAAAAAGCCGCGTCCCTCAATGGAAAAACGCGGCTTTTTTTGCTTTATGACGCCTGTTTATCTTCTGGCGGCGAACATGCTTCTGACCTTTCTCATCATCTTTACTCCCAGCATCAGTCCGTCAAAGACAGCCATGCCCGTATTGAAAGCGCGCATAATGGCATTGCCCTTGTCGGCAGTGGGTGCAAGGGGGGCAAACAGTTCTCTTGCCGTATCCGTCATGATTTCTTTTTGTACATGCAATTTCTTCCGTAATTCTTTTTTTCGTAGCGCGATACTTTCCAGAGTCATGGAAGAGGAATCAGGCATATTATTCATGATGGTATCATTTTTCATTATCATTCTCAAAAAACAGTCCGGCAATGAAGTTCACCATTGGATTGATGATGAGTTTCTTGCGGAAAGTGATTACTAATAAAACGAGCAGAAGGTGAAAAGCTGCGATGATGCTGAAGCTTACCATGAGTCCGCCTACAAGCGGGTCTAATATATAAGCTAATGCAAATGACAAATAAAACAGTGCCACCATGCCAAGAATGATAACCACCGATAGTAGTACCAAGGCGGAAAGCAGGATTGAGAGTTTTTCGGTTATTTCCAGTTTGGTATATTCTTTTTGAAGTTTCAGATATTTCTTAAACTCAACGAATAATTGCTGGAGATTTTCAATACTTCTGTCGTCTGCGAACATCATAGTGGCTCTGTTTTTTTGTAGGTTTTGTTTTATTCGGCTCCTTCGCCTTTAATTTCTGCTGCGATTTCGTCTACCAGATTTTCCATTTCGCTACGGTTCAGACGAATTCCTTTTTTACGGAGAATTTCCGCAATCTTATGGCGGGTGTCTTCTCCTTTTTCGGGAGCAAATAAAATACCAACGGCTGCACCTACTGCTGCACCGCCCAGAAAAGCTACAAGTACATTTAATCCTTTCATAATTGTTCTCCTTTCTATTTATAGAAGTTAATACTACAAAGCTAACATTTTTCTTTATAAAGTTGTTCGCTTAACTTCTTTTTTTTCGAAATATTTATTTTTCTGTTCCGGACTCGGTACTAATCCGAGAACTGTCCGGAATGTACTGGCTCCGTATCTGTTCCGTACTGGCTCCGTATCAGGTCCGTACTAGCTTCGTAGCTACTCTAAGCGTATAGATACGGAGTAGGTACGGCTCAGGTAATGCCCGAGTACGGTTCGAACCTGATTTTGTCTGTTAGGAAAAGAAACGTGATTAATTTAATTTAACTATAATGCTGCCCTTTAGATTGATTGTTCCACGTACATTTGTCCTATTATTCGGAATATTAGCTACATGGAGATAGAAAAGAGAAAGATATTTCTGATTATCGGGTTGATAGTACTTGTGCTGGTAGCTTGTAGTAATGTTGACGGCGATTTAGATGATAAGTGGCAGTTGAGGCAATATCAATATGCCGATGGTTCTATTGAACGGGAGGATAGCATCTTTTATAATTTCCAGAAAGGTAGCTTTTCCGCCATTTGTTTGCTGAAAAATGGTAGCTATCAAACGTTTTTTGGAAATTATTCTTTGAAAGGAGATAAAATTTCTATTATTTTGCTGCCTCAAAGTATGGAAGACGAAAACTATTCATTCTATATGGGGTGGGAAAATGGAGAACGGACATTTACAATGGAAGAATTGACTTCTTCAGCCCTTCATTTGGAATACGAGGGAGTTCGTTATATATTCCGCAGATACTGAGTATAGATAGATTATAGAAATTACTAACAAAAACAATATGATTATGAAAAAATTAGCATTTTTAGGAATGGGATTGTGCATTGCGTTGGCATTCTCTTCTTGTAAATCGAGTGAAAGCGCTTATAAAAAAGCATATGAAAAAGCAAAACAACAAGAACTGGCAGAACCTCAGGTTACTGAACCGGTAGAAGTTTCCCCAGTAGTGAGTGCTCCGGTTGAAGCGAAGGTTGTGGAAAGTGTGCCCGTTGCAACTGCCGGTGTACGTCAGGAAAAAGTGGAAGTAGTTTCTGGCGTGGGCGGTTTGAAAGATTACAGTGTGGTTTGCGGTAGCTTTAGTGTGAAGGCTAATGCCGAAAGTCTGAAAGATTTCTTGGATAAGGAAGGTTATAGCGCTGTGATTGCCTTTAATCCGGATGCAGCAATGTATCGTGTAATTGTTAGTACTTTTGCCGACAGAGCCTCTGCAGCTGATGCGCGTGATGCTTTCAAGTCTAAATACTCCAACCGTAAGGATTTCCAGGGTGCCTGGTTGCTGTATCGTCTCAAATAATATTAGATTTTATTTAATATTTGATTAATAGATAAGGAAATTTACCTTTTCAAGATAAGAGTGTATTAAAAGAATTTTTGATACACTCTTCTTTTTTGTGAGATGAAAAAAGTCTCAATCAAGATTGATTATTCAACTGATTGAGACTTTAGGGGAAAGTGGATATTGTGTTAGGTCAATTGATTGTGATATGACTAAAGGACGATATCAAAGGCCTTGGTAGATCCGGCATAAATGCCACTGTTCCGGTAATCACAATTGATTGTTTTTGATTGTTTTCGCATCCGGATGTCTATGGTTATATTAGATTGCGTCTGCCCTGGATCTGCTATATGCAGTTTTATTTCATTCTGATCCTTTATTTTTACCATTAATGCGCAGGCTTTGTCTGCCTTTACTGTTAAATCTTTGTATGTTAACTCTCCTGCGCAGTAAAATATCATTTGCAATAGATCTGATTTATAGCTTCTGACTGCTTGTAGTTTTTCTGTATTGGATAGAATTTCAATGTTCTTTTTCTTCTGATACTGTTTTACCTCATTGACTGTTTGCATGCCAGGTACGATAATGTAAGCATAAGTTTCATCTGATGGTTGTTTGCCATGGTCAAAACATATAGTGAAGACATCCTTTTGCACACTATCTTTGGGAGCAGTGTGATTGATATCATACCAGCTTCCTGTCTGCTGCTGGTTGGATACGAATAAATCTCCACCATTTGGGAATAAGTACCCTATTTTATTGTGAAGGATCCACTCAGGAGAAGTGTAGTTGAAGCTGCCCTGTGCTATTTCAGTCTGTTTATTTTTGTGGCGTAATATAGCTTTTCCGGAAGTGGACAGGCACTGGTTTATCGTTGTATACACAGGATATTGAGACGTAGAGTGGATACCTGCCCCCAGACATACTACCTCCTCATCGAAGAAAAACCATGCTTTCCGTGCGCTGGTATTGATGTCGGCGTATGAATCAGTGTATGAATAGACAGATGCTCCATAAAGGCTGTCGGATACTCCTCCGGCAAAAGTAGAAGTGCCGGGTGTTTGCCAGTCACTGGCTGCTAAAGGTATTTGGGGGACTTGTGGGGCTGTTACTCCTGGGATGCGAGTCCAGTTCCAGACCGGGAAGATATTGGCATATTCATTTCCTTCGGTAACTATGTTGGTGCATCCGTCGGACATGAAGTAGGTTTTCAGATTCTCTCCATTCCCATATTCGCAACGAGCTGTTCGTGTAGATACCATCCGGACATCAAAAGTGTAGGCAGGACGTATATGTAAGGTATAATCTCCACGGAAATAGTGGGTATGCCTGGGTGACAAAGCATAGTCAGCAGGCTGTTTTCCACTCAGGCGCGAGATGATTTCTTCGTATTCATTGGTGTGAGCCGGATCAAGTTCAATCATACGTTTGGCGAATAAGCCTGTATGGGATTTTTTAGTGACTCCAGGACGACTTACACCTCTTCCCAATACATCGAACAGCATATATTGTCCGCGCATGGTGGCATAATAAGTTTCACGCATGAATCTGCTCAGTAATGCCAGTTTATCCTGAGGAATTGCATATTGGGTTCCTTTGGTATACATGGCTATTTGGGTGACACCTTTCAGAATTTCGTCTCCATAGCCACCGATATAGAGTTGTGCACCATGCTGAAAGTAGCTGTTGTCGTGCTGAAAACCTTCTTTGGTGGTATATACTATGGGACTGTATGCGTTTTCGAGTGCAATTTTCAGGTCGGTTTCATTTTTAGAAAGACACGCCCGATAGATCCAGTGCAGTGCAATGTCGGTACGATTGGCGCCTGTCCATTTGGCAGGATGTCCGCCATCCTGCTCTATTCGTTCCAAAATCTTCTTTTCAAGTTCTGCCGGAAGCTGTTTCTCGCCTGTACGCATTTGTATCAGTAATATGCCCAGACGTTGAGGTTCCGCTATTTGATTGTACCACCAATTGTGGCACCACGGGTTGCGTTCATGCCAGTATTCCAGCCCTTTTTGAATTTTAGTAAACAGATTTTCGTCTTTATAATACTTGTTTTGGGGATTGGTATAGGCGAAAGCAAAGTCGGAGAGACGGTCAATGTGTTTCATTGGCGGCCAGTTGGTTCGTTCGATACTGGCGTAATCCACATCTGTGAATGAGCCGTCAGCCTCGTTGTAGGTCTTTAAATCTTTATCAATGGAAGGGTTTTTGGCAAAGTCAAGCCTGATTTTCTGCATTAACGCTTCATACTCGTTATCGGGATCCGGAGTGTTTGGAGCAAAACTGGCCGAATAGGCTTTTGCTGACATCAGACTCCCTATGACAATTAATGTTATAAGCCGGATTGTGGTCTTCATATTATTTTCGGTTTAATGTATTATTTAAGTTGGGGCAAATATAGGTCGGTAAATTGATACCGACCTTATTATTTTATCTGTTTTATATGCTATAATTGTCCATTTGCGGCTCCATTCAGAAGCCGGAGTGTTCGTTCCGGTTTTCACGGTTATCGGTGCTCCGGCGTTGTTCACCTTGATAATGCCATATTATTTCGTCGGCATATTCCTTTCCGTTCCGGTCTGTAATGACGGCTTGCAGCTTGTTTTCCCCATTTGCCAGTGTCACGTTGTCAATGATATAATGTACTGCCGTATATCCTTTCCGGATGTTGTCCAATGCTTTCCCGTTCAGGAAAACTTTCGGGGTGCCGAGGTTGGAATATATTGTGACACTGGTGGTTCGGGTTTCTCGCTGGTCGTTTCTCCTTTGAGTCAGATAGAGGACGGGATTTTTACTCCAGTTGGCTTTGTACCAGAAATAAGAATCCTTTAGGGTTTTACGGTCGAAGGTAACCAGGCCTTTCATGTTGCGTGCCGGTACCCCTCCGCGTTCCCACATCGGGCAGGCAAAGTCGAACATATTCCATACGTATGAGGCAATGATGTACGGGTGTTTTGCTATTACTGCCCACTGATATTCATGGGTTTTGGTCTGGAATGTTTCGGGATAAAACTCTTTAGTCCAGTTCAGCGATTCTCCCAGAAACTCAGTCTGATGTTGGAGGTTTGCATCGGCTCCGTACTCCGTCAGCATTAGTTTCATTTCGGGGTATTCCGTTTCCAAATGTTCTACCCAAGCATCAATATCCCGGATTTTCTTTTCATACCAGCCGAAATAGCGGTTCATGCCCTGGATGTCAGCTTGCATGTTTACCGGATGTTCGGCATGGCCATAGCCGTTCACGGCTACAGTGTATCGTCCGGGATCTTCCGTCTTAGCCAGGTCGTGCAGGGAGCGGGTAAGTTGTGTCGTATAGGCATGGGGGTGATAAACTTCATTGTGTAATCCCCAGACGTAGATGGAAGGGTGGTTGAAACTTTGACGGATCAATTCGCGCAGTTGGTTGTGCGCATTTTCCCACTCTTTGCCGGTAACGCGGTTTACGAATGGTATTTCAGCCCAAATGATCAGCCCCAAGCTGTCGCAGCGTGAATAGAGGTACTCTGACTGCTGATAATGGGCGAAGCGAACGGTGGTGGCTCCAATATCCATGATGAAAGCCAGATCTGTATCGTGTTGCTCGTTGCTGAGAGCAGCACCGGTTTCCCACCAGTCCTGATGGCGGGCGACGCCGTACATGGGATACTTTTTCCCGTTAAGGAAGAAACCTTTTCCGGCGATTATTTCATAGTTGCGCAGTCCCAGCGGTTGCGATATTTCATCAATTACTTTTCCATTCTGATACAGGCGGGAGGTGACCTTGTACAGATAAGGATCTTCCCGTCCCTGCCACAGGTGCGGTCGTTTTAGTTTGAAATGACTGGTACGTGCCTGCATTCCTTGGAATTGCAGGTCGAATGATTGGCGTTCAGCAGCAATCTGTTTGCCTGTGACGTCATAGATTACATTCTCCAAAATTACGGGAACGGGATATAGCCCGTTATTATCCAGTTTTACCTTTACCGAGATTTCTGCTGATTGCCGCGATACGTTCTTTTGTGAGATGTATACGCCCGATGAAGCATGATCGGTTACTGCAATGTTACAGCTATCAGTGATGATGAGCCATACCGGGCGATAGATACCGCCGTATATGCCGAACAGATTGTGATTGACAGGGACAACGTCAGGGCGTGCCGTGTTGTCCACCAGCACTTTGATTTCGTTTTCTTCACCGAATTTGATTTCGTTTTGGATTTCGCATGTAAAAGCGGAGTATCCTCCCTTATGGCTTCCGGCGAGTTTACCGTTGACGTATACCTCCGCACAACTCCCTACGCCTTCGAAGCGCAGGAAAAGGCGTTTTCCTTTCCAGGATTCGGGAAACAGACAGCTTTTCCGGTAACTGGCGCTTCCTTCATAAAAGGCTTTTGCCTTTATTTGCATATCCGTAGCATTCCAGGTGTGTGGAATGGTAACTTCGGTAGAGAGTGAGTCTTTCTTGAAAAACCACTTGTCGTTGAAAGGCACGATGTCGCGTGCCTTCAGCGAGGTGATGCCACAAAGGCAAAATAATAGAAATATGAATACCGGTCTTCTCATAGTTATGGAACCATTTTATAAATCTGGTTGCCGGCCAGCAGGAACGCTCCTGCGCCATAGACCTCCGTCATTTCACGAGTTACTTTCTTGGGATCTGCACCAATGGGTTGTACATAACCCAGCTTGCCGTCTTTCTCCACTGCCTTGACGAGGGCTTGCCAACCTTTCTCGATGGCAGGCATCATGACGGTTTTGTCCAGCAGTCCTTCATTGACACCATAGGCCAGTGCATAGACAATGAAGCCGGTGGCACTTGTTTCGGGTGAAGGATAAGAGTCGGGGTCCAGCAGACTTGCATGCCAATATCCGTCCTTGCCCTGCAACCGGACGATGCGGTTGGACAGAGTGATGAAGAGATCCTGGTAGAATTGGCGGTGCATGTTATTTCGGGGTAGTGTCTGGAGAATTTCACAAAGTCCGCCTAACACCCAGCCATTGCCGCGTCCCCAGAAAACTTTCTTACCATTGGCCTCTTTCTGTTTGAAGTAGCGGTGATCTCTGTAGAAAAGCTCTTCTTCTTTGTCAAAAAGGTAATCGTAAGTTGCTTTGTATTCCCGATTCATGAATTCGATATATTTCCAGTCATTCGTCAGCATATACATTTTGGCATATACGGGAGGAGCCATGAACAGTGCGTCACACCATGACCAGCGTTCCAGGCTTGCCATATTCCTGTAATCCAGTTCAAGTGTGCTGGCCGAAGGATGGTTGATGACGAATTCCGTGCGTGCCAGGGTAGGAAGCATCATATTGCGATCGTTATATTTCTGATACATTTCCAGGAAGACTTGTCCTACAGCGATGAAGTCTGCATGATACATGTACTTTCCCATTTGCCAGGCATTTCGCCGGCCTATTTTTAGGAGCCAATTGTAATATTGGCTGTCACCGTCTTCTTTTTCGGTCAATTCGGCCCAGTCTATCATTCCCATGTACAGTGCGGCATAGGTCCAGTTCAGGTCGTCATGTTCCGCACCTGTTGCCGGATTGGCTATTTGCCAGTCTGCCACACGTTTCATGATAGATTTTATTTCCGTTTTATTAAAATTGCTTTGTCCATAGGAACACAAGGCTGCAACGGACAGGATGGAATAGATAATTAAACGTTTCATTTTTATTTTTTTTAGGTGAGTGCTTCACGATATTTATTGGTTGTACTTTCGGATGACTTTATTTCAAGTTTGATGACAAAAGGCTCGTTGAATTCATGTTTGGGTATACTCACATTATATTCATTGCGGGCTGTTTCGGTGACTTTTATGTTCTCTCCGTTCAGTAGGGAAGCCTTGATAATTTGGGTTCCCTTTGGAGTTTTGGCGGTCAGCTGTCCGGAGTAGGGACGATTGAATACCACCATGTAGACGTGGTGGTCCTTGGCGGTGTAGTAACCCCAGTCCTGTTTCTCCCAGCTGGCGTAGCCACAGGCATAGATGCACTCACCGTTCCGGGCTGTCCATTTACCGATAACTTTGGCAAGTTCTTTTTCTTCTGCACGGAAGTCTCCGTCCGGTTGGGGGCCGAAGTTGACTACCATGTTACCTCCCATGGATACAGCGTGAACAATGCGTTCCAGTACCTCAACCGGATTTTTGATGTAGCTCAATGACCAGTCCTTGTGGTATCCCCATTGGTTTTCGGGGATGGTCATGCAGGCTTCCCAATCCCATTTCGTTACTTGCAGGTCCTTTACGGGATCGGGTAAGCGGCGTTCGTAGGCCGATTCGTAGTCTCCCATCAGGTGTCCGTTGCTGTCGAAGTGTCTTTTGCCATAATCATCGGCGCGCAAACGGCTGTTGACGGTCACGCCGGGGATGAGATTTTTCAGCATGCGTTCGGCATGCGCAGTCCACCAGCCGTTTTTCTTGATGCTTGCATCCCAGGTTCCGTCGAACCAGAAGTCTTTGACGGTGGGGTAGCGCGTGGCGAGTTCTTTCAGTTGATTGTCCGTGAACGTAAGAAAACGTTGGAAAGCTTTTTCATCTTCCTCGTTTTTAAGGTCGTATCGCCAGTCCGGATGGCTCCAGTCCATTACGGAGAAGTAGAAATGGACATCAATACCTGCATCGTTATAGGCTTTTACCAGTTCTCCCAAGATATCTTTCTTGTAGGGCGTGTTGGCTACTGTGTACTTGGTGAACTGACTTGGCCACAGGCAGAAGCCCTCATGGTGTTTGGTAGTAATTTTTACATATTTCACTCCCATTTCTTTTGCCATTTGTGCCCATCTTTTTGCATTGAATTTCTCAGGATTCCATTGCTGCATCAGTTGCAGCCATTCGTCAGCGGGAACTTTGGCCCACGACTTAAGCCATTCGGCGGCTCCGTTATATACTTTGCCTTCCCATTCGCCTCCTGGTATGGCGTATAGGCCCCAGTGTATGAATGCTCCCAGGCGGTTTTCTCTGAATTTCTGCATAGCCCGATCGGGACGTTTGCCTAAGCGGTCGGCACCATAGTGCAGTTCTATTTCCATATCGGCAGGTAACGTCTTTTGTGCCTGCATGGAGGAAGTAAGTAAGAACAGGATTAGAAGTGCGGCGATTGCCGGATAATGTTTCTTCATAATGTTAGTAAAATAATTAATTTAATGTGTTTTGAGACTGGAGCAAAGATATATGTTTTTTGAACTACTTCCAGGCAATATTTTCCAGATAGAGGCGGATGGACAAAATGTGCCGTAAAAACGGACAGATTTGGCATACTGTAGCATGAAATAGAGTAGGATATCCTATTGGTATTTGAACTCTTTTAGATATTTTTGCAAACACAACTCGTATTTATATTATATAACCTGAGAATTGTATTACTATGGACCGACTTAAATACATGCTACTGCTCTTTCTGATATTGTCGCCTGCCGAATTTTATGGGCAATATTTTAAAAAACTGACAATGAAGGACGGACTTTCCAGCCCTTCGGTACTGGCTATCTATCAAGATACTTTGGGACGTATGTGGTTTGGCACGAATGAAGGAGTGAACGTTTACGATAGCAAAGAGATTTCCAAGTATAAGTCTTATGATATCACAGATTGTCAACATCGAAGAAAGAACCTCATCAACGGGGTGGTTAACCAGATTATAGGCGATTCAAATGGTGATATTCTGATGTTGAATAGCGGAGCTCTCATTAAGTATGACATTCGCAAGGAAAGGTTTAAAGAGCTGCTCCCGGCTGGCGTCGGGGCTCTGGCAACTTTAGATGGAGAGGTCTGGTGTACTGTTCGCGACACTTTATTCAAATATGATACCGATGCGGACTCATTATGTTTTTACCGTAAGTTGAATGTGGCTTCTGTCATGTGTATGGAAATGTCAGGCGGGAAGATCTGGATAGGGGCGGCAAGTGGGCTGTATGTAGTGGAGGGAGAAGAAGTAAAATGTGTGCTTCCCGATATTGAGATATTCAAGTTATTTGTAAGTAGCCGTAAAGAGTTGTGGATTGCTTCGCGCATGCAAGGGTTGTATAGAGTAGGCAGAGATGGGAAGATTACAAAGGAAGAATACTCTTCAGAGCGTGTTGTAAGTCAGCAAATAAGAGGATTTGTAGAAGATGAATGGCAGAATGTCTGGTTTGGAACCTTTGAGGGCTTGCAGGTTTATAATCCTTATGCGGATACATATCGTGTCTACCGTCCTGATTATCATCCGGGATCTTTGGAACATCAATCTGTTTTTTCTCTTTATAAGGACAGGCAAGGCACTATATGGGTAGGCACTTATTACGGTGGCGTTAATTATTTCAATCAGTCGAAGGATGTATTTCTGTATTATCCTTATGACAACGCTAACAATCATTGCTTAAATTTTCCTGTTGTGGGGCAGATGGTCGAAGATAAAGACCATAATCTGTGGATTGGCACTGATGGAGGAGGTGTGAACAGGCTGGTCAGGACAAGTGGAACCTTTACTTATTACACGTCTTCCGGAAAGAACTCTATTTACCATAATAATATAAAAACGATAAGTTATGATAAAAAAAACGACCAGGTATATATAGGTACATATACTGGTGGAATAAGCCGGTATGACAGAAAACAGAATCGTTTTTATCATTATTTTGACCATTACAAGCGGACGGGAGAGGGGCCAAACCATATTATTTATCACTCTATATTTAAGGATGGGTGGTTGTATGTAACTGCTCGTAATGGCTTTTGGAGAATTAATCCGGAAAGGAATGAGTTTCAGTTGCTCAGTAAGGAGCGCCTTTTTCTGACGTTTGAGATTGACTCGCGGGGATATGTCTGGCTGGCGGCGGATTTTAAACTTTACAGGATAAAGATAGGTGACTGGAAACAATTGGAATGTGTTGAACTGAAAGGGAGTGTTGTCACTAATGCCCGGATCACCCGCATCATGGAGGCTTCTGATGGAACGGTTTATGTAGCCACTTTGGGAGACGGCGTGTATTCTTATAATCATGATACGGGAAATCGGGAACATTATACAAAAGAAAGTAGTCATTTGCTGAGTGATTTTTGCTATAACCTGGCAGAAACGCATATGAACAATATACTGATTACCGGAGACGAAGGCTTTTCTATTTATTCTCCTCTTAGTGACTCGGTCCATTCTATGGAATTGGGACTTAAAGGAGGTATTTCGGCAGTAGCTGAAGGCGGTGGTATTTTGATGGCGGATGATGATCTGATTTATATAGGAGGGGTAGACGGGTTGATTGCATTCAGAGAGAAAGACTTGTATCAGGCGAGTGAGAGAGGGATGTCCGAGTTTTATTTTTCCAGTCTTTATATCAATAATATGAAGGTTTCACCCGATGACGGATTAGGAGTGTTGTCTCAGGCATTGGCATTTACAAGGCATTTGGATTTGTCTGCGGATCAGAACAATATAATGATTAATTTTTCCAATTCCAATTATGTGGAGTTGGAAGGAAAAGATGAATACCAGTATAAACTGGAAGGTTTTGATGAAGATTGGGTGCTGACGAACCAGTTAAGAGTGAATTACACAAACCTGGCTCCGGGCAATTATATATTGAAAGTCCGTGATTTCGGGAATAAAATGGAAAATGGGGAGCCTAAGGAAATAATGCTTGGCATTACGATACATAGTCCTTGGTTTGCCACGGTTTGGGCGTTTCTTATATATTTCCTTGTGATTGCGAGCATTGTCTATAGTTTCTGGAGGGTAAAGATGGCTCGCAGACTGCTGGCATTATCTTTGGCAGAAGAAAAGAATGAGAAAGAGCGTATAGAAGAAGTGAACAAAATGAAACTGCGTTTCTTTACGAACATATCACATGAGTTCCGTACCCCGCTGACTTTAATAATAGGGCAGGTAGAGATGCTGTTGCAAATGGAAAAGCTGGCTCCTATTGTAAACAAGCGTTTGCGGGGAATACATAAAAATGCGATCAACCTGCGTCTCCTGATAACGGAGTTGTTGGATTTCAGGAAGCAGGAACAGGGATTCATGAAATTGAAGGTGGAGCGCGTGGATGTAATATCTTTCGTGAGGGACATTTATCAACTGTTTGCCGACTTTGCCCATAAGAGGAATATGGAGTATACATTCGAACATGTGGAGGAGGAAGTGGATTTGTGGTTTGATCCGGTGCAGATGCAGAAGGTAGTCTTTAATTTGCTGTCGAATGCGTTTAAGTATACACCGGAAGGAAAGGGGATAAAGGTTTCTATCAGGCGACAGCAACGGATGGTTGAAATTGCGGTGGCTGACAGTGGTTGTGGAATTCCCCGGGATGTACAGCAGAAGATATTTGAGCGTTTTTATCAGGTAGGAGACGAATACTCCAGGAAAGGACTGTTGGGGAGCGGTATCGGACTGGCATTAATTAAAGGGATAGTAGATGCCCATAAAGGAGAGATTAAAGTGGACAGTACATTGGGAGAGGGTAGCATTTTCATGATATATTTGCCTATTGGGAACGTACAGTTTACGCAAGAGGAGTTGGAATATGAAAAAGCAGTGAAGTCTTACTCTGATCATAAGGATATGCTTATGGATGAAATAGCATTGCTGAATGATACGATGGAGAAAGATGAGACGGAAATTGCAGAGGATAAAACAGGAATGCCCCGCGTGCTGCTTGTAGAAGATGATGAAGAGGTACTGGAAATGTTGGCAAACATCTTTTCACCCACATACACGGTGTATAAGGCTACCAATGGACAGGTGGGTTTTGAAATGGCGCAACAGTGGCATCCGGATATTGTAGTCAGTGATGTGATGATGCCGGTGATGTCCGGTAAAGAAATGTGCTATAAGATAAAGAACTGCCTGGAACTGGCATATATGCCGGTGGTGTTGCTCACGGCACAAACTTCAGAAGATTGCACGATAGAAGGATATATGTTTGGTGCGGATGATTATATCACCAAACCGTTTAACGTGAAATTGCTTCTGACTCGTTGTGGCAATCTATTGAAGAGCAGAAAGAAGTTGCTTGATAAGGCGGCGCAGGTTGAAGTGACGGCAATTCCGGAAACAGGAATTCTGAATGTAGCAGATCAGGAATTGTTGGATAAAGCAACAAGGATTATAAAACGCAACTTTGATAATCCGGACTTTGACATGAACATGCTGGCTGCCGAACTGAATATGGGGCGTAGTAAGATGTTTACCCGCCTAAAGGAGGTGGTTGGACTTACTCCTAATGAATTTACCCTAAAACTGAAGTTGGAAGAGGCATTGAAGCTGTTACAGGAAGCACCTCAATATAATATATCGGAGATTTCTTATCAACTGGGCTTTGCTTCTCCCCGATATTTCAGTCGTTGCTTCAAGGACTTTTACGGTGTGTCTCCATTGGCATATCGGAAGGAACCTTTGAAAGGAGCGGATTCGGAACAGAATTGATAAATATTCTGGTAATCAATGTTTTGTGTTTATATCATTTTTCTTTGAGATGTAAAAGATATTTACCGCTGGATGTAACGACCTTTACCTCTTATTGTGACGGCTTTTACCTCGGCATGTAACGAGCGTTCCCCTGTGGAGTGACGGAAATTACGCTGTGGGGTAACGGAAGTTATATCGTAAGATGACGGATAATACTACTTGGGGGAGGAGCGGTTACCGCGCTTATTCCATAGAGATATAGGGTTAAAAAAGTCCGAAGTGTGGCACAGATCGTCCGATATACAATTTGTGCACATGTATCATATATGCAGGGAAAGTACAAGTCTGGAAATTAGACTTAGTTTGCGCTGTGCTTATCGAGGGCTTTTCATCGTAAGCGCAGAGTTTATAAAAATATCAATCAAAATCTATTTTATGAGAAACAAAGTATGGTTACTCGCGTTGGCTTTATTGGTCGTGCACTCAGGCAGGGCTTGGGGGGATGAAAGTCATTCCCGGTCAACAGCTATTACACAGCAAGCTAAGACAAAAGTAGTGAAAGGTGTTGTATTGGACGATATGGGTCCGGTTATCGGCGCTACTGTATTTGTGAAAGGAACCCAGAATGGTATGGCAACCAATCTGGATGGAGAGTTTACGTTGACAGTTCCGGTTGGGGTTACTATTGTAGTTTCATTTATAGGCTACGAGGACAAAGAAATTGTCTATAAAGGTGAGTCGGAACTGAAGATAACGCTGACTGAAAATGTTACCACGCTGGAAGAAGTGCAGGTAATTGCTTACGGCACTACTAAGAAAGTAACAGTCACGGGAGCGATTGCTTCGGTGAAGTCAGATGAAATCATGAAATCGCCTGTGGGCAGTATTGCTAATGCATTGAGTGGAAAGGTTCCGGGATTGTCCAGCGTACAGTCCAGTGGACAGCCGGGTGCCGACGACGCTACGATTTATGTGCGTGGCGTGGGATCATTGACCGAAGGTCTGTCTGCTCCTTTGATGCTTGTGGATGGGGTGGAACGTTCATTCTATCAGTTGGATCCAAATGAAATTGAAGACATCACGGTATTGAAAGACGCTTCGGCAACTGCCGTATTTGGGGTTCGTGGTGCCAATGGGGTTGTTCTTGTCACTACAAAACGCGGACAGGAAGGTAAAGCTAAAATCAGTTTCTCTACCAGTATGGCACTTCAGTTGCCTACCCGTATACCGGAGTTCGCTAATAGTTATGATTATGCAACGACTTACAATAATGCTCAGTTGCGTGATGGAGTGGCGGAAGAAAACCTGGCGTTTACCCCCGAAATGGTGGAAGCATTCCGCACGCACAGTAATCCTTTGATCTATTCGGACACAGACTGGACTGACATGCTGATAAGAAAGACAGCAGTACAGACTCAGCATAACTTTAATATTTCAGGTGGTTCAAAGCGCGTTCGCTATTTTGCCTCGCTGGGTGTGTTTACTCAGGACGGACTTTTTAAAACGTTTGACACGCACGGCCACAAGACCGGTTTTAAATACAACCGTTACAACTACCGTGTGAACATGGATGTGGATGTAACTAAAACTACTTCCATGAAAATCAATCTGGGAGGCCGCCTGACTGACAGGCGTGAACCTAATTACAATAACGGTACGGCTACAAATGTCAAAAGTTTGTTCAGGGATATATATTGGACAGCTCCCTTTGCGGGACCCGGTATTGTAGATGGAAAGTGGGTTACCGTTAATGCGCAGACATTTGGAAAATTCGGCACTGTGTATGATGCCTTGAACTCTTACTATGGAAAAGGTTTCAATACGTATGATAATAATGTGGTGAACTTTGACTTTGTGCTTGATCAGAAACTTGACTTCCTTACAAAGGGGTTGAAAGCTCACGTGAAAGGTGCCTATAATAGTGGTGTGAGCATAACAAAGCGTCGTGAGGGGCGTGCTGACCGTTATGAAGCCTTTCTGGGAGAAGGAGGTGAAGTCTTGTTGAAGAAAAACCAGGAGATGCAAACCCTGGGGTATAGCAATGAAAAATACGGCCAGTCCCGTGACTGGTATCTGGAAGCGGCCGTAAATTATCAGAGAAAGTTCGGACCTCATAATGTGTCTGCTTTGTTTATGTATAATCAAAACATGAAATATTACTATTCTGATAAGTCATTTCCCGGTATTCCCCGTAGTTATGTAGGTTTGGTAGGGCGTGCTACTTATGATTATAAAACCCGCTACCTGGCAGATTTCAGTATTGGATATAACGGTTCCGAGAATTTTGCGGAAAGCAGCCGTTTCGGTTTCTTCCCCGCAGGCTCTGTCGGATGGATCATTTCGGAAGAGCCGTTTATGGAATCCTTAAAACCATATATCAGTTATCTGAAACTGCGTGCTTCGTATGGTATTGTCGGTAATGACATCGTTTCTAACGGTTCCAGATTCCTATATCTTCCCGATGCCTATACAATCAGTACTGAAAAATATGGTTTTGGCTCCATAGTTAATAATGTATTGGTCGGTGCAAAAGAATCGAGGATTGGTAATCCGAATGTAACTTGGGAAACAGCTGCCAAACAGAATTATGGTGTTGATCTGCACTTTTTTGACAGCCGTCTGAAAACATCCTTTGATTACTTCATTGAACACCGAAAGGACATTCTGATATCCCGTAATATCAATCCCGGTTATCTTGCCGTGAGTTTGCCTATCGTAAATATGGGTAAAGTTGATAATAAAGGTTTCGAGGTGACGGCTCGTTGGGAAGATCAGATCCAGAATGTAAGATATCATGTCGGGACCAATTGGGGATATGCCAAGAACAAGATTGTGTTTAATGATGAGATTCCTCAGCCTTACGAATGGATGCGCCGGACAGGTCGTCCTGTCGGGCAACAGTTCGGATATATGTATGACGGTTTCTTTACGGAAGAGGATGCGGCCAATTATGCTTCGCTGAGAGGGAAGGAGGGGGGAATCCCCGATCATGGTGAAGGCTTCACCCCCTTGGCCGGCGATGTGAAATATAAGGATCTCAACGGAGACCATAAGATCGATAATAATGATGTTTCGGCCATTGGCAATCCTATTTATCCATTGCTTACGGGCAATCTGTCAATGGGCTTTTCTTGGAAAGGCTTGGATTTCAGTATGACGTGGGCAGGGGCATTTAAGACTTCCCGTTTGGTTGCGGACTTTTACCGTTATCCGTTTGGAAGTACTAATAACCGCTCTCTGTTGAAGTACATGATAGATGATGCCTGGACACCGGAGAAGGGAAATTCCGCAAAGGCGCCGGCTATTTCATTGACAAACAGTAAACCGAACAATTATAAAGATTCTGATTTATGGTTGCGTGACGCTTCTTACGTTCGTCTGAAGAATCTGGAAGTCGGTTATTCTTTCCCTCAGGGTCTTTTGAGTAAGATTCATTTGAGTTCTTTGCGCATCTCTCTTTCCGGTTATAACCTATTGACATTTGATTCATTAGGTTTCAGTGACCCCGAAAGTAATCCTAGCGGAGATACCTATCCGTTGGTGAAAGTTATAAACTTTGGATTAAAGGTTGGATTTTAACGCTTAAATAAAAGAAATGATATGAAAAATATAAAGAAACATTTTCATGCTATTGTGTTGCTGCTGGGATTGCTGATTTCTACCAACGCATGCGAGGATTTGGCTTTCGGAGATAAATTCCTGCAAAAGCCCCCCAGCACGGATGTTACAATCGACACGGTCTTTTCAACTGCTGAGTATGCCCGCAGAGTTTTGTGGTACAGTTATCGATATTTACCGATGGGACTGGAAACGTCGAATAGTTATTGGAATACGATGTGGTTGGGAAATATTGAAGGACTGACAGATTTGAACCAGGATTATCTGGGATACTCAGGGGTTAATAAGGTCTATTATGCCGGTAACTATAATGCCGGTACGGAAAACTCACCGAGAGGAACGTATATGGCTACTAAAGCTCGCTTTAATGACAATGAAACCCACATGTGGTCGGCTATCCGTAATGCCTGGTTAATTGTAGCCAATATCGACAGAGTACCTGATATGGATCAGGCGGAGAAAGAACGCCTGAAAGCGGAGGCTAAAACTATGGTAGCGGTTTATTATGCACACATGTTACGCCATTATGGAGGTTTGCCTATTGTGGATAAGGTAATTTCGCCTGAAGCAGAGATGCCTGGCCGGGCCACTTTGCAGCAGACGGTCGATTTTATCGTGAGGTTGTTGAATGAAGCTATTGATTGTCCGGAGTTCCCTTGGCATATATCAGAAGCGGAGATGTCTAACTGGGACGGACGTCTGACCAAAGCCGGTGCAATGGGGCTGAAAGCAAGGGTATTGCTTTTTGTAGCCAGTCCGCTGTTTAATAATGATCAACCTTACTATCAGGGAGCTGCTTCCGATGCGATGATGACTTGGTTCGGAAACTATGACCGTGAGCGTTGGAAACATGCAATGGATGCCTGCGAGGCTTTCTTTAAAGCTGTTGACAGTAATGGTTTCTACAAACTGGTTGAAAAAGAAGACGTCAATCCCAGTGGATATCGTTATGCTTTCCGTGCTGCTTATTTTGATCGTGGTACTACCGAAACTTTAATATCAGTCCGCAGAGAGAACTACTATAAAGCTAATCAGCAACCCTATACCAATCAGTCTATTCGTTGGGGAGCAATCTGTCCTACAAAGGAATATTTTGATATGTTCCCGACTTCCGATGGAGAGAATTTTGATTGGAATAATCCGGAACATACAAAGAACCCGTTTGTCAACAGAGATCCTCGTCTCAGTGAAACATTCATTCTGGATGGAGACCTCTTTCAAAACAGAATGGCTGGCGTGACAAAGGAAAAGCCGGACGATAAAGAGAATTATCCGGCTGGGAGAGACTGGAATGTAGGTCAAGTAACAGCCAAATCTCTATTAACGGGATTATCTTGCAGGAAATGGGGATTGGACCGTGCGGGCGAGTATAACGGTCACGTCATTCAGTGGCCTCATCTGCGTATTGCGGAAATTTATTTGAGTTATGCGGAAGCTTTGAATGAGTATAACAACGGACCGAATGACCAGGCTTATCGTTATGTCGATAAGGTACGTGCACGTGTCGGCATGAAAGGACTGAAGAAGGGCTTGAGTCAGGAAGAATTCAGAAAAGAGCTCCTTCGTGAGCGCGCTTGCGAATTTGGCTATGAAGAGGTACGCTTTTTCGACTTAATCCGCTGGAAAATGAAGGATAATTTTTCTTCTCCTCTGCATGGATTGAATATCTATAAGAATAAGAATGACGGTAGCTATATTTGTGAAGAGTTCCCGCTCCTGGGAGGAGAACAAAGCCGTGCCTGGTGGAATCCCGGTGGATTCTCGGAGAAATGGTATCTGAGTGCTTTCCCGCAGAATGAAATTAATAAAGGATATGGATTGATACAAAATCCTGGTTGGGAATAATACATCTGAAAAACATAGATAAACAAAAGTATGAATAAAAAGATAAATATCATATTGGCAAGTGTACTGTGCTCATTCAACCTGATGGCACAAGTAGACACATTGACGATTCATAAGGATAAAGTGGTTATAGACTATGGCCGCAATATTACTCATGATGCAAGAGAGGTTACCGGTGCCGTTTCTACGGCTACCAGCGATAAGCTTTCGCATAAGAATAGCATTAATGCCACGAATCAACTATTCGGTATGCTACCGGGGTTACAGGTGTTGCAGAATACCGGTGCGGTTTGGGAAGACGGAGCTACTATGTATGTGCGCGGAATGGGGACTTTAAGTTCTAAGAGTCCGCTTGTATTGGTCGATGGTTTCGAACGCTCTCTTAAGGAACTGAGTTCGGAAGAAATAGAATCGGTCAGTGTGTTGAAGGATGCGGTGGCTACCAGCTTATACGGTATTCGTGGTGCCAACGGTGTAATCCTGGTTAAAACGAAACGTGGCAGTCTGACTTCTCCTCAGATCAATTTCTCTTATGAGTTTAATATGGCTACTCCGAAGCGTTTACCCGATTTTGTAGACGGATATACTTATGCGTCAGCGTTGAATGAGGCTATGAAGAACGATGGTTCGATGCCGCGCTATTCGTCGGCAGAACTGGACGCGTTTAAAAATCAGACCAATCCGTTGTTTTATCCTAATGTAGATTGGGTGGACGAGACGTTGCGAGGAGCCAGCTATGGAGATAATATAACTTTTTCGGCACGCGGTGGCGGTAAGTTTGTAAGCTACTATACAATGTTGAACTTTCTGGATAACCGTGGCATTTTGCAGCCCACCGGAGATAATGATGGTTATTCCACTCAACTTAAGTATTCCAAGCTGAATGTTCGTACAAATTTAGATATTACAGCTTCACCTACTACGACTGTGCAATTGAACTTGTTGGGTAACTTCTCTGAACATAATCGTCCGGGGACAGGGGTTGGCGATATTTTTACAGCCTTATATCAGGTTCCTGCCGGTGCATTTCCCATCAAGACGGAAAGGGGAATTTGGGGAGGTACTACGACTTATGGAAATAATCCGGTCGCTAATATTTCAGGTAAGGGATATGCGCGTTCTCAGACTCGTGCCTTGTTTGCTGATATACATTTGAAACAGGACTTGGCGGCTCTGTTGCCGGGATTGACCGGTGGTATTAAAGTCGCATTGGATAACACTGCTGCCTATTGGGACAGCAATACGAAGAATTTCGGTTACGAATCGGCTGTTTTAAATTTGGAGACGGGAGAGAAAGAATTTAAAACTCATGCCAATGAAGGTACACTTTCTTATTCAAAAAGTGTAGGTTCCGTTATCACTCACTTTAACTTTGAGGCTTATGCCAACCTTACCAGACAGTGGGGCAAGCATGATTTGAATGCTACTTTCATGTACTCCATGGATAAGATAAAGTCAAAGGGACGTAACACGGGACGTGCCTTTATGGATGTAATAGGTCAGGCACATTACGCATATAATAATCGCTATTTGGTGGATTTGTCATTGTCCGGTTCTGCATCCAGCATACTCAATCCCGATGATCGTTGGGGAATATTCCCGGCTATTGGTGTCGGCTGGATTCTGTCGGAAGAAAGTTTTCTGAAGAACGACTGGCTGAACTTCCTGAAACTAAGAGCTTCGTATGGTATTTCCGGACGTGCTGATTATGACGTAAACCTATTTCAAGACATTTACGGTGGTGGAGGTTCATACTTCTTTAAGAATACTCCAACCTCTATGAGCGGCATGAAACTGACTCAATTGGGAGTTGAGGGACTGACATACGAAAAGTCTCATAAACTGAATGTCGGAGTTGATTTCAAAGCCTGGAATAAATTATCATTGGCTATTGATGCTTTTTATGATCATCGTACGGATATTCTGGTTAGTGGCAGTAATGCGGTTTCTGGTATATTGGGTATGTCAGTGCCGAAAGCCAATGACGGGGTTGTTGACAATAAAGGTGTTGAAATTGCTTTGAACTGGGATGATAAGATTTCGAATTTCACTTACCACGTAGGTGGGCAGTTCTCATTTGTACGCAACAAGATTATAGAACAAAATGAAGAATATCGTCCTTATGATTATCAGAAGCGTACAGGAGGATCTCTAAATCAACTTTTTGGCTATGAGGTAGTGGGCATCTATCAATCACAGGAAGAAATCGATAATCGTGAAGTCAAACAATACCTGGGTGATGTGCGCCCTGGAGATCTGATGTTTAAAGATCAGAACGGTGATAATCGGATTGATGATTATGATCTGGTTGCGTTAGGATATAACTCTACATGTCCCGAAATCTATTATTCGTTTGATTTGGGAGCGGAATATAAAGGGTTGGGTGTGTATGCTCTGTTTCAAGGCACAGGTAATTACAGCAAATTATTGGATACAAGAAGTATTTATCGCCCTATAGTAGGTAATAATACGATTTCTACTTATTATTATGAGAACCGTTGGAGTGAAACGAATCCAAACGGTACCCTTCCGCGCCTTACTTATTCAGGATCGGATAATAATTACAACAATAATTCATTGTGGGTAGCTGATGCCTCTTTCTTGAAGCTGAGAACATTGGAGATGTACTACAAACTTCCGGAAAAGTTGTTGAAGAAGACCGGTTTTCTGGGTGGAGCGAAAATCTTTGCCCGCGCGCATGATTTGTTCTGTATTGATGGAATTGATATCCGCGATCCGGAGGCTATCGGTGCATCGCATCCTACTATGACTCAATATGCATTTGGATTTAATTTATCTTTCTAAAAAAGTAGAACAATATGAGATCTATAAATAAATATATAATAATATTTCTGTCACTGTTTTTATTTGCTGCCTGTGATTTCATGGACTGCAACGAGTCGGATTATTATTCAAAAGAGCAAATTCAGGGAAGTTATGCACGTGTTAAGCAATTTGTAACGAATGTCTATAGTTATTTGCCTCAGGATTTCTGTAGTATTGACGGAGCGATGCAGGATGCAGCTACAGATGACGCCGTACATGTTTACCGAACATCAAAGGTACAGAGGTTTGTAAATGGAACCTGGTCTGCCAATACTACGATTGATGACAAATTTTCCAACTATTATTCAGGAATTCACGATGCTAATTTCTATTTGGAAAATATGGTCGGACTGACTTTTGAAGACTGGAAGTATGGAGACGAATATGAAGACTGGATGAAGGAGTATCCGAATTATGAATATGAAGTTCGTTTCTTGCGTGCATTCTTTTATTTTGAGTTGGTGAAACGTTATAGGAACATCCCGTTAATAACAAAAGTTGTTACTAAAGAAGAGGCGAATAATGCAGAGCCTGTATCAGCCGATGTAATTTTGGATTTTGTTATTTCCGAATGTGCGGAAATGGCCAATCTGCTTCCGGTGAGTTATACGAACTTCGGAAAAGAGCAGGAGACAGGACGTGTGACAAAGGGAGTTGCCTTGGCGTTGAAAGCTCGTGCCACATTATATGCTGCAAGTCCTTTGTTCAATCCGGATAACGATAAGAGTAAATGGATTACCGCTGCAGAAGCCGCTTATGAAATTATAGGTAACCAGTCTGCTCTGGGATATACTTTGGATAAGAATTTTGCGAATCTGTTCGGAGCGCAGAATAATAAAAGTCAAGAGGTCATTTGGGCTCGTCCTAATGGAGAAAATAATGGTTTCGAAGCTTCTAATTTTCCTATGGGAGTGACAGGCGGAAAGACATCTACTTGTCCGACAGACAATCTGGCAAGCGCGTTTGAAATGAATAACGGTGAACCTTTTGATTGGAATAATGAAGCTATGCGTGAAAATCCTTATGCTCAGAGAGATCCTCGTTTTTATCTGACTATTGTACATAATAGTATGAAGTGGCCTGCGGATAAAGAAGTGGAAATATGGGAAGGAGGAAGCAATGGATTACCATTGACTAATGCTACGACAACAGGGTATTACTTGCGTAAATATGTCAATAGCAGTGTAAGCTTCGAAGCGGGCGCACCCACTACAAAGGCTCATCACAACTGGATATTGTTCAGATATGCGGAAGTCTTGTTGAATTATGCAGAGGCTATGGTCAATGCTTATGATGACATTACATTTACGAATGAAAAATGTGGTATGTCTGCATTGCAAGCTGTAAATCTAGTGCGTGGCAGAGATGGAGTAAAGATGCCTGCATTGTCTGAAACTTTATCGCCAACAGATTTTCTGAAACGTCTGAAGAATGAACGTAGAGTTGAACTTGCCTTTGAAGGACATCGCTTTTGGGATCTCCGTCGCTGGAAAGAACTGGATGCCTTAAAAGATATTTATGGAGTGAAGATAACCAAGGGAGAAGCAGGTGTAGATTATGCAAGGCAATTGTTGGATACACGTTCGGTTGATGATAAGTTATACTTCTATCCGATTGCTAATACGGAACTTTTCAAGAATGACAAATTAAAACAGAATCCGGGCTGGAAATAGCAGATGCGGTACATATTAACAAAGAAAGGCCGTCACTACATTAAAAAGCTAGAGCGGCCTTTCTGCTAATGAGCCGCATTATACATTGAATAAATAATCATTATTTTAGGTAAGAGGAATTAAGGATGAAAATAAATAAACTTTGGATATTATGTTTGCTTGTTCTTTGCTCGTGTGGCACAAAGAATGAGGAAAATATTGTGTCTCGTGGCTTTGAACGAGCGGAACAGCAACTTTCCGCTCAATTGAAAGCGATACCGGAACCTACTGAGTATCCGCGTACCATAAAAGACGGGAAATTGAAAACTACGAAAAAGAATGATTGGACCGAAGGATTCTATCCGGGATGCTTGTGGTATGTATATGAACATAATCATAATGAAAACTGGAAAGAGGCTGCAATAAAATGGACGGAAGCTCTTGAACCGCTGAAGAAACTGACCAATCACCATGATATCGGTTTTCTGATGTACTGTAGTTTTGGTAATGCCTATCGTCTGACTGGCAATGAAACCTATAAAGATGTTCTCGTAGAGTCTGCCCGTTCACTGTGTACTCGTTTTAACGAAAAAACGGGTTGTATAGAGTCATGGAATTACCGGAAAGCGTGGAACGGAATAGATGAATGGTTCTATCCTGTAATCATTGATAATATGATGAATCTGGAACTTTTGTATTTTGCTACGAAAGCAACAGGAGATTCTATCTATGCAAAGATTGCTAATACACATGCTGAAACTACTGCGAGGAACCAGTTCCGTGCAGACTACAGTAATTATCACGTAGTGAATTATGACGAAGAGACCGGAAAGGTACTTCATAAAGCTACTTGTCAGGGCTTTTCGGATAACTCTGCTTGGGCACGTGGACAGGCATGGGCTATTTACGGCTATACGATGGCTTATCGTGAAACAAAAAGAAAGGATTTCTTGGATATGGCGATCCATACAGCTGGCTTCTGGCTGAATCATCCAAATCTGCCGGAAGACGGGGTACCCTATTGGGATTTTAATGCCGGACAGGAAGGATATGTTCCTGATTGGAACTATGATCCGCAGATGTTTAAAGAAGTACCGCGTGATGCTTCGGCAGCAGCGATAGCTGCTTCAGCTTTTTTAGAGTTGGAGGATTATGCGACTGATGGGGAAAAGTATGGTCAGGCGGCTGAACATATATTGAAGAGTCTTTCTTCTCCGTCTTATCTGGCGGAAACGGGAACAAACTGTAATTTTATTCTGATGCATAGTGTAGGAAGTATACCTCATGGAAGTGAGATAGATGTTCCTTTAATATATGCAGATTATTATTATCTGGAAGCATTATTGAGATATAATAGTAAGCAAAAAAAGTGAGCTATGAAATATACCAAAACTATATTTTCCGGGATGACTTGTGTCTTTTTACCTGTCGCGTTATTTGCGCAGCAGATAAAAAAGCCCAATGTCATTGTTATTATGGCTGATGATATCGGCTATGGTGATTTGAGTTGTTATGGTGAGAAAACCATACATACGCCTAATGTGGAAAAGTTGGCTAATCAAGGTGTACGTTTCATTAATGCGCATTCTGTGGCTGCAACAAGTACTCCTTCACGTTATTCTTTTCTGACCGGGCATTACGCTTGGAGGCGGACGGATACCGGAGTAGCACCCGGAGATGCCGGAATGATTATCCGACCGGAACAATACACGGTGGCCGACCTGTTTAAAGGGGCGGGGTATGTTACCGGTGCTGTAGGAAAATGGCATTTAGGTATGGGGGATAAAACCGGTGAACAGGATTGGAATGAATTGATAACTCCCGGACTGAAAGATATTGGTTTTGATTATTCATATATGATGGCTGCTACGGGAGATCGGGTACCTTGTGTCTGGGTAGAGAATGGGCGTGTTGTGGATTTGGATTCGGAAGATCCGATTTATGTAAGTTATAAAACGCCTTTTCATGGTGAACCATTAGGCAAGACTCACCCTGAACTGCTGACTTTGATGAAACCAAGTCCTGATCATGGGCACGACCAGGCTATCGTTAATGGAATTTCACGTATCGGCTATATGAAAGGAGGGAAGAAGGCTTTATGGAAAGATGAAAATATAAATGATAGTATTGTTGCTCACGGATTAGCGTTTATAGAACGTAATAAGGAACATCCTTTCTTTTTATATTTTGCTACTAATGATGTGCATGTACCTCGTGTTCCGCATCCGCGTTTTACCGGTAAGAGTGGAATGGGGGCCCGGGGAGATGCACTTATAGAGTTTGACTGGACTGTCGGTCGGGTTATGGAAACCCTTGAACGGTTAGGATTGCGGGAGAATACATTAATTGTATTGACCAGCGATAACGGGCCTGTTGTAGATGATGGTTATCAGGATCAGGCGGTAGAATTGTTGGGTGAACACCGTCCTTGGGGAGCGTATCGAGGAGGTAAATATAGTAGTTTTGAAGCAGGAACACGCATACCATTTATTGTCAGTTACCCGGGTAAGGTAAAGGAAGGAGTTTCAAAGGCTTTAGTCTCACAAGTTGATTTCTTAGCAACCATGTCTGAACTTTTAGGAATATCTCTTACATGTGATCAGAAGAAAGATAGTCGGGAGCAATTATCCACATGGTATGGAAAAGATAAAAAAGGGCGTGATTATGTGGTGGAACAAGCTGGTAGCTTGGCCGTATCTGATGGTGAGTGGAAGTATATATCACCAAGTGATAAAAAAGCCTATGAAAAACTCACAAACACGGAATTAGGTAACGCTCCGCAAGATCAACTGTACTTTTTGAAGAAAGATATCGGAGAAAAAAATAATTTAGCAGATAGATACCCGGAGAAAATAAAGGCTTTTCAAAAGATTTTAGAGCTGGAAAAGAGTAAGTAATCTGAAATAATAGACTGATGCGTATAAAAATATTTTTCTTGCTAGCACTTTTAGTTCCAGTCATGCAGGCTGGTGAACTGCATTTTTCTACAGCAGGTTTTTATGAACTTGCCGGTAGTGGTCGCGAAGTATATAATATGAATGTGGGATGGCAGTTTTATAAAGGAAGTTGTCCGGATGCATGGCAAAGAGAATTTGATGATTCTTCATGGGAAGCTGTGAGTATACCACATGGACTCGAACTGCTTCCTGAAGAAGCCAGTGGCAGTATTAATTATCAGGGAGAGGCTTGGTACAGGAAAAACTTTTCCGTACCCGGGGATCTGAAAGATAAAAAAGTTTATCTGCACTTTGAAGGTATAATGGGCAAGTCGCGAATCTGGCTTAACGGAAAGTTACTTAGAGAACATTATAATGGTTATTTGCCGATTATCGTAGATGTAACGGAAGGATTGAATTTTGAGACGACTAATACATTGGCTATTTGTGCGGATAATAGTGATGATCCCTCATTTCTGCCTGGTAAACCCCAGCAAGCTTTGGACTTTACTTATTTTGGAGGAATTTATAGGGATTGTTTCTTGATAGCTCATAATCAAGTACATATTACGGATGCTAATTATGAAGATGAAATTGCAGGGGGCGGTGTTTTTATCCATTACCCTTTTGTTTCGGAAGATAAAGCTGAAATAGGTGTGAAAATTCATTTGCGTAATGAGTCGTCAGGTTTGTTTAAAGGAAAACTTACGCTGACGTTACGGGATATCTCAGGCAAGGAGATTAGCAGAGGAGTAAAAATCTCTCGCTACGAAAGGACAGGGCAAATTATTATGATGTGAATCTGTATGTGGAACGTCCGGAACTTTGGACACCTGATTCTCCTATATTGCATCAGTTAGAGATTAAACTGGTAGATGGGAATGGTATCCTCATTGATGGAATGTTACAGAAAGTAGGAATTCGTAAAATAGAATACAGAGGGAGAGAGGGTCTGTACTTGAATAATAAACCTTATCGGGATAAGCTGATAGGAGTTAATCGTCATCAGGATTTTGCTATTATCGGTAACGCACTGCCCAATTCTTTACATTGGCGTGATGCGAAAAAACTGCGTGATGCGGGAATTCGTGTTGTGCGCTGTATTCATTACCCTCATGATCCTGCTTTTCTGGATGCCTGTGACGAATTCGGTATTTTAACGATATTGGCTGTTGCCGGATGGCAATTCTGGAATGATGAACCGGTTTTTTCAGAAAGAGCCTACTCTGATATTCGTGGTCTGGTTCGTCGTGATCGTAATCATCCTTCTACTTTTATGTGGGAACCGGTTTTGAATGAAACACATTTCCCTAAGGAATATGCTCATAATGCGAAGAAAACTGTCGATGAAGAATACCCGTATGAACAAGCTCTTTCTGCCTGTGATCCGGGATCACCGGGAAGTGATTATTTTCCTGTGATTTACACTCATCCTACATCTGTGTCCGGTGGCAAGAAATCGGTTTATAATGCCGGTACATTGAAAGAAGAAATCATGTACTTTACTCGGGAGTTCGGGGATAATGTAGATGATTGGAATTCCCATAATTCAAACAGTAGGGTACATCGTTCGTGGGGAGAAAGTCCTATGTTACAACAAGCTGTACATTATGCTTCTCCCGCTTATCCTTATACGTGCCTGGAGACACTCTACGCTTCGCAACTTGCACATGTGGGTGGAACTTTGTGGCATGCTTTTGATCATCAACGCGGATATCACCCTCAACCGTTCTATGGTGGAATAATGGATGCCTTTCGCCAGCCCAAAATGTCTTATTATATGTTTATGGCACAGAGGCCTTTTGGCAAATCGGACAAACTTCCGGCAGAGAGTGGGCCTATGGTCTATGTAGCGAATGAGATGACACCTTTCTCACCCGAAGACGTTACAGTTTATTCTAATTGTGAAGAAGTGCATTTGACTGTTTTTGAGAATGGTAAAAAATACGTTTACCAACGTGCTGCCGATAAGTGCAAAATGCCTTCTCCTATTATTACTTTCAAAGATGCTTTTCATTTTATGGAATTGAAGGCTTTGGCCCGTTCCGGAAAACGAAAAGAAGCATATATATTGGCAGAAGGGCTGGTAAACGGTAAGATTGTGGCAACCAATAAAAAGTATCCTTCATGGCGGCCAGTGAGCCTGCGCCTTCGTGTAGATGATGACGGTTTGCCTTTGCGTGCTGATGGTTCAGATGTTGTTACGTTAATAGCGGAGATTGTAGATGAGGAAGGTACGGTAAAGAGACTGAATAATACTTCTGTACGTTTTACGGTTATGGGTGAGGCTACATTGTTGGGGGATTGCGATATTGCATGCAATCCTGTACCGGCCCATTGGGGAAGTGCCCCTGTCTTGATTCGTGCGACAACAAATGCAGGAAAGATAAATATCCGGGCAGAAGTATTGGGAGAAGGAGTACATGCTATTGCTCCTTGTGAGTTTGAATATAAGTCTGTGAAGCCTATGATGCGCTTTATTTATAATCCGGTTGAGATTCGGAGCAGTGCCGAAAAAAAAAGTTGAAATTCACGGGACAGACGATCTGGAACTTAATTCAATGAAAGAGGAAATTTTACGATTGAAAAGAAGGATTTCTAAATATGAATTGCGTGAAGTAGAATTACAACAGGAAAGTTTTGGAGAAAAAAAATAATATCTATATTTGGGACACGTTTGAAACATATCTGAAATGTGTTCACCTTGTATGCGATGAAATTTAATAATCTGATAGTATGAAAAAAAATATAATAAGTTTAGTTGCAGTATGTCTGTTAGGTGCTTTATTTACGGTAATGGCAGGTGAAGTGAAAACGATTAAAACTCCGTATTGGCAGGACATACAAACTGTTTCGGTGAACAGGGAAGAGCCGCGTACAGCCTTTATGACGTACGATAGCCGTCAGTCTGCGCTAAGTGGGGAATATGAGAATAGTAAATACTATAAACTGCTGAATGGAACATGGAAGTTCTATTATTCGGACTCGCATCGTAATTTGCCGGGAGATGCTGTTCAGACTGTAGCCGATATGAGTGGTTGGAGTGATATTCAGGTTCCGGGTAATTGGGAAGCACAAGGATACGGTACACCTATTTATACGAATCATGGATATGAATTCAAAGCGCTTAATCCGCAACCGCCACAATTGCCGGAAGATATACCCGTAGGTATTTATCGTCGGGAAATAACTGTGCCGGAAGACTGGATGTCACGAGATATCTATTTGCATATTGCGGGCGCTAAATCCGGAGTTTATGTGTATCTGAATGGAAATGAAGTAGGCTATAATGAAGATTCTAAAAATCCTGCGGAGTTTTTGATAAATAAATACCTCCGGAATGGTAAGAATACATTGGTCTTGAAGATTTTTCGTTGGAGTACAGGTTCCTATCTGGAGTGTCAGGATTTTTGGCGTCTGAGCGGAATTGAGCGTGATGTGTTTCTCTATTCTCAGCCCAAAGTAGCTGTAAAAGACTTCAGGGTGATCTCTACATTGGACGACAGCTATACTGATGGCATTTTCAAGTTGGCCGTTGATGTTCGTAATCATGCTCTTGCTGGTAAAAAGATGCAGGTGCTTTATGAATTGATAGATAAAGTTTCCGGTAAGGTTGTAGTTAATGGTGTAAGTGATTGTGAGGTAAAGAGCGCAGAAACTCAAACGGTTGCTTTTAATGCAAGTTTGCCTGGAGTAAAAACTTGGACTTCAGAAGCTCCTAATCTCTATAAATTGTTGATTACGTTGAAAGAAGGAAGTGAAGTGACGGAGATTATTCCTTTCAATGTTGGTTTTCGGCGTATTGAAATCAAGGCGATTGATCAGATTGCTAAAAATGGGAAACCGTATGTTGTATTACTTATTAATGGTCAGCCTTTGAAGTTGAAAGGTGTCAATATTCATGAGCATAATGAAGAAACGGGGCATTATGTAACGGAAGAACTGATGCGCAAGGATTTTGAATTGATGAAACGTAATAATTTGAACACGGTTCGTCTTTGTCATTATCCGCAAGACCGTCGGTTTTATGAATTGTGCGATGAGTTCGGGCTCTATGTATACGATGAAGCCAATATTGAATCACATGGAATGTATTACGATTTGCGCAAAGGTGGATCATTGGGCAATAATCCGGAATGGTTGAAGCCACATATGTATCGTACTGCAAATATGTACGAACGGAACAAGAACTATCCTTCTGTTACATTCTGGTCTTTGGGAAATGAGGCTGGTAATGGCTACAATTTCTATCAGACATATTTATGGATAAAAGGACAGGATAAGGAACTCATGGACAGGCCCGTGAATTATGAACGTGCACAGTGGGAATGGAATACGGATATGTATGTACCCCAATATCCCAGCGCAGAATGGCTGAAGTATATTGGTGAAACTGGGTCTGACCGGCCAGTGGTTCCGTCGGAGTATTCTCATGCAATGGGAAATTCAAATGGTAATCTGTGGGATCAATGGAAAGAGATTTATAAATATCCTAATCTTCAAGGTGGATATATATGGGACTGGGTAGATCAGGGATTATTAAGAACAGATGAGAATGGACGTAAGTATTGGACGTATGGGGGCGATTATGGTGTAAATATGCCGAGTGATGGTAATTTCTGCTGTAATGGACTTGTCGGTCCTGACCGCAAACCGCATCCTGCCATGGCGGAAGTGAAATATGTGCATCAGAATGTGATGTTTAGTGTTGTTGATGCAACTTCCGGTAAGTATCGAGTGTTCAACCGATTTTATTTTACTAATTTGAGAAAGTATACCATCCAATATGAATTACGTGCTAATGGTATGGTGCTGAAAAAAGGGAAGTTATTATTGGATGTCGCTCCTCAGGCAGAAAAGGAATTTACTATTCCGGTGAAGAATGTGCAGGGAAAAGCTGGAGTAGAG
This sequence comes from Bacteroides timonensis, assembly GCF_000513195.1. Lineage (GTDB taxonomy): Bacteria > Bacteroidota > Bacteroidia > Bacteroidales > Bacteroidaceae > Bacteroides > Bacteroides timonensis. Next base: position 11,304 of record NZ_CBVI010000023.1, on the reverse strand, counting down.
TATTTTGTGCATTTCAGTGTAGTCACTATTCAGCCGGAACCCCTGATACCGGTTGGACACGAAATAGCATATGAACAATTCAGACTTCCGGTAACAGTTGATAAAGCGGCACATAAAGCTGCGGGACCTGCCTTGAGCTTTAAAGAAGAAGGAAATAATCTGATTGTTTCTTCATCTAAGGTTTATTTTGAGTTTAATCGTGATTCAGGTCTGGTTACTTCATATAAAGTGGATGGAACTGAGTATTTTGACCGTGGATTTGGAGTACAACCCAACTTCTGGCGGGCACCTAATGATAATGATTATGGGAATACAAATCCGAAACGTTTGTTGATTTGGAAAACTTCAAGTCATAATTTTAATATTAGTAATGCTTCCATAAGTATGGAAGGACAAAATGCAGTTCTGAGTGTAGTATATAATTTACCGGCTGGCAACCAATACTTGATGGATTATAGAATATATCCGGATGGAATAATAAATGTGAATGTGAAATTTACTGCAACTGATCAGGAAGCTATACGAACTGAAGTTCAAGAAGATACTCATCTTGCCACTTATACTCCCGGTAAAAAGAAAGAGAATAAAGATCAGCTCGAAGTACCTCGTATTGGTGTGCGTTTCCGTATACCGCAAAATATGAATGTAGTAGAATACTTTGGGCGTGGTCCCGAAGAAAATTACATTGACCGTAATGCGGGAAGTATGGTAGGACGTTACAAGACTACTGCTGATTTCATGTATGTAGATTATGTTCGTCCACAAGAAAACGGTCATCGTACGGATACACGCTGGGTAGCTTTGACTGATAAAAATGGTCGGGGCCTGTTGGTTCAGGCTAAACAGACTATAGGCTTTAATGCTTTGAGAAATACGGTGGAGGATTTTGATTCGGAAGAATCATCGCGTCCATATCAATGGAGGAATCGTTCTCCGGAGGAAATTAATCAGCATAATGTGGATGAAGCCAGAAATCTGATACGGAAAATGACTCATATTAATGATATTGTTCCTCGGGATTTTGTGGAGGTTTGTGTAGATATGAGGCAACAAGGAGTAGCTGGCTATGACAGTTGGGGAGCAAAAGTGCAGCCTGGATATACGATACCTGCCAATCAAAATTACGAATGGGGATTTACATTTGTACCAGTGAGGGCAAAGGGTGATGTAGACAAGTCACTACGTTATAATTATTAGTTTTGTAATGTTATGAATAACATATTCCTCTTATTAAGGGAATACAATAATAATTTATGTATGAAGAAATTTAAATTTTTATTGCTGAGCGCATGTATTGCGCTGGTTGCGTGCACAGCTAAAACATCGTCTGAACAACAAGTTTCAGACAAAGGGACAAAATGGAGTTGGGACAAGGGAACGATTGTTGTAGAAACTCCCGAGCGTCCGGCCGGACAAACAAGTGTAATAGGGCTGACCATACCTAAAATGGAAGTGGTTCGTGTGGGATTTGTAGGTTTGGGAATGCGTGGTCCCGGAGCCGTAGAACGTTTTACGTATATTCCGGGTGTAGAAATCGTTGCTTTATGTGACTATGAAAAGGAACGGGCAGAGAAATGTCAGAAGTATCTACAGAGAGCTTCTATGCCTAAAGCCGCTATATATTCAGGTGAAAAAGGATACGAAGAATTGTGTAAACGGGATGATATAGATCTGGTGTATATCGCTACGGATTGGCTGCATCATTTCCCTGTCGCTATGTGTGCGATGGAGAATAATAAAAATGTTGCCATCGAAGTTCCTTCTGCTATGGACTTGAAAGAGTGTTGGGCATTGGTAAATATGAGCGAGAAGACTCGCAAACATTGTATGATCCTTGAGAACTGCTGTTATGACTGGTTTGAAATGAATACTCTGAATATGGCGCAACAGGGTGTGTTTGGTGAGGTCGTTCGTGCCCAGGGAGCTTATATTCATAATCTGGAACCTTTTTGGGATCATTACTGGAAGAATGGTGAAAATGGCAAACTGGGTTGGCGTTTGGAATATAATATGAAGCATCGGGGAGATGTATATGCCACTCATGGTCTTGGCCCTGTAGCGCAAGCGTTGGATATACATCGTGGTGACCGTATGAAGACACTCGTTGCTATGGACACCAAATCGGTAGTAGGTAAGTCGTTGGTAGAAGAAAGAACGGGACAGCCTTGTGAGAATTTCCGTAACGGTGACCATACAACTACGTTGATCCGTACGGAGAATGGAAAGGTGATTGAGATACAACATGATGTGATGACTCCGCAACCCTATAACCGTCTATATCAGTTGACCGGTACCAAGGGGTTCGCAAATAAATATCCGATAGAAGGTTATGCATTGGATGCAAAACAACTGAATGCGTCGGGAGTTGCACCTGAGGTAGATAACTTGAATTCCCATAGTTTTATGCCTAAAAAAGATATGGAAGCTCTAGTGCAGAAATATCAGCATCCCATCCTGAAGAAATATGGTGAAATGGCAAAAGAGGTTGGTGGTCATGGTGGCATGGACTTTATTATGGATAGCCGTTTGGTGTATTGCCTGCAAAATGGACTTCCTTTAGATATGGATGTCTATGATTTGGCAGAATGGTGTTGTCTGGCCGAGTTAGGCGAATTGTCTATGGACAACAATTGTGCAGCCGTTGCTTTCCCGGACTTTACCCGTGGCGAATGGAATAAAGTGAAGGGGTATAAGCATGCTTATGCTTCCCCTGAAGATGAAAGTGTTGCCATGGAGAAAGCCAAAAAAATCACGGCAAAGCTGAAAGAAAAAGGTGCCGTAGAATGGGCGGGTGAAGCTATGGAAAATAAAAAGTAGATGTAAGTAGAGATTAGGTAAAAGTAGCGCAAATCTAAAATAAAAACAGTCTGGAGAAGAAGCTGTTTTTGAATCGAAAAAGGAACTTCAACGTTTGGAGTTCCTTTTTCGATTTATTGATTGTGAAAAGTGCTTATAAATGTATTAGGTAGTTTAAAAGAAGTTATAAAACGAAGCTCGGAAACTTTTGAGGATGAAAAAGTTTTTAATTTTGCACACTATGTGTAAGTATAGATACCATATATGGAACAAAAATATATATTAAGCGCAATAGATGCTGCTCTGCAAGCCGGTGCAGACATTCTTTCCATCTATAATGACCCGGCATCGGACTTTGAAATAGAAAAAAAAGCGGATAACTCCCCTTTAACCATTGCGGATCGCAAGGCACATGAAACGATTACCGGTTTTCTGTGCGATACTCCTTTTCCCATTCTGAGTGAAGAAGGGAAACATTTACCCTATGCAGAACGCTGTGGATGGGATGCTTTGTGGATTGTAGACCCTCTGGACGGTACCAAGGAGTTTATTAAACGAAATGGAGAGTTTACTGTAAATATCGCATGGGTTAATCATTCAGTACCCGTAATGGGAGTTATTTATCTTCCTGTGAAACAGGAACTTTATTTTGCAGAAGAAAGCATTGGGGCATACAAACTCTCCAATGTAACTTCTCGCGGAAATGCTTCACTGGATGAATTGATTGCATCCGCTACCCGTCTGCCTTCTGTTATCGAAAGAGGTAAATTTGTAATCGTGGCTTCCCGTTCGCATCTAACTCCGGAGACGGAGGCTTATATCGAAGAAATGAAGCGCCAACACTCGGAAGTAGAACTTATATCTAGTGGTAGTTCCATTAAAATCTGCCTTGTAGCCGAAGGAAAGGCGGATGTATATCCTCGTTTTGCACCTACCATGGAATGGGATACGGCAGCAGGACATGCTATTGCACGTGCTGCCGGATTGGAAGTTTATCAGGCTGGAAAAGAAGAGCCGCTTTGTTACAATAAAGAGAATTTACTGAATCCGTGGTTTGTGGTGGAACCTAAGCAAATGAAATAGTAACAAGATACAGTATAATGTATGACATTTGAGATAATATTTGTGCTATTGGCACTTTTGGGCATGGTGGTGGCATTGGCATTGGATAAAATGCGTCCCGGCATGGTGCTATTTTCCGTTGTAGTTTTGTTCTTATGTGCTGGCATCCTGACACCCAAAGAGATGCTGGAAGGTTTTAGTAATAAAGGAATGATTACCGTAGCTATGCTGTTTTTGGTCAGTGAGGGTATTCGTCAGTCCGGAGCATTGGGACAGGTTATCAAAAAGTTGCTTCCTCAGGGCAAGACGACTGTGTTTAAAGCCCAATTTCGTATGCTTCCCACTATCTCTTTTATTTCTGCCTTTCTTAATAATACTCCTGTTGTTGTAATATTTTCTCCGATAATCAAGCGTTGGGCAGAGTCGGTAAAATTACCTGCTACCAAGTTTTTGATACCTCTTTCTTATGTGACTATTTTGGGGGGTATATGTACTCTTATCGGGACTTCTACTAACCTGGTAGTACACGGCATGATATTAGAGGCAGGTTATGAAGGATTTACTATGTTTGAATTAGGCAAAGTGGGTATTTTCATAGCTATAGCAGGAATTATTTATTTATTTCTATTTTCTTCTAAACTCTTGCCGGATGTTCGTACGGATGCTGTGAAGCAAGATGACGAACCGGAAGAAGATGTTGGTTTGCATCGGGTTGAGGCTGTACTTGGTCCTCGTTTTCCTGGTATTAACAAGAAGTTGGGAGAGTTTAATTTTCAGCGTCACTATGGAGCAGCTGTTAAGGAAATAAAGCGGAGCGGACAAAGTATTACTGAGAATCTGGATAATGAGGTTTTGCGTGAGGGTGATACATTAGTGGTGATGGCGGATGATTCTTTTGTTCAAACTTGGGGAGAGTCTTCCGTGTTCGTTTTGTTGGCCAATGGCAAAGATAACGAACCGGTTCCCGGAAAGGGGAAACGTTGGTTTGCCCTTTTATTACTGATATTGATGATTACCGGGGCTACGGTAGGCGAGCTGCCGGTTGTGAAGGAGGCATTCCCGAATATCAAGTTGGATATGTTTTTCTTTGTTTCTGTGACTACTATCATTATGGCATGGACTAAAATTTTTCCGGCCCGTAAGTACACTAAATACATTTCATGGGATATCCTGATAACAATTGCGTGTGCTTTTGCCATCAGTAAAGCAATGGTTAATTCCGGTGTGGCAGATGTAGTGGCAAGTTATATCATTGGTATGACTGAACATTACGGTCCTCAGGTGTTGCTGGCAGCTGTATTTATCATTACGAACTTGTTTACCGAATTGATAACCAATAATGCCGCTGCTGCATTAGCTTTCCCTTTGGCGCTCTCCATTTCTTCGCAGATGGGTGTCAGCCCTATGCCTTTCTTTGTAGTGATCTGTATGGCTGCCTCTGCCAGTTTCTCTACACCTATCGGTTATCAGACAAATTTGATTGTGCAAGGTATTGGAAACTATAAGTTCACTGATTTTGTCCGTATCGGATTGCCGCTGAATATTATAGCTTTCTTGATATCCATATTCCTTATTCCATTAATTTGGCCCTTTTAATAATTAGATTATGACAGACAATAATATATATCCGATTTTTGATAGGATGTTGTCGAGAGAGGATAAAGAAGAACTTCTCGGTCAGCATAGTGTGATGATATGGTTTACCGGATTGAGCGGTTCCGGTAAAAGTACGATAGCTATTGCTTTGGAGCGCGAATTGCATAAGCGAGGTTTACTTTGCCGCATTCTGGACGGGGATAATATCCGTAGCGGCATCAATAATAATTTGGGCTTTAGTGAAGCTGATCGTGTAGAAAATATCCGCCGTATTGCAGAAGTTTCCAAACTTTTTATTGATTCAGGCATTATAACTATTGCTGCTTTTATCAGTCCTAACAATGATATCCGAGAAATGGCGGCTAATATCATCGGGCAGGAGGACTTCTATGAAGTGTATGTCAGTACCCCTTTGGCTGAGTGTGAGCGTAGGGATGTAAAGGGGCTGTACGCAAAGGCACGCCGGGGAGAGATTAAAAATTTTACGGGGATTTCCGCTCCGTTTGAAGCACCTCTTCATCCGGCATTGACGTTAGATACCTCAAAACTCAGCCTGGAAGAGTCAGTCAACCAACTGCTCGACCTCATTTTACCGAAAATACAGATTAAAAAGTGATTATATAAAAAATGGAAGAATATAAATTGAGCCATCTGAAAGAACTCGAAGCAGAGTCTATTCATATCATCCGTGAAGTGGCAGCGGAATTTGAAAATCCGGTGATGCTTTATAGTATTGGAAAAGACTCTTCGGTAATGGTTCGCCTTGCCGAAAAAGCCTTTTATCCGGGTAAAGTACCCTTCCCGTTGATGCATATCGATTCGAAGTGGAAATTTAAGGAAATGATTCAATTCCGCGATGAGTATGCCAAAAAGCATGGCTGGAATCTGATCGTAGAAAGTAATATGGAAGCTTTTCATGCAGGTGTAGGACCGTTTACTCATGGAAGTAAAGTACACACAGACTTGATGAAAACTAAGGCTCTTCTGAGTGCTCTGGATAAATATAAATTTGACGCAGCTTTTGGGGGTGCTCGTCGTGACGAAGAGAAATCACGTGCGAAAGAACGTATTTTTTCTTTTCGTGATAAGTTCCACCAATGGGACCCGAAGAACCAACGTCCGGAATTGTGGGATATCTACAATGCCCGTGTGCATAAGGGAGAAAGCATTCGTGTGTTCCCGTTGAGTAACTGGACGGAGCTGGATATCTGGCAATACATTCGTTTGGAAAATATTCCTATTGTTCCGTTGTATTATGCCAAGGAGCGTCCGTGCGTAGAAATTGATGGTAATTTGATTATGGCAGATGATGACCGCCTGCCTGAAAAATATCGTGATCAGATAAAGATGAAAATGGTACGTTTCCGTACATTGGGCTGTTGGCCGTTGACTGGTGCGGTAGAGAGCTATGCGGATACGATTGAGACAATTGTAGAGGAGATGATGACTACCACCAAGAGTGAGCGTACCACCCGTGTAATCGATTTTGATCAGGATGCCAGTATGGAGCAGAAAAAGCGTGAGGGATACTTTTAAGAATTAAGAATTAAAAATTAAAACCTGAGGATTGGAATCTTAAACCTGACCTTTAGAACTTTAATGCTTAGGTTTAAGAAGATAAAGGTGACAATTAAAAAGTAAAAAGTGATGGAGAACAACTCTAAACTAAATATCAAGGAGTTTCTGGATAAAGACGAACAGAAAGACTTACTCCGCTTTCTGACTGCCGGTTCGGTGGATGATGGAAAATCTACGCTGATCGGGCGTTTGTTGTTTGATAGCAAGAAATTGTATGAAGACCAGTTAGATGCATTGGAACGTGATAGTAAGCGTATGGGAAATGCCGGTGATCACATTGATTACGCATTACTGCTGGATGGTCTGAAAGCAGAACGTGAACAAGGTATTACGATTGATGTGGCATATCGATATTTCTCTACTAATAATCGTAAATTCATCATTGCTGATACTCCGGGACACGAGCAATATACGCGTAATATGATTACCGGCGGTTCAACGGCTAATCTGGCTATCATTCTTGTAGATGCCCGTACCGGTGTCATTACACAGACGCGTCGTCATTCTTTTCTGGTGTCTTTGTTGGGCATTAAGCATGTGGTGCTGGCTGTTAATAAAATGGACTTGGTAGACTTCTCTGAGGAGCGCTTTAATGAAATCGTTAAAGAGTATAAACAGTTTATTGCACCATTGGGTATTCCTGATGTGACTTGTATTCCGCTCTCCGCTTTGGATGGCGATAATGTAGTGGAGAGGTCTGAACGCACTCCATGGTACAATGGCATTTCTTTGCTCGATTTCTTGGAGACTGTCCATATTGATAACGATCATAACCTGTCGGACTTCCGTTTCCCGGTACAGTATGTATTGCGCCCTAATCTTGATTTCCGTGGTTTTTGCGGTAAAGTTGCATCAGGGATAGTACGTAAAGGGGATGAAGTGATAGCGTTACCTTCAGGCAAAAAATCACGTGTTAAGAGCATTGTTACGTATGACGGTGAACTGGATTACGCTTTTCCGCCTCAATCTGTAACTTTAACGCTGGAAGATGAGATTGACGTATCGAGAGGAGAGATGTTGGTACATCCTGATAATTTGCCGGTTGTGGACCGCAACTTTGAAGCGATGTTGGTGTGGATGGATGAAGAACCGATGGATCTCAATAAATCCTTCTTCATCAAGCAGACTACTAATTTGAGTCGTTCACGCATCAGTAACATTAAATATAAAGTAGATGTTAATACGATGGAGCAGTTGTCCGTTGATAATGGACAATTGACGCCTGATGATCTGCCTATGCAGTTAAATCAGATAGCCCGTGTTGTTCTTACTACTGCCAAAGAATTATTCTTTGATCCTTATCAAAAAAATAAGGCAACAGGTGCATTCATTCTGATTGATCCGATTACCAATAATACCAGTGCTGTCGGTATGATTATCGATAGGGTAGAGGATAAGGATATGCATCTTTCTGAAGATCTTCCGGTTTTGAACTTACCGAAGTTAGAAATTGCTCCCGAACACTATGAAGCTATAGAAAAAGCGGTGAAAGATTTGAAGCGCCAAGGTATTGAAGTGAAAATAATCAAATAATGTACCATAATTATGGGTTTACTGGAATTTAACAAACTCCCTATAAATACTTTGGTGGGAGCCGATTGGAAAACATTTAATGCTATTACGAAAGGACGGGAAATTGATGCGGCATACAAAGGCAAATACCGTTTGACTAAGGCGGTATGTCGTCTGCTTTCTACACTGGCTCCTTTACAGAACGGACGTTATGAGAAACGGTTGGCATCCCAACCGCTAGAGCATGATCCGGTATTCATTCTTGGCCATTGGCGCAGCGGAACGACCTTTGTGCATAATGTCTTCTCATGCGACAAGCATTTTGGCTATAATACTACTTACCAAACTGTATTTCCGCATCTGATGATGTGGGGACAGCCTTTCTTCAAGAAGAACATGAGCTGGCTGATGCCTGATAAGCGTCCTACAGATAACATGGAACTTGCTGTAGATCTGCCACAGGAAGAAGAGTTTGCACTTGCCAATATGATGCCTTATACCTATTATAACTTTTGGTTCCTCCCAAAGTATCAGCAGGAATATGCAGATAAATATTTGCTGTTCGATGATATAACGGAAAAGGAACTGAAGGTTTTTGAAGAAGTATTTACCAAATTGATTAAGATATCATTGTGGAATACTAACGGAACACAGTTCTTGAGTAAGAATCCGCCCCATACGGGACGTGTGAAAGAGCTGGTCAAAATGTTCCCTAATGCTAAATTTATCTATCTGATGCGTAATCCTTATACGGTGTTCGAGAGTACCCGAAGTTTCTTCACGAATACAATCCAGCCGTTGAAGTTGCAGGACATCAGTAATGACGAAATTGAAAAGAATATTCTTTCTATTTATGCCAAACTGTATCATAAATACGAGGCTGATAAATCTTGTATTCCTGCCGGTAATCTGGTGGAAGTGAAGTTCGAAGACTTCGAAGCGGATGCTATGGGGATGACTGAGCAGATTTATCGCGATTTGTCTATTCCCGGATTTGCTGAAGCACGCAATGATATAGAAAAGTATGTAGGTGGAAAGAAGGGATATAAGAAGAATAAATATAGATATGATGATCGCACCGTGCAATTGGTTCAGGATAACTGGAACTTTGCATTGGAGCAGTGGAAATATGAACTTTAATTAAAAAAAAGCTAATGAGATGATGCAGAAGAAAATTTGTATGTACGGTTTGCTATCCGCTTTTTTATGTTGCGGAACGGCACTTGCACAGCAGCAACAGCATACTGTGGAAATGATTCCGTTCGGAGACATGGATCAATGGATAGACCGTCAGATTAAAGAGTCGGGCATTATCGGTGGTGCGTTGAAGAATGTATATGCTATCGGACCGACTGCAACTATTCGTGAGAATAAGGCCTATAAGAATATGGGTGGTTCGCCATGGGCTACTTCGAATGTTATGGCGCGTGTAACGGGTATTACTAAAACCAATACTTCAGTGTTTCCCGAGAAGCGTGGTGATGGCTACTGTGCCCGTATGGATACCCGTATGGAAAGCGTAAAAGTATTGGGTATTGTTGATATCACAGTACTTGCCGCAGGTTCTATGTTTTTGGGGGAAGTGAATGAGCCGATTAAGGGCACAAAGAATCCGCAAAAGATGCTGAATTCCGGTATTCCCTTTACCAAGAAACCTATCGCTGTGCAGTTTGACTATAAAGTTAATATGTCTGATAGGGAAAAGCGTATTCGTGCTACCGGTTTTAGCCGGATAACGGACGTAGAAGGTAAAGACTTCCCGGAGGTGAATTTGTTTTTGCAGAAGCGTTGGGAAGACAAAGATGGCAATATTTTTGCTAAGCGGGTAGGGACTATGGTGGTTCGTTACTATAATACCACTGATTGGCATAATAATGCTACTTATTCAGTCATGTATGGAGATATTACCGGTGATCCTGCTTATAAGCCTCATATGATGCGTTTGCAAGTAGAAGAACGTTACGCAATTAATAGTAAAGGTGAAAGTGTTCCGGTCAAAGAAGTAGCATGGGGAACAGAAGAAGATGCTCCTACACATTTATTATTGCAGTTTACTTCCAGCCATGGAGGAGCATACATAGGTTCTCCCGGTAATTCACTCTGGATCGATAATGTGAAACTGGTATATTAAAATATTATTTCAGTATAAAATGAAGAGGGCGGCTAACATCAGTTAGCCGCCCTCTCTTCGTTTAGAGTTTACAACTCTTTGTCCCTATATCTTATTCCAGAATTACTACTCGGTTCAAATAGTTCTTACCGAACATGTTAGCAGTACCACCGAATCCAACGAGTTCGAGCTGATCCTTATCAACGCCTTCCTTAATCAATGCGTCGTAAACAGCCTGAGCACGTTTTTCAGACAACTTCTGGTTCCAGGAAGCGCTACCCGTAGCCTTGTCAGCATAACCGGCAACTTTGTACTTCTTATCCGGGTTAGCCTTCAGAATCTTAGCAGCCAACTGGATGTTAACCATACCGTAATCATCGATGCGAGCGCTACCAATCTTGAAGAAGATGGCACGAGGACCGGCAACTTCAATTTCCTTCACTACTTCCTTAGTTACAGGCTTAGCGTTAGCCAAAGCGTTCTTAGCGTTAGCCAGGTCAGCCTGAGCTTGTGCCAGTTCACTTCTGTACTTATTGATTTCGTTGTTGATAGCATTCTGATCAACTTTCGAGCCACAAGCTACGAACTTCTTGCCACCGAAAGTATAGGTTGCACCTACAGTTAAGCCTACAATACCTTCAGTCTTAGCA